>JAFPWF010000035.1 GCA_017395085.1 Oscillospiraceae bacterium | reverse complement strand
GCATGTCTTGTGTTATAGTAGCCACAACGGAAGACCTCCTTATGTTTTTGTTTTGTTTGTGGTGAACTAACTATAACACAAGGTTGGCTCTTCCGTTTTCTTTATTCAGTTGTGATGTAACATATGTATTGTAATCCTACAGATGTGTTCTGCTGAATAGGCCGAACTCCTTGCCAAAGGCAGGAATCCATGATAAAATATCACTTCACGAAAGAAACAAGCTTCCGCCTTGAAAACAGCAACAGAGGCCCAGACCAGAGTGAAATGAGGTGACAGCCGCATGAGAAAAGCGAAGACAGCCGCCGAACCGGAATCGGCTCGCAGGCAGGTGCTGTTTTTCCTTTCTGCTGCAGCGCTCTGCGTTCTGCTCTTACGGCCGTTGAAGACAAGCTTTCTCGTAGCGCCTGCCCTGGTGGCGGCATTGACGGTTCTTCTGATACGGTATCAGGATCAACACCGGGAAAAGACCGAAGTCAGCAGAGGGAAGCTTCTTGGAGCGGCGGGCGTGTCCGTGCTGCTGGGTATAGTGTTTGCTGCTGTCTGGCTGAGAACCTTGCGGGTCGTTTCGCTTCAGTATATTGACTGGAAGCGTTCTCTTCCGGTCCTGACGGCTGCTGTATGTTCCGTACCGCTGTCCGTCCCGTTCCTCAGCAGAGTCCTGGCAGCCTTTGCTGCGTGCAGAGGGGAAATGGACACTCAAATCCGGGGCACCGGATCACCGGAGTTTGCAAAGGAGGAAAGACATTCAACGGAAGACCGGCGGCTCCTGCTCTGCACGGCGATCATTGCGGTTTCCGTCTGTTCTCTGTCTTCTCCGCTGTATCCGTTCAACAACTGGGTGGATGCGAATTGCTTCTTCACCGTCGGAAAATCAATGCTGTCGGGAGTGGTTCCGTACCGCGACCTGTACGAACAGAAAGGCCCACTGCTCTATGCGCTGTATGCGCTGGCCTATCCGGTATCACACAGGAGCTTTTTCGGTGTCTGGCTGATGGAGATTGCCGCAGCCTATGCGTTCCTGAACCTGTCCTACAGGACCATGCAGTTGATTATGGGCTGCAAGAGCCCGCCGGCACTTCTTCTGACTGCAGTTCTGGTGTATACAGCACCGGCCTTTCTGAAAGGCGGAAGTGCGGAGGAATTCTGCCTGCCGCTGATGATGCTCTCGGTGTATTACGGTACCTTGCTCGTCCTGCAGGATCGTGAGCTGACCGGAAGGGAAGCGCTGCTGATCGGCCTGAGTTCCGGGGCGGTGCTCTGGGTCAAATACAGCATGTTGGGATTCTACTTCGGCTTTATTCTGGTTCCCGCGTGTCGGATGCTGCGGAAACACCGGGCATTGCAGCTTCTGAAACTCCTTCTCCTGATCGTGGCCGGGGTTGTTCTGGCAAGCCTGCCGGTGTTGCTGTATTTCGGCTTGAACGGGGCGGTTTCTGATCTGTGGACGGCGTATTTTTTCAACAATATTGTGGTTTACGGAAAGGGATCCTCCCTTGCCGCAACCATACGCGGCCTTCTGTCCGGCGCAGCTTCCATGCTGACCTTCAACGATGCTACGCTTCTGCTTGTTTTATTTGCCGTCATCAGTTTGTTCCGCGAGAAGAGGCGGACATACGGTAGCATGATCGGCCTGAGCTTCGTGTTTGCCTTCTTTGTGATCTATATGGGCGGCATCAACATGAAGTACTACTCTGAGATTCTCTGCATCTTTGTTCCCGTCGGAGTGGCTCAGCTCTGGAAAACGGCAGCCCGACTGGCCGGGGGACCGGAAAATCCTGAAGATATCCGGAGCAGAAAAGAACGTCGTCTTGTGCGGGTCCTGATCCCGCTTTTGTTCGTGGCTGCGCTCTTCGGAAGTGAAAACAGTGAGATGCTGCGGTACCGCAGGGCAGATCTGCCCCAGTACCAGTTTGCCGGTACAATTGCCGATACTCCGGATGCAACGCTGTTCAACTACGGCGCGCTGGATATCGGGCAGTATACCGTCAATGATATTGTACCGACCTGCAGGTACTTCTGCATGCTGAATATCCAGTCGGAAGAAATGTTTCACGAAATGGACCGTTATATGGCGGAAGGCGCGACGGATTACATTGTCTCCAGGGGCCTTCCGGTGGAGAGTCCGCACTATACCCTGATTCAGACTGCGTATTTCACGGATGACGGGACGGAATACCCGTATTATCTTTACAGGCATAATGGGTTGTGATTACTTTATGGCTTATCATCGATTCAATCATGAACATGAAAAAGAGGAGTATCCATGAACGAGATTATTCTCCTGAAGCTCGGCGAAGTCGTCCTGAAAGGACTGAATCGCCGCAGCTTTGAACAGAAACTGGTGGGCAATGTCCGCAGACGGCTGCTCGGGTTGGGTGAGTTTCAGGTCAGCTGCATGCAGTCGACCATTTATGTGGAGCCGCTTTCGGAAGATGCGGACATGGATGCGGCCTTTGCAGCCATGCAGGACGTGTTCGGCGTCGTGAAAATCAGCCGGGCGGCAGCATGTGAAAAGAACGCCGACGCGATCGCCGGACTCGCTATCGATTACCTGAAGGACGACATGCTCCGCGCAAAGAGCTTCAAAGTGGAATCCAAACGCAGCGACAAACGCTTCCCGATGACAAGCATTCAGCTCAGCCAGTCAGTCGGAAGCGCCCTTTCGGATGCTTATCCGGACTGTGTGGTCGATGTGCATGATCCGGAACTGATCGTAAATGTGGAAGTGCGTGATCTGGCAGCCTATGTGCATGCCGCACCGGTAGACGGGGCGGGGGGAATGCCGGTGGGCTCAAATGGAACGGCGGTTTCGCTGCTTTCAGGCGGAATCGACAGCCCGGTATCCACCTGGATGATCGCAAAACGCGGCGTCCGCCAGATTCCGGTGCACTTCTTCTCCTTCCCGTACACCTCACAGCAGGCGAAGGAAAAAGTCATTGAACTCGGCCGTCTCCTGACGCCTTGGTGCGGAGATATGATTCTGGAAGTGGTGCCCTTCACGCACATTCAGGAGGAAATTCGCGATAAGTGCCCGGAAGAGTTCTTCACCCTGATCATGCGCCGGTTCATGATGCGCATCGCCGAGGCGATTGCCCTTCAGACAGGGGCGAAAGCAATCGTGACAGGGGAGAATCTCGGCCAGGTTGCCAGCCAGACGATGGAGGCAATGGCCGTGACACAGGCCGTGACGGAGCTTCCCGTGCTGCAGCCGCTGGTCGGCATGGACAAGGAGGAAATCGTTCGCCTTGCCCGTAAAATCGGGACTTTTGATACTTCCATTCTGCCTTATGAGGACTGCTGCACGGTGTTTACACCGCGGCATCCGAAAACACACCCGAAGTTGCAGGAAGTGGAACAGGCGGAGGCGGCGCTTGACGTGGAGAGCCTCGTTTCGGAAGCGCTGGAAGGCAGAGAAAAAATCCGCCTTTAAGGAACAGCCGTTCGTACAGATTACCGGTGCGGTATACATGACAGATGAGGAACGTTTTCCATGACTGCAGAACCTGAAAATGGAATGAAAGCGGGATCCGGTAGCCCTGAGGACTTCCGGTATAACGCATTTATTTCATACCGCCGCACGCTGCACGACACGCTGGTTGCACGGGAGGTTCAGCACAGTCTGGAACGTTTCCGTCTTCCGGCCGGTATCCGGAAGAAGAGCGGGAAAGACCGGATCGACCGGATTTTCCGCGACCAGGAGGAACTGGAAATCACGGCCGACCTTTCCGGCAGGATCGAGCGTGCGCTTGAATCGTCGGAATTCCTGATCGTCATCTGCTCACCGGAGTATTCCCAATCACCCTGGTGCCTTCACGAACTGGAGACGTTTCTCAGGCTGCGCGGGCATGATCATGTGCTTTGTGTGCTGTCTGCGGGCGAACCGCCGTCGGTATTTCCGGTTGAGCTGCTGCATCGAGTGCGCGAAGCAACGGCCGAAGACGGCAGAATCGTGACTGTGGATGAGACGGTGGAACCGCTTGCCTGTGACTACCGGGGGAGCTTCCGCAGTGCTAGACGGACTGAACTGCCCCGCCTTGCCGCTGCGATGCTTGGGTGCAGTTATGACGAGCTGGTCATGCGGAAGGAGAAGTACCGCCGCAGAAAGCTTGCAGCGGTACTGACGGCAGCGGCTGCAGCGGCTGCACTGGCAATTACCTATCTGATCTGGAGCAATGCACAGATTTCCAGGAATTATCGTCAGGCACAGATCAGCGAATCAAGACTTCTGGCAAGTGAGTCTCTGGAAGCCTTTGAGAACCAGGATCGCCTGACAGCGGTGTCAAATGGGCTGCAGGCCCTGATCGGTGACGACCCCGCACGACCGGTGACCGAGGAGGCGCAGTTTGCTCTGACCAGGGCTACCTACGCCTATGAAACTCCTTCTCAGATGCTGGAAACCTGGCGGGTGGATCTGAACAGCGACATTACGGAGTTCTTTATCAGCCGTGACGGGAGCGTCCTGGTCTGTATGGATCAGACAGGCGAATTCTACAGTTATGATATTCGGGAGCGGAAACTGCTGTCACATTTCCGAGTGGCGGAGAATACTGTCCCGTCTGCTCCGATTGAGGGAATCCCGGGTCAGCTTCTCTGTTATGCCGGCGGCGAGGTCGTATGTGCAGATTACGGTTCCGGAGAAACTCTGTGGCGGGAACCGATGAACTACGCTGCGCTGGGGGCGGTAATGCTTTCCCCGCAGGGGGACCTGATCGCCGTCGCGGATTCCTACGCGGTCTGGGTTTTGACCACAGACCAGGTACCATATGCGGGGCTTCTCCTTCCGGAGAAGGACCAGTATATTACAGACCTTTGCTGGTCTGCTGATGGAAGCCGGATTGCCGTAAAGCTGAAGAAGCTGTGGGAGGATCAGGTCTCGATCGGGGTATTCACGATCGAGACGGGAGCTTTTCAGACTCTGGACTGCAGTTTCGGATCCATTGATTCGTTCTGCTTCGATCAGGACGGCTGCCTCTATGTGCTGGGAGACAACAGAGTCGGAGAATCCGACAGCCATGACGGGACAACCGTGCTGATTCCGATCTCGTTTGAACTGCGTGCCTACCGAAATGAGGAACTCCTCTGGTCACAGATGATCGGGGCCCGGACCCTGGCGGACAGCCCCGTGCTTGAGGTGACGGAGGAATCGGAGAAGCGGATCTTCCTTGCGCTTGGGAACGGTGTTTATATCTTTAACAGTCAGGGCAATCCGATCGGCTATTTGGAACTGCGCGAGGATGTTGTAAAGCTGATGGATATCCGAAAGGCTACCTTTGGCTTCATTACAGATCAAGGGGAACAGGGAACCGGCTGGGCGGAGTCCGGAATCATTCAGGCAAAAAAGACTTTTCCGGATGGGATCCGCCGTGTGGATGCAGTTCCGAACCGCCATAGAGGGGAAGAATGCTTTGCGGTTTTTTCTTCCGGAAACCTGTGCATCTATGAAAGCGTCAGTGATGAGAATATTCAGCTGTTCCCGGATGACGGCTTCGCCCGGCGGCCGGAGGGCCTTCTGCGCAGCGGAGAAAACGCCGTACTGCTGTCTGACAGGACCCTGCTGTTCTACGATTTAACCGCCGGTGAACAAACCGGGCGTGCAGATCTGCCTGCGGAAGATGCTTTCGTGCTGCTGACGGCGATTGACAAGTATGCGTATGTCATGCGGATTCATGGCGATGCCGGGGAACTTTCAGTCCTCTGCTTTGATCTCGGCTCGGCGATGCAGGTTAGGGAAATGACGCTTCCGGTTTTCGACTATTATTGTGCAAGCGGGCTCCAGAAAGCGCCGTATTCTCACGAGGAGGCAATGTTCCTGACCGCAATGTACCGGGCGCCGTCGCCGGTCGCGGTTTGCGGAGAGGATCTTTTCGCACATGATCTGTCGGACAACTCGATCTGGCGGCTCTGCCTGACAAGCGGGGAACTGACAGAGATCCCGGTCTTGCTCCCCGAAGAAGCGGCCTCTTTCAACCTGACCTATGAAGAGCGCGGCTTTCTGAAGCCGTCTCCGCTTGCCCTTTCGCCGGACGGTAAACTGCTCTTTACGGCAGCGACGGATCCGGAAAGCGGGAATCGGGCTGCGCTCCTTGTCAGTCCCGCCGACGGCGTGGTCACTCTGCTTCCCGGCACACCGCATGACCTGAGTTCTGTTGCGTTTGCGGGAGGTGCCTCCGGATCGGCCGATTCCGTGCTGTTTGCAGGCCTCCATGAGCTTTATGCGTGCTCGGCGGAAGGAATGCCGCTGTCGGAGATCTCATGGTCGGGAGACAACCCCGTTTCATTTACAGCATATGCTGGGAAGATTTTTTGTGTCTTCCCGGATGAAAGGCTGAGAATCTATCAGGGGACGACAGAAATCCGGAGTGTTCCGTTGACGTTTAACCTGCAGAATGCAATGGTCAGCGGAAGGGATTTCCGCTATGTCTTCACCGAAGACAGGCTTTATCTCTACTGCGGAGCCGATCTGAACGTCATTTCACTTGACGGGAATGCGAACACCCCGGTCTTCTCCGCGGCGTGTGTTCTGGATAACCTGAACGATAACAAGTCTTTGCTGCAGTTCAGTATGGCAGCACAGAAGCAGGTGCCGTCCGGTCTTGCTGATTCCACGGAGAGAGGGTTGTTTCATCTGGCGGCTGTCAGCGAATACAGTCCTGCGGAACTTGCAGCGAGGGCACTGGCCCAGCTGGATGCTTATGAACCGAAACAGAGCGGATGAATACGGTGTCAGGACATGTAAGTATTCTAATGAAGTATTCTTTATATAATGCGAACCGAGAGGAGAAATCGATATGAGTCACATCATCACTGTAAGCCGTGAATTCGGCAGCGGAGGCAGAGAACTTGGAAAACGCCTTGCCGATGCACTCGGGTTTTCCTATTTTGACCGGGAAATCGTTACGGCACTTGCTGCCGAAACTGGTCTGGACGAAGAGTATCTTGCAAACAGCACGGAAACCGGGGCGCTCTCACAGTTTCCCATTCATTTTGCCAGAAGTTTCACCCAGATCCCTACTGTCCCGAACGATGTGGTAAAACTGATGTCGATGCAGACAAGCCTGATTAAGGAACTGGCGGAAAAGGGAAACTGCGTGTTTGTAGGCCGTGCCGCCGACTCCATCCTCGAAGAGTACAATCCGTTTAAAATCTTTGTCTATGCCGATGAGCAATCCAAGCTGGACCGCTGCAAACAGCGTGCGGAAGAAGGGGAGAATCTGACGGACCGTGAAATGCTGCGCGCGATGAAACGGATCGACAAAGCCCGTGCCGAGTTTCACGACATCATCTCGGAGTACAAGTGGGGAGATAAGGAGGGCTATGACCTCTGCATCAACACGACAGGACTTGAAATCAAGAAAGTGATTCCCGCCCTGGCGGAATACTACAGAAATATTGCTTCCTGACGGAATGCGGCATACGCATGCCGCGGAATCCGGAACCGACAGATAAAAAATGGGGCTGCCTCAAAACAAACGAATGTTTTGAGACAGCCTCGTTACTTTCAGGAAAAAGAATCAGTCGGTCACGTAGGGCAGAAGCGCAACCTGTCTGGCGCGCTTGATGGCCTCGGTGAGCTGACGCTGATGCATCGCGCAGGTGCCGGTGGTACGGCGGGGGAGAATCTTGCTGCGCTCGGAAAGGAAACGGCGAAGCTTCGCGGTGTCCTTATAGTCGATATAAGTGGCCTTGTCCACGCAGAACTGGCAAACCTTTCTGCGGCGACGGGTCTTCGGATTGTTTTTATCAAAAGGCACTTCAGGAACCCTCCTTTGCAATCAAATAAAACAGTTGTTGATCTTGATCAAATCAGAACGGCAGATCACCGTCATCCTCAAGTTCTTCAAACGGACTCGGGGAGACCTGGGGAGCTGGGGTGTTCTGACGGGCGGAATCGTATCCGCCGTAGTTGTTTTGCGCAGTATAGCTGCCGGCGTTGAAACCGGACTGTGACTCGCTGTCGCGCTTGCTCTCACCGAAGTAAACGTTGTCAACCTGAACATCCCAGGCAGTGCGGTTATTGCCCTCACGGTCCTGGTATTTCCGGGACTGCATGCGTCCGGATACGACGATCATGCTGCCCTTGCGAAAATTGCGGCTGACAAATTCTCCGGTCTGGCGCCATGCGGAACAGTCAAAGAAGTCGGTCTGGCGCTCTCCGCCGTCGCGGCCGCCAAAATCACGGTCGACAGCAACGGTAAAAGACGCAACGCTGACGCCCGACTGGGTGGTGCGCAGTTCGGGATCACGGGTCAGACGGCCCATAATCACAATGTGGTTTAACATACTGGCGCCTCCTTATTCCGGTCTGGTGATGATCAGCCGGCGAAGGATCCCGTCCGTAATACCGAGAATACGGTCGAGCTCGGCGGGGAAGTCCGGTCCGCTTGTGAACTTCATCAGCACATAGTAGCCTTCAGAGATGTAGTTGATTTCATATGCGAGCTTGCGCTTGCCGATTTCAGTCAACTCCTCGAGCGTACCATTTGCTTCCACAAGTGCTTTGAACTTCTCAACGACAGCTGCAGTCTCTTCTTCGGTGAAGCTGGGGTTGATGACGTACATTACTTCGTACTTTTCGCTTGCTTTTGCCATGGTTGCACCTCCTTATGGTCATTTGGCCCCCGCTCGCGGCGGGAGCAAGGATTCTGCCCGTTTTGCACAGGCCGTATTATTATAACGGTTTTTCCCGGAATGTCAAGAAAAAAATCAGCACTGTATCTGCGGATGATCCATGCAGATACAGTGCCGGAAATACGGAATCTTCAGATTTTATTTGATCGTTGACGTAGTGTCCTTCTGGATGACGTCATGTGCGCCGCCTTCCACAATGCTGGTGGACGAAACCAGTGTCAGCACAGCCTTTTCCTGCAGCTCGGGGATGGTCAGAGCGCCGCAGTTGCACATGGTGTGCTTGACCTTGCTGAGCGTCAGCGCGACATTGTCCTTCAGAGAACCCGCATAGGGAACGTAGGAGTCGACGCCTTCCTCAAAGGAGAGTTTCTTGTCGCCGCCCATGTCGTAACGCTGCCAGTTGCGTGCGCGTGCGGAGCCTTCGCCCCAGTACTCTTTATAATAGGTACCACCGATGTTGACCCGGTTGGTGGGAGACTCGTCAAAACGGGCGAAGTAGCGGCCCAGCATGACAAAGTCTGCACCCATTGCCAGCGCCAGCGTGATATGGTGGTCGTAAACGATGCCGCCGTCAGAGCAGACAGGGACATAAATCCCGGTTTCCTTGAAGTAGCGGTCACGCTCTGCGCAGACTTCGATCACTGCCGTAGCCTGCCCGCGGCCGATGCCCTTGGTTTCACGGGTGATGCAAATGGAGCCGCCGCCGATTCCGACTTTGACAAAGTCCGCACCGCAGTCGGCAAGATAGCGGAAGCCTGCCGCATCCACGACGTTGCCGGCGCCCACCTTGACGGAATCACCGTAATGCTCACGGATCCACGCCAGGGTAAACTTC
The DNA here is from genome assembly GCA_017395085.1 of Oscillospiraceae bacterium. GTDB lineage: Bacteria > Bacillota > Clostridia > Oscillospirales > Oscillospiraceae > Limivicinus. The sequence goes on along the minus strand of JAFPWF010000035.1, from coordinate 34,146 downwards.
TGCCAGTCGGTATGCCCCTCGGAGGAGTCGATGCAGAGAACATCTGCGCCTGCCTCCAGCAGTGCCGGAACGCGGGTTGCATAATCGCGGGTGTTGATTCCGGCGCCTACGACATACCGTTTGTGAGCGTCCAGGAGTTCGTTCGGGTTCTGCTTATGAGTCTCATAGTCTTTGCGGAAAACGAAGTAACAGAGTCTGCCACTGTCATCAATGATGGGAAGCGCATTCAGCTTGTGATCCCAGATGATGTCGTTGGCTTCCTTCAGGGTGGTGCCTTCCTTGGCCCAGACAAGTTTATCGAACGGAGTCATAAAATCGCGGACGGGCGTATCGGGAGTCATCCGGCTGATGCGGTAATCACGGCTGGTAACCATGCCGACAAGTTTCCCGTCAGCGGTGCCGTCTTCGGTGACCGCAACGGTGGAGTGCCCGGTTTTATCCTTCAGGATCAGGACGTCGCGAAGCGTGGCGTCGGGGCTGATATTTGAATCGCTGCGTACAAAACCGGCTTTGTAGCTTTTTACGCGGTGAACCATGGCGGCTTCGTCCTCAATGCTCTGGGACCCGTAGATAAAGGAGACACCGCCTTCCGCCGCCAGTGCAATTGCAAGGCGATCGCCGGAAACGGACTGCATAATTGCCGAAACCATCGGGATATTCATCGTAATGGCGGGCTCTTCACCCTTGCGGAATTTGACCAACGGCGTCTTCAGGGAAACATTTTCGGGAATGCACCGGGAAGAAGAATAACCAGGAATCAACAGATACTCATTAAAAGTATGGGCCGGTTCATTGATAATGGTTGCCATAGGGTTTCCTCCATTCTGCAGATCCCGCCTGGAACGGCGGTTTGGATTTTTGGATATTATAGGGAGCGAAACAGGTTTTGTCAAGCAGGATAGCCCCTTTCCATGTCGTCCGGGATGAAATTTACAAATAATCCTTTTCATTCCATCAGCCTTGTGTTATGATACCCCGGAAAGAAGGGAAGCGATTTGGCAAAGCAGTCCGGCATCAAAAAAATAGCCGAGAACCGAAAGGCGTATCATGAATACTTTGTCCTGGAACGCTTTGAGGCAGGCATAGAACTTGCGGGAACCGAAGTCAAGTCGATCCGTGCCGGGCAGGTCAACCTGAAGGACTGTTTCTGCACAGTCAAAGACGGGGAGCTATTTGTTCGCGGAATGCATATCAGCCCGTATGAACACGGGAACATCTTCAATCGCGATCCGGTCCGGCCGCGAAGGCTCCTGATGCATAAGCGTGAAATTATCAAACTTCAGGCCAGGGTCATGCAGGACGGCGTTGCGCTGATCCCGCTCTCTCTGTATTTTAAAGACAGCAGGGTCAAGGTGGAACTCGGCCTGTGCAAAGGCAAAAAGCTGCATGACAAACGCGAAAGTGACGCGGAACGCGAATCCAAACGAGAAATCGACAGAGTGATGAAAGAGAGGAACCGATAAGATGGCAAATCCTGTAGTGACAATTGAAATGGAAAACGGCGGAATCATCCGTGCTGAACTGTATCCAGACATCGCACCGAACACGGTGAACAACTTTATCTCCCTGGTTCAAAAAGGGTTCTATGACGGCGTCATTTTCCACCGTGTCATATCCGGCTTTATGCTGCAGGGCGGCGACCCGCGCGGAACCGGTACCGGCGGCCCCGGATACAGCATCCGCGGGGAATTCACCGCCAATGGATTCAAAAATGACCTAAAGCACAGCCGCGGCGTGCTGAGTATGGCACGTACCATGGCGCCGAACTCTGCAGGGAGCCAGTTTTTCATCATGCATGAGGATGCACCGCATCTTGACGGGCAGTATGCTTCGTTCGGCTGCGTGACCGAAGGCATGGATGTGGTGGACGCCATCGCCGCCGTGCGCACGGACTATAACGACCGTCCGAGGACTCCTCAGGTCATGAAAAAGGTGACTGTGGAAACCTTCGGCGTGGAGTATCCGGAGCCTGAAAAAGTATAACCGGGGATGTAACGGTTTCGACGGGGGTGTGGAGGCCGAGACAGCGGGCGGATGCGCCTGACATCCATAAAACGGGCAACCTTTATAAATTAAAGAACGACGATAACGCTGTTCTCCTCGCTGCTTAAGCAGTGAGCGTCCCGCCTGAGAGGACCACGGCTCGGGACGGGGCGTCGACTAGTGGTGCACGTGAATATGCTAAGCTTTGCGCATATCATGAATGATGAAGCTACCGAACCGATGAGCATGACGGCATGCGCTTCGGTGAGGGAATGTAAATTACCGTCTGCGCCCGGAGAAGTCTTTGTCAAAGTGCTTTCGGACAGGGGTTCAATTCCCCTCATCTCCACCAGAATCAGGATTGCTGTTTTAACAACATAGCAATCCTGATTTTTTTGCCCAAAAGCGTCTTGAAAGATTTGAAATAAAGCTACTCTTGGCACTTTCCAGCAAAATGATTAAAAATGAATCCTGAACCGGGTTTACCCCAGTTCAGGATTTTTGCTTTTATGGCTTGATTGCCATGTTTACTCCGCTTATTCTTGTTTGCATCTATGCTTTGCTGATGTTTCTATTCAGGTGGGCATCAATTCCCGACTTGAAGCCTGCGGTATTTCCTCCGTCCAATCAGCAGCGCTGCCACAATTATCACTGTGTATATTACAGGCGCCGCCTGAAAGTTCAAAAACAATCTGCCTGCAAGATGTGTCAGTCGGTAGTTGGTAAATCCTGTGTTCATCAAAACCGCATTCGGCCGGAGAAGCCATATCTTCTGTATTACGCCAAAGCGATCCGGAAGTTCCGCAAACAGATCAACGATCAGATACCCCAACAATCCGCAGGTCACAGCGGGCTGATTCTGCGTAATCACAGACAGCAGCATGGTCACAGCGGCAAAAAGGACCGCTGTAAGAAGGTATATTCCTGCGTACACCCCCAGCATTTGTCCGAGCGTATACGGAAGCATGGACCACGGTTTCACCAGCTGCAGCATTTCCCCCATCCCTTCCATCCCGTAAACAAAGGAATAAGGGGTGAATATAGCAAGAAGCAACAGGAATGCCGCTGCAAGAATCCAAGTAAGGCCAGCAGCAAATTTGATCAGATACAGTTCTTTCTTTCCGTATCGGCTGCACAGCAGAAGCTGATTCATGTTATCTGCCGTTTCTCTTGCATAGACGCCTGACAGTCCGACAGTAGACAGGAGAAAGATAAAGAATCCAAGTACCTGAAAGGCTTTGAGCAGGTTTGCAGGCCCGCTGTGATAATGATAAACAAAAGGTTTGGAAACCTGCGCCTCCCGGCTGCGCCAGAATTCCTTTTCTGTTTCTGAGAGTCCCTGTTTTTCGATTCGCTGCTTCAGTTCCTGCTCACGCAAGACATAAAACTCTGATCCATCAAAGCGGGTAAGATCACCGACATAACCGGTCACGGAAGTGATCACCTCCATAACAGGAACATATTTTTCAGACTCTGCAGTAATCTCCAAAAACGTAGTTCCGTTTTCAAACCTCATGGCAGGCTTCATTTCCTCTATCAGATCTCCGTCAATGGTCCTGCCGTCCAGTTCTTTGGCCGCTTCCCGGGATACCGGTTGGACCTCCAAGATGGAGAATATCACCAGGAACAAGAGCATAAGGACTGCTCCTGTAAGCGCAATCAAATTTACCCTTGCACGAAACAGCTTTTTCAGTTCGTACAAATATATCGTCCGAAGCATCACGCAAATTCACCTCTTTTCCCCAATCTGAGAGATATAGAATGCCTCCAGATCTTCTCCCCCGGCAGACCGGTTTCCCTGCCAGCGCAGTTGTCCGTCCTTCATAATCATCAGCCGGTCTGCGATATGCTCCAGATCCGATACGATGTGTGTGGAGAGCAGAACGATCTTATTCTGTCCCAATCCTGAGATCAGCTCGCGAAAGCGGATTCTCTCCTGCGGATCAAGACCCGCTGTCGGTTCATCCATGATCAGAATCTGTGGATCATTTAAGAGAGCCTGCGCGATCCCAAGCCTCTGCCTCATCCCACCGGAATACGTACGCACCTTTTTCCCGGCGGAATCTCCCAGCCCGACCAGCTCGATCAGTTCCTTTGTTTTTCGATCGGCATCTTTTTTTGTCAGGCCCTTTACAGCGGACATATAGAGCAGGAAATCCTTTCCGGAGAATTCCGGATAGAAACCGAAGTCCTGGGGAAGATATCCCAAAATATCTCGATATTCCTCTGTTCCTACGCTCATTCCGTCACAGGAAACGGTTCCGCTGTCAGGAGTGAGAATCCCGCAGAGCAGCCTCATCAGGGTTGTTTTTCCCGCTCCGTTTGCACCCAGAAGTCCCGTTACTCCTTTTGTCAGGGTAAATGACATCCGGTCAACCGCAATCTTGTTCTTATATTGTTTGGTGATTCTGTCTGCTATTAGTTCCATACCGGTTCCTCCAACTCACAAATCCATCTGCGCACGCTGACAAAAAGGCTGAAGATAAGCAGGATAAACGCCACTGTCCAGATGACAGTAAACCTTTCTTCATATAAACTGCTTAGAAAATATGGTGCCGCCGCAAAAAGTCCTGATGACAAGAAGCAGATTATGATGCTTCCCCAGCTGTTGTCCGACCTGGTCTTCCTCTCATACACTGAGCCTGACAGTGAAGCTGCCAGATACGGCACCATCATGTATAGGAATACTCTGATCAGAGAATACGAAAACCATGGACGTACCACCAAAACAACAAGCATGAGGCCTGCCGTCTCCACGACTCCCACCAGAAACATCCTTGCAAGCATTACACTCCTTAATGAAAATCTGGCAGTATACTCCAGTTCAGCCATTTTCCACCGAAAAGACCTTCCTGTCTCTGCAAGGATCCCAACCGCCAGAAGAGGAGTTAATGCAAAAGGATAGTTTCCTGTGTTGCCATAACAGATTCCCGTAATGAGCAACAATAAGACCGCCGACAACAGCCATATCCATTTACCAACATAAAAAAACTGTCTCAGGAGAAAGTCTCCATGATTTATGGCTTCAGGATGTCTGGATATCAGGCCCCGCTCTTCTAATCCTTGAAAGAAAGCCTTCTTCTCTTCCGGTTCCGGAGTCCGGCAGATTTCTTTCAGATGCTTGATGATCCTGTCATTATCCATTTTCTCCCTCCATTTCAACCTTGACCTTTTTCAGTATCCTCTTCAGCCTCCTGTATACAGAAAACCTTGATATATGGTACAGACGGCTTATCACGGGGACTGGGACGCCATTGACATACCGCAATAGCAGCATTTCCCGCTCCTCCTGTGAAAGCTTCTGGAGAGCATCTGTCAGGCTGATACGCTCTAATAATGACTGTTCCGATTCTTCCAGCTGCGGGATATCCAATGCTTCATCAAAGTTGAAAACAATCATCCTGTCTCTGTAATACTGACTGCACAGATTGCGCGCAATCGTATACAGGTACTGCAGTTGGCGGTTCTCATCCTGATACGTCCTACTTCCAATAAACCGAAGGAAGGTTTCCTGTGTCAGGTCTTCCGCTGTATGTTGGTCATGAAGGCGGAAATACAGATATTTATAGATCCGGTCATATTGCTCTTCCAGATTCAACGAACGACCTCCTTCCTCAGTGTAATCTTTAATATGTATAACGGAATTAAACCCTGTTTGTGCGCCATTCTATAAAAATTTCTACTTGACATCTTTTTACCGCCTCTGGCTCTATCTCTATATCTTTCTCTTTCTCTACGTAACGGTCGCGTAACAGCGGCGTCACATTGTGATGCTCCGGAATGCCAGCCTTGTTTGCACGCAAGTCCTGTATGTACCGGCATATCTCTTCATCCATCAATATATCTGGCGAATAGCGTGGAACCTGCCTTTCGGTTTTGTCTTGACAACTCAACCTTAGTACAGGCCACTTCTGTTCACTGTTTTTTTGTTAACTATCACACATCATTGTAAACCCTCCAGAAGCGGGAATCCTCTGTACTTTGCAGAAGATTGACAGAAAACCGGGGTAGTGATAATCTATAATATCAGATTAGTATACAAGTTTTCAGGTATGCTTTTGGTTGAGGGTTAAGGCAAATGAGTTATATTGAGTTCGAAAATGTCTGCAAGGATTATCCGACCGGAGATACGGTGGTACATGCGGCGGATCACGTGAGTTTCACCATCGAAAAGGGGGACCTTTGTGTCATCCTCGGCCACAGCGGCGCGGGGAAGACGACCGTTTTGAACCTGCTTGGCGGGATGGATCGCGCGACTTCCGGGAAAATCACGGTCGGCGGCAAAGTGATCACCGATATGAACGACAGCCAGTTGACGGAATACCGTCGGCTGGACGTGGGCTTCGTATTTCAGTTCTATAACCTGATGCATAACCTGACGGCTCTGGAGAATGTGGAACTTGCTCAGCAGGTCTGCAAAGATGCGCTGGACCCGGCGGAGGTGTTGAGGGACGTCGGCCTTGCGGAACGGATAGACAATTTCCCGCCGCAGCTTTCCGGCGGTGAGCAGCAGCGTGTTTCCATTGCCCGGGCTCTCTGCAAGAACCCGGCTCTGCTGCTGTGCGATGAGCCGACCGGCGCTTTGGACAGCACCACCGGTGAGCAGGTGCTGGAGCTCCTGACCCGCCTCTGCCGTGACTATCACACTACGGTGGTGATCATCACGCATAATGCTTCCATTGCTCCTCTCGGGAACAAGATTATCCGCCTGAGCAACGGCAAAGTGCAGGAAATCACCATCAATGAGAATCCGATCCGTGTGGAGGACATCCAATGGTAAAAAAAGCCGTGCCTCCGGGATCGAAACATGCTTCTGCACGAAAAGGCATGCTGGCCCGGAAGCTGATGCGGGATATGCGCGAGAACGCCATGCAGTTCATCGCGATGATCCTGCTGTGTTTTCTCGGCACATGGGTCTTCTCAGGTCTGGATGGCACCTGGCGGCTGATGGACACAACAGTGGAGACCTATTTCAAAGAATGCAATCTCTCAGACTTCTGGGTGAGTACCTCTTCGCTTTCCAGGCAGGATATCGATAGAATCCGTCATACGCCCGGCGTTGCCGCCGCCCAGAGCCGCACTTCCATCACGGTGGATCTGGAAAACGTGGGCGGCGATGTGGAAGCTGCGCTGGAGATCTATGAGGGCGATTTTGAATTGAACAAACCCTATCTCCGCTCGGGAAGCATGCTTGCCGCGTCCGATACCAAAGGCTGCCTGATTGAGGAACAGTTTGCAAAGGCGCTCGGATTGAAACTCGGAGACACCGTAACGATGGATGTTTTCGGCCAGCAGATGCAGTTTATCATACGAGGAACCGTGCTTTCTGCGGAGTATGCGATTACGAGCAAAGAAATTGTTCCGGATCCGGATCATTACGGATTTATCATCCTGTCACATACTGCATTTCCCAATCTGCCGTATACCAGCGTGATGGTCAGAATTGAAGACGGCGCCGATGAGAACACGGTCCGCGAAGCCCTTGAGTCAGCAGTGCCGTCGGCGATTGTGGTGTCGACGGGTTCTCATAAAAACATTTCAATGGCACGAAGCTATGCCAAGATGTTTAAGGGCATGACCTATGTGTTCCCGGTTCTTGCGTTCTCCGTTGCGGCCCTGATCGTAGTATCCACGCTGAAGCGCATGATTGACAAGGAACGGCTGGAAATCGGGACTCTGAAAGCGCTCGGATATACCAACCGGCAGATCCGCCGGCATTATCTGTGGTACGCCCTGTTGCCCTCGACGATCGGATCCCTGATCGGCCTGTATGTGGGTAGATACACCATTCCGGATGTTCTGTGGAAGATGATGGTGCACAACTCCCGCTACCCGTATATGCTGCGGCCGCCCATCAGCCGTATTGCCTACGGAATGACCGTTCTGTCGGTGCTGCTGTCTGTTGCAATCTGCATGCTGACCCTGCGGAGTTCACTGCGGGAGCAGACAGCCGATCTCATGAGGCCGAGACCGCCGAAAGGCGGAACCAGGATCCTTCTGGAACGCTGGAAATGGTTCTGGTCAAAACTCAGCTTTAACAGCAAGATGATCATTCGCAACCTGATGCGCAATAAGGGCCGCACGGTCATTGTTCTGGTTGGCATCCTGTGTTGCAACATGCTGATCATTGCGACCTTCGGCCTGAAGGAGTCATTGACCTGGTTCATGCGCCAGTATTACGGCGGCACTCTGGGCTATGAACTCCGCGTGGACCTGATTGACGGAAAAGCCGGAACACTTGAGAGCTATCAGAAGCGCCTGAACGCCGAGCAAATTGAGGGCATTATGGATCTCAGCGTATCGCTCCATGGCGGCGATACTTCCAGGGCATGTCTGCTCACCGTCCTGAAGGATAACCAGACCATGATCCGGCTCACGGGAGATCAGGAGATCATGCCCATGCCGGAAAAGGATCTGGTCATCAGCCGGAAACTGGCATCCATCATGGGAATCTCCATGGGAGAAACAGTAAGTATTTATTTTCCGGATGATGACGAACCTCTTGAGATGAAGATAGCGGCGTTTGCCGAAACTAATGCGGCACAGGGCATCTTCATGAGCGAATCGGCCTGGAACAGCTGCCGAAAGGGAGACTTCCGGGTTACGTCGCTTCTGCTGCGTGGACCGGATTCCATGACGCTTCATAAAATTGATGAAATGGACGAAGTGGACGCGGTCCACTATCTGGAAGATCAGTTTGCAGACGGGATGACGATCCTGGATGCCACGTCGGCTGCGTTTTCCATCCTGTCCGGAGCCGCTCTCGGGCTGGCATTTGTGATCTGCTACAATATGGGCCTGATGAACTTTACCGAGCGGGTGAGAGATTATGCGACACTGAAAGTGCTGGGCTATCACCAGCGGGAAATCCGTTCGTTGATGCTCCGCGAGAGCGACCTGACCGCCATCATCGGCGTGGTGCTCGGCATTGTCCCGGGTATCGTGCTGGTCGGCATCATTCTGCGAACCTGCGAGTTTGAATCCATGGTGTTTGTCAGGCATGTGAGTGCCCGCTCGGTTCTGCTCGCCAGCGTGATCACCTATGTTTACAGTTTGTTTGTGGAAGGGCTTCTGACCCGGAAGGTCCGCGGTATTGACATGGTGGAAGCACTGAAAAGTGTGGAATGAATTCTGAATTGAACATACTTGCAAGGAGTACGATTATGAAAAAACTTATCCCTGTGATCCTGTGTCTGGTCCTGCTGGTCTGCCTTCCCGGCACCCGGGCGGCTGCTGAGACGGATCTGACGCAGTATGCCATCGCAAACGGAGTGGTACGAGCTTCCGCTTTTGATGATATTACTGCGCCCTGCTCCGGGACGCTCCTGCCTTTTGACTGGGAGGCTGGGGACACGGTTGATGCCGGAACGGCAATGTTTAAAATGATGACGACAAATATCTGTGCCCCGGAAGACGGGACGGTTCGCTATCTTTTTGCCGAACAGGGTGACAGTGCCGATTCCGCGATGGCAACCTACGGCGCGGTTCTGGCCCTGGAGCCATCCGCACGGCAGAGGATGCACTGCACCTACGAGGACGCTGCCGATTATGAGGAGAACAAGCATTTGCATATCGGCGATGTGCTCTACTTCAAATCCAGCAGCGAGAAAGGCTCCGGCGTTGTGATTGCCGCGGCGGGTGACAACTACGAAGTGGAGATCCTTACCGGCAGTTTTGACGCAGACAAAAAAATGGACCTGTATAAGGATTCCGGATACCGGTCTCATGACAAAGTCGGAAAAGGCAAAGTTTATCTTCGGGATGATGTCACCGTGGCGGCAGCCGGAAGGATTGCGGAAATCCTGGTGGCGCAGGGAGATGAAGTGAAGAAAGGCGACGTGCTTCTGTGCGTGATGGCTCAGGACGCGGACGCCGGCGCGCAGGCGGCGGTCTCTGCTCCTGCGGACGGCGTGGTTGGCACGGTTGCCGTGAGTCCAGGCCAACAGGTTTGGAAGGGACAGCTCCTCTGCAGGGTCTGGCGGAGCGGCACCACGGAAGTGGTGGCCGAAGTGGATGAGATGGATCTGGGGAATCTGAGTGTGGGAGACCAGATCCCGGTTACCATGGATACCGATGAATCCAGAGTCCTGACCGGGACTGTGACGGAGATTTCCGCCCTTGGAAACACGAAACAGAATGCAGCCTATTATAATGTACATCTCAGTGTCAATGACACCGGCCTGATGCTCGGGCAGAGCGCGTCCGTCTATCTGCCCTGAGCCCGGTTTGAAAAAACCAGTTGCAAGGAGAATTAAAAAGGTGTAAGATACCACCCGTGGCTTTTGACAAGGCTGCACTAGTCGGGGAGCCAGCGGTGCCCTGTAACCTGCAATCCGCTACAGCAGGGATGAATTCCTGACCGAGGGCTGTTTCTGTGTTGTCTGACTCCGGTAAGCAGCGTTGACGATCCGGTCCCGCGCAACGGAAACCCGTGAACCATGTCAGGCGGGGAACCGAGCAGCATTAAGCGGTGCTTTTCGTGTGCCGCGGGGCTGCCGGGTCCGAGCCGGCTGCCGGCGTAACGGGCATGGAAGGGGACTCAAGGAAAGGTGTGCAGTCTTGTCAAGAGCCACGTTTTTATAAGCTGAACAGGGGGAGGTGAACCGTTTTGTACCAGGCGCTGTATCGAAAATGGAGGCCGAAGACCTTTGATGAGGTCATCGGTCAGGAGCATATTACAGAAACACTGAAAAACCAGGTGCGAACGGGGCATCTTTCTCACGCATATATATTTATCGGAACACGCGGTACCGGCAAGACAACCTGTGCGCGCATTCTGGCAAAAGCGGTAAACTGTGAAAACCCCATTGACGGGAACCCGTGCAACCGCTGCCGGTATTGCCGCGGAATCGATGACGGCAGCATTCTGGATATCGTTGAACTGGACGCCGCGTCAAATACCGGCGTTGATAATGTCAGGGACCTGAAGGAAGAGGCGATCTTCTCGCCTGCGGCAGCAAAAAAACGCGTTTATATCATTGACGAAGTTCATATGCTTTCCATGCAGGCTTTCAATGCGCTTCTGAAGATCATAGAAGAACCGCCTGAGCATCTGATGTTCATTCTCGCCACCACGGAACTTCAGAAGGTGCCGGCGACGATTCTTTCGCGATGCCAGCGGCACAGCTTCCGCAGAATCCCGACAGAGCGGCTGGCTGCCTACCTGCAGGAGATCGCAGCCCGTGAAAGCCTTCAGCTGGAACCGGAGGCGGCTGTCCAGATTGGCAGGCTTGCCGAGGGCGGTGTGCGTGATGCGCTGAGCATCCTGGACCAGTGTTCCGCCGGTGGCAGGATTACGGTCAATACCGTGTTTGAAACAATGGGGCTCGCCGGAAACCGTAATCTGGTGGAACTGCTTCAGGTCATTCTTCGACATGACAGCGCATCAGCCCTCCAGCTCTTCCAGCAGATCTGGCTGGATGGAAAAGAACCGGCAACCTTCTTAGGGGAACTGAACGGCCTCCTGCGTGATGTGATGATCGTGAAAGCTGCCGGCGCAGGCGCCGAAGAGCTGATCTCCGGCAACTATGAGCGGGATGATCTGAACAGCTTCGCCAGGAGCATGACCGAGGAAGAAATACTTTACTGCGCGGATACGATGCAGAGCGCACTCAGCAGAATCCGCACGGTTCGAAATCCGCGGATTGTTGCGGAACTCTGTATTGTCAGCCTCTGTGATAACAGGCTTGCTGATACGGCGGCATCCCTGCGTGCAAGGCTCTCAAGGCTGGAAGCCGAGATGAAAAAGGGAATTTCTGTTCAGAGCAGGATTGAGGTGCCTGTGGAATCTGCAATTCAGCCGGCAGCAAGCGAACCGGAGGGCTTGCAGGACTCGGCAAAAAGCATGCTGCCCGTTGAGAACAAGCCCGAAGAGCCGGAGTCAGGTCCAGAGCTGCCGCAGGATGACGGGCAGAACGCGGTTGGGCCGGAGCCTGTCCCGGCAGCACCGGAAGATGCGGTCAGCGGTATTCTGCAGGAGGCAAGGATAAACCTGCCGATTGAGATCCGCTTTGCGGTGGACGATCCTTCACGGTTCCGGATGAGTTTATATGGTCAGGATCTTATTCTGGAAGCGATACCCGGCTTTTTGTTTGAACGGATGAAGCGCCCTGAGATCAGGAATGTATTCTCGGCTGCTGCGCAGCGGATCACCGGCGTTCCGGTCGCGGTCCAGGTTCAGGAACTGAAGCCGGATCAGCGCTCTTTGAGAGACCTGAATGAACTGAAGCAGTTTCCTGAAGTAAGTTTTCTTTCATAATTCAGCAGATATTTTTAAAGCATAGTCAGCCGCATCTGCGGCAGCAGGGAGGTACAATACTATGGCAAAAGGCGGATTCCGCGGGGGCATGCCCGGCAGTCAGGTAAACATGATGAAGCAGGCTCAGAAAATGCAGCAGGAATTCATGAAGATGCAGCAGGAACTGGAGAATACTGCGTTTGAGTTTACAGCTGGCGGCGGTGCCGTGAAAGCAGTCATTGTCGGAACAAGGGAGTTCAAGGAGATCACCATCGATCCCGAAGCGGTCGATCCGGAAGACGTTGAAATGCTGCAGGATCTGATCCTGGCCGCCGTCAACGGAGCTTTGAAGATGGCGGACGAAAAAACGGGCGAATCGATGGCCAAACTGCAGGGAGGTCTCGGAGGATTCCCCGGAATGTTCTGATTCAGCAGAATCGCACAGTTCAGCATCTGAAAACAGGCTGTCACAGGTCCATTCCCGAATTCGGGATTTCGTGACTGAGACAGCCTGTTTTTCGCTGCAGGATAACAAAAAAGATGCAGCTTGAACTGCATCTCTTTGGAGGCGCCACCCGGATTTGAACCGGGGAATCGCGGATTTGCAGTCCGCTGCCTTACCACTTGGCTATGGCGCCATAATAATCTTGCGGGGGAACCCCGCAAGATGTTTGGAGCGGGCAACGAGGCTCGAACTCGCTACCTCCACCTTGGCAAGGTGGCGCTCTACCGGATGAGCTATGCCCGCATACCCCAGTTAGGGGTGGTGCCTCCGGTCGGAGTTGAACCAACGACACGCGGATTTTCAGTCCGCTGCTCTACCTACTGAGCTACAGAGGCAAATCAATATGGTGGGAACAACTGGACTCGAACCAGTGACCCCCTGCTTGTAAGGCAGGTGCTCTAACCAGCTGAGCTATGCTCCCGCGCGACAGCTTATGTATCATACCCGATTCAACTGCGTTTGTCAACCTCTTTTTTTTAGTTGACCAAAGCCCTGAACAATGATAAAATATCACAGTTTATTCCTATGCAGCAAGGAGTTCGCAGTGGCTTTTATCATCGAGTTTGAGAGTGTTCGTTTTCGTTATCCCGAGAGCGATCACGACAGCCTTTGTGACATCTCAATCGGGTTCGAACCGGGAAGCTTCAATGCTATTCTCGGTCACAACGGATCAGGAAAGTCTACCCTCGCCAAACAGATGAACGGGATTCTTCTCCCGACCGAGGGGAGAGTCCTGGTTTCCGGCATGGATACTGCAAATGAAGATCATCTGCTGGAAATCCGGCAGACAGTGGGAATGGTATTCCAGAATCCCGACAATCAGATCGTTTCCAATGTCGTGGAAGAGGATGTGGCGTTTGCCCCGGAGAACCTCGGGATCCCTTCAGAGGAGATTCGTGAACGCGTTGACAACGCATTGAAACAGGTCGGCATGTATGAATACAGGATGCATGCGCCGCACCTGCTTTCCGGTGGACAGAAGCAGAGAGTGGCCATTGCCGGTGTGCTTGCCATGCAGCCCAAGGTGATTGTTCTGGACGAACCTACCGCCATGCTGGATCCCGTCGGCAGGCAGGAAGTCATTTCTACGATCCACCGGCTCTGCCGGGAAAAGAATATTACCGTTATCCTGATTACGCATCATATGGACGAGTGCATCGATGCGGACCGACTTGTTGTCATGTCGAACGGGAAAATCGTCCTTGACGGAAAGCCGATTGAGGTGTTCCGCAATGTCGAACGGATGGAACAGGAAGGCCTGGATGTCCCTGAAACAATGCGCGTCCTGTTCGACCTGAATCTGGCCGGGGAAGAGCTGCCGCCGGATGTGCTGCAGATGAAATGCTGTGCGGAGTATATTGCCGCATCGCTGCGAAAGCGGGAGCAGGAAGCATGGCAGAAATAACGGTACGGAATCTCCTGCACACCTACAGTGTGGGGACGCCCTTTGAAAAAACTGCCATCCGGGATATTGATCTGAAGATCGGCCAGGGAGAGAATATTTTTCTCCTCGGACACACAGGTTCCGGGAAATCGACATTTGTGCAGCACCTGAACGCACTGCTCCAGCCGACCGCAGGGGAGGTCCTCGTCGACGGAGAGGATATCAATCGCAGCAAAATCAGCCGCCGGGACATCAAGCACAGAATCGGCCTGGTGTTCCAATACCCGGAGTATCAGTTGTTTGAAGAAACCGTGCAGGCCGATATTGCCTTCGGCCCGCGCAACATGAAACTGCCGGAAACAGAAGTGCAGGAACGTGTTCTGGAGGCCGCCGGCTTTACAGGCATTGGAGAGGAGCTCCTGTCCCGTTCCCCACTTGAACTGTCAGGCGGACAGAAGCGCCGGATTGCGATTGCCGGCGTGATCGCCATGCATCCGGAAGTCCTGATTCTGGATGAACCGACCGCCGGGCTGGATCCGTCAGGAAGCCGGCAGATCATGGAAAACATCCGCAGTTACCGTGAGAAGACCGGCGCAACAATTATTGTCGTTAGCCATGATATGGACAGCGCTGCTGAATATGGGGACAGGCTGATCGTGTTCGAACGCGGATCGGTCAGCATGGACGGAAGCCCGGAAGAGGTCTTCTCGCATCCGCGTGAACTGACTTCCATCGGCCTGAATGTACCGAAAGCGGCGGCGCTTGCTTCTGCTTTGCGTGATTCGGGGCTCAGGCTGAACGGGCCAATCTATACGCATGAACAGCTTCTCAGCGCAATCCGCTGTGCGGGAGGTGAGCCCGCATGCTGAAGGATGTTACACTCGGCCAGTATTTCCCCGGCGATACCGTGGTACATCGGCTTGACCCGCGTACCAAGCTGATTCTCGTAGTTCTGTATATTATCGCACTGTTCAATACCAGAGGCTGGGTTTCAAACGGATTGATCCTTGTGCTGACGCTTGTCTGTATGCGCGTCGCCAACATCCGTCTGAAAAACATATTCAAGGGCCTGAAGCCGATGCTGTTTATCATCGTGCTGACGGCGCTGCTCAACCTCTTCTATACCCGCGGAACGCCGATCCGGGAAGGCTGGATCATTACCTGGGAAGGCATGGACCGCGCGGTCAAAATGATTCTGCGCATTACGCTGCTGATTACGGGAACATTTCTCCTGACCTATACGACCAGCCCTATGGCACTGACTGACGGGCTGGAACATCTTCTGAATCCGCTGAAGAAGCTGAAGGTGCCGGTGCACGCCCTGACGCTGATGATGAGCATGGCGCTTCGCTTTATCCCGACCCTGATTGAAGAAACGGATAAGATCATGTCGGCCCAGCGTGCGCGCGGGGCAGATTTCGAGACCGGAAATCTGATCCAGCGGGCAAAAGCGTTGCTGCCGATTCTTGTTCCGCTGTTTGTTTCGGCATTCCGGCGCGCGGATGAGCTTGCCGTCGCGATGGAAAGCCGCTGTTATCACGGCGGTGAAGGCAGAACAAGGATGAACGAGCTGCATTATACCGGGATTGATTATATCGCATTGCTGCTTGGAGCGGCTCTGACAGCCGGGATTATTGTGATGAAGCACTTCGGGGTGTAACGAGCATGGAGACAGATGAAAGAAATGTGATTCTTCATCTCAGTTATGACGGCAGTGCCTATCATGGCTGGCAGACTCAGAAAAACGGACGTACCGTTCAGGAAACGCTGGAGGCTGCGCTGTCTCAGGTGTGCGGTCACCGGGTGAAAGCCGTAGGCTGCGGAAGAACGGATGCAGGCGTCCATGCGCGGCATTACTGCGCAAACTTCCGCACTGTTTGCGGGATCCCGGCAGACCGGATTCCGTTTGCGGTGAACGCCCGGCTGCCGAGAGATATTGCCGTCCGGGAAGCCTGGGACGGCCCGGCGTCCTTTAATGCAATCGGCAGCTGTGTAAAAAAAGAGTATGTCTACCGGATCCTGAATGCGCCCATACGCGAGCCGTTTCTGCAAAATCGTGTCTGCTTCTATCCACAGAAACTGGATCTTGACCAGATGCGCCGTGCTGCCGCGGCCTTTGAAGGAACGCATGACTTCCGGGCCGTGCGTTCTGTCGGTACGGAAACGAAGACGACGGTGCGTACCGTATATCATTGCAGGATAAACAGATCGGGGAACCTGATCACGGTTTCCATCTGTGCGGATGGGTTTCTGTATAATATGTGCAGGGCAATTGTCGGGACGCTGGTGTACGCCTCGTACGGGAAGCTGCAGCCGGAAGAGATCCCGGAACTTCTCGAAAAAGGCGACCGCCGCCTGACAGGGCCTACAATGCCGCCTCAGGGCCTTTATATGAACCAAATCTGGTATCCCGATTTTCAACTCGGTGATCCGGACGATCTCGGGCTTACGGAAAGCTGGTGAACGCTTGAACATCATTCTTGATCTGCTTTTGCTGCTGATTGTCGCGCTCTGCATTTGGGACGGATATAAGCGCGGCCTGATTGGCGGGATTGCCGGGATTTTCGCAATTATTATTGCACTCCTGGCAGGAAGCTCTCTTTCCGACAATTACGCTTCGGAAGCGGTTCCGGTTCTGGAACCCTTTGTGGACGGCTACATCGATTCCCAGAAAACCCGCAGTGCGGTTCTAGAAGAGATGGGCTACGGTTCCACGGACCTGTCTCTGGAGGATGTGCTGGAAAGCGACAGCTCACTGCGCTATGATTATGCGGTGTTTTGCATGGAGGAAACAGGCTTCCATGAAGAACGTGCAGAGGAACTGGCAGAACGCTCAGTCCGGTATTCCGATCAGAACGGCGTGTCGATGACCGAGGCCGTTGTCAGCATCCTTTGCGATACAATCACTTATGTGATGGGTTTGGCACTCTGCTTCCTTTTGATTTTGATCCTGCTGGTGGCAATCAGCAATATCGGCGGGCTGGTATTCCGGCTGCCGGACAGCATGGAACTGCTCGATGAACTCGGCGGAGCCCTGATGGGCTTTGTAAAAGGCTTTTTGTACTGTGTGCTTCTGTGCTGGCTGCTGAGTTTCCTCGGGCTCATTATCGGCAGAGGCACACTGGAAAAGACCCTTCTGGCGCGTTTTTTTATGACGTTCCGTTTCCTTACGAACGGACTTCTCTGAGGTTTGTAAGAACCCAACTCTGATAATGGCGAGGTAACCATGCAGGCAAGTATGTGCTCACGCTGCGGGAAGAATCCCGCAGTCGTGTTTATCACCAAAATAGAAAACGGACAGTCTAAAAGCGAAGGACTCTGCCTGAAGTGCGCAAGAGAACTCCGCATCAAACCTGTGGACGATATCCTGACCAAAATGGGAATCTCCGACGAAGATCTGGACAACCTTTCCGGGGAAATGATGAATGCCTTGAGCGGGGTGGAAGATCTCATCGGTACGGACGACAGCGACAGCGAAGAAGACGACGACGGGAAAACGGCAACTTTTCCGTTTTTCGGGAAGATTCTGGACGCGTTCCGATCCGGCGACGGGCCCGTGCAGCAAGGCTCTTCTTCACAGGATCAGCCTCACGAGACGCCGGGCCGCAGCCGTGAACGCAGTGAAACACCCGGACAGGCACAGCGGCAGAACGGGAAACAGCCGAAGCGCAAGTTCCTGGATAACTACTGCATTGATCTGACCGCGCGTGCGCGTGCCGGGAAGCTGGATACCATGATCGGCCGTGAGGAAGAACTGGAACGAGTGATCCAGATCCTGAACCGAAGACAGAAAAACAACCCCTGCCTGATCGGTGAACCGGGTGTCGGGAAGACCGCCATTGCCGAGGGGCTGGCTCAGCGTATTGCCATGGGTAATGTTCCGGCAAAACTGCTCCAGAAAGAAATCTTCCTGCTGGATCTGACGTCGCTGGTTGCGGGAACTCAGTTTCGCGGCCAGTTTGAAAGCCGGATGAAAGGCCTGATCGAAGAAATCAGGAAGCAGGGGAATATTATCCTTGTCATAGATGAGGTCCACACGATCGTCGGTGCCGGAGATGCCGAGGGCAGCATGAACGCCGCCAATATTCTCAAGCCGGCCTTATCTCGCGGCGAAATCCAGGTCATCGGTGCGACAACCTTTACGGAATACCGGAAGCATATTGAAAAAGATTCCGCCCTGGAACGCCGTTTCCAGCCGGTTACGGTCAACGAGCCGTCCATAGAGGACAGCATCCTGATTCTCAAGGGGATTGCCCACTATTATGAAGAATTCCACGGAGTGACGGTTCCGGACGA
This sequence comes from Oscillospiraceae bacterium, assembly GCA_017395085.1. Lineage (GTDB taxonomy): Bacteria > Bacillota > Clostridia > Oscillospirales > Oscillospiraceae > Limivicinus. Next base: position 15,741 of record JAFPWF010000035.1, on the reverse strand, counting down.
AATGTGCGAAAAAGCCGTCACCATGAGTGAACGGTATATTACCGACCGCTTCCTCCCGGATAAGGCGATCGACCTGCTGGATGAAGCCTGCTCGGATGTCAATCTCAAGCACCCGGACATCAATCGGCGGATGGAGCTGGAACGGGATTTGGAGAACCTGCGATTTGAGCGCGAGGCGCTGATGAGCGCCGATGCGCCCCAGGGAATGGAACTGACCGATGAGATGCTCGATCAGCGTTACGCACGGATTGCGGAACTCAGAAGCCGCGAAATGCAGCGGGAAGAGGAACTGAAGGAACTGAATGCCAGACCCCGCCCGGCACTGACCGTGGATAATCTGGCACGAATCATTGAGCTTTGGACCAGAATTCCAGCTTCTTCGATCAAAGAGGATGAGCTGGAACGTCTGGCAGGCCTGAATGAGAGACTCAAGAAACATGTGGTCGGGCAGGACGAGGCAATCGACACCCTGTGCGCCGCGATCCGCCGCGGCCGTGTCGGGCTGAAAGTGAAACGGAAACCGGTCAGCTTTATTTTTGTCGGAGGGTCCGGCGTCGGAAAAACGGAGCTGGTGAAACGCCTTGCCGCCGATATGTTCGACAGCCCGGAGAGTCTGATCCGCCTGGATATGTCTGAGTTCATGGAGAAGTTTTCCGTTTCGCGGATTATCGGTTCGCCTCCGGGATATGTGGGGTATGACGAGGCCGGCCAGCTGACGGAGAAGATCCGCCGGAAGCCTTATTCCGTTGTGCTCTTTGATGAAATTGAAAAAGCGCATCCCGATGTGATGAATATACTGCTTCAGATTCTTGATGACGGCAGAATCACGGATGCGCAGGGAAGAACCGTCAATTTTGAGAATACCATCATTGTGATGACCACCAATGCAGGCAGCAATACGAATACGGCCACCGTGGGCTTTGGCGGCACGGTCGGTGACATGGGCCGAGAGAAGGCTCTGAAAGCGCTGAATGACTTCCTGCGTCCGGAATTTCTGAACCGCGTGGATGAAATCATCTGCTTCAACAGCCTGACTGAGGAAGACTTCGCTTCGATTGCGGTACTCATGCTGGAAGAGGTGCGGGATGTCCTGGCAGGAAACGGAATCGAACTGAGCTGGGATGACAGCGTTCCCGCGTATCTGGTCAGAAAAGGATACTCGACGGTTTACGGCGCCAGGAATCTCAGACGCCTGATCCAGAAGGAAGTGGAAGACGAGATCGCCGCCCGCATAATAGAAGCCCGCGGAACCGAAATTCAGGCAATTGCACTCACCGCGGACGAGGAGCATATTCTCTGTACCGTTGGAAAGAAAGCAGCGGAAATTCCATGCACAGCAGGCTGAACATGCGCAATACGACGCTCTGTTATCTGGAGCGTGACGGATGCTATTTGATGCTTCACCGGATCAAAAAAGAGAATGATCTGAACCGTGACAAGTGGATCGGCATCGGCGGAAAGTTTGAAGAGGGTGAGAGCCCGGAAAACTGCCTGTTGCGTGAAGTGCGGGAGGAAACCGGCCTGACCCTCGGCAGTTGGCGTTACTGCGGGATTGTGACCTTCGTCTCGGACGAATGGGGAACGGAATACATGCACCTGTTCCATTCCGAAGACTTCCACGGTTCGCTGCGTGAATGTGACGAAGGATCACTGGAGTGGATCGAAAAATCAGCTCTGGCATCTTTGCCGGACCTGTGGGAAGGAGACCGGATTTTCCTTCGGATGATGGAAAACAACGAACCGTTTTTCTCTCTGAAGCTCTGTTACCGAGGCGATCTGCTGACCGGCGCGGAGCTGAATGGAAGAGTTATGGAGATTTAAAAGCGGTTGTCAAGGTCGATGTGTTGTGCTACACTGTTACACGCGAATACGATGAGTACGATGGGAAAGGAACTATGCTGACATGGGTGGAAAATATCGGCGTGTTTTGATCAAAATCAGCGGCGAAGCACTGAGCGGAGGAAAGGGAACCGGATATGACATTGCGTTTGTCACGGAGGTCTGTGAAAGCGTAAAGCGCTGTCTCAAGATGGGAGTTCAGGTGGGAATTGTCATCGGCGGCGGAAACTTCTGGCGCGGTGTAAAAGACGGTGCCGGCAAGATTGAGCGTGTCAGCGCGGACCGCATGGGTATGCTTGCCACTGCGATGAACTGCCTGGCGGTTTCCGATGTGTTCCGTCAGTGCGGAGTGGATGCACGCGTGATGACGGCCGTTGAGATCCAGAGCGTGGGCGAGCGGCATGATGTACGCAAAGCGCTTGAGTATCTGGAAGAGGGAAAAGTCGTTCTGTTTGCCTGTGGGACAGGTCATCCGTTCTTTTCCACGGATACAGCCGCGGCATTGCGTGCGGCTGAAATCGGTGCAGACGCAATTCTGCTGGCTAAAAACATCGACGGTGTTTATTCCGCGGATCCCAAAAAGAATCCGGATGCCGTGCGATTTGACGAAATCAGTTATGATGAAGTACTTGCACGCAGGCTGCAGGTGATGGACTCCACCGCGACAAGCCTTGCAATGGATAACGGCATTCCCGTCATTGTGTTTGCCCTTGCAGATCCGGAGAATATTGTCCGGGTTCTGAACGGCGAGGCCGTCGGAACACTGGTTCACTGAGTATTCTGCCGTCTTCCCGGACGGATCTTATAACAAATATTACTGTTTACAGGAGGATTTGAACGATGTCAGATTACCCGGAATTTGAAAACAAAATGAAAAAGACCTGTGACGCACTGACTTCTCAGCTTGCGACGATCCGGGCCGGTCGTGCCAATGCCGCTGTTCTGGATCAGATTCAGGTGGACTACTACGGCTCACCAACGCCCATTCAGCAGGTTGCAACCATTGCGACCCCGGATCCCCGCTCACTCCTGATTCAGCCTTGGGACAGCAGCCTGCTGAAGGGAATCGAACGGGCGATTCTTGCCTCGGACCTGGGAATCAATCCTCAGAATGACGGCAGATGCATCCGCCTGGTCTTCCCGCCGCTTACCGAAGAACGCCGCAAAGATCTTGCCAAGCAGACCCGCAAGTATGGGGAGGAGAGCAAGGTTGCCATCCGCAACATCCGCCGGGATGCGATCGAGAAGCTGAAAAAACAGCAGAAGAGTTCTGAGATCACGGAAGATGATTACAAGATCGCCGAAAAGGATATTCAGAAGCTGACGGATGACTTCATCAAGGAAATCGACAAGATTACGGAAAAGAAAGAAAAAGAGCTGACGGAAATCTGATGGCATCAGGAATGAAAACAGAGCAGGCGGGGGACGGGTTCCCCCGCCATGTTGCGATTATACTGGACGGAAACGGCCGCTGGGCAAAACAGAGGGGGCTTCCGCGCACTGCGGGGCATTCTGCCGGTTCCGAAAACTTCCGTAAAATCGCTTATTACTGCAGGGATATCGGGCTTGACTATCTGACGGTATATGCGTTCTCAACGGAAAACTGGAAACGCCCCATGGAAGAGGTCAGGACCATCATGCGCCTTCTCGGCAAGTATCTGCATGAAGCGATCGAAACGATGGAGCGCGACGGAATCAAAATGCGCGTCTTCGGCGATGTCAGCGGACTGCCCGGAGAACTACAGGAACTGGTTGCCCGTACGAATGAAATCTCTGAACATTACGACGGTTTTCAGGCTAACATCTGTCTGAATTACGGCGGCCGAGCCGAACTGATTCAGGCGGCGGAACGCTATGCGCGCGATTTCCGTGACGGAGTCGTCAGCGAGCCGCTGACTGAGGAAAGATTCGGAAGCTACCTCTATTCTGCGGGTATTCCGGACCCGGATCTTTTGATCCGGCCGGGCGGCGAGCTTCGCATTTCCAACTTTCTGCTGTGGCAGTGCGCATATTCCGAATTCTATTTTACGGATGTCCTGTGGCCGGATTTCACGACTGGCGAGCTGGACAGGGCCATTGCCGCATATATGAATCGTGACCGACGTTACGGCGGACTCCGCTGAGAAACCACTGGGGGTTTTTATGGTACAAAGCATTTCAATTCTTGGCTGCACCGGTTCGATCGGCCGGCAGACTGCTGCGGTTGCGGATTACACCGGGATTCGCGTGGCGGCGCTGACAGCCAATCGCCAGATTGACCGTCTGGAGGAGCAGGCCAGAAAGTTTCATCCGGAATTTGTGGCAGTTTATGACGAAGGGGCAGCCGGAGAACTGAAGACAGCCCTTGCCGATACGGATATTCGTGTCGGCAGCGGAATGGATGGATTGATCGAAGCGGCAACACTTTCTTCCGTTGACTGTGTCGTTACTGCTGTTTCCGGCGCCGTCGGTTTAAAGCCGACGCTTGCCGCCATTGATGCCAGAAAGCGCATTGCTCTTGCAAACAAAGAGACTTTGGTCTGCGCAGGAGAACTAGTAATGCAGAGAGCCTCCGAAACGGGAGCGGAAATTATCCCGGTGGATTCCGAGCATTCGGCGATTTTTCAGTGCCTGACCGGCAGAGGCCCCGGAGAACTGCGTAAAATCCTGCTGACATGCTCCGGCGGGCCCTTTCGCGGCAGAAAACGTGCGGATTTGGAACACATCACCCCGGCGGAAGCGGTAAAACATCCGAAGTGGAACATGGGTGCAAAAATATCGGTAGACAGTGCAACGCTGATGAACAAAGGGCTGGAATTCATCGAGGCCATGCGTCTTTTCCGTGTAACACCGGACGTCATTCAGGTTGTGGTTCATCCGCAAAGCGTGATCCACTCCATGGTGGAACTTGTTGACGGAACGGTAATTGCACAGATGGGCGTTCCCGACATGGGTCTGCCGATTCAGCTGGCGTTGACCTGGCCGCATAGAATCCCCTCCATGTTTTCCCGGCTTGATTTTACTGCGATGCAGAATCTGACTTTCGAGGCGCCGGATCTGGAAGAGTTTCCGTGCCTGAAGCTTGCCATGGACTGTGCCCGCCGCGGCGGCACTGCTGGCTGTGTAATGAGTGCCGCTAACGAGGAGGCGGTCCATCTGTTTCTGAAGGGAAAAATCGGCTTTAACCGGATCTATGATCTGGCAGCCGGTGCGGTTTCGGAAGTCGCCGGTGATGATGCTGGTTCTCTGGAAACGATCCTTCTTGCGGATGAAGCGGCAAGAAAGTATGTACACCGTGTGACCGGAGAGTAAACGAATGACAGCGGCATATGTTTTATTCGGAATCCTGATTTTCGGCGTGCTGATTGCAGTGCACGAGTTCGGGCACTTCCTTGCGGCCAAGCTTTGCGGGGTGAAAGTCAATGAATTCTCCGTGGGCATGGGACCGGCTATTTGGAAAAGGCAGAGAGGGGAAACTCTTTATGCTCTGCGCGGAATTCCGCTGGGCGGATACTGCGCGATGGAGGGCGAGGACGGCGATTCGGAAGATCCGCGTGCATTTACTTCCCAGAATGTCTGGAAACGTCTGCTGATTCTCTGTGCGGGTTCCTTCAACAATTTTCTGCTTGGGATTCTGATCATTTTCTTCCTGTATCTGGGAGCAGGAGCGTTTCTTTCTCCTACGATTGACAGTTTTCTTGACGGTTGCCCTTATGAGGGTGCGGATGCCCTGCAGGTCGGCGACCGTTTTGTGAAAATCAACGGGAAACGGGTTTACCAGTACTACGATGTGGGCGACCTTCTTCGGGACGGAGACGGCGTCTATGATCTGGTTCTGATACGCGACGGGAAAACGGTTCGGCTGAAAGACTTTGAAATGACGCCGAGACAGTATGAGGGCCAGGATCGGGAACTCTTCGGCTTTAATTTCGGATACGAAGAAGCGACATTTCCGGTCAAACTGCGTCATACCTGGAATACTGCCATGGAGTTCGGACGGATGGTCTGGGTAAGCCTCCGGATGCTTGTGAATGGTGAGGTCGGACTGAAGGAAATGTCGGGGCCGGTCGGAATTGTGGAACTGATGGCGGAAACCGGCGAAAACGCGGAAAGCGTATCGGACGGAGTCTTTGATATTCTGTATCTGGCAGCCTTTATCGCCGTCAATCTTGCCATCATGAATATGCTGCCGATTCCCGCCCTGGACGGCGGCAGGGTATTCCTGCTGCTGGTTTCAACGGTAATCTGTGCCGTGACCGGCAAAAAGATGAATCCGAAGTATGAAGGTTACATTCACGCGGCCGGAATGGTGCTGCTGCTTACCCTGATGGCGGTCATCATGTTCCAGGACATCTTCAAAATCTTTCAGTAGCTTCGGAGGAACCCATGAAGCGTACCGAAACAACACAAATTCGCGTCGGCAAGGTTTATATCGGCGGCGATGCTCCGGTTACCGTGCAAAGCATGTGCAATACCAAAACCTGGGATGTGGAAGCAACGGTCACCCAGATTCGTGCACTGCGTGCCGCCGGCGTTGACATTGTCCGCCTTGCTGTGCCGGACGAACGTTCGGCATTTGCCATTGAAGAGATCAAAAACAGAACAGACGTGCCCCTTGTTGCGGATATTCATTTTGATTATCGGCTGGCATTGCTGTGCGCTGAACGCGGCATCGATAAGATCCGTATTAATCCCGGGAACATCGGCGGAGAAGAGAACGTCAAGGCTGTGGCAGAATCATGCCGTGAGAGGAAAATTCCGATCCGTATCGGCGTGAATGCCGGCAGCCTGGAAAAGCCGCTTTTGGAAAAATACGGCCACCCCTGTCCGGAAGCAATGGTGGAGAGTGCGAGACGCCATGCGGCACTCCTGCTGAAGTATGGTTTTGAGGATATCTGCTTGTCTCTGAAGTCGTCGACAGTACCGCTGACGATTGCGGCATATCGCCTGGCGGCGGAGGAGTTTCCGTTCCCGCTTCATTTGGGAGTCACGGAAACCGGAACCGAATGGAACGGAACCATCCAGTCCGCTGTCGGGATCGGGACCCTTCTCAGCGAAGAGATCGGAAACACCATCCGTGTTTCACTGACGGCCGACCCTGTCCGTGAGGTCTCTGCCGGAATTGCCATTTTGAAAGCGGCCGGCTTGCGCACGGGCGGAGTCAAATTCGTTTCCTGCCCGACCTGCGGGCGAACGGAAATCAACCTGATCGCTCTTGCAGAGGAAGTGGAAAACAGAGTGCGTAATCTCGACCGGGATATTACCGTTGCCGTGATGGGTTGTGTGGTAAACGGCCCGGGAGAGGCAAGGGAAGCTGACTACGGGATCGCCGGCGGGAAAGAAAGGGGGATCTTGTTCCGGAAAGGCGAAGTGCTTGGAACGTATCCATATGAGGAATTGCTCGCTAGGCTGATGGAACTGATCGAAGAATCTTGATGTGATGGAATATACACCGTTTTTAACCATTTTTCCGGACTGCCGGGATCTGCATGATCTGGCAGGCGGACTGGAAAAATCACATATTACCCAGGTGAAGGTTCATGCGGCGGAAGCCAGGATGGAAATCGAAGCCAAGTTTGCGGCAATGCCGTCGCCAGTGGAGCAGAAGCAGCTGGAAGACCGGATTGCTCTGCTTTACGGGCTGAAAAGTGTGAAGCTTGATCCAGATTATCCCAGAACCGAGATTCAGAAATCTGGTACTGAGTTTTTAGGGACCGCCGCCGCAGGCCCAAATGTGCCGGCGGGAGATGTCCTGATGGGCCGTTCCATCCGTCAGCAGCCGGTTTCGATGGATACCCTGACTCTGGAATCGGGCAGGGTGACAGTGGAAGGGGACGTTTTTGCCGTTTCCAGCCGTCAGCTGCAAAAACGCGGCGGCGCGGTGTTGTCATTCGACATTACGGACCATACCAACAGCATCCGGGTGACGAGATTCCTGCGTTCCGATGAAGATCAGAGTGTTCTCGACAGAATTGCGGAAGGCAGCCATCTGACGGTTCAGGGCGAAATCGGTTATTCAAAATTTGACGACGACATGGTTCTTGAGCCAAAGAACATTGTGAAATCAAAAAAGAAACTGCGCCCGGACAATGCCCCGGAAAAACGCGTGGAACTGCACCTGCACACCCGCTTCTCCGCCCTTGATGCGCTGACCGATCCGAAAGCCGTGGTCAAACGCGCTGCGGACTGGGGGATGCAGGCGGTTGCCGTAACCGATCATGGGGTTGCCCAGGCTTTTCCGGATATGTGGTCCGCGGGCAGGAAACTCGGCGTCAAAATCATTTATGGTCTCGAGGCCTATTACAAAAACGACATTGATCTCAGCCATGCCGTAATCGGAGACTCGGACCTGCCGCTCCATACAGAGTTTGTCGCATTTGACATTGAAACCACCGGTCTGAACGCTCAGAATGACCGCATGATTGAAATCGGGGCGGTTATTTTTTCCGGCGGCAGTATCCTGAAATCTTTCGACACCTTTGTGAATCCGGGGCGGCAGATCCCTGACGAGATCACGGAACTGACCGGCATCCGGAATGACGATGTGATGAACGCGCCGGATGAAAAAGACGCAATGCAGGCTTTCCTCGCCTTTGCAGGGGATCGGCCGCTGGTGGCGCACAATGCCCACTTCGATACCAGTTTCATGAGAGAGAGCGCAAAACGCTGCGGTCTGGACTTTCACCCGGTCTATCTGGATACCCTGACCCTGAGCCAGGCGCTCTTGACCGATCTGAAGCGCTTTAAACTGGACACGGTTTCCAACCATCTGAATCTTCCGAAGTTCAACCATCATCGGGCCAGCGATGACGCGCTGGTGGTTGCAAGAATTATGGAGAAGTTTCTCCCAATGCTGCAGGAGCACGGCGCCGGTACCCTGCGGGGAGCCGAAGCGGTATATCAGAGCCTGAAGCGCAGCGACGTACAGAAAACCTGGCATATGATTCTTCTGGTCAAAAACCGGAAAGGCCTGAAAAACCTGTACGAAATGATCTCGCAATCGTACCTGAAGCACTTTGACAGAAGCCCAATCATTCCGAAGAGCCTGCTCGAAGAGCACCGGGAAGGAATCCTGGTCGGCTCTGCCTGCGGGATGGGAGAGCTTTACGGTGCGGTCATGCGAGGCGAGGAGGATGAAGAACTCCGCAGGATTGCCTCCTACTATGATTATCTGGAGATCCAGCCGATCTGCAACAATGCCTTTCTGATTGAAGACGGAAGGGTAGAGTCTGCGCAGGTTCTGGAAGATTATAACCGGACGATTCTGCGGATCGGCAGAGAGCTGGGAAAGCCTGTTGTTGCCACCGGCGACGTGCATTTTATGGACCCGGAGGACGAGCAGTACCGAAAGATCCTCCAGGCGGCCAAAAAATTCTCAGATCCGGATCGGGACTGCCCCATTTTCTTCAGAACGACGGATGAGATGCTGCAGGAGTTCCAATATCTCGGTGAAGAGACGGCCCGCGAAGTGGTAATAACCAACACCCGCGCGATTGCAGATGAAGTCGAGGAGATCCAGCTGCTTCCGAAGGGCCTGTTTCCGCCAAAGATTGAAAACTCGGCTGAAGATCTCAAAATGCTGGTTCTAGAAAAAATGCACCGGGTTTACGGAAAGACTCCGCCGCCGCTTGTGACCGAGCGTGTCGAAACGGAATTGAATACCATTCTGGATCACAACTATGATGTGATTTACATGAGTGCGCAGAAACTGGTCCAGAATTCCCTGGAGCACGGCTACCTGGTTGGAAGCCGGGGAAGCGTCGGGTCTTCGATGGTTGCCTTTCTGTCCGGAATCACCGAGGTAAACTCTCTTCCGCCGCATTATGTCTGTCCGGACTGCTGCTATTCGGAATTTCCCATGCAGCATTTTGCCTGGAAGCCGGATATGGTCGAACAGCTGCCTCTGGAGGATGCTTTGGGCGAGAGTTACGGGTGCGGTGCCGACATGCCGGAGAAAGACTGTCCCTGCTGCGGTGCGAAACTGCTCAGAGACGGATTTAACATCCCCTTTGAGACCTTCCTTGGATTTCCGGGGAATGAGAAAACACCGGATATCGACCTGAACTTCTCGGGGGAATATCAGGCCAGAGCCCACAAATACACGGAAGTACTGTTCGGTTCCGATCATGTTTTCCGTGCCGGCACCATCGGTACTCTTGCCGAAAAGACAGCCTACGGTTATGTCAAAAAATATCTCGAGGAGCGGGGAATCAAAGCCACGCATGCCGAGGAAAACAGGCTGGCCGGCGGGCTGGTCGGGATCAAACGCACGACCGGGCAGCATCCCGGCGGGCTGGTCGTGATCCCGCAGGACATGGACGTGACGGATTTCTGCCCGGTTCAACACCCGGCGGATGACCCGAACTCCGACATCATCACCACGCATTTTGAGTATCACTGCATGGAAGACAATCTCCTGAAGCTTGACGAGCTCGGTCACGATGATCCCACCATGATACGTATGATGGAAGACATGACCGGAGTGAACGCGAAGGAAATCTCACTTTCGGATCCGGAAACCATGAGCATATTCACCAGTCCGGAAGCGCTCGGCCTTTCAAAGGGAGATCCGATTATCGGCGATACCGGTACCATCGGCGTGCCGGAGTTCGGCACTGCTTTTACCAGGCAGATGCTGGTGGATACACAGCCGAAGCAGTTTGACACCCTGGTGCGCCTTTCCGGATTCTCGCACGGCACCGACGTGTGGGCCGGAAACATCCACGACCTGATTGTGGACGGAACCGCCACGGTTGACGAAACGATAGGCTGCCGCGACGACATCATGAGCTACCTGATCGACAGGGGAATGCAGCCGTCGCTTGCCTTTAAGACCATGGAGGCTGTGCGTAAGGGAAAGGTCAAGAAAACCGGCCAGTTTCCGGATGATGCGGAACAGCAGATGAAAGATATGGGCGTGCCCGGCTGGTGGGTGGAGTCCGCCCGAAAGATTGCATATCTTTTCCCGAAGGCACACGCGGTTGCTTATGTCATGATGGCGTTTCGAATCGCGTGGTTTAAGGTCCATGAACCGCTGGCCTTCTATTCCGCCTATTTCTACAGGCGGAGTCAGAAGGGCGGGTTTGATGCGGAGATGATGTGCGGCGGGACTGAGAAGGTCCGGCGGAAAATCAATGAACTGCGCCGTGCCGCAAGCCTGACAGCCAATGAAGAAGACCTTCTGGTTACGCTGGAGGCTGTATATGAATTCAACATGCGGGGATTCCGTTTTGCACCGATCGAATTCCGCAAATCCGATGCATCCAGATTTCTCCTGACCGATGACGGACAAATCCGGCCGCCCTATGTGGCAATCGGCGGACTTGGAGAATCGGCCGCTCAGGACCTTGCCAGGGCAGGGGAGTCCGTCACGGAGTATGTTTCCGTGGATGAAATCGGCGCGGTATGCCCGAAGGTTTCCCAGACGCATCTGGAGGCGCTGAAAAGGCTTGGCGCGTTCGGCGATTTGCCGGACAGCAGTCAGGTCTCCTTTGACGGTTGGTAATGTTTTACGAAATTTATATACGCATTTTGTGCAACATGCGAAAACCCCGGTACAGACGCTGTTTTCTGTACCGGGTTTTTATACAGCTGAATTCTATTTGTCTATACTTAGGATTATTATCTGCAAATTGCACGAAAACACGGTATGCAGTTGTTGTCGCTGTGTTCATCTTGCATATTTTGCCTCCGTATGCTAAAATGCAAAAGATAGTGAGATAGTATGCTTTTTTGCTGTATTCGGTCGGCTTTGCAGCGAAGCTATCGGATCAAAAGCCAGCTGAAATGGGGGGACGTATATGGGAAATGAAGCCAAGATTATTACGGTGGCCGGTAAGGGCGGCGTTGGCAAGACCTCGATCTGTGCTTCCATCGTACGGCTTTTAGCCGAACGGTATCCGGATAAGAAGATTCTTGCAATCGACGCAGACCCTGCGGTTGGCCTTTCCGTAGCGCTTGGCGTGGATGTAAAGCTTACGCTGGACGATATTCGCATGAGCATTGTCGACAGTGTAGAGAATGGAGAAACACGGGAAGCACTTGAACTGCTCAGTGAGGCGCGGTTCCGGATTTTTGATGCGCTGGTCGAACTGCCGGGATTTGCCTTTCTTGCCATCGGCAGGCCTGAGAGTTCCGGATGCTATTGCAAAGTCAACTCCTATCTGAAAGAAGTGATCGGTCTTCTTGCCGGCAGTTTTGACTATGTTGTCATTGACGGGGAAGCCGGTATTGAACAGATTCAGCGCCGCGTCATGGAAAAAGTCACGCATCTTCTGCTGATTACCGACCAGAGCAAGAAGGGCGGGCAGGTAATTTCCACCATCAAGAGTGTTGCCGATGAACTCATCGCATATGACCGCATCGGTATTATCATCAACCGTGTGACAAACCCGGAACTGGTCGATCTGATCAGTCTTCCCGGAGTTGAGATTCTCACGGCGATCCCTGCGGACAGTGCCTTTGCCGCCAACGACATCCGGGGGCAGAGTGTGTTGGATCTTCCCGCAGATTCCGCTATGCTCAAGGGAGTGGAGGAAGCACTCCAAAAAATAGAAATCTTATAGGAAGAAGAGGTGTAACATTTGAAAGATCTTAAGCATTTGATCTACTTTGAGAGGCTGCTTGAGAACGCTGACAACGAACTGATTGAGAAGAAAAAGGCCGAAGGCGGCATCTGCCTCGGCTATACCTGCTTCCATATCCCGGAAGTGATTCTCAATGTTGACAAGTGCTTCTCGACCAGGCTCCGCGCGCCCAACACCGGCTCCATCGACATTGCAACGTATTACATGTCGAACTACACCTGCGAATATGCCCGCGCTCTTCTGGAGCGTGCCATTGAAGGCGGGTATCAGTTCCTGAATGCGCTGATCGGCGTCGATGCCTGCTCGATGATGAACCGTTCGATGGAACACTTTGAAATCCTTCAGGTCAACGAGAATCCGGATTTCTTCGTGACGCATACCGATATGCCTTTCAAGATCACTGACTATACCATTGAAGGCTATCGCAGACAGATGCGCGTCCGGGTTCTGGACCGTCTGACCGAAGTGTTCGGTGTTGACACCTCGGACGACGCGCTCCGAAAAGCGGTGGAAGAACACAATGAAGTCTGCCGCATCATCTCTGAAATCGGACAGCTGCGCAAGAGAAAGAACCCGGTGATTACGGGCTATGAGTTCCATGTCCTGAACCTGGTCACTTATGTCTGCCCGAAGAGCGAGATTCTTCCCTACCTGCGCGAGACACTGGAAGAGATCAAGGCAAGGCGTCCCGACCGCAAGAATCCGTTCCGGGCCAGAGTTGCGATTGTCGGCTCCGAAATTGACGATCCCAACCTCACCAAGCTGATTGAAGGCTGCGGCGCCCTGGTGGTATCTGACCGTTACTGCTTCGGCTCGACTCCCGGTCGTGAAGTGATTGAGCTGAACGATAAGGAAGACGTCCTGACTCAGATCTGCCGCCATTATATGGAAGTTTCCGAGTGCGCCCGTTACATCTCCGATGAAAAGGTCATGCAGCGCCGTGAGACCTCAGACCGCCTGGCGAAGGAATACGGTGCAGAGGGCATTATTTATGAGCAGATGAAATATTGTGACTACTGGGGCTTCGAACGTGCCCTTGTCAGCCACATTATGCACGATGAATACGGCTGGCCCGTGCTTTCCATCGATCGTCTGTACAACAACGGCAATTCCGGTCAGCTCCGGACCCGTTGCCAGGCCTTCGTGGAATCGCTTGAGATCAAACGCATTCATAAAGAGGAGGGCGTCGAGTAATGGCAAAAGCTCAGAAAGTACAGTACCCAAATCCGAAATTCTTTAAAGCCAAAGATAACATTGAGTGGAAAAAACAGGGAGAAAACCTGAAAGAAGTCATGGGCATCTTTGGCAAGATGCTTGCCGGAACCGACTGGAAAGCCTTCGGTGAAGGCATGGTTGACATTCTGAAGTCCGATAAGGAACGGATCAAGAGCGAATACGAAGACTTCATGGCTCTTGACAGCAAAGAGAAGTGGGATCGCGTAGTAAACGGCGAGCGCAGCCTCGGCCGTCTCTATCGCAAGGGCGCCATGTGCACCGTGCGTCGTGAGTGGCGCGGCGTTGTGGATACTGCCTACGATTTCTGGGAGTGGGCACGCATGTGGGGCATGCTCCTCATGACCTTCTCCAAGGATCTGATTCCCGCCATGAACAGCGCGCTGTGGTATCGCTGGATGATCTCCTATTTCTGCTGCCACGGCTTTATGGACAAAAATATCATGGGTCTGCGCGGTTCCAACCTCCGCATGAGCCATGCCGCAACCTTCTCCATTTTCCGCTATGTTGCCGAGAACCTGGTTCTCCTTTCCAAAGCAGACCGCAAGAACGGCAACAGCGACGAGCTCAACAAGATGCTCTTCACCTTTGACGAGATGACCATGGGTCAGATCGCCGCAGGCTTCCCGGATCTGCTTGCGATCCCGCATCAGCTTCTCCCGATGTTCCTCGTCTCTGAAATTGACCAGCTTGTCTGCATCCCGTATATCGATGCGGTGGAAAGCTACGGTCTTCCTTCCGATACCTGCCCGGTTCCGTCCTCCGAATGCGGTGCGCTGGTGATTAATGCACTTCCCGACATGGGCTCCCTGTTTATCTCCAGCTCCATGCCCTGCGACGGTTCCACGATGGCGAGTTCCTACTTTGCCCGCCGCTTCCCCAATATTCCGGTCTTCCATCTCTGCTTCCCGGTTCGTTACCTGGATGAGGAAACCGTACAGATGGGCGCCGAAGACATTAAAGCCTGCATTAAGGCCATTGAGGACGCCACCGGAGCCAAATGGAACTGGGATCACTACTTTACCTGCATGAAGCGCTTTAACCAGGAGACGGATCTTGAACTTCAGAAGTGGGAGATCAACAAGACTTCCCGTCCGCAGTTCATCGGGCCGAGCTATGAGCTCTTCCGCAAGTGGAACTATGAAATGGACGGCGGTATCGACCCGCGTGTTTTGCCTGAGATGCAGAAGATGAACAAGATGCTGCACAAGGCTTATGAGAATGGCGAGACCGCATGGCCCGCACGCAAGATGAAGTACCGCGCTCTGGTCTGGTCCTGCCCGGCTCACTACTATGCCAACTTCTCGAACTGGCTTGCCAACTGCTGGGGTATCGATGTTCTGGTTGAGATGGAATCGCTCAACTACACGAAGCATCTGGAAACCGAAGACAAGGAAGAGGCGCTTCGTGACCTGGCCCGTCTGTACGAGCGTATGGTTATGCGCCGTCATACAAACGGCGGTTACCAGAACGTCGTAGATGAATGCTGGCGCCAGTGCGAAGCCTGGAATGCAAAGCTGATCATCATGTATCAGAATGTTGCCTGCAAGAACATGGCAACGGTTCAGGGCCTCCTGGACGAGCAGGGCCGTCAGCGCGGCTACGACCTGATCTGGGTCGAGCACGACCTCATGGATCCGCGTACGGTTTCCCGCCGCACGATGCGCGACAAGGTCAACGAGTATATGCGCACGGTCATGCGTGCCGAGCCGGTTGACCCGTCCCTGGTAGAATTCGAAGACGAAGTCTGCATGTAATAATATTGATTTGGAGGATATACATATTATGAAATATTTCGGCGGTTGCGACGTTGGATCCACCTACACCAAGGCAGTTATTCTGGACGAGAACGGCAAGATGGTTGCCGACACCACGATTAAGAGCAAGATCAATTCCGAGCAGAGTGCCATTGCGGCGATGGATGAAGTTCTGAAGCAGGTCGGCCTGAAGAGCAGCAAGGAGCTGGAGTACCTCATCGGTACCGGCTACGGCCGCAACAAGGTTCCGTTTGCGGATGAGAACATTTCCGAGATCTCCTGCCACGCCATGGGCGTGCACGTGACCGACCCGAGTGTGAAGGCGATCATCGACATCGGCGGCCAGG
>JAFPWF010000005.1 GCA_017395085.1 Oscillospiraceae bacterium | reverse complement strand
ACTCCGGTGATGCAGCCCCTGCTAATTATGATCGATTATTCTGTTTTGTTCCATCGCTGCTCAGCCGCGGCCCTCTTTATAGATCTCGTAATATTCAGACAGCAGTACAAACAGTTTCTTCATTTTCTGTTCCTTCTTTCTATTATTTATTTGTCCCTCAGGACGATTGTAATATAACACACTTTTTCATAATATGAAAATACTTGTTTAGTTTATTTATGATATCTTTTCCATATTATAAGATGACTACATGGGACAGAGAAGCCCCGGCCGTGACATCACGGCCGGGGCAATGCGGCATGATGGGGTAAGCACAGGAGGAATCTACTGTTTTCCTCCGCCGGCTTTCAGGATGCGCTGCTCCAGTTCCAGCGCTTTCGGGAATCCGGCTGCGGCAAGCTCCTCTGCCGCGGCGTGAAGGGCGGGCCTGAACCGCTCGCACACGGCGTCGAAACGGCGCATCGCCATGCGTTCACCGAGGCCGAGCTCCCCGGCCGCAAGGCGGAAGGAATCCCGCGTCAGATCATCGAGCAGGACCGCATCGCCGATGAAGAAGGCCATTTCCCGCGTACTTTCTTCGTAGACGACTGTGCTCACGACGTCGTAGGCGGGCGCAAGGCGGACTGTTCTCTGATTCGGGCTGTACAGGAGGGAGAAATTCTTGATGTGGGAATCGGTATTCCCGATCAGATAATTGAACACCAGAATATCCCACAGCTTCAGCTGGTCGGCGATCGGGTCTGCGGAGCTGTGCCGAAGCAGGTCGAACATTCCGCGCAGATAGCCCCTTGGCTCTTTCTCGTATTTCCCGGAAGCGGGGATCCCCATCGCCTGCGCAAAGTCCTCCTGGTGCAGACGCAGCGGGCACGGGAGGCCGTCAATCAGCTTCCCGCCCGGGGCAAAGCAGCGGTCGTAGCGTTCGGTGGCGAGAAGGATCTCCCGGTCCGCGCCCCGGCCGGTGTTGATGATAAAGCTCCGGGCAACCTCGATCCCGCATTTTGCCGCAGTCAGCAGGGACAGCCGCTCATTTGTGACAATCCCGTCCAGCCTCACGTGCGACTGTTTGACGATGTGCGTGCTGGGGGCCGTGCCGCGGGGCAGATACCAGCCGTGATTGCCCGCGCTGTAATAAAGCCCGACCTTCCCGGACGCCCCCGTCAGGGAGAGATGCGCTTTGGTGACGAGCTCGGCAGATTTTGTCGCGCCCTCCGCGGCGAGCGCCTGCACCTCCTGCCCGGAAACCGGCGTATAGGCGGCTTCGCTTTCCTCGCCTTCGGCGGTGATGCAGAGCGCGCCGAGGCATTCGCGCCCCAGGCCATGGAGGATCGGGAGATAGTCGTCCTCGGCGACGTGCATCCATTGCGCGACGGTGCGGCGGGTAAAGCCTTCCGGAAGCAGCCCCTCAAAGAAGTTTTTCGTCTGCGAGGGCGAAAAGGGCTCCGGCTGCAGCGGCAGGCTTAGCGAGACCGGGGCCGGATCCCCGCTTCTCAGATAATCTGCGGTATAAGAAAAACGGCTGTCGGAAGCGCTGTTTCCGGAGATCAGCCCCACGCGGCGCATGACGCCGCCGCGTTCCATGCTGACAATCAGGTTTTCCATGGCTTATCCCCTCGGCGTAAGGCTGCAGTCCAGCCCCAGCAGATTTGCCAGGCGGATTGCCTTGTCCAGCTCCACCGTGCGTTTTCCGTTTTCAAGATCGGAAATAAAGCTGACGCTGAGCCCGCTTGCCTCGGAAAGAAAGGCCTGCGTATAGCCGAGTTCGCGTCTCCTTTCCCGGAGCGCCCGTCCAAAAGAAGCGGCGTCTGTGATCATCTCTTCCATCCTTCCGCCGTACGGCCTGACCGGCACAGTTATCCCCCAGAATTTCGCCGTACGGCTCAATTTTGCTGAGGCCATTATAAACTAAGCCGTACGGCGAAGTCAAGGCCTTCGCAACGATTTTGAACGCGGCAGCTGCCGGGAACAGGCAGATTCGCCGTTGCCTTTTGGCCCGGGAACCCCTATAATGGAAACAGGCAGGGACCTTACACCACCCCACGAAAAGGCGGGAGAAGCATGAAGAAACCGCACTGGATCAGAAAGACGCACCTCTTCCGCGCGGACGAATACGTCTGCTCCAAATGCGGGGCAAAAAGCCCGCAGCCCTATAAAAGCTGCCCGCGCTGCGGCACAAACATGGCCGGCACAAAGTACGACCCCACCTGGGTGGACGAGATGGAAGGCTTCTCGGCCTTCATGGACGACGACTGGTGAACCGGAAAGCACAAACGGATAAAAAGCGAGCAGGAAGGTCAGGCAAATGACTTTCCTGCTCTTTTCTGTCCCAACGATACGATGTGCAGATGAGACCCGCTGTCAGTTTTCCAATGCGCTGATGAGTCTGTTGACATAGCTTTGAGCGATCGGCGAAAGATCGACCCCGGCCGGGTGAATATATCCGATTTCCAGAATCTCGCTCCGGTCAGACAGCCGGATAACACCCATATCGTCATAATACTGCGTATTGGAATAAGCATGAAGATTGTGCGTGCCAATTGTATAGGCATCACTCAGTCGTAAAAGTTCATACATGGAGGCCCTCTCCCGGACCAGGATGCTCTGCCTGGCATTCAGGCCCAGCTCATCGACCTCATTCAGATATTCTATGTTCGTATCGCGGTACATCACGAGCGGGTATTGCTGCAGCATTTCCGTGGTAACGGTTTTATGCCCGGAAGCAAGAAGCGGGTGGTCTTTCCGGACAATGACAGCGGGTGATTCCGCTGAGAGGCTGTGGTAAACAATTGAATTTCCCTTTAACATATGCTGCATCATTTTCCTCGTATGATGCGGCATGATGATTACGCCGAGATCAGCCTCATGCTGGCGCACCATTGTCAGCACTTCCTGAAGAGAACCCTCGAGGAATGAAAACTCATAGGAGGATCCGGCATTATCGGTACAAAAGGAAGAAAACAGAATGCTGGCAAAGCGCAGATGCTGGCTTGCAACGGAGAGACGCTGCTGAGCCGGCTGAAGCATTGTGGTGCAGAACTCCCCAAGGAGCTGGAACTGACGGTACGCAGGCGCTGCAAAGGAGAGAAAATTTTTCCCGAATGCTGTCGGCGACACGCCTTTCCCGGTGCGTTCAAACAGAGGTGCGCCCAGTTCCTTTTCCAGCTGGCGGAGAGAAACGGAGAGATTCGGCTGAGAAAGATAAAGCTTCTTTGCAGCTTTGCTGATGGAACCTTCTGCGGCAATGGTCAGTGCCTGCTCGACCTGAGTCATTCTCATAGCTGTTTCCTCTTTCTATAAATAAGATATATATAAATCTAATTATAATATATATTACCTACTTATATTAATCAAGTGATAAACTATAGTCAGACAGGACTGAGAAAAAACAGAAAAAGGGGGTTTTACGATGAAAGATTATCTTTCCGTAGCAAACAGTCCGATCCTCTACATCGGCGTTGCAGCGCTTCTTGCTGTTGTGACATGGCAGGCTGTCGTTTACATCAGGAGAGCGCTGCGCCGTGCAGAAGAGCTGAACATTCCGAAAGAAAAACTCAAAGGGGCCATGCGCACCTCAGCCCTGGTCAGCATCGTGCCGAGCATCGCAATTGTAGTTGCGCTGCTCACACTGGCACCTGTGATCGGAACGCCGGTGTCATGGGGCCGGCTCTCGATCATCGGATCGCTTTCCTATGAGCTCATGGCGGCTAATATCGGTGCGGAAGCCGCCGGCGCCGCACTGGGAGGTGCGAACTACTCAGCGACGGCCTTCCTGACCTCTGTCACGACGATGACGATCGGCTCTTTTGCCATGCTGGGCATCACGATTCTGGGCTTCAAAAAGTACAAGGACAGGCTGAACCGCTCCCTGGACAAGGGCGGCAAAAAGGAGGACAACCCCTGGGCTCGCGTTCTGCTGGCTGCGCTGATTGTTTCGCTTTACGCACGTTTCCTTTCAGAGCCGGTTGCCCGCGGGGGCATCATGCTGATCACGATGCTGGTCAGCGCGGTATGCGCGTTCCTGCTCGGGCTGCTGGTGAAAAAGGTCCGGAGCCTGAAATGGATGACGGACTTTGTCATGTCGATCAGCATGATCGCAGGCATGGTTGCCGCTGTCCTGGTTTCTTAAGGAGGTGCTGAGATGAAAAACAAGAATCTGTCTTATGACGAGTGGGCGCACCGGTTCGGCAAACTCAGCCTCACGGTGGGTATGCTGGCCACAGTTCTTTTTCCCGCGCTGCTGATCCTGGTGTTCCATGTGCCTGTTGACTGGAGCTTTGTCCTTGCGGGTGCGGGAAATATCCTGCTGCTGATGATCCCGGTTTCGCTGAGCGAATTCCTCAGCATTGCACCGATGATCGGAACTTCCGCCATGTACATCATGGTACTCACAGGGAACTATACCAACCTCAAGATCCCTGCCTCCATCGCTGCAATGGAAGCGGTCGGACTCGACCCGGCAAATTATACGGATGAATCGGACGTGATCTCCACGCTCAGCATGGCTGTTTCCGCCATTGTGAGCATCGCCATCATTGCACTGGGTGTTCTGCTTCTGGCGCCTCTTTCCGGGCTGCTGAACAACCCTGTTCTTGCGCCCGCCTTTGACAATATCGTTCCGGCCCTGTTCGGAGCGCTCGGTATCGGCATGATCTCCAAATACTTCAAGCTTGCAATCGTACCATTTGTGCTGGGCGTGATTCTGCTGAAAACCGGAATCATCAACAGCGCGCTGGTGCTGCCGATCCTGATCCTTGTGGGCGTGCTCTGCGCAAGGTTCATGTACAAAAAGAAATGGGTAACAGCGTAAGGAGCCGGTCATGCTGGATTATCTGATTCAAAACGCGTCGGTAATAGACGGCACGGGTGTACCGGCCAGAAAGATGGACGTCGGGATCCGGAACGGCAAAATCGTGCTTGGCGGCGATGAGCCGGCTGAAGTGACGATCGACGCCGGCGGGAAGACTCTCGCCCCCGGCTTCATCGACGTGCATGCACATACGGATCTCTTCGCCTTTGCGGACCCGCTTTGCGGCGCGAAACTCGCACAGGGAATTACCACGGAGATCTGCGGCCAGTGCGGCCTTTCCCCTGCCCCGACCGCTGCGGCGCACATGCAGGAATACGTAGGATATTATAAACATCAGGGTGCACCGATCTACCCGAACGCAGAGGCGCTTACAAGCGTGCCGGCCCTGATGGAAACACTTGACGGACTGCACACCGGCATCAACATGGCGCTTTTCGCTGCACACGGCACACTGCGTATTGCCGCTATGGGTCTGAGCCCGAAAGCGCCGGATGCAAAAGAAATGGACACCATGAAGAGCCTCCTGCGGGAAGCGGTTGACGCGGGAGCGATGGGGCTATCCACCGGACTCATGTACGCTCCTGGCTCTTTCGCAGACACAGAGGAACTCAAAGAGCTGTGCAGAGCTGTTTCCGGCACAGACGCGATTTACACGTCGCATATCCGTAATCAGGGGAATCAGCTGCGGGAAAGCGTGCAGGAAGCCATCGACGCCGCGGAAGCCGGGGGGCTGCGTGTGAACATTTCGCACCACAAAGCAGTTGGCCGCGCGAACTGGGGCGCTGTCCGGGATACGACGGAAATGATCCGTAAAGCCGGCGGTACGCATGACGTCTACCCCTACACTGCCAGCTCCACAACACTCGGCGCGACGCTGCCGCCAACGGTGCAGAAACAGGGTTATGACGTTTTCCTTCACAGGATCGCGGAGGCCTCATACCGGTCCGAGCTGGAGGATATGATCCTGAACCCGGTCGAAGAATGGGACAACGATATTCTGCACTGCGGATTTGGCGGGATCCTGATCATCTCCGCGCCGGCAACCCCGGACGCCCTCGGAAAGACAATCGAGCAGTATGCGGGCATTCTTGGGGTGAAACCCTTTGACGCATACTGGAAACTGCTGGCAGACAACAAGATGTCCGTAGGCGATATCTGTTTTTCCATGTCGTCCGAGGATGTGGACTATCTTGTCACCGCGCACGACTGCATGTTCGGCACCGACTCTCTGTACGCACAGGGCCTGATGGAAATGACCCATCCGAGAGCGATCGGCACATTTCCGAAAATCCTCGGCGAATTTGTCCGCGACCGCGGTCTGCTGACCCTGGAGGAGGCTGTCAGAAAGATGACATCCATGCCGGCGGCGATTTATGGTCTCAAAGGCAAGGGCAGAATTACCGACGGGATGGACGCAGACATCGTCCTTTTTGATCCCGCGACGATCGGTGAAACATGCACTTACGTCGAACCCCTGAAGCCTAATGTCGGGATAGACAAAGTGTTTGTGAACGGGAAACTCGCCGTGGAAGGTGGCAAACCGACGGGGGCCCGCGCTGGGCGTGTGCTCCGGCAAGGAAGATAGCGGCAACAATACTAAGAGCCGGCCTCAAATGAGGTCGGCTCATTTTCTATTTTTTAAACTTGTCTCTGATTTCCGGCGGCAGCCAGTCAGGGTCAATCAGGATGTATTTCCGGTCGATCTCTTTCAGCAGCGCCGCATACATCTCTTCGTATTCTTCATACCCAGGGTAACTGAATTTGTATTTCAGGTATTTGAACAATTCAAAGAGGGTGTCCTTCGGCGCATTGCGGATGTAGTCATCGTTGCGGAAGAACCTGACGACGTCATCCGCCAGCTTTTTGTCCTTTTCTGTGGATTTCGGATCCGTATAGACTGCATCTCTTCTTTCCTGAGCCTTGTTTCTCAGTTCAGTCCATATGTCCATCTTCATCTTCCTTCCGGCATGCAAATAGCACAAAACTTACCACAACTTTTTTATCCCACTACCAATTTGTTCGTTTTCTTTAAATACTTTGCCGGGATCGGTGCATCCAATTTCCATGTGATATTCATAGGCTTCTCACCCTCATGCTTCACATAGTTTACTGTGCCAAGGTAAGTGTATGCCTCCGCTCCGTTGTTAATCCGATCCGCTTTGAATTCTCGGACAAATAATAGCACCCGGCTCCCCTTCTCTTTGTGATGGATATATCTCTGCCCTGTTGAAGACTTCTCTGCCGTTGTGCTCTGACTCTGCCAGTGGAACAGCCATTCATTGATAGAGTAATCGTTATACATGGTCGTCGGTGAATAGTCTTTATCTGACTTGTTCAGCGTTACGAAAAACACGTCCAGTTTCTTTTCTGGCAGCCATTTAACACCTTCACGCACAGTGGCAGGCTTCAAGAAATCCAATGCTACCAGCAGTTGATCACGAGTATAGGTGCAATGGAGATCCAGGGGGCACTCAAAGCCGACTTCGACCGGGGCATCTATGAAATCAATTCGGTCGTATTGATACTTCATCAGATCGATGATCTCTCCAAGCAGCACAGGGCTATCGGCCAACGCATAGAGATTGTCCCATACTTCATCGCTGCTCCAATCTTCTGCGGCTTTACCCCATACAGTAATATAAAACATCTGGAGCATTCTTTTTTCATAGTCGGAAAGCTTATCGAAATCAACGTCATCCAACCTTGGCAGAAGATCCAATAAGAAGGTAATCCAGCGGCGGGAGTCGATCACCGCCAGCTTTGCAAGTGCTTTGGTCAACGTCTCTTCAGAAGGCTCGGCAAAATCATCAATCATATCTGCCCGTGCGCAAAGACGTGAGAATGATGCAAACTTGTAGATGCTCCGGGGATCCAAATGATAATAATCAAGAAAGTTAGCAAGACTGAGCTCCAACCCGGAATCATCTTCAAAGGAAGCAATGCGAGTCACCAACCCGGCGCTGTATCCATAGGAAGCACGGATGTTATCTAGAATATACTTTGTGGCTTTCTTTTCTAACTGGATATAGCATCCTTTTGGAGCGGATACAAAACCGTCCTTGATCTCTCGTGTTACACTGCGCGTGGTGTTAGAGAGCAACGCAGCAAATTTATCCTCAAAGTTGTACTTTCTGTTTGCTTGTCCGATGAAGTCTAGTACCGTCAAGCACTCCTTGTCCTCTGCAAGACGCAGCCCACGGCCTAACTGCTGCAGAAAGATCGTCAGAGATTCTGTTGGGCGCAGGAATAACACTGTGTTAACTTCCGGGATATCTACACCCTCATTATAAATGTCAACAACAAAGATAAAGCGTACCTTGCCTGAGATAAGGTTATCTTTTGCATTACGGCGTTCCTCGTCCGGGGATTTTCCGGTCAGGAACATGGATGGAATCCCATGCTCATTGAAATACCGGCACATAAATTCCGCATGTTCTACGGTGACGCAAAAGCCTAAACCTTTTACATCGTTAATATCTGTCACATATTTCAACAGCGAGGTTATAACGTGGTCAGCTCGCTGTTTTGCAATTATACCGCTGATCGTATACAGATTGGAAAGCTCTGTTTTATCATAACCTCCGGCAGACCATTTCAGTTGATCCAGGTCTACCGTGTCAGTAACACCAAAATACTGGAAAGGACAGAGCAACTTTCGGTCAATGGCTTCCGGCAGACGAATCTCGGCTGCAATACGATTGCCAAAGTAGCCAAGGATGCTCTTTCCATCCATTCGTTCCGGTGTGGCTGTCAGGCCAAGCAGGATTTTGGGTTGGTAATATTCCAGCAGTTTCTTGTACGTCGGTGCTGCTGCATGGTGGAACTCATCCACAATAATATAATCATAATAATCCGGTGTGGTTTTAGAAGTGAAATCCTGACTGTTGAATGTCTGAATAGACATGAAAAGATGATCAAGGCTCTCCGGTCGGTAGCTGCCCACAAACATTTCTCCAAAGTTTGCATCCTTCAACACCGCACGGAAAGTATACATACTCTGTTTCAGAATTTCTTCCCTGTGCGCGATAAATAGTAACCGACAGGGCTTGCCTGCATGTTGTTTTTTGAAGCGCTTATAATCCAAAGCAGAAATGACAGTTTTTCCTGTGCCTGTAGCTGCTACCACCAGGTTTCTGGTATAACCACGGACTGTTCGCTCAGCTTCCAGCCTATCCAAAATCTCCTGCTGGTAGGAATATGGCTGGATATCCATGGTATAGATTTCGGAGTTGTTGCTGTCGTAATACTTCTCAGCTTTCAAAGCCCGGGCAAGGCGTTCTCGCTGTCCCTCATCATAGTATTCAAATTCCTTATCATTCCAGTAGAATTCAAAAGTGGCTGCGACCTTATCCACCGTCTCCGGCAGGTCTTTTTTCGTGATTTTCGTATTCCATTCCAAACCGCTGGTCAACGCTGCATTTGAGATGTTGGATGAGCCTACATAAGCCGTTGTAAAACCAGTATCACGGTAGAAGATGTATGCTTTTGCATGTAGACGAGTGATTTTTGTGTTGTAACTGACCTTAATCTGTGTGTTAGAGAGCTTGCGTAGCTCCTCAATAGCCTTTACATCGGTTGCTCCCATATAGGAAGTTGTAATAATGCGAAGTTGCCCACCGTTTTGTGTGAAGGTGGTTAGTTCCTCCATGATCAGTCGGAGGCCGCTCCATTTGATAAAAGAGACGAGCATGTCAATACGATTGCAGGAGACGATCTCTTTTTTGAGTTCGGTATACATCTGTGGCTCGTGAATAGCCCCGGTAAATAGACTGGACTGTGCAATAGATGTCTCTGGACGAACTACCTCTGCTTTCTCATCAACAGCCCAGATGGTATTCTGTCTGCCAAAAAGAGCAAGAAGCTGCTCCGCCCGCTCTGCAACTGAGAGTGTGTCGAAGTCAGCTTCTTTTGTTTCTGTCGTGATGGTATTAATAATCTGATTGACCAGAGCAACCTGTGCTTCAAGGTCTCCACCATTATCCTTAAGATTGTCCAGCCCTCGCTCGACAACCTCAGCAACATATTTTGCCAACACTTTGGATGCTTCTGCGGTATCAATAGGCGCAGTTTGGCAAAGCTTGTCTATCTCAGCAAGCTCTGTATCTAAGCCTTTATTGATAACTTGCTCATATAATCCATCATGCAGCATTGTTGTTCTCCGTTTATCTGTTATATCAGGTCTAAATCTCTCTATTATTTCTTTTTGGATCATCCCTCAAAGATGGAGTAATAAAGCTGCTCAATCTCCTCTGGAGAAGTATTAAACCATTCTTTTCCAGGGGCACTGGGAATCCATTTCTGTTTCATTTTCAAAATACTATGAATAGTGGTTTCAAGTAATGATGAGTTATCACAGTATATTATTAATGCAATATGCGGAAGCTCTGGATAGCAAGTTCCTGCTTGATTTAACACTCTCCCTATTGGCTCGACATCTGTCCGCCCTATTTTGCATTCCCATTCGCTATTGCCTTTTAAAATAGCTAGTTCCTTATATCTATCATAATAATAAACATAAATGGAACTGCTTCCACTACCAATCTCTTTATCAGCCTGAAAACTTGATTGCTCCTTTTTGGGCTTTGGAATTATTTCTTCAATGGCGTCTGTTTTATAGCATAGTCTCCAAATACCGTAACCGATATTTTCAAATCCTTTATCTTTAAGCCTCTGAGCAGCTTTTTTAAAAACTGCAATATATGAGGCTTTATTTAATACGCCACCATTTTCTAGATGGAATGCTTTTATTTTATCAATTGCATCTTGCCTGCTAAATTGCTTCCCATCAAAGAGCTGAACAAGCAATGCTTCAAAGATGGCTGGTGTCAATTCAAGTCCATAGTATTTATAATCCATGCTATAACCCCCTTTGATCTCCCATTTTTTTAGGAGCCATGTTCTTTTCATACCCGATCTGCCAGAAGCCCATGCCCCGCAGTTTCATCTTTGGGTACAGACAATTGTCATCTCCCACCATAAAATCTATTTATCGCAGCATCATCCCTGATTCCATTTTTATACCAGTTTCTGTACATACGGTCTTTATCTTGTGTCATCTCACGACCTGAGTCAAAATAAATTAGAGTATAAGGGAAATAACTCTCGAATTCTTGCATTAATTGAGTATGAAAATGCTGATAGTGCTCTTATATATTATACCGTCCAAATCTGTTTTGTCACGTATCAGTTTTGCTATATGATTCGTTAATTGATAAACCTTTTCATTTTCTTCTTCTGCAGTGTTGAACCATTTATCAATCAAGTAAACCATTGCCAACAATGCTTCGTCAGATTTCCTTCCGCCATATTTTTTGGAGTGCTCTGCCATAGCAAACGGCCACGTCGCATCAAATAGTTTCAGATGCTCCTCAACAAAAAAATACCCAACTGTTGCTTTGATTCCATCGTTTAGAATTCCTACTTCTTGAAAACCCGAACGATAGTTTAAGTCTGTGGAAAGGTAGAGCATATGACCCCACCTGTTCGTTTTTTCTTGCATGGGATCTTTAGGTGGTGCCATTCCAATTTCAGTACGAATATATGGTATGCTCACTGAATTACTCTTCATCTGTCTGGTCCTGCTCAGCCAGCACCCGTAACTGAAACCTCGTCTGCGGAACCTGTTCTCCTGTATTAGTTCAGACAACGTATTGTCCCAATCAGTTTCCTCCTCTGAGAGGAGCGCTTGTTCCATTTTTTGGATTGTACGTTCCATTTCCTACCTCCGATTCAACCACAGCAATGCCTTTCACATATTGAAAACCAGGGGGAGCTCAGGCTCCCCCGGTTTTATACCATGAAGTACTCTCTCGGGATATAGACTCGGTCTTTGTTCCCCGGGTTTACGCAGATCCCCTTGAGTTCTTCGTCCTCGCCCGCTCTTTTTGCCATGTCGCTTAAGAGAATAACCACCGTGACCGCCTCGGGCAGCAGGTCCAGTTCTTCCGGGGAGGTGCAGATCCCGTAGTACCAGCCCCCGGGGCCGCGGAACAGGCTGTACTGCAGCGCCCCGGAAGCATACTCCGCGGGGACCATCGCATGCCGGCCCTCCCGGATGCAGTCGGCAAACTCGTTGAGGAACTGATCAAAGCCTTCCTCCGTCCGGTTTGCGGCGTAGGTCCGGAACGCCTTGTCCAGGCGGAAGCGTTCTGTGGGATCTTTTACCATTCGAAGTCCTCATTCCTGCTGACGGTCACGCCCAGCTGCTCCCTGCTGCGCCTGAGGATCTCGCGCAGCTTGTCCAGCTCGTCGAGGTTCAGCACCTTGATCTCCACGCCCAGCCGGTCGAGGTCCGCCAGGGCCAGGGCTTCGTCCCGGGCGTCGATCTTGTCGGAGTCGCGCAGCTTTTCGGCGCAGACGTACACGACGGAAGCCAGCACCAGGTTATCGGTGTAGCGCTCGCCGGTTTCGGCGATCACGTGCTCCACTTCGTGCGAGGTATCCTCCAGTGGCTCCTTGTAGCGCACCTTGACCGTGCCCAGCTCGCGCGAGCCGGTGGTGACGACGCGGGTGTAGCGGTTTTCCACCATGCGGGGCTCGAAGCCGTCGCGCAGTTTCAGCTCGTACAGGGCCACGCCGCAGCCGCCGGAGCCGAAGGGCTCGGAGATCACGGCATCGTCGGTGAATTCCTCGTGCTTCAGCTCGCGGTTTTCAAAGCCCAGCAGGCGGAAGGACTCGACCACCTCGGGGTTGAACTCCACCTGCGCCTTGACGTCCTTGGCGATGATGTTCACCAGGGAGGCGTACTCGTCGCGGATGCTCTTCTTCACGTCGTTGAGGTTGTTCACCACGCGGTAAACGCCGTTGCCGTGATTTGCGAGCGTCTCGAGCTTGTTGTCCTTGAAGTTTTCAAGGCCGGTGCCGATGACGGAGAGGAAGAGATTGTCCTTTTTCTTCTCCTCGATGAGCTTCTCCAGGCCGCCCTGGCTGGTGATGCCGAAGTTCAGGTCGCCGTCGGTGATGAGGATGACCTGGTTGTTTCCGCCGGGGCGGTAGTTGCGCTTTCCGATGCGGTAGGCCTTTTCGATGCCCGCGGAACCGTTCGTCCAGCCGTCGACCTCCAGCCCGAGGAACTTCTCCAGGATCTGGGTGATCTCCGCCCGGGACTGGACCGTCACGCCGTCCAGGACGACTTCGTCCTCGCCGCTGTAGGTCACCAGGCTGAAGGTGTCGCCCTTTTTCAGTTTGCTGATGACGGTGGCGATCGCGGCCTGCGTCTGCACGACGTTACCGGTCATGCTGCCGGAGACGTCCAGCAGGACGACGATGTTCTGCTTCTCTTTGACTTCCTCTTTGCCCTGCACGTTGATGTAGAGGAGCTTGTTGCCGTTTTCCCTGTCCCTGAGCTCGGTGCTGATGCGGAACATCTCCTCTTCCGGCTTGGGGCTGCGGTAGCGGAAGTAGTTGAGCATCTCCTCGATGCGCACCATGCTGCGGTCGATGCCCCTGCGGTTGCGCAGCTGGTTGAAGAGCACGCCTACCGAGGCCGT
Organism: Oscillospiraceae bacterium; assembly: GCA_017395085.1. GTDB lineage: Bacteria > Bacillota > Clostridia > Oscillospirales > Oscillospiraceae > Limivicinus. The sequence goes on along the minus strand of JAFPWF010000005.1, from coordinate 33,107 downwards.
GTTGGTGGTCATGCGGAAGGTGGAGGTCAGCTCGCGCATGGTGGTGCGGAAGTCCTTCTCCTCGATGGGCTGGTACTCGTCGGTGTCGAATTCCTGAAGGGTTGTTCTCCCGCGGAACATGATGTGCTTCCTGCCCGCAGTTGCTTTCGGTGCGGCCGGGGCAATTTTTGCCTCCAACCGTGCGGCATCGACGTATTCGTCTTTTTCCATCATGAAGAGGTCGTCGCTGTCAGGCGCCGGGGCGGGCGCAGCGGGGGCGATGCACTCCTCCTTGAAGGTCGGGTCATAACCTGCTTCGATGTCCAGGTCCATGGAAGGCGCCGCGCAGGGAACGGGTTTTCCGGCACCGGCCGTAATGGTCGGCGATGACTCAAAGTTCAGGGTCGCCGTGTCCCCTCCGTCCTTACTCAGGGCGTAGTAACGCATGGTGTCCAGGTCCCATGCCGGCTTCGGCCGGGGCGGGTACTCCTCGCCGTTGACAAAGGCCTCGTACGCGTCCTTGATGCTGAACTTGGGGACCGCCCTGCCGCCGTAGGTGTACAGCGAGAGCACCGTGGCGGTTTTGTCGTCGTAGCCGAGCGAGGTGTAGTAGTTGTAACGCTGGCGCAGCTCCTCGGACTTGAGCCCCCAGTTGATCTTCTTTTTGTCCATTCCGTTTCTCCTTTCATCAGTGGACTGGTTCCGGTATCTGACTTTCAGAGAAGGGAGGTTCTTCTGACGGAGGTGGTCTTCCAGCGCGGCGAAGCTGATCTCCCGGTCAAAGTCCGCGTTCAGCACGCGCATGATCTCGCGGTCGCGCCCGTCGTCCGCCGAAAGCAGGCGCAGCGTGCCCGGGAAGAGGCCGAGCGCGTCGTTCGTGTCGTCGGCGTCCAGGCCGAGCTGGGCGCAGAGCGCGATGACGAAGTCCCTGCGGTCCGGGCCGGCGCGGCGGCCGTTCAGGATATCCAGCAGGACCTTGATGTTCACGCCGAGCGCGTCGGCAAGTTCGGCCGCGGTTACGGTTTTCCGCCCGTCGCTGCCGGGGACGGCCTTCATCTTCCAGCGGATGAACTCCTTGAAGTTCATGCCCGCGGGATCCTCATACCCTACGGGCGGTACTGCGTAATATTCCACGTTCATGTGAGCGCCTCCCTCTCATGCCGGCATCATAGCACACCGTTTGGAGAAACCGCGGAAAACGGAACTTATAAAGTTCCCTTTCGGAACGGATGGGTTCTTTTTCATTATACCTTGCGTGTCAACTTGAGGCCGGGGGCTGGGCAATTCCGCTTCCCTGCCGTCCTGTGCGGGAGTATAGCACACGCCCGCACGGCTGCGGTCAATTATCGGTTGACCCTTATGGTTTATCGGCACCGCCAGCTGTCCTCTTTTACGGGGATCATCCGGTCGTGCAAGGGAAAAGCCGGCCTCAAAAACGAGGCCGGCATTTTCTGTTCATCATGCGTGCAAAAGGTGCAAAAGGTGCAAAAGGCGTCATATATACCACAGAAACGCGCCCGGAACCTTATTTCAGCCGGAAGAACGCGGGTCCTTGTTTCCGATGGGAATCGCAGAAGCAGCCCGGCCGGTTAAATCTTATCATATGATCACGGGCAGAGCAACCATTCACTGAAAAGTCAAGACTTGAAAAAATCATTTTTCCGTGTATACTCCCTTCCGGATGACAGAGAAACACGGAGATATCAGCCATGGACTACAGAACTGACCAATCCAACACCGCCTGGGAAAACATGACTCTTGAGGAGAAGAACCACCAGCTCTATCTGAATGAGAAGGAACTTCTGGATACCTTCCTGCAGCACGGGGCCATCACGCAGGCGCAGCACGACAAAAGCCTGCACGACCTGCAGGAAAAAATGGGCGAGACGCCGTGAAAACCGTCCTGATCCTTGCGGCATTCCTCGCCGCTGCCCTGATTCTCTGCGGATACACCAACATCCGGCTGCCCGTCAGGCGCAGGGAGGGAAAAACGCATATCGCCTGCGTCGGTGACAGCATCACCTACGGCTGCACCCTTCCCCTGTTCTTCCTCAGGCGCTACCCCGCGGTCCTGCAGCGCCTGATGGGAGAAGGCGTACAGGTCGCCGCCTTCGGCGTCAACGACCGGACTCTGCAGAACACCGGCAACAAACCCTTCCGGAAGGAAAAAGCCTTTCTGCAAAGCAAAAAGTACCGCCCCGACGCCGTCGTCATCCTGCTCGGGACCAACGATTCCAAGGACGGCAACTGGATCTCGGCGGATGCATTCCGGGCCCAGTACGGAGAACTGATCCGCGAGTACCGCGCCCTGGACCCCGAACCGCGCATCCTGCTCTGCTCTCCCCCCTGCGCGCACAAACCGGTAAACCGCTTTTTCTATATCACGAACGATGCAAACCCGGGGCGGATCCCGGAAATCGCGGAAGCGGTCCGGGCAACGGCCGCGGCGGAACACACGGAATTCGTCGACCTCACTGCCCCGACGGCAGGCCGCAGGGAACTGTTCGGCCCGGACGGGCTGCACCCGAACGCGGCGGGGGCCGCAGCGATTGCGGATGAAATCCGGAAGGCGCTGAACCCGTAAGAGCCTGCACGGCCTCAGGGAAAAGATGGGCGAAAAAGATTAACAGGGCAGCAAAAGCTGCCCTGTTTCATTATAGGCGGAGGCCGTCACTCCAGCATGTTCTCCCCTTCGCCCATCATGGCGATTTTCACGGCGGTGGCCTCCTCCAGATGGAACATCATCATTTTAAACCCGGTATCCTCGTTGTAGACCTGCTTCAGGCTCGGCATGGCTTCCAGGGCCGCTTCGGCGTACTTCGGGTCGGTTTCAAACACCGCTTTCCCCGTGTAGCGCAGCCAGTGGCCGTTCTCCTTGCAGGCCACGATCTCGGTCTTCGGGTTTGCGACAAGCTGTCTGTAAACATCCTTGAAGTCGCCCACGCCGAAGAGCACTTTCCCGTCCATGTCGAAATGCGCTCCCAGCGGCCGCAGCTTCGGCTGGTCGCCGTCGACGGTCGCAAGGAAGAATACGCCGGCCTCGGACAGGAAATCATTGATTTTGCTCATTTGTACACGCTCCCTTCCCGGTTTGATACCTGAACTGTACCACAAAACCGGGGAATGCACAAGAACAGGGATGTGCAGCAAAAAAATGCCCCGCCGGAGTGACCAGTTCCGGCGGGGTGGCCGCAGCCTCCCGTGCAGGCTGCGTGACAGATCAGAGAAAGGGGAGGAAGAGGGGTAACCCAAGGAGGGATCATCACAGACAGTTTGGATATGATAAGGATGCACGGGATCCCTAACACACGGAGTTGCGGAGGTTAGATATCTCTAACTTCGCTTTCATTATAACGGAAATTTCAGAAAAGTCAAGACCCCGTTCTGAATTTTTTTCATCTTCCGAAAGCCGTCTGGTTTGTGGTATACTCCGTTTTGACAAATCAGAATAAACATCTGGATCAAATCAAAATATAAGGAAGGATTAACACCGTGAAGTACATTTTTGACGAAATCATCGACCGCAGAAATACCAATGCCCTCAACACCGACGGCTTCCGCGGCTACATCTTCCACGCCGGGCCGGAAAAGGTCTTCCCCTTTAAGGACGAGGAGTTTACCCGCATGTGGGTGGCGGACATGGAGTTCGCCTGCTGCCCCGCCATCTGCGACGCCATCAAGGCGCGCGTGGATAAGCGCATCTTCGGCTACACCATGATGTTTGACGACGCCTACTACAAGGCCCTCAACGGCTGGTGCGAGAGCCGCTACGGCTGGGGCTTCCGGCAGGAAGAGCTCTGCTTCTCCCCGGGCATCATCCCCGCCCTCTACCAGCTGGTGGAGGACCTGATCGGCGAGGGGGAGACTTTTGTCATTACCACGCCTTCCTACGGTTACTTCCTGCACGCGGCGGAGTATAACAGCGTGCCCGTGCTATGCTCGGACCTGGTCAAAACCGCAGCCGGCTGGACCATTGACTTTGAAGATCTTGAGAAAAAGTGCGCCGACCCGCGGGTCAAAATGCTGCTCTGGTGCAACCCCCACAACCCCACCGGCCGTATCTGGACCGAGGAGGAACTGAAGCGGGTGGCGGAGATCGTGGAGAAGCACGACCTCTGGCTCATCTCCGATGAGATCCACTGCGACCTGATCCGCAAGGGGCTGTGCCACATCCCCCTGGGCAAGGTCATGCCGGATTACGGAAAGCTCATCACCTGCATGTCCGCGAGCAAGACCTTCAACATGGCCGGCCTCATGTTCTCCGACATCATCATCCGCGACAAAGCCGAGCGCGAGCACTTCAACAGCCGCGACAAAATTGCCGGCATGCTCAATCCGCTCTCCATCGCCGCACACCAGGCGGCCTACGAGCACGGCGCGGAGTGGCTCGACCAGCTTAAGGACTACCTCGACGCGAACTTCCGCTATGTGGCGGACTTCCTCGCCGAGCGCCTGCCCGAAGCGGGATTCGAGATCCCCGAGGCCACCTATCTCGCATGGGTCGACCTGTCCCGCTGCCTGCCCGATGTGGACGACATGCCCGGCTTCTTCGCCAATGAGGCGGGCGTGCTGCTCGAGGGCGGAAACAGCCTTTTCGTCGGCAACGCCGAGGGCTATGTGCGCCTCAACCTCGCCATGCCGCGCAGCGTCCTCGAAACCGGCATGGAGCGCATCGCCGGCGCCATTGAGCGCCATCGCAAAGGCCTCTGCTGAAGGGGGAACCCGTCTGTCCGGGGGACTGCCCGTCCCCACCAACGGCAGCCCGGATTTTGCGGGGGAAACGATGAAAAAAAGCACAAAGGCTTAAGGGATATCGGTATAACGATTCAGTTACATATTTAAGAAAGAGTACCCGGAAAATCCCGGTTTTCTGCACAAGCGAAAATCAGTTGTCCTCAATTTGTGGACAGCTGATTATGCATATGTTATAATATCGGCGAAAGAAGGTGTTAAACATGAAAGCAAAGACATCAATCCGTTTCTATAATCATATTCCCGTCCGTGCAAGATGGAGTGACGATGATATGAGCTGGTGGTATGCCGCAACGGATGTCATACAGGCTTTGCTTCAAAATGATAATGCCCGCAGATACTGGAACACCTTCAAAACGAGGCACCCTGAGTTGTCCACATTTTGCAGACAACTGAAAATCACTGCGGCAGACGGAAAGCAGTATGAAACGGACTGCCTGAATCAGGCCGGGATCAATCAACTCCTGATGCTGTTACCTGTTAAAAACCGCATTCTCTTCTCTGAATGGATCAAAGGGATGGCAGATCCGATTGATGAGCAGAGCAAACGCAATGCCTATGAATTATATGAGAATTCCATATTGGAAAACTCTGAAGTGGGTACGGTAAAAGGACTTCAGCAAATCCATGCATTTCTGTTCGGCGGGCTGTATGATTTTGCAGGACAGATCAGAACGAAGAATATTTCAAAAGGCGGCTTTATATTTGCCAACAGCCTGTTCTTTGACAAGATCTTTCAAAACATTGAAGCCATGCCGGATCATACAGCGGAAGAAATCATCGATAAATATATTGAAATGAATATCGTGCACCCGTTTCTGGAAGGAAACGGCAGAGCAACACGCATTTGGCTGGATCAGCTTTTAAAAGCAAGGATCGGGAAGTGCGTTGACTGGCAGCTGATCGACAAAAAAGACTATCTCGCAGCTATGGAAAGAAGCCCTTACGACTCATCAGAAATCAAGAAGCTTTTGCTGTCTGCACTGACAGATAAGGTCAACGACCGCGAGATATTCATGAAAGGAATCGATTATTCCTATTACTATGAAACAATCGGCGAATAAGCTGCCTGTTTTAATGGTATAATCCATCCCGGCAACCCGGAATTCATTCAGGAGGATCAACCATGTTCTGTATTCACTGCGGAGGCCAGCTTCCCGACGGCGCCGCTTTCTGCCCGTCCTGCGGGAAAAAAGTGAGCGGCCATTCGTCCGCGGCTCCCGAGCAGGCGGCGAAGTCCGTCTTCCGCACCGGCGTATGCTCCGCCTGCGGCAGCAACCAGCTGAAGGAACTGCGGCCCGGCGTGTACCTCTGCGAGCATTGCGGGACAAAATCATACACGGACGCGCCGATTGCCCCGGAGGACGACGCGCCTGCTGACGTCAGGGTCGCGGTGCTGCTGAAACAGGCGGAGGAACACTCCGCGAACAAAGACCTCCAGAACGAGCTCCTGTGTCTGAGCAGGGCGCTGCCGCTTGCCCCGGAGAACTATTCCGTTCTCTTCTACCTCGGCCGGTGCTACTCGCGGCTTGATCTTACCGACAAGGCGCTGGAGATCTTCCGGAAAGCGGACGCGCTCTATCCGGACGACCCCGACGTCACCGTCATGCTGGGAACGGTAAACATGAACAGGGGCAACGCCGCGGAGGCGAAAGGCTTTTACGAGAAGGTCCTCTCGATGATTGAGGGGAAGCAGGTTCCCGTGAGCCGCGACACGGCCGTTACCGCATATGTGAGCTACGGCCACTGCCTCGGCAGGCTCGGCGACATGGAAGGTGCGCTGAAGTATTTGAAACTCGCGAAGGAGAACGGTTACAGCCAAAGCGCGCTTGCGCCCTACTGCAGGGAGCTGGGGCTGGACCCCGACATGGTTTGAGGGGGCCGGCTATGGAAGAATCAGAACTTCGGCGCGGGCAGAATACGCTTTTTATTCTCGGCGGCGGCGTGATCACCTTCGGCGTGTGGAGCGTTGTAAAGATGATCATGTATTTTGCGCTCGATCCGGCAAAGTATTTTCATTTTGACGATATCCCGCAGGAGTACCGGCTGCTCGCCATGGCGTTTGCCTACGGGATCATCGCCCTGATTGTCGGGCTGGACATAGGGCTGCGTTTTTACGTGGGCCTCAGCGCCCGTGCGGAGGCGCGCGGGAAGAAAAAGAGCAGGGCCTACATCATCGTCGCCGCCCTGATGGCGGCGGGAAATCTCCTGATTTTTCTGGGGGCGCTTTTTCTGGCGGCCTCTGCCGCCGTCGCCGCCCCCGACAACATTCTGGATACGGCGGTGTCGACCATTGTGGACATTACCGCCCAGATCACGCTCATCGAGCTGGTTTTGACGGCGCGCAGGGTGCAGCGGCTGAGGAAGCTGCTCTCGGTTTGAAGAAAGGCGAACAGGACGGTATGCAAAAGGATTTTCACTATTATGCGACTTACTGCGCAGCCTGGCTCGCCGGGTACTCCCACGAGGAAAGCATGCAGATCTGCTACAGCGCCCAGCTTGTGGACTGGTGCTCCAAAACGCTGCTGAAAAAGCTGAAGGCTCCCAGGGCCGCGGCCACGACGCAGCTGCAGCTGGAACTGATGGAGGCCGGCTCCGATCCCGTCAGCCTTCAGGACATCACGCGCATCTGGGCCTCCTTCCATTTTCTCCCGAGGAATCTCTACGCCAGGGTCAAACACTCTTCCAGGGCTTACCGCGACAAGTACCGCATGATCTGCGGCCCCAACAGCGACCTGCTGGCAGACACCGTGGAGCTTGCCAGGGGCGGCAGTCTCCAGGCGGCGGGGATCGCCATGCACATTCTGGCCGACACCTGGGCACACCGCAATTTTGCGGGCACGCCCTCGCTGGTCATCAACAACACCGATTATTATTTTTATGAGATGATGCCCGACGGCAGCGAGCGGCCCGTGGTTTTCCGGCACAACCCGAACGCGCCGGATGACCCGGAAAAGGGAATCTATACGAACAGCCCCTACCAGAGCGGCGAAAACTCCATCATGAACCTGGGCCACGGCAGGGCCGGGCATCTGCCGGACTACAGCTTCATCACTTACCGCTATCTGCCCGCCTGGGGCAACTACGAGGACAACGTCAAGGACAATCCCACGGAATACTACAAGGCCTTCTGCCAGATGATCTACGCCATGCGATATCTGCGGGGCGAGGTTGAGACCTTTCAGACCCACACCTACGCCTACGAGACGGCCGCCCCCTGGGAGCGGGAGATCCGCGCGATCCTGACGAAACGCCAGCTCGACGTCTGCGCCGACTGGAAGGCCTTCGGCGAAAGGCTCTCCGGCAGGGAAATCGAGGACTTCGACCTGCAGAAATATCAGGGCGCTTATCTGGAAGCGGGGCCCGGGGAAAAGAACCGGACCTTTCTCGGGGCCTTTTTCCTTGCGGCAATGGCGCAGAAGAGCATGGTCACCAATAAGATTTTCCGCTCCGGCAGCCTGCTGGCCGGCTTCTCGGTGGATTTTTCCGAAAAGGGGCTGAAAGGCATCAAGGATTATCACGAGTTGGCGGAATTTGCCAGGGAGAGATTTGAAAAATGAGCCTGATGCAGCGTATCAAAAGTATCGCCGCGGCCCTGCTGATGATCGCCGCGGCCGTTGCCATGCTGATCTACCCGGGCACCGGCCTTGCGCTCATCGCCCTGATCCTCAGCGCTTCCCTGACGCTGTACGGGCTGCGCACGCTTGTGTACTATTTCTCCATGGCCAGGCACATGGTCGGCGGCAAGCGGATTCTGTACCAGGGCTTGATTGTCTTTGACCTGGGTATCTTCACCCTGACCATGGCGTACAACCATACCATCTACGTGATCCTTTATCTGCTGGCAATCCACGCCTTTGCCGGGGTCGTTGACGTGATGCGCACCATGGAGGCGCGGCGTTTTGACGGTCCCTGGCGGATGGATATGGCCACCGGCGTTGTGAATGTCGCCATCGCCATCCTGGCGGTGATCTGCGGCTTTTTCCTCAACAGTATGCAGGATATCGTCTATATCTACGCCTCCGGCCTGATCTATTCCGCCGTTTTGAAAATCGTCAACGCCCTTCGCAAGACCTCCATCATCTATATCCAGTAAGCGGTCTGATTTCTTTACGCCATAAACAATCAATTTTTTCTGAGGAGGAAGTATGGAACTGTTATCTGCGGGACTCACAATCGTGATTCTGGGTTTCCTGTACTGGCGCATGATCAAAAGAGAAACCCCGGAGCGGATCGGAGCGCTTCAGGCCCTGGTCCCGCTCGGGCTCGGCGTCGTCTCTATGTTTATCGGGGGGGGCGGCACCGTCCTGCTTGCCAAAGCTCTCGGGGGCATGGCGAATATGCTGGGGGGAATTACAGGCTTCGGCGGCTCGCTGCTGCATTCCTTCCTCATGGCCGGCGGTACGGAAGAAGCGGCAAAGCTGCTGATGATTCTCCTTGCGCTGGCGATCCTGAAGTCCAGGGTCAAAAACGTCTATGAATACGCCCTGATCGGCGCGGCCGTCGGCTTTGGCTTTGCCGTGGCGGAGGAATTTTATTACGGCAACTTCAGCGCCGGAGCAGGCGCCGCTGAATACATTACACTCGTCGAAAGAACGATCTCGGTTCCGGCGCACATGACATTCAGCATGGTCATGGCCGAGTTTCTGGGCAGGGCCAGATACAGCAGGCTGACGGGGAAGGGCTCTCCGGCTCTGGACTATGTTCTGGCGCTCCTGATCCCGATGGGCGTCCACACGGTGTATGACGCCTGCACGGTCTTCAACAGCAGGCTGATGGCCGGGGAGATGACCGGCATCCTGACGGCGCTTGGAGGCTATGCGGGCCTGCTGGTTTACGAGCTCGTCATTCTGATCCGGTTCAGGAAGAAGACGGCGAAGTTCTGCGGCATGCATTTCTCCGCGGCAGAGCCCGCGGCGTAAACCCGCTCCGTTTCGGGCGGATAAAAAAGAGAGGCGCGCTTTCACAGGCTGAACTCCTGTTCGACGATTTGATACAATCACATGAAAGCGCATACAGGCTGAAAAACCTTTGAAATCAGGCACTCTTCCGGAGTCGCCTGATTTCTTTATGCCGTTTACCGGAGCTGTTTGCTCTTCTCAGGAGGTGATAATATATTGTTTGAATTGGCGCAGATACTCGGACGCATAAAACGGCAGTTAAACCGGTATATTTTGTTATTTCTTCAAAAGTTTCCGCTTTAACTTGCGAATAACGTATATAAGTGACGATCATGAACAGTATCGAAACAGAGAACCGGGAATACCGACCGCTTGAAAGCATCAAAGATAATTATCCGAAATATGTAATCACCAGGAATGATCTGATCCAACATCGCGGCGGAATAGTTCATGTAAACATTGCGCCGTTTATGAAAGAGAATCAGTTGTTCTGATGACAGTTCACGCCAAGGACCGGATTCCCGGTCCGGGTATTCCTGACCGAAGATCCTGCGGCCTTTAAAACCCTGAGATCTGCAGCGCGTCGTAGCCGGATTCGCCGGTGCGGATGCGGACCACATCCTCCACGTCATAGACAAAGATCTTGCCGTCGCCGATCTCGCCGGTGTGCAGCGCCGCATTGGCCGCGGCGACGACCAGCTCGGGATCGACTTTGGACACGACGATGTCGACCTGAAGCTTCGGCGTGAGGTGCATGCTCATTTCAATGCCGCGGTACTGCCCGGTTTTGCCCTTCTGAGTGCCGCAGCCCATGACGTTCACCACGGTCATCCCCGTCACGCCGATGCTTGCCATGGTGTCGCGCAGGGTGCCGAAGCGCTCCTCATCGCAGAGGATGCGCACCAGGGTATAGCGCTTCTTCCCCGCAGGGGTCTCCCGCAGCCCGGAGGAGAGCGTCAGCGGGAAAGGCCGCAGGTTCTCGGTGCTGACGGGTCCGTCGGAGTGGATCCCGAGCGTGGATTCAATCGGCAGGAAGTCCGCATAGGCGTTGGCAAGGCCGTGCTCGGTCACGTCCAGGCCCTCGATCTCCTCTTCCGCACCCGCGCGAAGGCCGACCGTCCGCCGGATGAGCTGGAAGACCAGGAACATGCACAGCACCGTATAGCTGCCGATGGTGAGGACGCCGAGGCACTGCACGCCCAGCTGCCGCAGCCCCCCGCCGTAAAAGAGGCCTTTGGCGCCGTAGCTTTCGTTGCAGGCAAACAGGCCGACGGCAAGCGTGCCCCAGATCCCGTTGACGCCGTGGACCGCCACCGCGCCGACGGGATCGTCCACATGAAAACGGATGTCCAGGATCTCCACCGCCAGATCCACGAAGATCCCCGAGACGACGCCGATGACCGCCGCACCGAGCGCGTCCACGCTGGCGCAGCCCGCCGTGATGGCGACCAGCCCGGCCAGCGAGGCGTTGAGGCACATGGAGACGTCCGGTTTTCCGTTTTTCCTCCAGGTAAAAAGCATGCAGGTGACCGTTGCCACCGCCGGGGCAATCGTCGTCGTTCCGAAGATGCGGGCCATCTCCCCCACGTCCGCCGCCGCGGCGCCGTTAAAGCCGTACCATGCAAACCACAGGATGAAAACGCCCAAAGCGCCCAGGGTTACGGAGTGCCCCGGGATCGCGTTTGAGGTGATGCTGCCGTCCGCCTTTTTTGTGTATTTGCCGATACGGGGACCGAGGATCACCGCGCCGACCAGCGCGGAGAGGCCTCCCGTCATGTGGATCACACAGGATCCCGCGAAGTCGATGAAGCTCAGCCTGCTCAGCCAGCCGCCGCCCCAGACCCAGCCGGCCTCGATCGGGTAAACAAGCAGGCTGATGATCGCGGAATACAGGCAGTAGGCCGAAAACTTCGTCCGCTCCGCCATGGCGCCAGAGACGATGGTGGCAGCCGTCGCGCAAAACACCAGCTGAAAAACAAAGGACGACCAGTCGAAGCCTTCAAAGTCCAGGAACATCCCCCATTCCGGCCTGCCGATCAGGCCCAGGGCGCCGTGCCTTCCCATCATCAGCCCGTAGCCGAGCAGAAAGAACATGACCGTCCCGATACAGAAATCCATCAGGTTTTTCATGATGATGTTCCCGGCGTTTTTCGCCCGGGTAAAACCGGTCTCCACCATGGCAAAGCCGCACTGCATGAAAAACACCAGGATCGCGCCGACCAGGAACCACACTGCCATGCTCAACAGAATCACCTCCAAAAAATGCGGCGGCAAAGGCCCTGCGCCAGGAAGCGTTTCGCCTTTGCCGTCTGAATATGTGGGTGATTATACGGAAGGCCGCGGGAGAAGTCAAGGCTTCCGGGCATACCGATTTCAGTGCCGGAAAGAGACAAAAAAGCTATAGTTTTCTCCAAAACTCCGCGGAATCGTCTATCATATGTTTCCGGTATGATTCCACTTATGTCCTCGCTATGGCTGCTGCCGTCCTCCCTTGACAGCGTTTTTCCCGCTGTGATATAGTCTCCAGTGTCTGAATAACAACTCTTGAAAATGTTCTTTGATCCCGGGGGATCTGCACCCCCTGAGGCATCGGGGAACATTTTCTTTTGAGGGAGGAATCGGGGATGCAAAAGCGCGAACAGCTCTACGAGGGAAAGGCCAAGCGGGTCTACGCCACGGACGACCCGGATGTCGTGATCGTTTCCTACAAGGACGACGCGACCGCCTTCGACGGCCTGAAGAAAGGGACCATCGCGGGCAAAGGCTCCGTCAACAACCGGATGACCAACTATTTTATGCAGAGGCTGGAAGAAAGCGGGATCCCGACCCACTTCGTGCGGGAACTCAGCGACCGTGAGACCGCCGTGAAAAAAGTGCGGATCGTCCCGCTGGAGGTGATCGTCCGCAACCTCTCCGCAGGCCACTTCGCCAGCCGATACGGCGTGGAGGAAGGCCTGGTTTTTGATGAGCCGGTCGTGGAGTTCTCCTATAAAAACGACGACCTGCACGACCCGCTGCTGAACGACGACCACGCGGCTGCGCTGAAGCTGGCCACGCGGGAAGAAATCACGCAGATCAGGACGTACGCGCTTCGCGTGAACGAGGTGCTGAAGGCCCTTTTGTCAGCCGCCGGGGTGACCCTGGTCGACTTTAAGCTGGAGTTTGGGAAAACAAAGGACGGGACTCTGGTTCTGGCCGACGAGATCAGCCCGGATACCTGCCGCTTCTGGGACAGCAGGACCGGTGAAAAGCTGGACAAAGACCGCTTTCGCCGGGATCTCGGCGGCGTGGAGGACGCGTATCTGGAAATGCAGCGCCGCATCCTGGGAAGCTCCTGAGGGCTTCTTCGGTTGCGGGCCGGGAAAAAAGAAGCAGCGGGAACGGGGTTATGCCCCGCTCGCCGCTGCCGTTGTATTATCCTGCTCGGGACATTTCCGTCTTATGCAAACTGAGGAATTGCCGCAGTTTCCGCAAAACAGGCCTGTGAATTCGCAGAAAAAGATCAACAAAAATATTGGTTGAATTATACCTAATCCTGATGTATAATCCGGATGAGGTGAAAATGTATGACCATCGATACCACCACTATTGTTTCTGTCAGTGAAGCAAACCAGAATTTTTCCCGCGTGACACGCATTGCAGATAAAAACGGTCAGGCCGTTATCTTCAAAAACAACCGGCCCCGCTATCTCCTGATCGACCTGGAAAGCAATCCCGTCCTGGAGATGACGGATGATGAAAAGATTGATGTTGTTGCCGCCCGTATCATGGAGCGGTACCGCCCCGCGTTTCTGGAGCTGGCAAAATGATCAGGTTTTCAAAGGAAAAAGTAAAGCTCCTGCACCAGTATATTGCGCAGGAAACCGGAGGAAGTATCGGCGTTCGTGATGAAGGGCTTCTGGAGTCTGCGTTGGAAAGCGTTTTTGCAACTTTCGGCGGGATGGAGCTTTATCCGACCAAAGAGGAGAAAGGCGCCCGGCTGGGCTTCACGCTGATTTCCAACCATGCCTTTGTGGACGGCAACAAGCGCATTGGCATGTATGTAATGCTGACCTTTCTGGAAGTTAACGGCATCCGCATTGAGGCAACCAATGATGAAGTTGCCGATGTCGGGCTGAAAGTTGCTTCCGGAGAAATGAGTTACGAGTCATTGCTTGATTGGGTTCGTTCCCACCGCGTGTACTGAAACACCGTTATAATTTCAAATTCGTGAGCAGGGCTCAAATCCGGCCACTGATCCAGCCCTGAACAAGACTGCGAGCGCTTCTTCACGGAGAAGAAGCGCTCACTTTATGCTCAAAAACTGCCGTTTTTCAAAGTTACGCCGTCAGCAGCGCCGCCCAGGTATCCGCGCCGATTTCGCCCGCGTCCTCACAAGCTCCATATCACTCGCTTCCCTGAAGCATCAGGAAAGCTCGACCATTTCGCTGCTCGTCCTTTTTCGACTGAAACCCATTACGCTGGGCTTTCAGTCGATTTTTTGATGAGCAAGGCTTCCCAAGTCAGTGGACCAAGGATGCCATCTATAGCCAGCGCCGCTTTGGTCTGGAAGCTCCTGACGGCTTTTTCGGATGCGGGGCCGAAGTCGCCGTCCGGTGTCTCGCGGCCGAGAAACTTCCGGCCGCCGCAGTTGTAGCCGCGGTGGATCAGGAGAAGCTGGGCGGACTCGACGGCGGGGCCGGTGGCGCCGGGTTTGAGGAGAGGGAGACGGACGAGGACGGTTTGTGGCGAAGGGGCAGGGTCCTCTGCCGGCGGAGCAGGCTGAGGCTCTTCCGGGGCGGCGGATGCTTTCTCATACCACGGGTGGCCGTAACCGGCGATGCTGCCGCTGCTGCGGGGGTAGCTCAGCTTCTGCACCCGGTCGGAGCTGTTGCCCTCCACCACGGTGATGCTGCTTTCGGAAACCTCAACCACAATACCGGTGTGGCCGACGGTGCCGCCGCCATAGAAGAAGACCTGATCCCCTGCTCTGGGATTCTGATCGCATCTCCCCTGCTGCTGATAATACTGCATGGAGTAAATGCAGGCGGCGCCCAGGTCGCCGGTCTGGCACTGGATGCGCTGGCCGTCCGGGCCGAAGGCCTTCCAGAAGCACCAGTCCACAAAACACTCGCACCAGGCGTAACCGTTCTTGTTGCCGTTGTAGTAGCCGGCGGCGGCGAGATCCCGGGCGTACCTGGTCCAGTTGCCGCTGCCGGCGTTGGCCAGCGGATCGTCGAGGAAGGCGTTGGATGCCTTCTCGCGGTAACCGACCTCGGCGAGGGCAATGGCGATGACTTTGTCAACGGGATTCATGTTTGCCAACCACTTCCCCGGTTGCCTCTTCCGGTTCGCCGCTCTTCTCAGCCCTATTATGGAGCTGCTCCAGCACATCCTTCAGCGCCTGCGGGATGGGCAGGCCGAGATGAGCGGCGTTCTCCAGAATGCTCAGTCCGTCGTTGGACAGGAAGAAGAAAATGACGGCTGTGCGGAGAATGCCGGTTTCATGCAGGATCTCCGTGTCCAGAATATGCGCTAGTCCGACTAGCAGGAAGATGAGCACCTTGCGGCAGATGCCCTTGAAGCCGACGGCGGAGCTGAGCTTTTTATCCGCCACGGCACACATCACGCCGGTGACGTAGTCGACGGCAACAAAGATGACCAGCGCGTAGAGCAGACCGTCGCAGCCGCCGAGGAAATAACCGAGCCACGCGCCCAGACCGAAAAACGCGGTTTGAATCATCGTCCAGAATTCTTTCATATGCTCCTCACAATCTCCATATCACTCGCTTCCCTCGCAGGCTCACAAAGCTCGACCATTCCGAGGCAAGCCTGGATCGTCACGCATTTCCCGCGCATCTGGATGCTCGTCGCCGTTTTAGCGGAGCCCCGCTGCGCCGGGCTCTCCGTCGAGAAAGCGAGAGAATATGGTAATAAATAATTGTTGCTTAAAAAGCAAATCTCTTTTAAAATATTGTCATGATTTTTAAGCGGGGTGAATGTGTGAAGACAGAGTTTACCCGTTTTGACATGAAGCGGCCCCCTACGCCGACCAAATGGTTTCTGCAGCCGCTTGAGTGGGCGCTCAGTCTGCCGGCGACCATCCGGCACCGGACCGTGATCAAAAAGTACGGGACGGAAGACCTGAAGCCGCCTTATCTGCTTCTCTGCAACCACAACGCCTTCATGGACTTCAAGGTGGCGACAAAAGCCATCTTTCCGCACCGGGCCAATTATGTGGTGGCAATCGACGGCTTTATCGGGAGAGAAGGATTGCTCCGCAGCATCGGCTGCATCTGCAAACGCAAATTCACAAACGACGTCACTCTGATCCGGCAGCTGAAACGGGTCATCGAAAACGGGAATATTGCCGTGCTTTACCCCGAGGCGCGCTATTCGCTCTGCGGTACGACGGCGGTCCTGCCGGCGTCGCTCGGCAAGCTCTGCAAGCTGCTCGGCGTGCCGGTTGCCGTGCTGATCTGCCACGGGCACCATATCAACTCGCCCTTCTGGAACCTCCACGACCGCGGGGTTGCCCCGACCGAAGCGGAGTTTATCCGGCTCTATACCGCGGACGAGCTGGCGGAGGCGACGGCCGACGAGGTGAACGACAAAATCCTCGCCGCTTTCCAGTACGATGACTATTCCTGGCAGAAGAAACGGAATATCCGGACAACCTACCCGAAACGGGCCGAAGGGCTGCACAAGGTGCTGTACCAGTGCCCTGCGTGCGGGACGGAATACCGGATGAGCACCAAAGGCGTCCGGATCCGCTGCGGGGCCTGCGGGAAAAGCTGGACCATGTCCGAAACGGGCGAGCTGGCCGCAGACCGAGGCGCAACGGAGTTTTCTCATATCCCGGACTGGTATGAGTGGGAAAGAGAAAACGTGCGGAAAGAAGTGGAAGCCGGCACCTACAGTTCCGGTGAACTTCCGGTCCGGGTGGATTCGCTGCCGAACGCCAGAAAGTTCATTCACCTGGGCGAAGGCACGATGGTCCATGATATGAACGGGTTCACCGTCAGGGGGACCGACGTCGACGGGGATCCGTTTGAACTGGTCAAAAACGTTCCGAGTCTTTATTCCTGCCATATTGAATACGAATACCTGGGCAAACACGGCGACTGTATAGACCTGAACACGCTGGAAGACACCTGGTACATCTATCCGCATGACTGCGAGTTTTCCGTGACGAAAATGGCGTTGGCAACGGAAGAGCTTTATTTTGCCCACCGGCGGGAGATCGGCAGGCCGTGTAAGGAAGGATTTGCATAATCATTTTACGGGCATCAGCCGGATTACGGTTGTTCCGGTTCCCATTTTTTCAAGACCTTTGAAGGCCGTAAAGCCCGAGAAGGTCTTTTCGTCTTCATCGAAGATGCGGGTCAGGGCGGACGTGTGTTTGGGATCGCTGAAGACGGAAAAGAGCGTTGCGAGGTCCGTCTCCGTGGTCTCGAATCGGAGGGATCCGTCAAAGTCCGAGATCCCGATCCAGTTGATCGGCAGGGTGAAGCCCTGCGCGGTTTTGAGTTGAAGCATGTGTTCCTCCTTATTGCCAGCCTAAGTATTGCAACGTGCGGCCGGAGATGGTCGTCGAGGATAAGCCGACGGTCTTGCCCCCGTAGTAAAAGGCCGTGTCGATCTCCAGCTGGCTGAAGTGCGCGTAACCCGTGAAGTAGCCGTACAGCACATCAATGTTCGCCTTGTTGGTGCCCACCTGGTCCAGCGTGGTCTGGAAGCTCGTCTTCCCGTAGGAGACGGCGCTTGAGCCGATGACCCGGTTCACCACGGAGCCGTCGTCATGAGCATTTCAAAAGAGAAGAGACTATCCGTTCAGCTGGTTCTGCAGAACTACATGCTGGAACGCTTTTTGGAGAGGGTTTCCCTCTCTTGGCACCGCAGCCAGTTCATCATCAAGGGCGGTTTCCTGATCGCTTCGATAGTTAATCTGGACACGTGGTCGACCATGGATATTGATGCAACCATCAAGCAGCACCGGTTTGGGTGGAATTATTATTTGATGAGGTCGATCTCCTTGGCCTGCACCATGTATTTCATGTATTTCGAATATCCATGTTGCTTTCAGTTACTTCAGGCAGCTCTTCTCAAACGGCGTCAGGATACCGATCAAAACACCTCTGTGCCGAGGCCGCCCGGCATTGCCTTTTTATTGGACCCGCTATATAATGCTGTATGGTTAAAGGCGTCGCACAAACCGGATACGCCGCGGCGTTCGAAGAAGGGAGAAACAAGCGCTATGAAAAGAACGCTATCCATGCTGCTCGTCCTCTGCCTTTGCGGCAGTCTGTTCTGCTTCCCGGCCCAAGCCGAGGAGACGGCAGAACAGGCTGCGGCAGGCGTGGTCGATATCGTGACGATGCCGCTCAATACAAAGGGCGTGGCCGCGCTGATGGCTGACGGAACGGTACGCACCGCCGGGCTGGACGCGTATTTTGACACGGAGGCCGTTGCCGAGATAGGCTCCTGGACGGACCTTGTCCAGCTGGATGCGACGATGTACGGATTTCTCGGACTGAAGGCGGACGGCAGCGTCGTCTCCACCGTGCAGTACGAGCGGATGGAAGATGCCTTTGATCCCAAATATTGGACGAACGTCAAAGAGATCCTGGCAAACGAATACGGCTATTTTGGTCTGACCAAGGACGGCCGGGTTCTGGTACACAACGACGACGAAGATGCCTCCTTCGGCGGCTGCAAGGTGTATCAAAGCTGGACTAAGGTGCAGAAGCTCTGCTATTACGCCTATCCCGAGGCCAGAGGCCTGTGCGGCTTGCGTTCCGACGGCAGCGCTCTCCGTCCCAGCGAGTTCTATCCCTTCCACGGGAAAGCCTCAAAGCTGGTGGACATTGACAGTTCGGGCTATATCTGCTGCGGCCTGCGCTCCGATGGTACGCTCTGCGTATCCGGACCTTCGGTGGAATACTTCGGAAACTTCGACGAGATCTCTGCAGCCAGGGACGTTGTTCAAATCAGCGTCAACGAGCGCGCTATCGCCTGCCGCCTCAAGGACGGGCGCGTCACACTCTATGGCGGCGCCGAGGAACTGCGCAACGCTGTCGCTGTGTGGGAGGACGTTGAGGATGTCCAGGCGCTCAATTGCATGGTGCTCGGCCTGATGCGAAACGGCCGGGTGCGGGCAGCGAGGTGGTTTGAGACCGATCAGGCCAAGCAGATGCAGGCGGAAGTGGAGTCCTGGACGGACATCGTCCGGATCAAAGCCTATGAGGACTCTTTCGTGAGCTACATTGTCGGCTGGAAGAACGACGGCAGTCTCGTCACGGCGGGCCTCGACCTATCCGGGCTGGATCTGAGCACTCCGGCATTCTCCGGCTATGCGGACGCGCTGCTGTTGCAGACGCTGAGTTCCGGGGAGGAGGCACCCGCCGTGATCGCCCTGCGCAACGACGGGACACTTGATTGCACAGGCCTGACGCAGGAACTGACGGCACAGATCGGCGCCTGGAAGGACATCGTCCAGATCCGGGCTACCCAGAACGCGGTCTACGGCCTGCGCGCCGACGGGATCGTGGAAGCCGTCGCCATCAACACGGATAGCTGGTTCGCCGACGAGATCCGCGCGGAGATGGAGCAGGCCATGGCCTGGCGCAATATCACTTCCCTGGCCTCGACCGGGATGCGGCCGGTCGGCCTGAAAGCGGACGGCAGCATCGCCGTAGGCGGCCCGACCCATTTTGGCACCGAGGAAAAGGCGGACTGGAGCGGCTGGACCGGCGTGAGTTACATCCAGGGCGGTCTCAGCCTCGGCGGCGAGTATCTGCTCGGTATTAAGGCGCATGGCGTCGTCACGAAGGGCTCGGCCCTGTCGACGGAGGCCTACGGCACACCGCGAAATGTGGTTCAGGCCGCGTGCAGCGGCTACCAGGTGCTCTTCCTCGAAAAGGACGGAAAAGTGAGCTCCCTGGGTTTTGCCGGTGTGAAGAGCTGGAGCAAGATCCGCTCGGTCTGCGCCCTCGACGGGCTGGCCCTGGGACTGCGCGAAGACGGGACGGTAGCCATCGACCTGCTAGAGGGCTTTTACCCGAAGGAGGCGGCGCAGCAGATCAAAAGCTGGACACGCATTCGCACCCTGTGCACAGCTGCGGACGGGCTGGTCGTCGGCGTGACGGAGGAGGGGAAGAGCCTCGTGGCCGAGAGCAAGGAACTCACGGAAGCCTACGGAGAGGACTGTCTCGCCGCCGTCAAGAGCTGGACAAATCTTGATCGCATCCTCGGCGTGAGCTTCGACCACAGGGTACTGGCGATCAAAAGCGACGGCAGCCTCATCGCCTACGGGTTGACGCTGCCGCAGAATGCATAATAGAAACCATCCATACGAATGAAGTGAATCCCAAAAGTTTGACAATTTATGAATGAAGCGAGCTTTGTTCTCAACAAGAAAAACGACCACCCAGAAGTAAGGCTGCTCTTGCATGGTCGTTTTTCTTGTTGCCGCTCAATGAATGTCAGTTCAAATCAGTTCATTTTCTGAATCCCTAATTGCTGCTGCCTTTATTCGGTGCTGTCTTTTTCATCTGCTTTTCTCATTAGTGGGAGGCGAAAAGAGACCAGTTTCTATCAAGAATATGCGGCCATCAGCCGGATTACGGTGGTACCTGTGCCCATTCTTTCAAGACCTTTGAAGGCGGTAAAGCCCGAGAAGGTCTTTTCGTCTTCATCGAAGATGCGGGTCAGGGCGGATGTGTGCTTCGGATCGCTGAAGACGGAAAAGAGCGTCGCTAGGTCCGTCTCCGGGGTCTCGAAGCGGAGGGATCCGTCAAAGTCCGAAACCCCGATCCAGTTGATCGGCAGGGTGAAGCCCTGCGCGGTTTTGAGTTGAAGCATGTGGTCCTCCTTATTGCCAGCCTAAGTATTGCAGCGTTCTGCCGGAGATGGTCGCCGAGGACAAGCCGACGGTCTTGCCCCCGTAGTAAAAGGCCGTGTCGATCTCCAGCTGGCTGAAGTGCGCGTAACCCGTGAAGTAGCCGTACAGCACATCAATGTTCGCCTTGTTGGTGCCGACCTGATCCAGCGTGGTCTGGAAGCTCGTCTTCCCGTAGGAGACGGCGCTTGAGCCGATGACCCGGTTCACCACGGAGCCGTCGTCCAGATTGTACGACTCGATGGTCTCGTCGGCGATCTTCCCGCCGGTGATGGAACCGGTGCCGATGCGGTCGACATTCAGGGTGCCGGCGGTAATCTTGGAGGCGTTCAGGTTCTCGATGTTGGCGTTCGCGATCTTCAGGGTGCCGTTCTCGATGTCGCAGCCGCCGATCTGCCCGGAGGTGGCGTAGACGGTGCCGTTCACCCGCAGGCCCTCATCGTCCGCACGCAGGACCTCGGCGGTATCCGAGTAAAGGCTGAAGCGGTCGGCGTCCAGGTACCAGCCGAAGCTGCGGGAATCCCCGCCCGTGCGGCTGACCTTGGCGGAGATGGCCTGCGCCTGGACATTGAGTTCTGACTGCATGTTCTGCAGTTTCCGGGTATAGGCACGGTCGGCAGCGGACTCGTAGGGGTACTCGTGGTCCAGCTCCTCGTCCTCCGGAGCGGAGACGTCCGCCGGGAAGAGGGAGTCGAAGCTGCGGGAGAGGGTGAAGAGGGACGAGAGCGCGGTACTGCTTCCGGACGGGATGCGCACCGTGTCCCCCGGCTCGGCAGCCGGGTTCAGGATGACTCCCTCGGCGGAATACGGTCGGTAGACGAAGCCCTGCATGCGGTTTAAGAGCGCGTTGGCAGCCGTTTGAGTTGCGAAGGGTGAAGCGATCTCGTACACATAGCCCGTCTCGCTGCCGGCGAAGAACTCCGCGTCGTTTTCCGTCAGGAAGCGCACCCCCGTGCAGGCCGGGAAGGCGAGACTCACGGAGATGCTCTGGATAGCGGCCGTCAGGTCATGGTCCGGGGCACTTCCCCGCTGCCACAGCGGCAGCAGGCGCAGAGCGTTGGAGGCCGTGAGGACAAAACTCCCGCCGTAGAGCGCCGCGATAAAGCGCAGGGTCTCGCGCATGGTGTACTGCGCCGGGAGATTGATGCGGAAGCCGGAGGTCATGAGCGCGGCCGTCCTTGCGTCCACCGTGAAGCCAAGGATGCTGCAGATCTCCCCTACCACATCGGCGTCGAGCGCTGGCCACTGCAGCGAGGAGTAGGGCGCGGGGCGCTCGGCCCTGAGCATGCCGTCGTAGCCGTGCAGGGTCAGGAGTCCCGATTCATCCTGCTGCCGCGTGTCCACATAGAACAGGCCCTGCGGCAGCCATTCGGAGACGACGGAGGGATCGTCAGAGGAGACGAGCCGCACATAGGGCCTTAAGGCTGCCATGCGGGGCACGGCGGACGAGGGCAGGTACAGCGAGGCCGTGATCTCCGCCGCCGGGGCAAGGCCAATTGTCGGTGAACCGGTGCCGAAGGTGGCTATGGAGGTCTTCAGGGACGCCAGCGTGTCCATGCCGTAATCCCGGCCGGCGATGTTGAGCTTGACCTCGTGGGTGTGGGAGCCGGAGTAGATGGTATAGAAGAGGGTTGATGTGTTAATCATAGATTGGTAACAGTCTTCGGAACAGACTGACAGGCTTCAGTTGCCTGTACCTTTGCTTTCTGATATAATTCAATCTGCATACTGAATCAGATTGTTCAGGGAGGTACTGTCATGTTATCTGATGCCAGGTTTTGGGGTATACTAGTATTTGGTCTCGCTTTTATATTTATCATGCTCCTTTTTCGAATGGCGGACGGAGAGATTTACGTGAGTATGGCAAAGGGGAATATCAAAAACTTCAACACCTTTCCAACTTTATCAAAAGCCCCACGCAAGAAAATGGACAAAAAACCTGTCTACACTCTTCCGGCATGTTTGGGAAGCATGGTTCTGCTGTATTTCATAAGGAAATATATACCGTTTTTGGGAGATATCGCGGCCTTATTGTTTATGATTGCCTATGCTTTAACCTTATATTCCGGCATAACCTTATGGATCGAGTTTTTAACGGTTCGGTATTATATTAACCATCCAGACCAGTACGAGCAGGATTTAGCGCTCTATGAGCGGGAACTCCAGACCCTCCCAGCGGGCGCTGCCGTCGTCGTAGACGGTGGCGCAGAGGGCGGGGATGTTGTTGGAGTACATGGTCTTGACGACGCTGCCCTGCATGGGGTCCACGTAGCGGACGGTGACGAACTCCGGGGCGATGGCGTCGAGGACGATGCTTGCCTCCGCGGATGAAAGGGGCCGGCAGGTCACGTCCAGGCGGATCTTGACCGCTACCCTGCCCCGGTGCATCACGCCGTCGAGCGTTCTCCCGGTGTCCGGCGCCTCGACGTCGAAGCGGGTCCACTTAAGGCCGTCCTCCACGATGTACGGGAGGAGGTTTACGTTGTTGACAGTGAATTGGAATGGCATGAAATTACCCCTCCAAAAACCCTTTGCAATCCGATGATGCCATGTTAGAATGATCTTGCAAATTCAATCACAAAGGGGCTGAATCAAATGGATCAATATCGGAAAGCAAGAATGCAGAAGCTTCAGGACTTTATCGGAAAATCCGGACTGGATGCGATGCTCGTCACATCTCAGGATGCGATCTTTTACCTGTCCGGCGCTTCCTATACCCCGGTGGAGCGTCCTTTCTTCATCATTGTCAAGCCGGAAGGCAGCCCGGAGCTGGTTGTGCCCAGACTGGAATATGAACACATGCTCAAAGTTGAGGGCTTCGGCAACATCCAGCACTATTTTGAGTACCCCTCGATCCCGGGTCAGAACTGGTACGACTACATCGCCAAATCCGTCGGGGAAGACAAGGTCATCGGCATCGAACCCTCCCTGCCCTCGGCCTACCGGGAACTGATCAAAACGAAGGAAACTCGGATCATCGACTTTATTGACAACATGCGCCTGGTGAAAGACGCCGGCGAACTGGAGGCGATCCGCCTTGCCGCGAAGTGGACCGACGAGGGAATGCGGCTGGTCCACAAGGGCCTTTACCGGGGCGAAAGCGTCCTGGAGCCGATCACGAGCGCTCGGTCGATCCAGACGGGCGTGATTAAAACGACGGACTACAACTACATGACCTGCAGCTTCCTGACCGCCGGATGGCCCGCCCCGAAAAGTTCCCAGCCGCACAGCCTGCCGAACCTGAACTTGCGGATGGGAGACGGCCCCATCGTGCTGATGAGCTACAACCGGGTAAACGGGTATGCCGCCGAGTGCGAGAGAACCGTGTTCCTCGGCGAGCCGAGCGAGCGCGACCGCAAGCTCTACGACATCGTCATGAAGGCCCGTGACATTGCTTACTCCATGGTGAAGCCCGGCACCCGCTGCGAGGACATTGACCTTGCGACGCAGGACTACTTCAAGTCACTGGGATACGGCGACGCCATCCTGCACCGCACCGGGCACGGAATCGGGCTGGGCAACCACGAAGCGCCATGGCTGAGCGCCGGAGGCAATCATGTGCTGGAAGAAAACATGGTTATCAGCATCGAGCCCGCGCTTTACTTTGATGATATCGGCGGCTTCCGCCATTCCGACACGGTGCTGGTCACCAAAAACGGCTTCGAGCGCCTGACCAAATACCCGGACGATCTGGATAGCCTCATCGTCAGGGATAAGCGGACCATCAACAAGATTAAAGGATTCGCGGTGCGCAAGGCAGTAAACCTCGACCGCTTCTGATTTTGGAACGGGTCACCCCTGCGCCCTTGCGTCACGGCGCTGGTACTTCGTGACAGCGTCGGAGAGCTGCTTCCCGTCCAGATACACGCGGATGACGGGCTCGGGAGAGTCCGCCTGCAGCGAGGAAACCGCATTGTAATTGCAATCATCAATCAGATTGGTATAATAGAGAAAACCACAAGAAGGAGATGGAACGGATGGATCAGGCTGATTATAAAGAAGTGGAACAACTGGTCGCCGAATTGCGCAGCCAGGTCATCTCCAGATTTGCCGGAATGACTGTTGATATGAACTATAATCTCTGCATTCCGTCCGTCCATGCCGTTTGCGGGGATGAGGATATCGTTGTCGACTTCAATGGAATAACCCGACGGATCAGCGGCGCTTTCCCGTCTGATATAGCCAGGATGCTGAGCAAATGGGCAAAGAAGCATGGCAAAGATATTCAGAAAAACCACTCGCTGCTGAACAGCGAGCACAAACCGCTGAACCCAATCGATCCCCCGGCTAACAAATAAACACTGCTGTTCGATTAGCGGGAAGGAATGACCTTCCCGTTTTGCTTTTCCGGCAGGATAAACGGCAGACTTGGCATGTGGATTCACGGAAAATTCATGGAAGATTCAGTATTCCTTCATCTTTCTTTGGTAGGATCAGCGCTCGATGACCGGAAAAGCCAGACCCTCCCAGCGCGCAGCGCCGTCGGGATAGACGGCCACGCAGAGAGCCGGGCAGTTGTTGGAATAAATCGTCCTGCTGACGGAGCCCCGCATGGGATCCACATAAAAACCAAAGAGACAGGAGTTCTGCACATGAAAGAACATGACTATAAACTGAAACCGAGCACCAGAGTGCTGTACTACCTCACAGACCGGGAAGAATACATCCTGACGAACCAGAACGGAAGAACGGAGAACACGCTGCGCGTCTTTACGGTTGACAGAGACGGAACCGTCACCATGAAAGGCTGCCGTCTGGGCAGCTATTTTGCAAGCGACCCGTACCTGCTGTTTGAGTTGAAGGACATCCACAGCACTTACGGAGAAGTGAACCCAGAACACTTCGGCAGGCGCTCAGCCTAACGTCCTAGCGTCCTGAAAATCGCATCGGCAAGGCCGTCTGGAGATGGGCGGCTTTCGCTTTGCATGGTGGAAAGCAGCCCCCAGGTTTCCTGCAGCGGTCGCTGCCGCTTTGGTGCAGATGGTTTCATTAATTGCAGAAGTGACAGGCTCCTTGGTCTTTTCAATGAGAATAAGGTCTGATATAATGACAATCGATCATTCAGGAGAAAGAAGGGTTTCAAATGAGGTGCTATCGCTGCGGTGCCCTGATGGATGCCGGAATGGAAATCTGTCCGGAGTGCGGATTCCATTTGCATTCACCTGTTGAGATACAAATGAGCCCGTATATGAGTAATATTGAAATCTTTGACCATGACGGTATTCTGCTGTGGAAGGGAGCAGGCACAGAAACGGCTTTTATTGACGCTCCGGAAGAGAAGCAGATAAGAATCAAATGGTCATCTGATCTCAGTGAGGATCGGCAGGTCATCAATGGCGAGGCATATCGCTTTGAAAACACCAAACTGGCCAAGGGTTTTGCTAAGATGGTAAAAACCAGGTCCATCCCAAAGCATTAACGTGTCTCAGAGAGTTGAAGAGGAATCACATGGCAGCAACAGGTAAAGCTTACTATGAATATGACTGGGAGTGTGAGGTCCTGATCAGAATCCCCCGCGAAGGCCTGCCGAAAATCTTTTACAGGCAGGAAATGCAGTGGCGCGATTTCGATGCGGCTGACGAACTCTACGACAGGGCAATCTACCTTGGTCAGGGATGCTGGGAAAGACTTCGTTCCATTGAGGAAGAGGAAGCGCTGCAAATTCTGAAAGACTGGGGTTACCAGTCAGAAAACTGAACACGTCCGGCAGAGGAGAATTCCCTCCTCTGCTTTTACATTTCACAGCGTACTTGGTTGCAGACCAGCGAGAATGGTATTGGATAGAGTTGAAGTGTAAAACATAGGCAGAAAAGCGATTGCATTTGCGGTCCTGTATGATATAATCATTTCAGCAAACAGATACAGAAGAGCAGGAGGAACCATCACTGTGATCCAAAATATTCTTGACAATGACCCCAACCTGAAGTTATGGGTCTTAATTGCTCTCAGTGCAGTCATCAGCATTTTAATGTTCTCCAATTACGGCGAAACCCTGGTTTCTAATGCCTATAAGAACAGCCAAAAGGGCGACATATTCGACCACAAGAAATTGAGCCGGGTTATCGGTACTTCAATGGCAGTGTTGGCCGTCATACTCCTATTCATGAAAGTCTTTGGATCCATGATTCCTGGTTCTTATATAAAGGTTTTTGTCGTCCTTATTTTAACTGACCTTTTTGCGGCAATTATTTTCGCATACACCAAATGCATGAAAGCAGAGGAACAAAAAACTGAATTACCGCCCGATCAGCGGAAACTCTAATCCCTCCCACCTTGCCGTTCCGTCGGGGTATACCGTGGAACACAGGGTGGGAATGTTGTTGGAGTACATCGTTTTGGTGACGGAGCCAAACATCGGGTCCTCATAGCGGACGGTGACGAACTCGGGGGCAATGGCGTTCAGGACGGTGGCGGCCTCGGAGGCCGTCAGCGGGCGGCAGGTCACGTCCAGCCGGACCTTGACGGCCACCCTGCCCCGGTGCATCACGCCGTCCAGCGTGCGCCCGGTGTCCGGCGCCTCGACGTCGAAGCGGGTCCATTTGAGCCCGTCCTCCTGAATGTACGGGAGGAAGTTTACGTTATTGACGGTGAAAACGAAAGGCACTGGATTTACTCCTTGACATGGTAGAACTGTTCAGCTATATTGGGTTTAGACGCGGTAAAGTTTGCTGGCACATTATGTCCGCAACTTGGGGATTGACTCCCAGCCGCGATCTTTTTATCCCTTTGCTCTCGCGTCCCGGCGCTGGTACTTTGTGATCGCGTCGGAAAGCTGTTTTCCGTCCAGGTATACGCGGATGACGGGTTCGGGAGAGTCCGCCTGCAGCGAGGAGATCGCACTGACAATTGCATCGGCAAGGCCGTCCAGAGATGGGCGGCTTTCGCTTTGCAGGGCGGAGGGCGGGATGAGAGACCCGGTTGTCGCGGCCGGAAGCGGATAGAGCGCGAAGGCGTGAGCGGGGCCTAATGCCTCCAGCTGCGCACGGAGCTCGGCCGCCACCAGGCGGATCCACTCCGTGTGCCTCTCCAGCGGGACGATGGCCTCCTTCCCCTGTTCCCCCGCGCCGATGAGCGTGGCGCCGTTCACGATGCCGCCGCGCGCGTACCACTGCACGCTGAGGTGCGGCACGGCGCTGATGCCGAGGAAGCGTGCCAGGGCGGAGTTGGCGTTCAGCATCTCCCACTGCACCTGCAGGTGCGGCAGGCTCAGGTGGAAGCCCCGAAAGCTGAGGTTCGACCACCAGGTTTTGAGGCCGTCGATGCTCTCATGGAAAAAGCGGGATACGCTCTGGAAGCGGAGGTCGAAAAAGTCGTGCAGGTCGGTGAAGAACTGATTCAGCTGCCGCTCGGCGTCGCTCCAGTCGAGGCCGATGAGCTTCAGGCTCAGGAATGTGCCGACCGCAAGACCGATGAGCGCCCCTGCAGGGCCGCCCGCAATAAGGCCGACACCCGCCCCCGCCACGGGGAGGATGGCGTACAGGGCCTTGCGCAGCTCCTCCGGCTGGACTTTGCCGTCAAAGTTGAAGATGGTCGCGTCCGCGAGGATGCTGAAGAGCAGGCCCGCCGTGACGCCGAGGGCAAGACCCGCAGGTCCGGCTGTCACCAGCCCGATAGCCCCCAGGCCGACGGCGTTGACGCCGGCAATGAGCTTCATGAGGATGACCTCCCAGTTGAGGTTGCCCCACTCGAAGAAGATGTCCCTGATCGCGAGGTGCAGCGGCAGCGAGGCGGAGGTATCCCGGGGCGTATAGCCGTTACTCTTGCCTCCGGCGGTAGAGCCGGCCTTGGGGGTGGTTTCGGTCTTCTTCGTGGTGGACTTGGAAGAGGACGAGGACCGGCCGGAGGAAGTACGCCCTGCGGATACAGGCTTGTCCGCGTAGGCCACCAGACGGTTGATCTCGTCGAACTTCAGAAGCTGTTTCTCGGTTTTCACCAGCACCCGGTTCAGCTTCTGGTATTCCTGCGTCAGGGAGCGCAGCGCCGTGGCCGCGGCCTGGGCGTTGGCGGAGGTGGTTTCATCGATGGAAAAGTTAATGGTTGGCATGGCTTTTCACCTGTTCGGAAATCTGGTATAATCATGATAAATCGCAGTTTGTGGGGAGGATTACTTGAAAATAGAAAAAGATGAAATAACAATCCGAGATTTTACGGAAACAGATCTTCCACTCATGTTGAAATGGTTGACAGATCAGAGAGTGCTGGAGTATTACGAAGGTCGTGATGTCAGGTTTACGATGGATACTTTGTCTGCACATTTTTTGGAAGAAATTCCAGATGGATTCAGAATGATCATCGAGTATAAGAAATCCCCCATCGGATATGCACAGGCCTATCAATTGAGTGGTGAATTGTTCGATGAATATGACTATCCTGACGATGGACATATAGTGTTTGCTATGGATCAGTTTATAGGTGAGCCGAAATACTGGAGTAAGGGAATAGGCTCATCTTTTTTGAAAATGATGGCTTCTCATCTGAAAGAAAATATGGCTGCGGAACGAGTTCTTCTTGACCCGCACCAAGATAATAAAAGGGCTATAAGGGCATACGAGAAAGCCGGGTTTAAAATCATTAAATCACTTCCAAAACATGAGATGTTTGAGGGAGAAAAAGTAGATTGCTGGCTGATGGAATTAGCACTGTAGATTCCAGTTTGCAGAGATGCCGTTGGTAAGAGAGGTATGCCATGATACTTGAAACGAAAAGATTGATCCTCCGACCGTGGGAAGAAAGCGATGCGGAGAATTTATTTAAATATGCAAGTCATCCTGATGTGGGACCAATCGCAGGATGGGCGGTTCATACAAGTGTAGAGAATAGCCGTGAAATAATCCGGAGGGTTCTTTCAGCGCCGGAGACCTATGCTGTAGTATTAAAAGAATCAGGCCAGCCTGTTGGCAGCATTGGACTTATGCTTGGGAAAGCCAGCAATATTGGCCTTCCTGATTCAGAAGGTGAAATCGGCTACTGGATCGGAGTTCCGTATTGGGGACGAGGGCTGATACCGGAAGCAGTCAGGGAATTGATGCGCTACGGTTTTGAAAACCTGAAACTTAATAAAATATGGTGTGGTTACTTTGATGGGAATGAAAAGTCAAAGCGTGTTCAGGAGAAGTGCGGTTTTCATTATCATCATACGGCCTATAATGTGCCCTGTGCCATAGAGGGCGTTCTCCGAACGGAACACATAACATGCCTTTCCAAAGAGGAATGGCAGTCTGTCAGATAACTTCCAGTTTATCGCGCTGTTTTACACTTTTCGCAGAGCCGGGAAACCGGCTCTGTTTTTTCTTCCTAAAGTCGGGCTATGCAGGGGAAAAATTCAATGATATAATCATCCCAGCCGATAGAGTTCTGTTGACGAAAGGCGTGCGCGAACGCTTAAAGGAGGCCGGACATGATTGAATTAAACAAGGAACGACTGGAAAAGATCCTGCGCGAGGAGACCGCGCAAAAGGAAGAACTGCAGACGATCCTCCGCAGCGTCTACACCAGATACATGCGGCTGTATGAGAAATACTTTGCCGACATCGACGCGCTGAACGACGAAAAGATCGCCGAACTGCGGGCCTACCACGAGGAAACCGTGAGTCTGGTGAAGCACTTCTACCTGGACATCCCCATGGACGTCTGCACGGAACTCAGGGAATTCGAGGAGAAGTACAGCGACAAACTGCTCGGCCACGGATGGCGCGAGTACCTCCATGACAGCTATGAGGAGTTCAAGGAGAAAAACTGGGTCGGCAAAAAGAGCGAGGCGGAGCTGAAGGCGGAGTTCAAAAAGCAGATCCTGTCGGCTTTCTACGACGCCATGGACTACATCTTCCGGGAAGACTTCGGCACTTCCAGCCAGACCGCCAAAAAGGTCTTCACCGGGCTCACGGAACTGCTGTTCGGGAAGGAATCGTAAGGCTTCCCGAACGGCCGTCACGGGAGAGAAACCCGGCGGAATCATCAGGCCGGGAAACCGGATTGACCAGCGAGTAAGGACTGAGGATATGTTTCGCATCAGCACCAAGGGGATCCGCAGCAGACGGATCCGGATTCAGGCGAACGGGGTGAAAATCCCGCTTCTGATCCTGACGCCGGAAGAGGCGCCCGCCAACGCCCCGGGGGTCCTGTGGATCCACGGCGGCGGGCACATGACCGGCATGAAGGAAATGGTTTATATCGGCCGGGCGGCCGACCTGGTGAGGAACCACGGCGCGGTGGTGCTTGCTCCCGGGTACCGCCTGGGGCTGCTGCACCCCTACCCCGCCGCGCTGGACGACTGCTACGCCGCGCTGCTGTACCTCTGGGACCATGCGGCGGAACTGGGGGTCAACCCCGACCAGATCATGGTCGGCGGCGAGAGCGCGGGCGGCGGGCTGACCGCGGCCGTCGCGATGCTCGCGAGAGACCGGGGGAAAGTGAACATCGCCTTCCAGATGCCGCTGTACCCGATGCTCGACAACTTCGACACGGACAGCTCGCGGGACAACCGCTCCAGAATCTGGAACACCCGTTGGAACCATCTGGGCTGGGCGGCGTACCTGAGGAAGGACGCGAAGAAAGCGGTGTCCCCGTACGCCGCCCCGGCCCGGCAGACGGATTACTCCGGTCTCCCGCCGGCCTACACCTTTGTCTGCACGGCGGAGCCGTTTTACTGCGAAACCCTGAAGTTCACGGAAGACCTGAAGTCCGCGGGGGTGGAGGCGCACGCCGACGTTTACGAGGGGATGTACCACGCGTTTGACCTGAACGAGCCGGAGCACCCCGTCAGCAGAGAGGCGATCAGGAAGTTCAACGAGGCCTTTGCCTATGCCCGAGAACACTGCTTTGCAAAGCAGAAGGAAGGCCCCCTTCCGACGGGCGGGAAGACGACATGAAGAAAACGCTTTATATCGCTGCGACCGTCCTGGTCATGCTGGTCACGTCAAGGTTCGTGGTGCGCATTGTGGACGCGACGGTGCAGATCGGCGACGACGTCTGGGTCCTGGTCCTCCTGTTGGTGCTGCTCAACGCGGCAATCGTGCTCCTGAGCCGTTCCATTATGACCGGGAGGCATATGACGGAAAAGGACAGGCCGGGGGATAAGTCAGTTAAGAAGCGGAACGAGAAAAATGACGAAGCGAACGAAAGCAATCATCATTGAATTAATCCCAATCGTATCGGTGATCTCTGCACTTTTGCTGCTGAAAAGGGACATAGACTCTCCTTTTCTGAGAATCATCACGGCGATCGCTTTTATATTTGCGTTTGTCGGGTTTTCAGCTTTTTTTATCGGGAGAAAACTGGCGGGAGAGGATAAGACGGTGAAGATTCTGGGAGTCCTGGATTGGATTGCTACCGCAATAATCGTCGGAATTTATGCACTCGGGTTTTTCGTTATGGCAATATGGTGACAGGATTTCCTGTTTGCAGGGCCGGGAAACCGGCTCTGTTTTTTATGTCCATTCCGAGAGGATGTCCTTTTCAGCGTCGGTGAGTTCAACGGGCGGATTCACCAGATCGGGGTTCCGCCTGAAAAACTCCTTCTCCCACTTCTCGAGCTTCTTGCCCGATCTCAGCTTCTCGCGGATGCGGAGCGTCTGAGAGAAGACGCTGTCCGGAGAGATTTCCATATACGCGGCGAGGAAGGTGTGACAGTGCAGATAGGGCATGCTGCGGCACTCGGCGCCCAGCACGTGGTTCACCGGGCCGACCAGCAGTGGGAAGTCGTGCAACCAGTTCACGAGTGCGGGGCCGGAAGGCTTCCGCCCCGGAGAGCCGGGATCCGCAAAGTCCCGGAAGGCCTGCAGGGCCGCGGGGATGTCCGCGGGCCGCTCCTCGTAGAACATGCGCAGCAGGGCTTCGGTCTTGTCGGCGTCGGAGAGTGCAGGGTCCGCGAGCATCACAAAGATCTCCAGGATGACCCGGAAGTCCGTGCGGACGGGAAACTCCCTGCCGGAGACGGTGACAGTGGTTGGAAGTGAAAACATTGTTTTTTCTTTTCAACAGACAGAACGGATGGTATAATCATCCCGTTAAATCGGAGTTTGTAGAGGCTATGGATATGGACTGGAAAGACCGGGAGAAAAGCCAGGATCAGGATTCCTGATGATACAGAGCTAAGATTGAGACCGGATTAGGATTATTAGGAGAAAACAAAATGGACTATGAGTATGCTAAAGAGAAGGATATAAAAGAGCTGTATGATCTCCAACTGCGTGCATTTGAAAGCGAAGCTGAGATGATCAACAGCAGGAATGTGCCTGCCCTGATGGAGTCGTATGAGGAGAACCGCGCAGACTTCATCAACTGGACAGTCCTGATCAAGCGGGATGATTCAGGGAAAATAATAGGTGCTGTAAGATGCAGGGAGAACGGCGATCACATCGAAATCGGTCGTGTTATGGTTGCGCAGGAACACAGGAACAGGGGTATAGCGACCGACCTGATGACAGCAGTTGAAGAACTGACACAGGCAAAAGCTTTTGAGCTTTATACATGTACAAAAAGCTATATCAATATCAACCTGTACGAGAAGCTAGGCTATAAGATATATAAGGTGGAGCAAGGTCCCAGCGATCTTTCATTTGCATATATGAGAAAAACGCTTGATTAGGCTGACAAAT
>JAFPWF010000034.1 GCA_017395085.1 Oscillospiraceae bacterium | reverse complement strand
GGACGCTGCGGCTTCTTTGTCAAGGGCGAGCTTTCTGAACCGATTTCCCTGGAGGAGGCTTACGACCGGTATGACTTCGTCTATACCATCGCCGGCTGCACCGTGCACGACTACGGCTCACCGGCCATGCGGCACTGGGAGGTCACCTCCAAAGTGGCCCGTTACTACCAGTATTCATGATGAACTTACGAGACATTATTACCTGGCTTTCCGCCTGCCCCGTCTTTGCCGGCGAGGCTCTCGTCCCGAACTTCCTCCCGTCCCATAAGGGGTGGAGCATCAGCACGGACAGGCAGTCCGTCCGCACGGACATCCTCGGGAACCGCACCACCCGGCGCAGGGTGAAGCTCACCCGGCGCGTCACGGTCCCGGACGCTGATACCAGACTTGCCGTGCTGGAGCAGCTGGAGGATCTCGCCGCCTGGGCGCGGGAGCACCCGCCTGAGGACGGCAGCATCCGCATGACCGGTCTGCCGGAGTTTCAGTCCCGTGCCTCCTCCGGCACGGAAGATTTTATCGTATATCTCACCCTCGTTTCTGACGAATAAAAGGAGGAATTCCTTTGCCAGATGTGACTTTTAATACCATTTCCGGCCGCACCATCGCCCGCGAGCAGGTCGTCGCCTATCTCAACACCGGCACCGGCGCCAACCCCATCTGGGATCCACTCGGCCGCCGTGTTCAGGACAGCTCCACGGAGCTGGACTGGGAGTCCGACACCGTGCGCGACATCCTCGGCAACACCTACGGCATCATGAAGAAACCGAAGATCACCCAGACCTTCGACCCCTGGGACCTTGACGGAGGCGACGAGGCCCAGCTGAAAGTCTGGAACCTCGCCGTGAATGAGCAGAACCCGCAGGCCCTTTCAAACCAGGACATGCTCATTGTCCACTTCTACGCCGGCGACGTCTCCGCGCCCTTTGCCGAGCGCTACGCCTCCTGCATGATCGAGGTCACCGGCCTCGGCGGCGAGGGCGGCGGCAACATCGGCATGCCGATTACCGTCACCTTCGGCGGAACCCGCACCCTCGGCACCGCCACCAAGGACGCCTCCACCGGTGCGATCACATTTACTCCGCAGTAAGGAGCGAGCCGCATGAAACAGCTTCAATTCTCCGACGGCCTTGAGGAGTACTCTCTCAACGACCGCGTCACCGTCCGCTTCAACCCCACCGACGCAAGCTTCCTCGAGCGGCTTTCCGAGCTCTTTTCCCGGCTAGACGCCCTGCAGGAGGAGGTCTCCACCCTCCAGGATTCCACACCGGAAGAGGAGGTCTTCCCGCTGGCGAAGAGCCTGGACGCCCGCATGCGGGACCTGCTGGACGGGTTCTTTGGTACTACGGTGTGCGAACCGCTCTTCGGCTCTATGAACCTCTTTGCCTCGGCGGGGGGCCTCCCCGTGTGGGCAAACCTACTCCTCGCCCTGACGGAGGAGGTCGAGTCCGCCATGCAGGGCGAGCTCAGCGCCCGCGAGGCCCGCATCGCGAAGTACACCGAGAAGTATAAATAATAGTGTTTTCTTTACCGACCGCCGTAACGGTCTCCGGCGCCGAGTATCACGTCCGCACGGACTTCCGCGTGATCCTGGAGATCTTCGTGATGCTTGCAGACCCGGCCCTCTCCGACGCGGACAAAACCGAAGCGCTGCTGCGCATGTTCTACGAGGAGCGGCCTGCGGACATTCCCGCGGCGCTGCAGGCCTTCCGTGACTTTGCGGATCCGGGCTCTCCCGCGCGGAAGCCTTCCGGCCCCGCTCTCGTGAACTGGTCGCACGACTTCCCGCTGCTGGTCGGGCCGGTCAATCACGTGCTGGGCGCTGAGTGCCGCAGCGTGCCGTACCTGCACTGGCACACCTTCCTCGCAGCGTACATGGAAATCTCTCCGGACAGCGTCTTCTCCCAGACGCTCCGCATCCGCGAGAAGCTCCGTTCCGGTAAAAAGCTGGAGAAATGGGAGAAGGAGTTTTTCAGGCGCAACCCCGATCTGGTCAACCCGCCCGTTGCCCTGACCGATGCGGAAAAGGAGTTCCTCAAAGTTTATGCCTAACATCACATTTGAAACCGAAGCCGCAAACTACGAAGCTTCCGCCATCGCCCTCCGCTCGCTGACCCACGAGTTTACCAAACTCAACCGGGTCATCGTGCAAACCGAGAAGCAGCTTTTGAAGTTCGACGAGATCAACCGCCTCGTCGCCTACGCCGACAAGCCCGCCTCCGCCGGCAGGGCGTCGTCCGGCCGCAGCAGCTCCTCCAAGTCAGCCGCAAAGACCACTACGCCCAAGACATCCTCCGGCACCGGGGAGAAGAAGCCTTACACGCCCTCCGAGCGGGACACCTCCGCCTCGCTGCCGCTGCATCTTGCCATCAAAGACATCTTCTTCGAGTGGGGCGACCTCAACTGGGAGGTCATCCTCATGAAGCTGATTGCCGGCGTCAACGCCATCGGCCTCGGGGCTATCGGGCTGGTCGCCGCGGGGCCCGCGGGGCTTGCCCTCGGCGTTGCGGCGGGGCTCCTCTTCAGCATCCTCGCGGACGCGACCATCTTCAATTTTGACGGGAAGGTCCAGCCGGAGGAGCTGCGCAAGGCCCTGTACGCCATCCTGCCGGTGGCGGGGGCCGGGGTCGGCCTCATCGCCGGCGGCCCCGCCGGGGCGCTCATCGGGCTCGCGGTCGGCACCTTCCTGAGCCTGAAGCTCATCGGCCTCGACTGGAGCGACGTCGAGCGGCAGCTGAATCAGTTCTTCACCGACCTGCACGACTTCTTCGACCTCCGCTTCCAGAGCGTATCCCGCTTTTTCCATGAGAGCATCGACGGCCTCAAAACCTGGTGGTCGAACCTCAGCTTCCGGGGCTTCCACCTGAGCCTGCCGCACCTGCAGGTGCAGTGGGAGATGCTGAACGCCAATTCCGCCCTGGCCCGCTTCCTCGGCATCAGCGCCGTGCCGCACCTCAGCGTGCAGTGGTATGCGAGAGGCGGCATCGTGAACGGCGCCACGCTCATCGGCGCCGGGGAGCAGGGGAGGGAGGCCATCGTCCCGCTGGAGAGGCACACGGAGTGGATCCGCCTGGTGGCGGCCGAACTCCGCGCGCAGCTGGAAGCATTAGGCCCCGCACACGTCTTCGCACTCTATCCGCTTCCGGCCGCGGCAACCGGTTCCCTCATTCCGCCCTCCGCCCTGCAAAGCGAAAGCCGCCCATCTCTGGACGGCCTTGCCGATGCAATTGTCAGCGCGGTTTCCTCGCTGCAGGCGGATTCTCCCGAACCCGTCATCCGCGTGTACCTGGACGGCAAACAGATTTCAGATGCTGTTACAAAGTACCAGCGCCGGGACGCGAGGGCGCAGGGGTAATAAAGTATGCCATTCCAGTTCACCGTCAACAATGTAAACCTCCTCCGGTACATCGCGGAGGACGGGCTCAAATGGACCCGCTTCGACGTCGAGGCACCGGACACCGGCCGTACGCTCGACGGCGTGATGCACCGGGGCAGGGTGGCCGTCAAGGTCCGGCTGGACGTGACCTGCCGCCCCCTCACAGCCTCCGAGGCCTCCACCGTCCTGAACGCCATCGCCCCGGAGTTCGTCACCGTCCGCTATGAGGACCCGATGTTTGGCTCCGTCACCAAAACGATGTATTCCAATAACATTCCCACCCTGTGTTCCACGGTTTACCCAGACGGAACGGCAAGGTGGGAAGGGTTAGCATTCCCGCTCATAGAGCGGTAGGATTTATTAACCTGAAGGTTGCTACCACCGTAATTTAAATGAGCAATAGTGTTTTTAAATTACTTTGTGATGGTAACTTCTGGTGTCGTCTCAATATCTGCAAAAGTTTCCTCGTTTTTTACTCCAATCTTGAAAGACACGCTATTTACTTCTTCAAAAGAATTAAGACTAATTTGCTGGAAAGAGAATATGAAACTATTAGAGCCTTTCTTTTCAGGGAGAATGTATAGGGGTGTTCCGGTCATAACAAGGTTCATCATCTCGTCATTTACTGACGCTTCCTCAAGATAAACCCAGATCTTTTGGTTTGTCTTATTAGTTACACGCAGGTTTACAGTAAACATCCCAAGTTCTGGATGACTATCAAATCCCAAAAACTCTGCCGTAATTACACTATCATCGACAAGAATGGAGTGCTCCTCCTCATCTTTTATATCTTGTTTTTGCGTTGTTTCTTTTTCAAATGAAGTTGAATTAGTTGTATTGAATGACTCTTCTGGTGCTTGTATGACACCAATGATGGAAAAAACAGCAATAATAATGATCAAAGCACAAAGCACTGCAACCACGGGATGCGTAACCTTCTTGCCACAGCTTGGGCATTTGCTGGAAGAATTCGGCATTTCTGTACCACAATACTTACACCTTATAGTTTTAGCCATTCATCGATCACTCCTTTTTTAAAGAACAAACCATAGCCTTTTTCCATATGGGGTTTCATTAAATATGATTATA
Organism: Oscillospiraceae bacterium; assembly: GCA_017395085.1. GTDB lineage: Bacteria > Bacillota > Clostridia > Oscillospirales > Oscillospiraceae > Limivicinus. The sequence goes on along the minus strand of JAFPWF010000034.1, from coordinate 189,254 downwards.
ACATCAGAATAAGGTAATGCAATATAGAAAATGATTTCTACTTCTGCTCTTTATAACCAGATTCTTTCAGGCCCCCACACCAAAGAGGTCAAACTCAACATCGCCGGGGCCGACTACGGCATGGACAGGCTCACGTCCCTGCGTACCTCCCTGGCGCCCTTCGGCTCCGGGTCTCCCTCTATCGGCATGGCTCCGGCTGCGGAGATCACGGCCTCACTGTACCTGCCCTCGTCCAATGTTCCCCGCATGGCGGCCTTAAGGCCTTATGTGCGGCTGGTCAACGACACCCAGCAGTCCGAGTGGCTGCCGCAGGGCGTGTTCTATGTGGACACCCGGCAGCAGGACGCCTCCGGCGTCCTCACCCTGCACGGTTACGACGGCATGCTCAAGGCCGACCGCCCCGCGCCGTACTCCACGCTGCAGTGGCCGGCGCTGGACACCGACGTGGTGGGGGAGATCTGCAGCATCCTTGGCTTCACGGTGGACAGCCGTACCACGGCCCTCATGACCTCGGGCTTCCGCATCAGTCTCCCGGCGCAGTACACCATGCGGGAGACGCTGCGCTTCATCGCGGCCCTCTACGGCGGGAGTTTTGTCCTCACGGCCTCCAACACGCTGCGCCTGCTGCCTCTGTGGCAGCGGGGGAGTTCTGCCGATCACGACCTGACCTCCGCTGTCCAGAGCATTTCCGTCAGCCCCGCCTTCCCGGCCGGCACGGGCGTGCGCTTCCTGACGGAGGATGATTCAGAGTTCTTCGCCGGGGATGAAACCGGCTACGTATATGAGATCGCTTCGCCCTTTGCCACACAGGCCGCGGCCAATGCGCTCCTGCAGCGCATGCATGGCTTTGTCTACCGGCCGTATTCCGCTGAGGGCGCCATTCTTAACCCGGCTGCCGAGCCGGGGGACACGGTACTGATTCCAAGCGGGAGTTCCACGGCTCTCTCGTCCCTCTTCACCCTCTCCCGCAGCTTCGACTCGCTCTTCCCGGCGGACTGCTCCGCCCCGGAGGACGAGGAGCTGGACCACGAGTACCCCTATGAGTCCAGCACCGACCGTGCCTATACCCGGAAGCTGCAGAACATGCAGTCGGAACTGAACGTCCAGGCGCAGGCTATCTCTGCCAAGATCAGCCGCACGGGCGGGGACTCCCGCAGCTTCGGCTGGTACCTGGATGCCGACCGCTTCAGCCTTTATTCGGATACTGCAGAGGTCCTGCACGTGGACGACGAAGGCCTGAGGGTGAACGGCACCGTATACGCCACCGCCGGGCAGATCGGCGGCTGCGACATTGAAAACGGCACCCTGAAGATCGCGAACGCCAACATCGAGAACCTCAACGCCTCCAAGATCACGGCGGGAACCCTGAATGTCGACCGCATCGGCACCGGCTCCATCACCGGCGGGAAGATCGCCGACGAGACCATCGAGTCGTACAACCTGGACGACGGCTCCGTGGTGAACCGGGTGCTGGGCTCAAGCTCCGTCTCCTACGGGAAGACGAGCTTCCAGACCACGCTGGACCAGGTGGGCACGAACAAGGCGAACATCGATGTGCTGTACGGCTACTTCACCGGTTACGCTCACTTCAGCCAGCTCGAGATCGACACGGCGTTCTACTACGGCGGCAAGACCATAGGTTTGTCATCCGCGACGATATCCGGCAGAACACTGCAATACTTAGGATGGCAATAAGGAGGAACACATGCTTACTCTTCGCACCGCGCAGGGCTTCACCCTGCCGATCAACTGGATCGGGATCTCGGACTTTGACGGTTCCCTCCGCTTCGAGACCCCGGAGACGGATCTCGCAACGCTCTTTTCCGTCTTCAGCGATCCGTCGCACACATCCGCCCTGACCCGGATCTTCGATGAAGACGAAAAGACCTTCTCCGGCTTTACGGCCTTCAAAGGTCTTGAAAAGATGGGCACAGGAACCACCGTAATCCGGCTGATGCCGGAATAATCTCAGGAGGATAATATCTTGAAAGAATTCTGGACGATCATTCAATCTCTCTTTTTTGCCGTGGGCGCATGGCTCGGCTACTTCCTCGGCGGATCTGACGGCCTGCTCTATGCGTTGGTGATCTTTGTCGCCGTCGACTACATCACCGGCGTCATGTGCGCCGTGGCGGACAAGAAGCTCAGCTCCGCGGTGGGCTTCAAAGGCATCTGCCGCAAGGTGCTCATCTTCCTGCTGGTGGGCCTTGCCCACATTCTGGATACGCAGATCCTGCATGAAACCGGTATTCTCCGCACCGCCGTGATTTTCTTCTTCCTCTCCAACGACGGTCTGAGCATTCTGGAGAACGCTGCCCATCTCGGCCTGCCAATTCCGCAGGCGCTGAAGGATGTACTGGAGCAGTTGCATAACCGAGCAGAGAAGTCCGGTGAGACGGAAGAGGCGATCGGAGAAGTGGTAGGGAAGCATGAATCCCGTTGACAGAGTTATCCAGATTGCCCTTGCCGAGGTAGGTTACCGCGAGAAGGCGTCCAACGCCTCCCTCGACGATCCTCTGGCGAACGCCGGCAGCGGCAACTGCACCAAGTACGCCCGGGACCTTGCCGCCGCCGGCTACTACAATGGTGACAAGAGCGCGTGTCCTTGGTGCGAAATTTTTACAGACTGGGTCTTCTGGAAGGCCTTCGGCCCGGACGGTCAGCGCATCCAGTGCCAGACAGGCGACCTGGGCGCCGCCTGCATCTACTCCATGCAGTATTATCAGCAGCAGGGGAGATGCGATCAGAATCCCAAAGCGGGTGATCAGGTCTTCTTCTATGCCGGCGGCACCGTCGGCCACACCGGTATTGTGGTTGAGGTTTCCGAAAGCAGCATCACCGTGGTGGAGGGCAACAGCTCCGACCGGGTGCAGAAGCTGAGCTACCCCCGCAGCAGCGGCAGCATCGCCGGCTATGGCCACCCGTGGTATGAAAAGGCATCCGCCGTCCCGGAAGAGCCGCAGCCCGCGCAGTCAGAAGGGGAATCGGCCCCTTCGCCCCAAACCGTCCTTGTCCGTCTCCCACTCCTCAAACGCGGTGCCACCGGCACAGCCGTCGAGTCCGCCCAGGCGGTCCTGATCCACCGCGGCTATGACTGCGGCGGCCGGAAGTTCCTCGGCCGCGAGACCCCGGACGGCGACTTCGGCCCCGCCACCGAAAAAGCCGTCAGGAGCTTCCAGGCCAAAGCGGCTCTGGAGCCTGACGGCGAAATCGGCGAGGATACCTGGACGGCGCTTTTAATCCACACTTGACAGACGTAGTATAATGTGGCTGTTTTTTATATTCTATTTTCCGGAGGTTTTCTCATGAACGACGAAGAACTGATGAATGAAGATCTGGAGATGCTGGCGGAGAAAGTGATTGAGGAATCAGAAACGGAAGCAATGAATGTGCAGGATGAAATCGAAGACGATCTTCTCTTGCCGGTCGCGGAAGATATCTCTGAGGAGGAACCGGAAAATCTGGACGATGTGGAGGAGGTCCCGGTCGAAGAGGTAAAAGACCTTAAGGGCCTGATGGACAGCTTTTCCACAGACGATCCGGTTAGAATGTATCTTAAGGAGATTGGGCAGTATCCTCTTCTGACACTGGAAGAAGAGCAGGCGCTCGCCAAAAAGATGAGCGAGGGCGATGAGAACGCAAAACAAAAGATGACGGAAGCAAACCTCCGTCTTGTGGTTTCCATTGCAAAGCGCTATGTCGGACGCGGACTGCAGTTCCTGGACCTCATTCAGGAGGGCAACCTTGGCCTGATGAAAGCGGTTGACAAGTTTGATTATACCAAAGGCTATAAGTTCTCCACCTATGCGACCTGGTGGATCCGCCAGTCCATCACACGCGCCATCGCCGACCAGGCCAAGCTCATCCGCGTCCCTGTCCACATGGTCGAGACCATTAATAAGGTTATCCGTACACAGAGGCAGCTGTTTCAGGTGATTGGCCATGATCCGAGCGACGAAGAGCTGGCGGAAGAGCTAGGTATGCCCGTTGAGAAGATCCGGGATATTCTGAAGGTGGCCCAGGATCCGGTCAGTCTGGAAACCCCGATCGGGGAGGAAGAGGATTCCCACTTGGGTGATTTTATCCCGGACGACGGCGTTTCCGACCCGGCCTCACAGGTTAACTCCGCAATGCTGAAGGAAGAGGTACGGAAAGCGCTTGGCACGCTGACAGAGCGGGAAAGGCGCGTTGTTGAACTTCGGTTTGGGCTGGAGGACGGGAAATCTAGAACGCTGGAAGAGGTCGGGTCGGAGTTCGGTGTTACCAGGGAGCGAATCCGGCAGATCGAGGCAAAGGCCATCCGGAAGCTGAAGCACCCGACGAGGAGTAAAATACTCAAGGGCTTCCTGACGGATGGATGACCATCTGCAGGGTGAAATAGCATAATATAAAAGCGGTGAGCAAGGGTTCCTTCATCAGGTTCCCTGGCTCACCGCTTCACCCATCTTTTCTATCAGATCATGTAGGCTTTTGTCGTGCTGTTCCTTTGTAATGGCACCGTGTTCCAGAAACTGATCCAGTGTTTCTTTCTGCCGGAGGAACAGTTCATGATTTTTCTCTTCAATGGTCATTTCAGACCAGTGCTTTTCTTCCATCTTGCCACCCGCCGTTGTCTTTCTGATACTTCGCATATCATAGAGGCAGCGGCGGGTTTTGTCAAGTGTCCGGATACCGCGTACGGTACTTCCGTCCAATCGCTTTGGCTCTGTCAAGAAGCTGATAAACCCGCTGAGGCGAAAGATGAAATTCGGCTGCAATTTCTTTTACCGTAAGGCCGTGCAATTCTCTTGCTTCGAGAGCCGCGGCAATCCGCTCGTCCTCCTGATCCATCATGGTTCTGATACTTTCGTACTCGGATATAGCCATCTCATCTTCCTCGAACGATGCTGCAGCTGCCGGTTCGTAGCCGGTTTCGACAAGTTCGTCCAGACTGATGAAGGGCGGCTTCCGGTCGCCTTTGTGCGGGCAGTTCTTGCAGGGAATCCGATCCTCGCAGCGGACGTATTTTTTTCTTTTGCCTTTAATAAAGCAGCGTGTGGATGCATACTCGCCGGAGTGCTTGGTGCTGAGATACCGCCATTGGTCGTCTGCATAAGCGCGGTTTTCCGTCCGGTAATAGTAAACGTTGATTCGCTCGCTTCTGCCGAAACGGAGTGTTTTGGTGTCCCGCCAGCTGATGCCAAAAAAGTCAAGGTCCTCCTTGGTCCTGATCTCGACCGGCGCGTCGAACAGCAGTTCGCCGTGCTCGCCGGTATGGACATGATGCATGAATGGCTCGCGATCGAAGCGGTCGCTTGTTTTTTCTGCCATTTAAGTTGGCTCCTTTCCGTTTGACGGAAACGGAGACAACCTGTATGGCTCGCCAGTATTCTGTTCATTTGGTCACCTTTCCGGGGAATCCCCGTTTCAATTCGGTGACCGGTGGTGCATGACACTGGTCGTGTACATTTCTTCCACCTGCATTGGCCATGCACACACATTCCGGCCGGTCAATGTGCGCCGCCGCAGGTGATGGATGAATTCAGTCTTTCGAAGCTGCCTCTATGGCGTAGAGGTCGCTGAAGACATCAGAGTAGTCGCCGGGATTCAGCTTTTCGATGCTGGTTGCACCGTATCTGCTGAGCACGTTGTATACCGTTTCCCGGCTGGTTTGCCGTGCCACAATCGTGGCGGTTTCCTGGAGATTGCAGAGCCAGTTCTCTCTTTCAGCGTCGGTCATTCTGTGTCCTCCTCGACTGTTAATTTATGGCTGTATGATACAACCTATCAAGCGCTGAGACGATATATCGGGAAGTTAGAGAATTGTGAGAGAAATGTTAGTCAGTAGAGAGATGCTTATTGCCGAAAGATTGCGGCAAAGCTTGTGGCAAAGTATGCCAGAGCAGATATAGTCAGGGTAATTAATTTAAAACTTACGGGTATCACCAGAATGCTTCAAATACATGACTTGTTTCAGCAGACGATTAGAACTTTGCATTCTCGAAGAAACTAAGTACGATGGCTGAGTAATAATTGAATAGTGCGAACTTTTGTGCTAAACTGTATTACAATGGAGAGGTATACGATTTGCAAAAAACAACAAGTGCTGAGGTATTCATATGAGATTCAGTTATGCCAAACTTTGGAAGCTGCTTATAGATAAAAAAATGGTCAAGCGTGACCTGATGGAGGCAACAGGGGTCACGTCTTCGACCATTGCAAAAATGGGGAAAGAGCAGCCAGTGGCGCTTGAGGTTTTGGGGAGAGTCTGTAAAGCGCTCAACTGTAATATTGGCGATGTCGTTGATGTATTATTCGATGATTGAGATAAGATGAGGCGAGGTAATTATGGGACACTTTTGTATTGCCTCATACACAAGAGCTTTGCTATCCTGCGCCATTAGTGGCGAAGGACAGGCATCCTTTTGTCCGAAACTCTTCAGCCTTCTCGAACCGACAGCGCAATACACCCTTTCCCAGGAGAGTATTCGTCAAATTCTCAGTGGAGCGCAAAACCTGAATACAGACTGGGTAAAGCGTGCAAGGGAGATGCACCCGGCAAGGGCCGCCCGTTTTTTCTATCAGGTTGTGAAACCGTGTATTGAACCTCAGAGATATGTTCAGCTGATATTTATTCTGAAGGAGTTGATCGAGAAAGACTCCATGTCTGGTGACATTGAACTGGGCTCAAACTCACAGATGACGAAAGATCAGTTTCTGAAAATGTCGAGTATCCCGTTTACTGAGGTGTTGACGGACCTGTTTCTCTACGCTGTGATCCACACTGATAACACTGATCAGAAATCATTTGTAAAAAAAATCGTAAAAAAATACTATGAAAAGTATAATGACAGAACTCATGAGCTGAACGTCTATGAGGCGGAAGCAGTAAAACCCTTGGAGTCAATCCGTTCTTCTCTTCATGGGAAAAGCTACGAGCGTACATTTACAAAAATCTTTGAGTCTAAGATAGGACTATATAAACCAAACAGAAGATAATTATGATTTGATGCGTAAATTCGGATTGATTCTGGCGAAGGACATTCTTCGGGGCAGGACCAGCCGCGTAGTACTGGAGTTTTCACACGAGCTGACTCCCGAAATAATTGAAACAATTAAAGCTGCCTTTCAGGAATCACCGTTTATGCCGGACGATGATATTACTGTTTCCTCCGATCAACGGGAGAGCCTTTATGAGGCAATCCGAGATGGTTTGGAGTATCCGGAACTGAATGAACATAACAGTGCTGACTACCATGAGACGAAACGATTCATGCTTCGACTCCTGAAAATATTCAAATGGGACAAATACGAGCGCGGTACACTTGGAAAGAAAAACTTAGATGGCGAGTTTTCTATGCTCTCTTGGTATGTTGTCATTCTTCTCCAGTGGATTCAGGGATACGGTCTCAGCAACATTATTAAAGAGTCAATTGAAGATAAACGAAAAAATAAACGGGCTGTACTTGTCCATTATGGACAGTGGGAAACATACAACGGATCACAGTTGCACAATAACTGCATTATCGCTGAGACATTGGAAGCAATTGATGATGTCATTCTTTTCAAGATATCAAATTATTTTTTGAAATTTTCTGAAGAATATATCCGCCAGAAGGGCGAGTGCAGAAATGACTGGTATGAATATGTCGAGTATGGTACCACAAACATGCTGAGGATCACCCTTCAGAAAAGCGATTTTTCACGCGAGGCAACGGATTATATACAAAAACACCAGTCAGAATACGTGGATACAAGTTCAGGGGTTATTAAGCTGAGAAAAAGCATTCTTAAGTGCCCATCTGAGTTGGTAAGGCGCGAAGCAGCGGATATTATTTATAATCTTCCAGATCTCTTTATTGATTGAAAACATAGGCCGAGGCTGGTGAAACAATGGAATGGAAAGGACGTGCCGCATATGCTTCCTGAAGAACGAGCACGCGAAAAAATAGATAAGCAGCTGCGCAATGCCGGCTGGGATATAGTATCGAGGGACGAATATGTTCCCCGGAGTGCATCCGCGGTCAAGGAAGCCCTCATGCGGGGAAATACCGAGAGCGACTATTTGCATTTTGTCGATGACAAAGCAATTGCTGTTGTCGAGGCGAAGCGCGAGGAGAACCCGCTGGGCAATGTCGTGCAGCAGCAGGCCGAGTATTATGCTACCCATCCGCAGGACTGGTATGGTCTGTGGTTCCCAAACCAGATCCCTCTTGTATACCTTGCAAACGGGAATAAAATCTATTTTAAGAACATGCTGCTGCCTGATAGTGACTACGTGGAGCTTTCGGAAATGCACTCCCCGAAGAAGATGCTCCAGCTCATCGGACAGGTTTCGGAGTTTGGCGCTCTTCCTCGCTTGGACAGCCGAGGTCTCCGGGACTGCCAGTATCGGGCAGAGGTCGAGTTCGAAAAGTCCCTCAAGCAGGGAAAGAAAAAGAGCCTCGCCATTTTGGCGACCGGCTCAGGGAAGACTTACCTTGCCTGTCTTGCAAGCTACCGTCTTTTGAATTATACCCCTGCCAGGAAAATCCTGTTTCTGGTGGACCGTAACAACCTGGCCCGACAGACGGAAAGTGAGTTCAGCACCTTTGATCGAACAGAGGGTCAGCAGGAAATGAGCTCTCTGTATGACATCAGGCGCCTGAGGCAGGATAAAGACATCAAGGCCGACATTGTCATCTCAACCATCCAGAAACTCTTTGCCGTATTAACCGGGAATCCCATTCCGTCCGATACCAATGAGGATGAAGAGGACGAGAAAAACACCGATGTGGAAGAGAGGGAGGACCCCAAAGTCATCGAGCTCGGGGATGATCTGAAGCTGCCCCCGGACTATTTCCAGCTTATCATCGTGGACGAGTGTCACCGCTCAATCTACGGCAAGTGGCGCGCGGTCCTGGACTACTTCTCCGGCGCCCATGTACTGGGCCTTACAGCCACCCCGACACCGGAGGCTTATGCGTTTTTCAACAATAATATCATTGAGCAGTATACCTATGATGATTCCGTTGTGGATGGTGTCAATGTGCCCCCGCGTGTTTACCGAATCAAGACCGAGGTCACTGAGCACGGTGGTATCATCAAGGCCGGGACCAAAGTGAAGGAAACTTCCCGCCGAACAGGGGAGCAGACGATACAACAAATGCAAGAGCGTGTGGACTATGATCCGAATGCTCTTGATCGCTCTGTAATTAACCCGGATCAGATCCGGAAGGTTCTTCTCGCATACAAGAAGGCTATTTATGACGAGCTGTACCCCGAACGCGAACGAAAATGGGAATATATTCCGAAAACTCTGATTTTTGCCAAGAATGATCAGCACGCCACTAAGATTGTTGAAGTGGCGAAGGAGGTTTTCGGCACTGAGTTTGAAGGCGGGGCCGTACCGGAGCATTTTGTCCAAAAGATTACCTATACAGCGGAAGACTCCAACGGGTTGATCCGTGATCTGAGAACGGAGAAGGACTTCCGTATTGCCGTTACCGTGACGCTGGTGGCAACCGGCACTGACGTGCGTCCCCTTGAGGTAGTCCTCTTTATGAAGGATGTGCAGTCAGATGTGCTGTATACTCAGATGAAGGGGCGCGGCTGCCGTATTATTGATGAGGACCGTTTACGTGAAGTTACCCCCAATGCCTCAAATAAAGACTGTTATTACATTATTGATGCGGTCGGCGTTACAGAGCATGAGAAGGTCATTCCCCATCCCGTTGTGAACCCCGGCCAGGGGAACAGAGTGCTTTCGCTGGAGGTTCTCTTGGAGCACCTTGCCCATAATGAGCTGAGCGACGAGAATCTCTGGCTCCTCCGAGACTATTGTGCCATGATTCATCGCCGTTATGAGAACAATGTCCTCTTTGGCCGCCATCTGGACAGCTTCATTGCGGACTTTGGCTTCGCCCCCAGGACCATTGCCTCCGTGATTCAGGATGCCTTTGACAATGAGTGTCTCCCCAATTATTATAGCCCTTCGTCAGACAACACGGAGCGCGCGGAGCTGATTGATCCGCTCATCAACAGCATCCCGGCCCGGCGCAAGCTGTTGGAGATGCAGCGTGGCTACGTTGTGTCTACCGAGGACGATCCGGACGAAGTGATCTACGCCGGCTTCTCAAAGGAGACCGCAAAATCTTTCATCGACAATTTTATCAAGCCAGAGATGCGTTATTATATTCATAAATTGATATGCAGCCCATACGGGCAGCATTACATCAAAAACAAAGCTGTTGGGGATAAAGATGGTTTTAGCGGGGGTAGGTGTAAATACATGCCAATTCCAGTACCACCTCTTGCCGAGCAGAATCGCATTATTGCCAAATTGGATGAACTATTACAATTGAGCTATGTTTAATGACGAATACCAGAGAATGCTCCACGCCAGGAGCATGAACAACCGCGGCGCGCTCCTGGATTCCGGGGAGTGCGGGTGTTTCTTCTGCATCAAAACATACAGCCCGGATAAGATCACTGCGTGGATCAATGATGAGACGGCAAAGTGCGCCTTCTGCGGTGTGGACGCCGTCATCCCGGAAAGCTCTGATTATGAGCTGTCCGAGTCGCTGCTGCTGGCCATGAAGGAATACTGGTTCTGATCCCGGCAGATGGCTTCGCCGGAGAATCGGCTGCTTCTATGCTCCTGCCATGTATCTGCGTTATACTGTCGAAGTATTTAACGCTTGACATTTAACGTATAACGTTATATAATCTCGTCAGATCATCAGAGAGGATGCGGTGCTGACTTGATCAGGTCATTTTCAGATAAGGAGACGGCTGCTCTGTACCAGAGCGGTCATTCCAGAAAATTCAGCAGCTTGGAACGCATCGCCCTGCGTAAACTGGATATGATCAATGCCGCTGTCAATGTCGAAACGCTGAAGGTCCCGCCCGGGAACAGGCTGGAAGCGCTGAAGGGAGACCGGCAGGGGCAGTACAGCATACGGATCAATGATCGGTGGCGGATATGCTTCCGGTGGGAAGGCCGTGACGCATATGACGTCGAAATCGTTGATTATCACTGACAGGAGGAAGAGCAATGAGAACTGAGAACCTGATTCATCCCGGTGAGATCCTCCGTGAGGAGTTTATGGTTCCCATGGGAATCTCGCAGAATAAACTGGCGATCGAACTTCGCATTCCGGCCACCCGGATCGGGGAAATCGTCAATGAGCGCCGCGGGATCTCCGCGGATACTGCCGTACGCCTCGGCATCTTCTTCGGGACCGGCCCGGAGTTCTGGACAAATCTCCAGGCAAACTATGATCTCGGCATGGCATTGCAGCGCAACCGGGAGGACTTTTCCACGATTCGTGCCTTTGCTCCGGCAGTCTGATTGAAAAAGAAGCATAGAGCTCGGGCAGGACCCGCCACACGGCAGGCCCTGCCCGTTTCCTTTTCTGCGTTATTGCTTCTGGTAAAACCCGCACTCATACCCGTCCGCCCGGAGCTCGATGCCCGGGAGCCAGGACGGGGCTTCGCTCATTTTCCGGCAGATGACTTCCGTGTTCGCTTCCGGTTTGCATTCGATGATCAGTTCATCATGCACGTGGGCAACAATCCTGTACCAGCCCAGGTTTTTCATGGCGTTTACCAGGAGGTCCCGGCTGACCGCCTGCACGATGTTTTCAACGAACTTTGGCCCGAAGCTTTCAATCCGGGACCAGTGCTTCGTACCGTCAATGCCCATGTAGGTGACGCTTTCACCTCCGTATTGATTCGGCTCAATCCTCGGCTTGACATAGGATAGCCGCCTGCCGCTGGGCAGTGTGATAAACAGTACTTTGCTTTTTACCAGGAAGGTAATATCACCGACCCGGGTTTCCGTTTTTTGTATGATGGCTTCCTTGACTGCGGCATCAACGTCCCACCAGTACTGCGTGATCTTCGGGTTGCTCTCCCGCCAGAGGTTTACAAGGGGCTGAAGCTCCTCTTCGGTAAGACCCATGTCCAGGGCACCCATGGATTTCAGTGCGCCGACACTGCCGCCATAGCCCAGGGCCAGTTCCGCAATTTTCCCTTTCTGCCGAAGATGGCTGTTCCTGCCGTGCTTTTCCACCGGCACGCCGAACATCCTGGATGCGGACTCACAGTAAATGTCCCGCCCTTCGTGGAAAACCTCTGTGCGCCATTCCTCACCGGCAAGGTAGGAGAGCACCCTCGCCTCGATGGCGGCGAAATCCGCCACAACAAACTTCATTCCTTCAGCAGGAATAAAGGCTGTACGGATCAGTTCTGACAGTACCCCCGGGACGGAGTCATAGAGGAGATTCAGTGTTTCATAGTCTCCGGCTTTCACCAGCGCCCGCGCTGTTTCCAGGTCAGGGATATGATTCTGCGGCAGATTTTGCAGCTGGACGAGCCTTCCGGACCAACGGCCGCTGCGGTTTGCGCCGTAAAACTGGAACATGCCCCTGCAGCGCCCGTCCTCACAGACGGCATCCTGCATTGCCTGATACTTTTTGACACTGCTTTTGGATAATTGCTGCCGAAGCTTCAGCACGTCCGAGAGTTCCGGATCTGCGTCTTTCAGCAGAGCGGCGACGTCCTTTTTTCCGAGGCTCTCCGCCTCCAGACCTTTCTCCGCAAGATGGGCTTTCAGCTGAGTAACAGAATTCGGGTTCTCAAGTCCGGTTTTTTCCTTCATTCGGGAAACGAGCTCGTTTCTGCTGAGTTCATCCATCCTCAGCGCCTGTTTTACCAGCTCCCGGTCCACGCGGATGCCCCGGTCGTTGATTTCCTGGTCCAGCTCGTATTCGTGCCAGACTTTTTCCGGGACGGGGAAATTCTTCAGCCGCTCCCGGATCTGCAGTTCCACCTGCACATCCCGCGCGTTATACTCTTTGAAGCGTTCCCACTTCACCGGGTCGTGCCCGGGCTGGTTCCAGGTCCTGCCGCCGTTAGATTTTGTCGGCCTGCAGGGGCAGCAGAAGTAGCGGATCAGGTCTTTGCCTTCTTTCAGTTTCTGTTCTTCTAAACCCAGCACGGCTCCGGCTTTTTCCAGTCCCAGCGGCAGGCCGTTGTAGGCTGCCCATACCATCGTACACTGCCATGCGCTTGGGTCAAGGTAGGGGAGTCCTTGGTAACCCGGTACCAGTTCCGGCCGGTTTCTCCTCAGCCAGTAGCTCAGGCACACCCGCTCGAAGCTGGCGTTGTATGCCCGTTTGGTGATGCTGCCGTCAGCCAGGGCATTGAGGATTTCATCCGGAGGCAGTTCGCCGTTTGCAATGTCATAGACGGTGACCGGGCCTCCGTCCACGCTGACACCGAAGAGGAGGATATCAAAGTCCAGGTCTTCCGCGTAGCGGTAGACGCCGCATTTGGAGATATCCGCTCCGGATTTTGTTTCAAGGTCAATGCTTAAGGTATTCATGGTGGTTCCTTTCAAAAAAGCGGCAGGGTTTGGAGCCCTGCCGCAGCTTTGTGTTTATTCCTTGCGTTCTTTCATGCTGAGGATCATCTTCCGCAGCCATTTCACACCTTTGACTAGGATGGTTCCCACCAGCCAGAGGTCGATCAGCAGGATCATCAGGTAGAAGAAGATGACCACGGTCTGAAGCATGTAATCATAAAGCATGGGTTGTCACCCCGCTTTTCAGGAGAGGAAGTCCTCTTCTTCGCCGTCCAGGTCGTCGAAGTCGTCTTCCGGCCTGCCGTGCCCGCCGAGGGGTGTGCCGTCGTGAAGCTTCTGGATGTGGTTCAGCCCCGCGGCAATGCCTCTGCTGCCGTTCACGTTGTATGCGTAAAAGCTGACTGAGGCCCGCCCGATAATCCCGGAATACAGCTCGCTCGCGTCCAGGATCGGCTGCTTATAGGCATCCACCACGCCGGGCTTGCTGGTGCTTTTCGCGTTGATGAACCAGCAGTTTTTATAAACCGGGTCGTTCTTCTTTTCCTTGTCGCCGTCGCGGAGCGGGGTTTTCAGCGCCTCCAGCGGCGGCACGTCACCGCCGGCACCCTGGAGTTTCTTCTGGCCTTTTTCGTAGGCGGCTTTGATGGCGGCCTTTACCTTGTTGTAGGTTTCCGTGTCATCCTTGGAAATGACCAGGCTCACCGAGTACTTCGGTGTACCGCCGCCGAGGGGAACCTGCGGTTCATTGACGGTCAGGTAGCTCATGACGGTGTGTTTGCCAGTGACAATTTTTGTGGGATCGTTCTTTTTCATGATGATTATTCCTCCGTAAAATCTGATGATGCCGTGCTGTATTCCGGACGCCTGTCGCTGTCTGGTACCAGCACCGGTTTGCCCTGGGGCTTTTCGATAAGGCCCTTCAGGATTTCGTTGAATTTTTTCTGCCCGAGCTGCTTCGTCATCGCGCTGATGCCGAGCAGCTTTCGTTCGTAGGGGTCGTATCCCGCTTCCAGCACGGCACGGGCTACCGCCTCTTCGTTCGTGTACCTGCGGTTGCTCCTGCCTTCCGCCAGTTTGAAGCCGGGATACTGTGTGCCGGCAAGGGCCTGCTTCAGGGCGTATGACCGCAGGTCGTCCGCCCAGGCCTGCAGCGTGTCAATGCGCGGCAGGATCTCCGCAATCTCCGCTTCCGTCAGCAACGGCGGGTCCTCGAAGTCGTACTTCGCCAGCTGCATGCTGTATTCGGCGCGGGCCCTGCAGGTGGCCCGGACCTTGCAGAATCTGCAGTGGGTTCCGGCACTGAAGTTGCCGTCCCCGACATAGGCCAGCTTTGCAGCGGGCTTCAGCACGTTCTCGGCCCAGTACAGCAGTTCCTCCGTGCTCAACTCATAGCTGTCCACGTTCTGCCGCCGCGGCTGGTAGATCGTGAGCCGGACGCGCCGGATGTCATAGAGAGTTCCGAACGTGTCCAGCAGGCCCAGCGCGTAGCACTTCAGCTGGGTGTTTCCGCACCCGTCCTCTCCGGCTGCGGAAACCAGGACGCCCAGGCCGTATTTCATATCCGTGACGTACAGCATTCCGTCTGCCACGATTGCGGCGTCGGCGGTCCCGAATCCGTGCTCCACCCACTTGGAGAAGTCCACAGTCTGCTCCACGCAGACCAGCGGGTCGGGGCAGTGCTGCTTCACTTCCGCAAGCTGTTCCATCACGAACGCAGCGTAGCCTTCGGCGGCTTCCTGCATTTCCGCATTATAGAATGTCAGAGCATCGGTCGGATCGCGGCTGTGCCGGCCGAGTGCCTGTTCCAGCAGATACTGGCAGAGGCTGTGGGCGTCGGTGCCTTCCTGGGCGTAGGGGCTGCCCTGGTCTTCCATCTGTGCGCAGAGTTTTGCCGACGGCGGGCAGGAGATCCACCTCTCACTGGCGGATGCCGCCAGATATGCGTGGCTAGCCATTTCCGAGTTCCTCTGCTTCCGTCAGGATTTCTCCGTACACCGCCGGGTCTTTGATGTCGGAGAGCTGCTCTGCTCCGTGTTTGGTGATCAGCGTCCTGACTTCCACCCGGTAACCCATTCTGGCTTTTTCCGCAAGGACTGCCCGCACTTCTTCATAGGTGCACGTTCGCGGGGGTGCCTGCGGCGGGGCGGCCGGTACTACGGCTTCCTTCTCTGCTGAAGTCCCGTCTGCTTCGAACAGCGCTGCCAGATCGGAGATGTCCGCGCTCAGCTTCTTCAGCCTTTCAGCGAGAACCGCTTTGTCTTTTCCTGTCATGGAAAATTTCCTCCTTTCCTGCGTTCTCACATTCCTATGCCGTGATAGAGAGGATTTTTATAATGCCCGGAGAAATTTTTTCTCAGCGCCCATCACGGGCGAGGGCAAGGGCAGGGGAGGAGGAGTTTTTATTCCTGCTGCAGAAATAAAAAAGCCTGCCGGTGATGGCAGGCTGATTGTTTGCATCCGTATGATATAAATTTTCTTCTGTCGAAGAATCGCGTTCCTGACGACTGCAGACTTTTTTGTTCACAGGCGCTTTTCTTTTTGTTTTCAGTCTTCACATTGATTTTCCAGGATATATAGAATACGATACAGAAACCTCTAAAGACTGACCGTGCATTTCTTCGGAAAAAACAATGAACCTGTGGGCGAAGTTGTTTTTATCAGGCATTAGATTTATATTTTTCAGATAAACCTGATTTGTGCTGAGATATTTGTCCGCAAATCCCTAGTTATAGGGTGAGGCGGAAAGGAAGTGACGCAATTGGAAGACAATCAGATTATATCCTTGTTCAATGAGCGCTCTGAACAGGCCATTGCGGAGCTGGACAGAAAATACGGAGCGGCCGTGAAGAAAACGGCAGCTAATATTCTGAGCAGCAGGCAGGATGTGGAAGAATGCGTGAACGATACCTATTTGGGAGTGTGGAATTCAATTCCGCCTCAGAATCCCAACCCCCTGATAAGCTATGTTTGCAAAATTGCCCGCAACCTTGCCACATGGAAATACCACAGTAATACAGCGCAGAAGCGCAACGGGCAATACGATCTCGTTCTGGATGAACTGGAAGAATGCATCCCGTCAACGATCAATATCGAATCGGACTACGAAGCAAAGGAGATTTCAGCCGCAATCAGCCGATTCCTGTATACACTCAGCTACGAAGATCGTTTTTGTTTCCTCCGCCGGTACTGGTATGCGGATTCTGTTTCAGATATTGCCGCCATGACGCACAGCAAAAGCCATCGTATCTCTGTTCGTCTTTTCCGGACTCGTGAAAAACTATACCGTTATTTGAGAGAGGAGGGTTTGCTCGAATGAAGCGGGAACAGTTGTCGAGTATTATCTGTAATATCGATGAGCAGCTTATTGCCGAATCACATCAGTACGATCCCGATCTTTGCAGCCACTCCCCGGAAAGGACCGTACACATGAACAAGAAAAGAATTATTACGTTTGCACTCGCTGCCGTACTGATTTTGGCGCTGGGCGCGACCGCCTACGCCGGTTACGCTTCCGTAGCCACTCCTCAGGCGGCGGAAAAGGTTGCCAGGGAACAGGTCGAAGTCTGGAAGAAAATGGGGTTGCTGTCGCAGGATGTGACCTTCGAGGGGCCGGCGGATGCCATCGTCGAGATCGAGGAATACGAGGGCGGCGATTACTGGTACGGCCGGTTTTTCCCCCACAGCTACGACGTGCGCTGGTATTGCAGAACCTGGAATGAACAGAGCAGGCAGAAATACGGCTGCAATCTGCGTGTGGACACGCTGACCGGAAAGATTATGATGGCCAACATTGATGCCGATGCGGATGATGACGCCGTCCCTGTGAGAGAAGAGGAAGTAGAAGTCCCTTCCGGCCCGGACGGCGAAACGACGACGAGGACCTGGTCCTTCTATGACAACTTTGGCGACATCTTCCCTGCGGACATCACGGTGGACCGCTTCTGCAGCCTGCTGGCGGAATACTGGGGTTTTTCCGGATACACGCTTGCGGACACCGACGACGAGTATTACAACACGCATTTTGAAGCCATCGACGGCTCCACCCTGCTGAAAGACCTGAACGGGGACACCCGTGAAAACTATTATCTCACCGTTTTCTTCGACGGCGACCAGAAAGGCGCGCCGATGTACATCGAGCTCAACCAGTTCCCAGGCTATGTCAACCTGACACTGGGAACCGGCCACAGTGTGGGATAAGGATACATCTGTCAGGCAAAAACTGGAAAGTAAAAATAAACTGAACAGTAATTCTGAAACAGGCCCACCCTTCCCGCTCCGGAAGGGCGGGTTCTGCTATTGCATGTATAGAAATCATTTCAAAAAACTGAGTATTAAGAAACCAAATAATTGTTAAGAATTATCCGGTTGACAATTGTAAACTCTTGTGCTATATTACAGATGCTCGAGCTACAATTGTAAACTCTATCCCGGAGGATATCGCCATGTCAAACGATCTCGCCTGTAAAATCACCGGTTCCGAACTGGAGATTATGAAACTCCTGTGGCGTGCGGAGGACGCTCTGTCTGTTACGGAGATTCGCGAAGAACTGCAGAAAACCAAAGGCTGGGAGCCGGCAACCATTAAAACCCTGATAGGCAGGCTTGTCAGCAAAGGGGCTGTCCGTCAGGAAAAGCGAAACGTGTTTTACTATTCGCCCCTGATCACCGAGAAGGAATACGGCGAATGGGCTACGGAAGATCTTGTCAGCCGAGTTTACAACGGCCGGGTGAAAGATCTGGTCGCCGCCCTTGTCAATTCGGACGGCGTCACGCCGGAAGATCTGGATGAACTCCGGCAGATGTTCAAGGTGGTGGAATAAGCCATGAGGTTGTTGCTGACACTGACTCTCAGCGGCAGTGCGCTTGCTCTGCTTCTCCTGTCCCTGCGCTATTTCGTTTTGCGGCGGATGCCCAGCACCGTGTACTACTATGCATGGATTCTGGTGCTTCTGCGCTTTGCCCTGCCCATTCCCGGCCTGATTCCGCTCGCTGCCGAGACGGGGACCTCCGAGACCGCGGTTTACAGTGAACCTTACGCGTTGAACCGTGATAATCCGGTTTCAGACATTCCCTTTGCGGAACCCGATACGGTTCCCGCCGGGCTTCCCGTCCTTCCGTCCGAATCACAGAATGCGGTTCAGGCACCGGAAACGGCAGACAGCGCCCGCACACAGGCGCCCGCGGCACCGGCAAGACGATCCTTTGACTGGCGCTCTCCGGGGCTCTGGCTTTCCGTCTGGGCGCTCGGCACCGCACTGAGCCTCGGGATGACTGTTTTTGTTTATCTCCGGTTCACCCTTCGCCTCCGGCATGGGCTGCACAGGCCTGACCGCTTCACCCGTGAGCTCTATGCCTCGATCCCCGGCCGCAAGCCGGAACTCTTCCGGTCGGATACCATACGGACCCCAATGATGTATGGTGTGTTCTCCCCGAAGATCGTTCTTCCGGAACGCGCATATGACAGGGAAATCCTTCTCAACATTCTCAGCCATGAGCTGATGCATTACCGCCGCGCGGATACGCTTTACAAATGGGCCGCCAATGCGGTCCTCTCGGCGCACTGGTTCAATCCCCTGGGCTGGCTGATCCGGAAGGAATTGAACCGCGCCTGTGAGCTGAGCTGCGACGAGATGCTGCTGCGCTCCATGACGCGCGAAGAGAAGCAGTCCTACGGCGACACGCTGCTGTCCATGGCGGCAACGTCGGCTCTGCCCGCAGGGGTAGTCGCCACCACGTTCGCCACCGAGAAGCGGAATTTGAAAGAAAGACTGATTCAAATCATGAACTATAAGAGAAACGGAGCACGGTTGCTGGCCGCGGTGCTGGCGCTTGTGCTTCTGGCGGGCTGCGGCATGGCTGCCGGTACACATACGCAAAGCGCGGATGTTGAGACGGTACAGCCTGACGAAGCCGTCCATGTGACGAATGTGGAAGAGTTCCTCGCCGCCATTCAGCCCAACGCTGTTATCGAGCTTGCCGCGGGCGAATATGATCTCAGTACCGCGTCAAACTACGGCGCGGATACTCACAGCTCGTATTACTCCTGGAACGGCGTCTGGAGCGAAGAGGGGCAGAACCGGGCGGAACTGGTCATCCAGAACGTCGAAGGCCTCACGATTCGCGGCGCCGGAATGAATGAAACAACGATCGCCGCCGTGCCCCGCTACGCAAACGTCATCCGCTTTGTCGGGTGTGCAAATCTCACTTTGTCCGGTTTCACCGCAGGCCATACGACGGAGCCCGGTTTCTGCACGGGCGGTGTGCTTCGGCTGGAAGACTGCACAGATGTCAGCATTGACTCATGTGGTCTGTACGGGTGCGGCACACTCGGAGTCCAGGCGCAGAACTGCTCCCGTCTCACGGTTGTAAATTCAAATATCTATGAATGCAGTTACGGTGCGGTAGATGTTCACCAATGCCAGGATGTGCTTGTCAGCGGCTGTGATATTCATCATCACGGGACACGCGAAGGCCAGGGCGAGGCCATGAACGTCTTCAGCGTCAGCTACGGTGAGGGATTCACGGTCTATAACTGCCGCATCCATGACAACCGGGCTCAGTATCTGCTGAACAGCAGCTTCACAAAAAACGCGCTCTTCCTCTCCAACGAGGTGCTGAGCAATACCTTCGCTGCCAAAGTTTTCACCTTCCAGCAGTACGGCGCGACAGTGGACGGATGCCGGTTTGAGGGCAATGATGTAAGCCGCGGCTGGTATTCGGGGAGTGGCATTTATGCCGCTGATATAAATGGCAACGCCCTTGAAGGCGCACAACTTGCGGAGATGATGCTGCGCGATATTCCGCCTGAGCGCGTCTCACCAAAGCCCGCTGATCTCGCCCAGATGACGGAGGTTCCTGTCGGCGATGAGGTTTTGGTTAAGAATGTAGACGAATTCCTCGCCTGTCTCGGACCTGATCGCACCATCGTCCTGGATGGAGAACTCTTTGATCTCTCCACAGCGTCCAATTACGGAGGCATCGGCACGGAATATTACTATTGGCAGGAAAGCCCAGACGGTCCGGCGCTTGTTATCCATGATGTAAGCGGTCTGTCGATTCGGGCAAACAATACCGCATCCGGGGCTACAACCATAGCTGCTATCCCGCGCTACGCCGACGTGCTCGGCTTCCGGAACTGCGACAATCTCTTCCTCGGCGGTTTCACAGCGGGGCATACCAAGGAACCGGGTGTCTGCTCCGGCGGTGTGCTGAACTTCCATAACTGCAATCAGGTCATGCTCGAGAAAATGCGCCTCTATGGCTGCGGAATCCTGGGCATTCAGGCATCGAACTGCTCAGGCTTGTCCGTTCTCCGCACCGAGATCTATGAGTGCAGCCAGGGTGCCGGTCAACTCTTCAAATGCGACGGGATCACCTTTGCAGACTGTGACGTGCACGACGTGCCCTCTCCAGCGTTCCGTTTCACCGAATGCGGCGACAAGACCTGGAACGGCACGCCGATCGGCAGCCTGAACGGCATGTACGACGTAAATGCCGACGGAACTCTTTCCGCGCCCATGGTTGAAGATGGCCTTGCCAGAGAGGAATCCGAATTCCATGGCGGAGCGGAGAGACTGGTGAATCCCTTCGCGGAGGAACCCGAAAATCATTTCCAGGCTGGTACCCCGGCATATGAATTTGCTGCCTCGGTACAGCAGGCCATTGTGAACGACGACTGGGAAGCCCTGGCAGACCGGATCGCATACCCGATCCAGTTCTTTACCATCAACTACAGCTTTGTGATCCACGACCGCGAGGAGTATCTGCAGAAGGTACAGGAGGGATACTTCACAGAGCCGGGCTTTGAAGAGGTCTTCGGGTTCCATCAGCGGATTTCTGAAGCAGACCCGACCGTGTTCGGTTCCTGTGTTTACGGCGATACCTGCCTTGGGCATTTGATTGCCTTCACGTCTGCCGGTAATACTGCTACAGAAGACAATCTGTATATAACAGCAATCTCCGTTGTTACGCCGCTCTGGCCCGGAGTATCCGTCGCGGAGGCGCAGGCGCAAGCACAGGTCCCGCCTACGCCTCAGCCATGAAAAAAGAGATATAAAAACAAAAAACGGCGGTGCCGGAGTGATCAGTTCCGGTACCGCCTTTTTCTGTTTCAGCCGTTTTTCAGTCTTATTTCTTTGCGCCGATGCAGTCTTCAAAGAAATCTGTAATTCCTTTTTCTACTGCGCATTTGATGTCGTCATAGTTGTGGATCTCATGCCGGTAGCCGGAGTACAGCTTCGTCTTCACCTTGTGGCCGGTCTCGGCAAGCCAGTTCGTGGTCTGGTAGACGCCTTCGCCCCAGTTGCCGACCGGGTCCTGGTCGCCGCCGATGTTGTAGACGGGGAGATCAACCGGCACCTTTTTGGCCCATTTCGTGCCCTCGATGCACTTCATCATCTCGCAGAAGTACATCATGGAGCGGTTGTTGGTGGGTTTCGTGAAGGCGTCGAAGGGGTCGGCGGCATGGTCGTTCTGTACCCAGGGGCTGTGGCAGATCCACTCGTTGCCGAGCTTCACCGGCTCGTCGATGCGCGCGAACATGAAGCCGAACAGCATGTTGGTGAAGGCCGGGTCCGCTTCGTCGCCCTTGCCGGCGTCCACCGCCGCCTTGATCGCCTTCAGCGTGCCGGACACCGAGGCAAACGCGCCGCAGGTTCCGCAGAGGGTGACGCCCTCTAGCTCCTTGCCGTACTTGGCGATATAGTCCCTGGCAATAAAGGAGCCCATGCTGTGGCCGAACATGAAGTACGGCAGCCCTGGGTACATCTCCTTCACCAGCTTTGTGAGCTTGTACTCGTCCTCCATCATGGTGTGGGCGCCCTTGTCGCCCCAGTCGCCCCAGGTGTCGTTGACGACGGCCGTCTTGCCGTGGCCGACATGGTCGTCGGCGGCCACGATGAAGCCTGCGTCCATGAACGCGACGATCATGTGGAAATAGCGTCTGGAGTGCTCGCCGAAGCCGTGCACCAGCTGGATGATTCCCTTCGGTTCGCAGGCGGGGACATAAACCCAGCCCTGAACCATATCTCTCTCGTTAAACGACTTGAAATTCACTTCATGCAGCATTCTATTTTCCTCCCGTAAAATTTATTTATATGTCAGTCTCTGTCGCAATATTAGCACAGGGCAGCTGCTAAAACAAGGCCGTTTCCCGGCACAGGGCTTTCCGGAACAGCCGGGCGGCTGCCGTCTGTTTATGACGCCTGGTTCATCTGCGCCTTCAGTTCTGCGTTCGCTTTTTCGACATTAAGCCTTGTGAGGATCAGGGTGATCAGGAGGTTGAATCCCATCGGCATCCAGAGATACATGATGTGGAGCATGTTCATGCAGGAAGCGCTCTGCTCTGCGGCGCCGCCCACATAACCGCTGAAAGCCAGCAGCCAGCCCGCCAGAGCGGTTCCGATTCCGCCGCCGAGCTTGGTGCCCAGGGAAGTGCAGGAATACATCGTACCGTCAACACGCTTGCCGCAGGTCAGGTAGGTATACTCGGAGCAGTTCGCAATCAGCGCGTTCATGTCGCCCTGGAGCGGGCTCATGCCAAACGCCGCGATGGCGGTGCCGGCCAGCATCAGCGGGATCGAGCCCAGATAACCGGCGATCACTACACCGAGTCTTCCGAGCGTGCCGATCGTGTAGCCGGTCAGGTTCAGCCGGTACATGCCGCCCCACTTGGCTACGAGCGTGGGCGTGAACAGCAGGCCGATAATCATCGGGATGTTGATCGCCCAGGAGAAAACACCGAGCAGGTTTGCGTTCTTCAGGACATAGGTCATGAAGTAAATGCCCATGTTGAGGGTCGCGGAATAAATCTGCATCAGAATATACGAGGCGCAGATCATCAGATAATATTTGTTTTTGACCAGAAGCTTGAACGCATCGATCAGGTTGTATTTCTCCTCCGGCATGTTCTCGAGTTCTTCCGTCTTCCGCACCTCGTCTTCAGCCAGTTCCTCCGGAGACAGCTCTCTCACGGAAAACACCGAGAGCGAGTTGGTGATCAAGCCGACAATCGCATAGATGATGGCAACGGTCCGCCAGGCGGCGGCCCCGCCTCCGAAATGGGCGACCAGGCCTACCGTGATCGTCTGGATCAGCATGCTAGTGCCGAATGCGAACATGAAGCGGATCGAACCCATCTGTACACGCTCATGGTTGTTTTTGGTAATCAGGGCCGTGAGCGCGGAGTAGGCGATGTTGTTCGCGGTGTAGAAACCGGCGTTGAGGAGCGTATATGCAATGAAGAACCAGGCATACTGGGCTTTTGCGCCCAGGTCAGCCGGAATGCAGAAAATCGCCACCAGACAGAGGGCACAGCCGAAGTAGCCGTAGAACATCCAGGGGCGCGCCTTGCCCATCTTCGTGTGGGTCTTATCGATCAGCGAGCCGAAGAAAATGTCACTCACGCCGTCAAGCAGCTTTGACGCGGCGATCAGCGTGCCGACGACGCCCGCATTCATCCCAACCGTATCGGTCAGGAAGATCATGACAAACGCGGAAAGCAGTGCGTATACGACATTGCCCGCAATGTCCCCGGAGCCGTAACCGATCTTGTTGTACCATTTCAGATAAGTTTTTTCTTGCATTGTGTTTCCCCCTTAAAATCTGTTTTCTGATCATACTGTTTCCGAAAAGTGCGAAAAACGCGTCATGCTCAGGCAGTCTCAGGTTTTATGAATAATGCGAACCGGTAGGTACCGGCGCTGACCCGGTATTCTTCAGAGAGGTCCGGGCCGCAGCTCTTTGAGCCGATTCCGGCCATCCTGTGGTCGATGCACAGGACGGTATCGCCGCAGGGCTCGAGTTCATAATTATGCTTTTTCGCTTCCAGCTCCTCCTGTGTATACGGAGAAGCGTTGAAGGAAAACCGGTTCCCGTCTGCCGAAGCCACGGCAAGGGCGAGGCCGCCGCCGTTTAAACGGACATAGTCGCAGTCGCAGTGGCTGCCGTTCTCCTGCGGCCGGATATAGTCCTCATGCAGGTCCGCGACCGCCGCCCGGAAGAAACCGTGCCTTCCGGCGCGGCACTTGTCCGCATAGCTCTCCCACGGACCGACGCCGTAATATTCAACCGTGTCGAGTGCCCGGTCGAAGAACATCCTGAGCCCGATGCGGGGCAGGGTACCGATCTGGCGGTCTTTCTCCGCGCTGACGCCGATGCGGATCGTGCCGTCAGGGAAGATGCGGTATTCCGTAAGGATCCGCAGGATGGGCTGTACGGACATGGCTGCGACAGACTGGCTGAGCCGGATCACAGCAGCGCCTTCCCGGATCTCCCATTCTGTTTCATAGGCCCTTGTGACGATATGGTCCAGACGTTCCGTCTTCCACAGCTCCGTCAGCGGCTGGTCGTTGTCTGTCGGCGCCCTCCACAGGTTGAAGTCCAGCGGCTTTTTCAGGAACTCCCTGTCGTTTACCTTCCATGAAGTAAACCTGCCCGAGAGAGTGTCCAGCCGGTAGGAGAAGCCATTGCCGGCAATCCGGATATCCGTCCCGTCTTCCTTTACTTCCGGAGGGACGGCACTGTCTGCGGGGGAATTGACCGGGAACATGCGTTCCGCAAACCCGCTCGTTTCGCAGTTGTTTTCAAGCGGCAGGTCGTCAAAACCGAGAACATGCCCTGCAGGCAGGCCGGCGATCGCCTCTTTCAGGGTGTAGGTGACGGTAAGGAAACATCTGCCCTCACCGGAGTTTAAAAGCTCCAGCGGAACGGAGGCCCGGGCGTGAGGGAGGATCACGGGGAGAGAAAGCGTACCGCTCTGGATTTCCGTTCCGTCCGCCGTCAGGGAATAAGCGGCCTCAACGCAGGAGGATGAAAGAAAGTCCCAGTAATTCGTCACGGTGAGAAGGCCGGTTTTCCAGTCGTAGGAGGAGCGGAACGGCCTGTGGACGTTTTTGTATTCATAGAGGCCGGTGTGCGGCGTCCGGTCTGGAAACACCAGGCCGTCCAGGCAGAAGTTCCCGTCGTGCTGCAGCTCGCCGTGGTCGCCGCCGTACCAGTACATGGCTTTCCCGTTTGCCGCCGTTCCCTTATAGACGGCGTGGTCGCACCATTCCCAGACAAAACCGCCGCACAGGCCGGGGTACTGCTCCGTCAGATCCCGGTATTCCCGGAAATCTCCCGGGCTGTTTCCCATGGAGTGGGAGTATTCAACGAGCAGGAACGGTTTATCCGGTTTGGCGTCGAGATAGTCGGTTACATCTTTGAACGCGGGGTACATGCGGCCGTAGAGATCAATGTTCGAAACATCATACGCCCGGTCCCGCGGCATATAAAACGCGCTCTCATAGTGCGTCAGCCTGGTGGGGTCGGTCTGCTTCGTCCAGCGGAGCGCCTCCTCAAAAGTGCAGCCGTATCCGCATTCGTTCCCCATGGACCAGACCAGGATGGACGGCCGGTTCCGGTTCCTCAGCACCATGGAGGATACCCGGTCCAGAGTCGCTTCGATGAAAGCGGGATTGTCAGCGATCCTTTCATGCGAGAGCTTCATCCGCTCGGAATAATCATTCTCCGTGTAATACAGGGTAGACGTCCCGTGGCTTTCATTGTCCGCTTCGTCGATCACATACAGACCCAGTTCGTCACAGAATTGGTAGAAATACGGGGCGTTCGGATAGTGGCTGGCGCGGACGGCGTTGAAGTTGTTTTCCTTGATCATGAACAGGTCCTTCAGCATCTGTTCCGCGGAATCCACGGCGCCCGTCACGGGGTCGGATTCGTGGCGGTTAACGCCGCGAAACTTGATCGGCGCTCCGTTCAGCAGCAGAACGCCGTCCCGGACACAGACGCTGCGGAAGCCCACGCGCTCCCAGATGATTTCATGCTCCGTGTCAATCATCAGGGTATACAGGTTCGGCGTCTCCGCGTTCCAGAGGAGCGGGTCCCTGACGGTGATACGGGCCTCTGCATATGCTTCCGTCTCGGCTGCCGTTTCCCCGGCTGCATTCAGGAGCTTCAGGCGGACCGGTACGGGCTCATGACTGAAAGTAAACCTGACGGTGAGTTCAGCCTCGCGCAGGTCCTCCGACAGCGCGGTCGTGATGAGATAGTCCGTAATGTGCTTCTCCGGGCGTCGCAGCAGATAGACATCCCGGAAGATCCCGGACATTCTGAACTTGTCCTGGTCTTCCAGATAGGACCCGTCGCACCACTTGAGGACCAGCACGGCCAGGAGATTTTCTCCCTCCCGCAGCAATTCGGAAACATCAAACTCGGAGGTGTGATGCGATACCTGGCTGTAGCCGACATAGGAGCCGTTCAGCCATACGTAAAAGCATGAATCCACGCCTTCAAAGTGCAGGAAGGTGCAGGGGGCTTCTTCATCCCGGCTCCACCGGAACCTGTGGATATATGCGCCGCATGGGTTATGATGCGGCACATAGGGCGGGTCATACGGGAAAGGATACCGGATGTTGGTGTACTGGTTTTCGTCATACCCTCTCATCTGCCAGCTGAACGGAACGGTTTCCCGCGCCCATCTGTCATCCGGGAGATAGTCGGTGCGGTAAAACTCATCATGCAGATCGTGGATGCTCGGGAAGTACCGGAACTGCCAGGCGCAGCCGCTCAGCCTCTGCAAGCGGCCGGAGTTCTCCCGTTCCGAAATAATCTGCCGGACAGGGGATACACCGGCCGGTCCGGCGGACGCCGTCTCAGCCTGCCGGGAAACCGGGACAAAGTAAGTGTGAACAGGCAGGGTATTCTGGTGAAGAACAGACAGATCTTCATACAGTTTCGGGATCAGCACAGGGGACCCTCCTTTTTATAACAGGTTCCGTATATGAAGAAAGGGTTTTGAGAAGTGCGGCGAACAGTTTCTCAATACCCTCCTGTAACTCAGACCTTTATCCAGTGCGAGTCAGTATTCCTGTTTAGTATGATACCAATAGACTTCCGTGAAACATATGAACAATTTCGTTTATTATTTGCACAAATTGATTCGACAGTAGTAAAATGTCCTGATTTCTTTTAAAATAAAAGCAGTGTATGATCTGTGCAGGACGGATCCTGCCCTGTCAGCCACAGAGGGAAAACCGGGAAAATGCTTCATGGTTTTCTCTTCCGGAGAATGGAGGTCAGCAGAGAAGATATGTATGTGAATTCAGGCTATCTGTTTAATTCAAGGGTTCCCTTCAAAGAGAAGAAGATGGCGCTGAGGATACTGAGCGCCGGAACATACCAGCTTTATACCTGGCCGAGGCTTCCGACCTGGCGTCCGAAAGGCCGTGTGGACTGGCAGCTCATCTATGTTGCGGCGGGTGAAGGCCATTTCGTGCTGGACGGCAGGGAAGTGATTGTGCCTGCAGGGAACATGGTGCTTTATCAGCCGAAGCAGGAACAGAGGTATTTTTTCCTCGGGAAGGACAGCTCCCAGTACTGGTTTGTGCATTTCACCGGCCGTATGGTCAAAAGCATTCTCAAACAATATGAAATCCCTCTCGACGGCTATATTCTGCACACCGGGATTTCCTACGAGTATGAAGACCTGTTCAGAAAAATGAGGGACGAACTGGTGGAGTGCTCCTGGGGATATGAGGAGATGCTCACCTGGCTTTTCCGTGAACTGCTTTTGATAATGAACCGCAGGATGAACGAGGATGTGAAGAAGGTGTCCGGATTCATCCAGGATGAGATGAACCTTGCGAAAAAGTACTTCATGGATCATTACAACGAGGATGTCAATATCGAGCAGTACGCCGCATCCAGGAATATGAGCACCAGCTGGTTCGGGAAAAACTTTGCCGCTGCCGCCGGGATGTCGCCGAAACAGTATATTCTCGATCTCAGGATCCGGAACGCCCAGATCCTTCTTGAGACAACCGACGGCACGGTCAGCGAGATCGCCCGGATCGTCGGTTACGATAATCCGATGTATTTCAGCCGGCTGTTCCGGAAAGCGAAAGGCCTCTCGCCGTTAAATTACCGGAAGGTGTACCTGGAACGCTATCAGCAGGAATCAGAAGAAAAAGCCTGATAAGCCTGAAAAGAACACCATACATTAAATAAATAAGACCCTCCGGGATTCGTTCATGCGGATCCCGGTTTTTTGCGCCTCTTTTCCGCCCGGAAATATTTTTTTGAAAACCGTTATAAAAAAAGCTCCTAACACGGCATAGGAATGTGGAATCCCAAATACCGTGAAAGGAGTTTTTTCATTATGTACGCAATCCGTGAAGGCGCACAGAAGGTGAACGGGAAAATGGTCCCGACCTTCGAGCGCGAAATAATGGAGGAGGAAACCCATCTCGTCGTGGAGGCCGGTGCCAACAGCATCCGGAACAGCTGCGCCTGCAAGGCAGGCAGCCGGGCATACCTCAGCATTCTCAGTCTCACCGGTGATTTTGATTTCGTTCCCATCACTGACGGCGGCGGTTTCATCTCCGGCGTAGAGATCAGCTGCTCCGGGGAAGAGAGCCTGAAGGCGCTTCTCAAAGCGCTGGAGTTCACTCGCCGGGCGATCAGCGAGCAGCGCTGCGAATACCGCGACTGACACCGTGGTTTCCCAAGGAGGCAGCGCCCTGATGTTCACACTTTATTATGCCGACTGCACCGGCCAGAAAACGAACTGCCTGTATCCGCACCGGGCGGAGATCACGGACGCCGCTTCCTTTGCGGAGGCGGTCAGCCGCGACTACGTCTGCGCCAGTTTCCGGAACAGCTACCGCTGCAACGACAATTATCTGGCTTCCGACTGTATCGGCGCCGATTTTGATAACGATCATAGCGAAGATCCGTCAAGATGGGTTACCCCGGAGCAAGTGGTTGCAGCCCTGCCGGGCGTCACCCTCGGCATCCACTACAGCCGGAATCATCTGAAGCCGAAAAACGGCAAAGCCCCGCGGCCCAGGTTCCACATTGTCGCTGCGACCGACCCGACTACCGATCCTGAGCAGGCCACAGCCGTGAAGCAGAGCCTCGCCGCCCTGTTTCCCGGCGTCGTGGATCCGAAAGCCATGGACCCGGCCCGGTTCTTCTTCGGCACATCCGATCCTGTGGTGGAGTTCCATCCGGGGTCTATTACGCTGGACCAGCTTTTTGACAGCGGGGATCTTGTGCCGGACACGGAAGAGGACTTTGACGCCGACATGGATCCGGGCAGCTACGGCGATCAGTTCAGCATTCAGGAGGGCCGCCGCAACGCCACCATGAGCCGCTTTGCCGGCAAGCTCGTCAAGCGTTTCGGCCCGACGGAAGAGGCCTTCGGGATCTTCATGGAGCGGGCGGAAAACTGTACTCCGCCCCTGGATGACGCCGAGCTCGGCACCATCTGGAAGAGCGCCTGCCGGTTTGCCCGCAAGGTTCAGGACGAGGCGGGTTACATCCCGCCCGAAAAGTACCGGCCCGTC
Source organism: Oscillospiraceae bacterium (assembly GCA_017395085.1). Classification (GTDB taxonomy): domain Bacteria; phylum Bacillota; class Clostridia; order Oscillospirales; family Oscillospiraceae; genus Limivicinus. The sequence continues at coordinate 159,584 of JAFPWF010000034.1, read as the reverse complement.
AGCGCCATGAAACCCGGCGACTACTCGGACATCGGGCAGGCAAAGGTGATCGCCATGGACTGCGGAAATGAACTGGCGTATTCCACCGGCACGGATTTCATCGTGTATGACGGGATGCGCTGGATCGAATCGAAGCCCAAGTCCATCGGCTGTATTGAGAACTTCCTTGACCGTCAGCTTGCCGACGCGAATGCCGCGGTCCGCTCCGCAACCGAGGCGCTGATAGGCCTCGGGGTATCGGAATCGGCTATTACCGCGGGCGGCAGAAAACTGGAAAAGCAGATACGCGCTGATCAGATGCAGGCCTTCCTGTCCTTTGTGGCTGCGGTTGCGTATCACGCTTTTGTGATGAAGCGCCGGGATATCCGCTATGTCTGCTCTGCCCTGGTGGCGGTGCAGCCGATGGTGGAGGTGGCGATCAACGAGCTGGACAGCCAGGGCTTTCTTCTGAACTGCCCAGACGGAACCTATGATCTCCGTGAGGGGATGGCAGGGAAGCATGACCATGATCCCGCCGACTACATCACCATGGTCACTGCGTTTGCACCGGGCGATGAGGGCAAAGAGCTTTGGCTGGAGGCTGTCGGCCGCATCTTTCAGGAAGATGAAGAGCTGATCGATTATGTCCAGCAGACCGTCGGTCTCTGCGCCATCGGCGAGGTGTACCAGGAGGCCATCACCATTTCCTACGGCGTCGGCAGCAACGGCAAATCCACCTTCTGGAATTCCATTGCCGGAGCGCTGGGCAATTACAGCGGGATGATCTCCGCCGATGCGCTCACGGTCGGCTGCCGGAGGAACGTGAAGCCGGAACTGGCGGAAGTGAAAGGCAAGCGCATCCTGATTGCTGCGGAACTGGAAGAAGGCATGCGGCTTTCCACTTCCATTGTGAAGCAGCTTTCCTCAACCGATGAAATTGAAGGGGAGCGCAAGTACAAGGATCCGTTCAAGTTCCGTCCGACCCACACACTGGTGCTTTACACGAATCACTTGCCGAGGGTGGGCGCGATGGACAGCGGCATCTGGCGCAGGCTGATCGTCATTCCTTTCAATGCGACCATACAGGGCAGTTCCGAGATCAAGAACTATTCCAAATATCTTCTGGACCACGCCGGCCCCTATATTGTCCGTTGGATCATTGAAGGCGCGCAGAAGGTGATTTGCAATAACTTCAAGCTGCCGCTGCCAAAATGTGTTGCCGCTGCGATTGACAAGTACAAGGCGGACAACGACTGGATGTCGCATTTTCTGGAAGAGTGCTGCGAGACAGGAGAGTCGTATGAAGTGAAGTCCGGAGAACTGTATTCCGCGTATCGGGCGTTCTGCGCCAGAACCTCGGAGTTTGCCAGGAGCACAACGGAGTTTTACGCATCCCTGGAACAGCGGAGTTTTGCCCGTCACAAGCGAAAGGCCGGTGTCTATGTTCTCGGTTTGCGCCTCAAATCCGACGAGGAGGATGACTTCCTGCAGTGACTATCCTGACATTTCTGCCCGTTGCATCACTATCTTATCACGCTCCGCGTGGTCCGGTTCAGCTGTTTCGGCCGCATACTGTGTCCTCACAGCCGTCACCGGCATAATCATTTTTTATCGGAGGTTACTCTCATGCTTGAACGTTTCATCGAACAAAAGTTAGTTGCAAGGGTTAAGCGCGAAGGGGGCCTGTGTCCCAAGTTTGTCAGTCCCGGTTCTGACGGCTGGCCCGACCGGCTTGTGCTGATGCCCGGCGGGAAGATCGCCTTTGTCGAGCTGAAAGCCACCGGGGAGAAGCCGCGTCCTCTGCAGCTGCAGCGTCATGCGCAGCTGAGGGATCTGGGTTTTTCCGTGTTCGTCATTGATGATCCGGTTCAGATTCCGCAGGTGCTGGAGCTGCTCAAAGCAAAAACCCGCCGTAAAAAGGCTGCGGTATCTGAAACAACAGAAGATATTATGTAAACTACCATGCTCTTTTATCCACATTCTTATCAGCAATTTGCCATAGACTTCATCCTGTCACATCCAGTCGCGGCAATCCTTTTGGACATGGGCCTCGGCAAAACTGCCATCACCCTCACAGCAATTGAGAAGCTCATGCACGACAGGTTCGAGATCACAAAGGTTCTGGTCATCGCGCCGCTGCGTGTGGCGGCCATGACATGGCCGTCGGAACTGCAGCAGTGGGATCATCTGTCTTCCCTCACGTATGCCATTGCTATCGGCAGCCCAAAGGAGAGGAGAGCCGCCATTCTTCAGAATGCGGAGATCACGATCATCAACCGGGAGAATCTCTTCTGGCTGATGACGTCAGGTCTCCCGATCAACTATGACATGGTCGTCATCGACGAACTGTCTTCGTTTAAAAACCCCAAGTCCCAGCGCTTCAAGGCCTTCATGAAGCTGCGTCCGCATGTGCGCCGTGTGGTCGGTCTCACCGGCACGCCGTCCTCAAACGGCCTGATGGACCTGTACGCGGAATACCGCTGCCTGGATATGGGGCAGAGGCTCGGCCGGTTTATCGGGAGGTACCGCGACGCATATTTCATGCCGGACCGCCGCAACGGGAATATCGTGTACTCGTACAGGCCCAAGCCGGGTGCGGAGCAGCAGATCTATGAGAAGATCCGGGATATCACCGTCAGCATGAAAGCGATCGACCATCTCCCGATGCCCGAGCTGCTGTCCAACCGTTATCCCGTCCAGCTCTCGGCATCGGAGCGCAGCCAGTACAAATCCCTGTGCGAGGACCTCGTTCTGGAGCTCAGTTCAAAGGACGAACCGGTCATCACCGCGGCTAATGCCGCAGCACTCTCTAACAAGTTATGTCAACTTGCAAACGGCTGCATTTACTCGGATGACGGTACTGCTGTTCCGTTTCATTCCCGCAAGCTGGATGCCCTGGAAGACCTCATAGAGGCCGCGCAGAGCCCTGTGCTGCTCGTTTATTGGTACCGCCATGATCTTGCCCGCATCAAGGAGAAACTCGTTGAGATGGGAATCACGCATCAGGAGCTGACCACGCCCGCGACCATTGAGGCGTGGAACGCCGGCAGGCTTCAGGCCGGTCTCGTGCATCCGGCTTCCGCAGGGCACGGCCTCAACCTGCAGCAGGGCGGTCACCATATCATCTGGTACGGCCTGACCTGGTCGCTGGAACTGTACGAGCAGGTGAACGCCCGTCTCTGGCGCCAGGGCCAGAAGGCGAGGACTGTGGTCGTCACGCATATCGTCACGGAGAAAACCATTGACGAGCGGATCCTCGCCGCTCTCAGCGCCAAGTCCCGCACGCAGGACGATCTGATAGCAGCAGTCAAGGCTGAGTTGCCGGTATAGGAAGGAGACAATTATGTATTTATCTGACACAGAAATTCAACCCGATCAGATCGGTTACCGCAGCCGCCCGCAGAAGCCGTTCTTCATCCTGCAGGAGTTTCTCCGCAGGGACCGGCGGGTGATGGAGATTTGCTTCACCCGCTATGAGTACAAGGATGCGGCAAGCTGCCGCTCCACCTTTGCAAAGGCCATCAAGTATTACCGTCTCGATCGGCAGGTCGCCGTGCGGCTCACCGGCCGCAGGGTCTACCTTGTCAAACTTGACCCGGAGGAGGGAGCACCATGACGGCAAGAGACGAAATATTCAGGACGCTGCGCAATCTTGCGCTGGACCGTGAGGCGGTCGCACTGATGGAGGAGGATATTGCCGGGATAGAAGAGGACGAGAAACAGAAAGAGCTGCCAGCCGTGCAGCGGGCGGCCCTGAAGAAAGAGCGCCTGAAACTGACTGCCTGCATGAACGCTACGGCCAACCACATCAGCCGCGTCGAGCGGCTCCTGGCACAGTTGTCGCCGGAGGAGCAGAAAGTGCTGGAATACACCATCGTGTATCCCCGCCCGGAGGCTGTCTTTGACCTCGCGGACGAACTGCACTGTGAGACCACCCGCGTCTACCGCCTCCGCTCCGGCGCAATCAGCAAGCTGATCCGCCTGCGCTTCGGCGCAGGGGAGTGAATACTGTAAGAAGAAAGGATGAACTGCAATGTATAAGACTGTTCGGCAGACCAGTAAACTGTACGGTATTCCGGAATACCGTCTGAGACAGTGGATCAAGCAGGGGAGAGTGCCCGGCTGGCACAGCGGTAACCGCTTTATGGTGGACATCGAGGAGCTCCTCGCCCTGTTGAAAGAGGAGTCCATGTCGGTGCTGGCCGCTGCAAAGGATCCGCTGGCGGAAGACTCCCGTCAACAGGCGGAAGTTCAGTAGGAAACCATAGCAAAAACCCCTCGTAACGGATGTCCGTCATGAGGGGTTTGCAGCTTTCTGAACCTGTTTATTGCCCTGAATCAAGATAGATTTTTTCATAATAACGGCAGAATTGTTTACCTTTTCTGTTTACCCGCCAAAAAGAGGCCTAAACGAAAACCCTTAAAAAGTTATGAAAAAGAGCCAAAATCGTGTGATTTCGGCTCTTTTCGTTGGTCGGAGTGCGGAGATTTGAACTCCGGGCCTCTTGGTCCCGAACCAAGCGCGCTACCAGCTGCGCTACACCCCGTCAAGCTATGCTATTATAATACATTTTCGGGTTTTGTCAAGCCTGAATATTCATCAAACGGGAGATGAAAAAACAACTGGAAGAATATAAATTACAACAGAAATTATATAAATCAATTAACAAATATTTCACCAATCTGTGATCATTTCAATTATACTGGGTAATACCAGACGCTGCCCTGACACGGGCAGTTCGGCAAAACCACGGAGGTTGAACACAATGACAGTAATCCCAGTATATGATAAATTGATTGCTCCCGATTCGGATGTCTATTTCCGCCGGGATCAGTTCCGCTATCTCGCCGGCAATGTCGGCATCGATGAAAAGGTGATCCTTCTCGTCTCCAAAGAGGATCAGACCAAGGCCGAACGAACCGAAGACAGCTTTTATCCGATCGGACTATCCGGTACGGTTGCGGAAATCAGCAATGACGGATATGCAGTCGTACGTACCGGCGGGCGTGTGAATATCGAAAGCGTCGTCATCAATCGTGACCGGTCGATTTCTCTGATGACAAGCCGCAGAACGGACATTAACGATCTTTCCGAGAGTGAGGCGCAGGAAAAACTGCGTCAGGCAAAAGATGCAGTCAAGGAGTTTTCTCAGGATTATCAATGGGGGACGGCGGCTGCCGCATATGTGGAACGGATGGGCACCATGGGCACACTGGCCGGAATGCTCTCAATCTGGATGAAGGCAAGCAACGAAGAGTACTACGCAATCCTTGAGGAAGACAGCGTAACCCGGCGTACGGAACTGATGGAAAAACTGATCTATGAGTTCCTGGAAGTGACCAAGGTCACGAATGATGCAAACTCCGCTCACCAGAAGGAATATCAGGATATCTATAAGGAATCGGCCATCAAAAAACAGCTGGAGTATCTTCAGCGTGAACTGGACGAGATGCACCCTGAACAGGTATCTGATATCCGGAAATTTGAAATGAAAATCGAAGAATCCGGCATGAATGAGACTGCTCGTGCGGAAGCGACGAAAGTTCTCAATCGCCTGAAGCAGGAAGGAAACAAGTCTCCGGAATACGGCATGCTGTATGACTATCTGGATTTTGTGACCTCGCTGAATTGGAAGAAATCTGAACCCGAACCGATTGACCTCGAGGAAGCGAGGGAGATTCTGGAAGCGGATCATTACGGCCTGAAGAAGGTCAAGCGCCGCGTGATTGAACAGATTGCCGTGATGAATCTGAAGCGCGAACAGTCCGGCTCCATTCTTCTGTTTGTCGGTGCGCCGGGCACAGGCAAAACCAGCATCGGCCGAAGCATTGCCCATGCCCTGAAGAGGCAGTATGTGAGGGTCAGTCTCGGCGGGGTGCGCGATGAGGCGGATATCCGCGGACATCGCCGGACCTACATCGGCGCAATGCCGGGCAGGATTATGGACGGGATCCAGAAGAGCGGCGCTTCCAATCCGGTTGTGGTGCTGGACGAGGTGGACAAGCTTTCCGCTTCGTATAACGGCGATCCTGCCAGCGCTCTGCTGGAAGTGCTGGATCCGGAACAGAACGATACATTTACCGATCATTACATGAATGTTCCGTATGATCTGTCTGATGTGTTGTTTATCTGCACGGCAAACACGGTGGACACCATTCCCGAACCGCTCATGAACCGCATGGAAGTGATTCAGTTTGAAGGCTATACCCCCATTGAGAAGCTTTCCATCGCAAGGGAGCATCTGCTTCCCGCAGCCATGAAGACGATGGGCATCGGCCCCGGGCAGATTGACATCTCGGATGAAGTGATTCGGGCCCTGATCTCGGATTATACCAGAGAGGCGGGCGTGCGCGGGCTGCGAAAACGGCTGGATTCCCTCTGCCGCAGCGCAGCGGTTGAACTTGCGAAAGACGGCGGGAAAATCTTTTCGATCACTCCGGAGCAGCTGCGGGAAGACCTGGATCTGCGCCCGGTCCGGCATTCCCGTGTCCCCGAAAAGCAGAAACCCGGTGTCGTTACCGGTCTTGCGTGGACCAGCGTCGGAGGAGAGATTCTGTATGTCGAGTCGCTGTTTACAAAAGGCTCTGGCCAGGTGTTGACAACGGGAAAACTCGGCGATGTCATGAAAGAGTCGGCGCAGATTGCCGTAAGTCTTGTGAAGAGCCTGTTTCCGGAAAAAGCGAAACAGTTCAAAGAGCATGACCTGCATATTCATGTGCCAGAAGGCGCGGTTCCGAAGGACGGACCTTCTGCCGGAGTGACCATGACCACGGCAATTGCATCATTGGTCACCGGAACTGCTTTCCCTGCCGACTGGGCGATGACCGGCGAGGTCTCGCTCCGCGGCGCAGTTACCGCAATCGGCGGACTGCCGGAGAAGCTGCTTGCCGCACACCGGGCGGGAGTCCGAAGAGTGTTTATCCCTGCCGACAATATGGAAGATTTACGGGATGTCCCCGAGGAAGTGACACATGCGATTGAAATCACACCGGTGTCCGAAGTGACGGAACTCCTTGAGATTGCCGGGATTCTGAGGACAAAGGTGGAACTGTAGAATCATAACAATATCCTGGCAGCTGAATATCGGCAAACAGGCGCGGATTTCCGCGCCTGTTTGCATATGGCGGATGAATTCTTCGAAATGAAAAACGACATTCCGGATACAGAAATCCGTAAGAATTGCCGGAAATGATTACAAAAACAGATGGAATTAACCGGGTTGATTTGATAAACTGTATTTTGATATGTTATGTCTACCAATGATTGCGGAGCAGACAGAGAAATATGATCAGATTTCGAGTCTGTGCATCTCATATACAGGAGGGTTCACTATGAAGCGCTTCCATCATCGGCTTTTGGTACTCTGCGCTATGGCTCTTATGTTTGCGCTGGCCGCAAGCCTCAGCCCTGCAGCATATGCGGAATACCCGCATCTCCGGGGGAACAAGGGGCTGAGGGCGGACAAGGAAGTGACGCAGTCTGCCCAGAGTCCGGAACTCGAGGCTCCGGTAGAAAGCGCGGACGATCCTGATGTGTTTGTGTTTGAAGAACCGCACAGTGCTCCAGTTCCCGAAGCGGATGAACCGGATGTTGTTGCAGATCCCGAAAATGTCGAACCGGAAGACTTTGCTGTTACGGTTGATGATCCGGCTGAAACGGCCGCAACATCTGAAGATGAAGCGGATCCCGATGCGGAGTATGACAACAATCTGGATGATCTGGACATTGAAGAGATCCTGAGAGCAAACACCTATGAAAGCGTCATGAAGAACCACTCCGCATTTACGGTAAAAACAGTTACGAATCCGGATATTGCCGGTTATGGGAGTGATGGTTTTTACTGCGGCACGGATCACTATAACTATTATGAATTCGATACAGAAGCAGAGACAAACGGAATCGCCGCAGTTCTGGTTACGGAACAGAATGCCTATCGGCTGATTCAGTTTGCAGACGGTGATACCCGCTTTTATGTGGAATGGATTGCAGATCCGACACGGGTTGATCAAATCAATAAGCTCTCGGAAAGCTGCATGTCGCTGGATGCGGAGGCTTTTCGGCGGGAGATCCTCATCGACGTGAAGGATGCGGGAGAAGGAACGCTCGTCTTTACCACGGCAGATGATACTTCGGCCCTGATGCAGGGCAACGTTCAGCTTCCGGAGGACTGGAAGGACGGAATTATCCTCCGAACCTACGAACTGGACGCTGAAACTCTGGAAATCCGGTCACTTGCTGAAGTGCTTATGACAGTGGAAGACGAAAAGATCCCTCTGCTGGTTCAGACGGTCGCCTATCATGAGGGAAAGCAGGAATCCCAGCAGATGATGCTGGAAAAAGCTGAAAACTACGAAAATAACCGGCTTGAGGAGCCTTGTGAAATCTCAGTGTTTTACGATCCCGGCACGGAGGAAGAGTCTGCCTGCAGCATTACCCTTGAAAAGGGGGATTCCGTCATCCCCGTTTTTCTGGATGGATATGAACTCTATGCAGATGAAGCGCAGGAGTTCCTCTTTATGGGCGTTGACGGGACAGACGACATGAAGATTTTTGCGTTCCCGTTGCCGCAGAATGACCCGGTTTCGGAACCTTCACCCAACCCGGCGGAAGAGGATGCAGAACTGCGGACGGGTGAGCCGATGCCGCTGGAGGAGACAATTCCCGGCCCGGATTCTGCGGAACCCGCTGATGAGACGCCGGAACCGGCGTTCAGCCCTGCCAGCCCTGCTGACAAAGACCCGGCAGATGCGGCGGATCCGGATGAAGTGCCCCTGCTTGCCGCAGGTCCGGTGGACCCAGTGGAAGAGGAAATGGAGCTTTCACCGGCCTCTGATGAAATGCGGATGGCTGCACCAGGCGTCGGGGAGCCTGTTGATACGGAAGAGATTGCGCAGGACGACCTCAATCAGCCGAACCCGGATGCATTGGAACCGGGAGAGCCTATCTCAGACGAGGAGACTACCCTGCACGTCGGCCCTGTGGTTGAAGAAGACTTTTCCGCGTTGATGAAAGAACTCTATCTTGCAAACAAGCTGGATTTCATTTTCCTAAACCACAGGTCGGTGGAATATCTCTGCACGTACGACTTTGAAGCTGCGCAGGGTTATACCGGGTATACCTATGAGACGGCCGATATGGCTTACAGCGAGGATGAAGAATTTGCGGCTTATGCCAGTGATTCTGCATTCTATCGTCTCACGATGGATGAACGGGGAACAGATCTCAGCTATGTGTTCGATTTCTGCAACGACTACGACCCGTATCGGAACGCCGGGTACGAGCTGGTTCCGGAAATCTTTGAAGACTGGTGGGACAAAGAAGCCGAATCGGTGCAGGAATGCTATGAAAAGGATGGCATTCTGTTCCTGACGACAGAAAAAAATGAGCAGAAAAGCCGTGAATTTGTGGAAGACTGGCTGAAGGCAGACTTTGAAGGTGAAATCGTGACTGTCGAAATCATGGCGGATGCAAAGAGCCGCGAAGTGCTGCGCTATGCCTATTGTGTGGAGAAGGACGGAGAAAACAGTACGCCGGTCGCGTTTGAAGTCGCTTATGATCATCCCATGCCGCGTACGGCAAAGATGCTTCGCGCGTTTGCCGAACGAGATACCGACTGGACCGCAGATATTACAGTCGTAATGAATCCCGGAACGAAGGATGAGGTTTCCCGGACGATGACAGTTCCGGTCGGAAGCACCGTTCTCTACGCGACGGATGTGGAAGTCCACAAGTTTGCAGACCGCAGCTGTACAATTCCTGCTGAAGACTGGGATGGAGAAACCAGCCAGACCTACTATCTCATGCCGGTCACAGGCCTTTCCGCCAGAATGTAAAGTACCTGCTCAGGATTCCTTCCCGGCCGTCGAAAGATGGCCGGGATACTTGCTTTTCAGGGACCGCTCTGTTATAATTCGTCACTGGTGAGGTGGACGCCTATGAGAAAAGCTTTGACCGCAAAGCTGTGGGAAGCTCTGACTTCAGTTATGCCTGTCGCAGGGCTGGTCCTGATCATTTCCTTTACCCCGCTTGCACCGCTCGCCTGGCTCGACAGGCTTGTTTTTATCGTCAGCGCGCTTCTGTTGGTGATCGGGATCGGCCTTTTTAATCTGGGCGCGGATCTTGCCATGATGCCGATGGGAAAGCATGTGGGGGAAGGACTTACAAAATCGAAGAAAATTGGCGTTCTGGTGGCGGTGTGCTTTCTGCTGGGCGTCTTAATTACGGTTGCGGAGCCGGATCTTTCCGTGCTGGCCGGACAGGTGAGTGCGGTAATCAATCCGACGCTGCTTATCGTGACCGTGGGCATTGGCGTCGGTCTGTTTCTGGTTTTTGCCGTGATCCGGATTGTGCTGAAAGGCGACCTGACAGCGTTGCTGATGTTTTTCTATATGCTTCTGTTTGCCCTTGCTTCGCTGCTGATTTCGGCGGGAAAAGGGTCTCTGCTGCCGCTGGCGTTTGATTCGGGCGGAGTTACGACCGGGCCGATTACGGTTCCGTTTATCATGGCACTCGGTCTGGGCATTGCTCAGGCTTTTGCAGGCCGAAATGCGGAGGAAAACAGCTTCGGGCTGATTGCACTTTGCTCCGTGGGACCGATTCTTGCAGTACTCGCACTGAGCCTGGGAGCAGGAAACGGCAGCATCAGCTATGAACTCCCGGACTACTCTCTTCAGGCGTATTTCAGTGGAAACTTCTGGCATCTGGTGGGTGAGACAGCCTGGGAAGTCGCAAAATCCCTCCTCTTGATGATTGTCTTCTTTGCGGTGCTTCAGGCTGCGGTTCTGCATCTTCCGAAATCGAGGCTGTTCCAGATTCTCATTGGGCTGGTTTTTGCCTTCTTCGGGCTGGTGATTTTCCTGGTGGCGGTGTCTGTTGGGTTTATGCCGGTCGGTTATCACATCGGCTATTCCATGGCCGCCTACAGTGAACATGTTTTGCTTGGTTTCGCTTTTTTCCTGGGCATGGTTGTTGTCCTCGCCGAACCGGCGGTCCAGGTCCTGTGCAAGCAGGTGGAAGATGTGACCGGCGGAACGGTTTCGCGTCTGCAGATGACGGTCGCTCTTTCTCTTGGTGTTGGCCTTTCCATTGGCCTTTCTGTTTTGCGGCTCATTAGCGGCTTTTCCATCCTGGCATATTTGATTCCGGGGTATCTGGTATCTCTTGGTCTGTCTTTCGCAGTGCCGAAGCTGTATACAGCCATTGCGTTTGATTCGGGCGGAGTGGCCAGCGGGCCGCTGACCAGCAGCTTTATTCTGCCTATGGCGGTCGGAGCATGTGTTTCCATCTATCACAGCGCTGATGCCGTGCTGGATTTCGCGTTCGGCCTGGTTGCCATGGTTGCCATGACGCCACTGATCACGATTCAGTCGTTGGGTTTCCGCGCGGTGATTGCCCGGTTTCTTCGCGAGAAGGCTGCAATCCGGCGTATTCTCGCCGCAGATGATTCGCAGATTATAAACTTTGATATAGGGGAGTTTGGAAATGGCTGAGAATCAGGGAAAAAAGCCGGCTGGCAGTGCAAAAAATGGATCCTCGGCACCAAACCGCCTGGTGCTGCTGGTCACAATTGTTCAAAAGGGAAAGGGAACCTTCTTCTCAGATTATCTTCAGCAGACATTTGGCGCAAATCTGCAGCTGGCTATCGTCGGAAACGGAACTGCGGAAGCGAACCTGGTGGAATTTCTGGGTCTGAAGGACAAACGCAGCGTGATTTTCAGTGTTGTACGGGAAGACAAGGTGGATATGATCCTGGCGGCATTGGAGGAGCGCTTTCACAGTGTTAACCGCGATACCGGTGTTGCTTTTACGGTTCCTCTTTCAAGTGTCATTGGGATCCTGAGTTATGCGTTTTTAAGCAACGACCAGCGAATGCTGAAGGAGGGCGACAATGGATAAAAAATATGAGTTGATTTTCTGCATCATCAATGCAGGTTTTGCGGATACGGTGATGTTCGCGGCTAGAAAAGCCGGTGCAAGCGGCGGAACGATCCTGAAGGGCCGCGGTATCGCAGGCCGTGAAGCGCAGGAACAGTTCAAGATCAATATCCAGCCGGAGAAGGAAATCGTGATGCTTCTTGTCCCGAAGGAAATCAAGGATGATGTGCTTCGTTACATCTACGATTTTGCCGGGCTGAATACCGAAGGACAGGGAATTGCCTTCTCCATGCCGGTTGAAAAAGCGGTCGGCCTCAAAGACTTTGGCAAAGCACAGGAAGTTCAGGCCGAAAGCAAAGAGAACTGAATCAGAAAACGTGAAAGCCGCTGAATCAGGCTTGTCTGATTCGGCGGCTTTTTGCTATAATTCAGATAAAGCAAGATGCGGAAAGGCAGGAAACAGAATGAGAAAACGGATTTTCGAAATTATCGAAAAATCACAGGGAGATGACAGGCTCAGCCAAATCTATGATGTTTTCATGATTGTGGTGATTATTGCCAGCCTGATTCCTCTGGGATTCAAGACGGAGAGCAGTTTTTTTTATATCCTGGACAAGACAGCGATGGTGATTTTCATCATCGACTATCTGCTCCGGTGGATGACGGCAGATTATAAATTTGAGCAAAAATCAGTCGCGTCTTTTGTGCGGTATCCGTTTTCCATGATGGCGATTGTCGATCTGGTTTCGATCCTGCCGTCCCTGTCGGTCATCAGCAGGAGCTTCAAGGTTCTTCGCGTTCTGCGTATGGTCCGTGCCCTGCGCGTGCTGCGGGTCTTCAAGGGACTGCGCTACTCCAATAATTTTATCATCATCGGAAATGTGATTCGTTCCTCCAAAAACTCTCTGGTGGCAGTTGTTACACTGGCCGTGGCTTACATTCTGATCTCCGCGCTGGTCATTTTCAATGTGGAACCGGATTCCTTCCAGACCTTTTTTGATGCCGTTTACTGGGCGACGGTATCTCTGACCACGGTGGGCTACGGCGACATTTATCCCGTTACCGTTATGGGACGTATGATCACCATGCTATCTTCGGTGCTCGGTATCGCGATTGTTGCACTTCCTGCAGGTATCATCACGGCAGGATATATGAGTGAAATCCGGAAGAACGAAGCGGAAGATTCGAATGTCGGCATCCCTGTTTATTTGGGCAAAAGCCAAATCCAAACGCCGCCCTCATCTCAAGTCAGCAAGGAGTAGTTGCAGGAAACGGGAGCGGAATGCGCGGCCGCGAACAGTCCGGCGCAGAAGAATCCTGTCAGCTGCCAGTATACTCGCAGCTGGTAATCAGGTTTCCGTCGGTATCATATTTGATATAGGACATCCGGCCGACATTGTTGATAACCAGAATGTACCGATAGGCGGGATTGTCATAATTGGCAAAGAAAACGTCATCAGGTTCCGCATACAGATCGAAATAGTATTCCTCACCGTCATTTGCTGAGAGCCGCAATACAGGACTGCTGTCCCGGAAGAGTACGCGCGTGCTGCAGCTAGTACACCGGTTTCCTCGCCCCATGGTCAGAGGGATCACGGTAGCATCTCCGCTGTAAAGGGACCAGCTTGTGCAGAAGGGGAGATAAAGCTGCAGCCGTGCTTTCCAGACATCGCGGTCGCTGAATTCTCCTTCATAGGAATTCAGCCATTCCATGGCACCGTTCAGGTCGCCGGTCTCACAGAGCATGAAGAAATCTTTGGTATAGTCTGTGGCGTCCAGGATCCCCGCAAGGCAGTCTGCGCTGTCGCGGTAACCGTCCAGATCTTCAAAGAGTTCAGTGACACAGGCCGCCAGCGGCTTCATGCTCTGCCCGTGTTCATCGGAGAGGTTTACATCCACCGGATCATTGCCGCAGGCTTCATACAGATCTGTGACGCATTGGCTGCCCATGGAAAGTGCGGCGTCTTTCGGAATGACAAAACTGCTTCCCCGGTCCGGGCTGATGCTCAGATCTGCATAAACCTGGCGCACATCATAGCGGCAGATATACTCATAAAGGCCGTGCGCTTTCCGATAAACAGCTTCTTTTGCCATGTCGATACTGTTTTCAAAGTTTTCCAGTGCCAGAAATTGAAGCCGGGCCTGACTGTAATTCAGCTCCTCCAACTGCTGCAAGGCTGCATCGTATGCGCACTGCAGAACGGCATGCTCCTCTTCCTGAATGCCCTCCTGACAGCGGATGATGCAGTCTGCACAGTCACGGTAACCGTCCAGCGCTTCAAATTCTTCTGCTGCGGCCTGGTAGAGCAGCATGGCCGCAGTGACCTGTTCAGACAGATCTGCGCGGGAACGCCCGATCAGCCTTAAAGCGGAGGCATCATCGGCATCAGCGCTTGCCAGGAGATGCAGTGCGCGCTGATAGGGAACATTCTTTTCCCCCTGTTCCGCACTGTCACGATAATTGCCGAGTGCCGAAAATGCATCTGAAGCCTGCTCGTAATACCCCATGGCAAGCAAGGATTCCGCATTCCGGTAATCCCTGCGCTGCTGCAGATATCCGGGCATCACTTTCAGCAGTCCGGCTGCCAGAATCAGAAGCGGAAGGATTATGACAGCTGCCTTCAGCCATTTTTTGTGCCGTTCTCTGGCGCCCGCCTGCTCTTCGGCTATACGCTGTTCTTCCAGAACAAGCCGGCTTGACGCTTCCTGCCGCAGAGAATCGGTATTCACACTCAGCAGTGCCGAGCATACCCGGCGGCAGCGGTGGCAATGATCTTCGCTGACCCGGTTCACCGCACCGCAGGTGCAGAACCACAGGTCACTCTCTGCGGCGGGCAAATACCTGCAGTCAGCTCCGAAAGCAATTCGGAACTGCTCGGCGATCTGCTCATCACCGTATGCTTCTTCCAGCTTCTGCAGCTTCGGCAGTTGCTCCCAGACTGTATCGGTTTCGGAATGCCAGCGGCTGTTGTCCTCGAAAATAACATCTTCCACCGTAGCCCGGAAGGAGCGGGCGTCCCGACGGGGGAGAATGATTGCTGTCTCACGGCCGATTTCATCATCCTGTACCAGATTGAGGTCAAGATACTGGTGCCGCACTTCAGGTTCCAGTTTTTCGCCCGAGATGTCCAGCATTTGAATCAGTACCGTAATGGCCTTGATCGGTTTGATGCTCAGGCTGTGCAGTCTCAGCTGTGTGATCAGTTCACCGGAATAGGCGTCCCGCAGTAGTGAACCGGCCATCAGAAGAACCGGCATATCCTGTATATACGGGATCGTTTCCGATGCGTACAGCTTTGTAAAACGGTCTGCCATATCCTAAAGCTCCGGAAGATCAGTGCTGACGAAGGATCCCCTCGCGGGACCTCCGCGGTCTGGCAGGGCAATTACAAGGAGATACCCTGCTGGCGGCAGAAGAAAACAGATCCAGAAATACTTTTTCTCCGGCCAGCCGCGCGCAACAGCAGCCTTATAAAACTCTTTCGCCACATAATAGCTGATGGCAGCTGCTGCAATCACAAACAGAACAGTCCAGATAGCCGACACGGCAATCAGCATCCTTTCTTTCAGAGTTGTACAGATACCTGCTATTACACTATAACATGAATGTTATGTCAACTCAACAACGAAAAGTTATCAAAACACAGTCAGTGAAGCTTTCAGGGCACTTTTTGCCGTTTTAGAGACGAGTGTTTGGTTCCTGTTCATCAGAATAAAAAGCTGCGAACCAAAGCGGTTCACAGCTTTTGCTTATTCGCCGTTTAGCCTGAACTGCGTTAAAGAAGCAGTTTCAGCCCCTCCACATCCTCTTCGGTGGTTGCCCAACTGGTGACGAAACGCATGATGGTATGCTCGGCGTCGGGCTTGTCCCAGAAACTCATCTCGATCTTTTCGGAAAGCTCGTCCAGCTTTGTCTGATCCAGAAGGACAAAAATCTGGTTGGTGGGGGAGTTAAAAGGAAGGATATATCCTTTGCCCTGCAGTGTCTGGCGGATTCGGTTTGCAGTGTCAATGCCTGTGCGGCCGATCTCAAAGTACAGATTGTCGGTAAACAGCGTATCAAACTGCAATCCTGCCACAAAGCCTTTGGCAAGCACGGCGCCATGCTGCTTGACAATGGAGAAAAAGTGCGGGATGGCACGCTTCGGGAAAACCACGGCTTCTCCCAGCAGCGATCCGCATTTCGTGCCGCCAATGTAAAAGACATCGCAGAGCCTGGCAAGATCCGGCAGCGTTACATCATTTTCCGGACAGGCAAGGGCGTAGGCGAGGCGGGCTCCGTCCACATACAGCCGCAGACCGCCATGATGGCAGATCCTGCTGATATCCTCCAACTCCTGCAGCGAGTATAGCGTCCCGACCTCCGTCGGCTGTGAAAGATAAACTGCTCCGGGCATCACCACATGTTCATGGTTCCCGTCACTCCAGTATTTGTCAATGCAGGCCTGGATCTGCTCTGCTGTGATTTTGCCGTCTGTACCGGGGAGAGCAAGCACCTTATGTCCGCCGTGTTCAATGGCGCCGGCTTCATGGATGCAAATGTGCCCGGTTTCCGCTGAAATAACGCCCTCATAGGGAGCAAGAACGGCATCCAGCACGGTGGCGTTCGTCTGTGTTCCGCCGACCAGAAACCAGATATCCGCATCCGGAGCCTGGCAGGCTTCCCGGATTTTTGCCTTGGCGGAATCGGAAAACGCATCATATCCGTAGACGCCGGATTTGACGAGATTGTTTTCAGCCATCCGTTTGAGAATGGCGGGGTGCGCGCCCTGCATATAATCACATGCGAGGTTCAGTTTTTCACTCATGCTGTTCAGCTCCTTAACAGTTGAAGTGATTTGTTTGATCGCTTCTGTTTTATCATAATCCATTCGTGAATGCAAGAAACCGGGATAAAAAAACCTTGCAAAACACGCTGCTTTGTGATACTCTCACGTTTGTTGAAAACTCAAAAGCTGTGAACGGGAAAATAACACAGTGCATTTCGGCAGAGAGTAGGGGTCATCGGCTGTAAGCCCCTTCGAAAAGCGGTGTTTGGTTCGCCCGGGAGCTCCGGCCAATCCCCGGCGTACGGGCGCGTCAAGCCCTTATGAGTTGCGGCAATTGATGCCGAAAACAGGTGGTACCGCGGAAGTTTGCTTTCGTCCTGTTATGCAGGACGGGAGCTTTTTTGTTGGATGCCGCAGTGTGAAAACAAACAGCGAAAGCTGCAGGAAAGAGGATCAAAGACGATGAGAGAAATGATGCAGAACATGCGGGAAGCAGCGCTGAAGGCAATTCTGGAGAGCGAAGATGTCGATTCGCTGGAAAGCCTGCGCGTACGCTATCTCGGGAAAAAGGGGGAACTGACGGGCATCCTGCGCCAGATGGGAAAACTGTCGGCGGAGGAACGCCCGAGAATGGGGCAGCTTGCAAACCAGCTCCGTGCCGAACTGGAAACGGCACTCGAACAGCGCCGTGCGGCACTGAAGGAAGCTCTTCTGGAGGCACGCCTGCGGGAGGAAGCACTGGATGTGACGCTGCCGGGTACGCCGGCAGTTCTGGGACACAAGCACCCGATGTACAACGTCCTCGACCAGATCAAATCGATCTTCCTGTCAATGGGATTTGAGATTGTAGACGGGCCGGAGGTCGAACTCGCCGAGTACAACTTTACGAAGCTGAACATTGAAGAATCCCATCCCTCCCGCGACTGGACGGACACTTTCTACTTCACACCGGACTCGCGCGTGCTGCTGCGTACGCAGACTTCCCCGATGCAGATCCACGCAATGGAAACGAAGCCGCTCCCGATCCGGATGATCGCACCGGGACGCGTGTACAGGAAAGACGAAGTTGACGCGACGCACTCTCCGATGTTTCATCAGATCGAGGGAATGGTCATCGATAAGGGTGTCACAATGTCCGATCTCAAGGCGACGCTGAACCTGGTGGTGGAGAAGATCTACGGCAAGGGAACCGTGACGCGTTTTCGCCCGCACCACTTCCCGTTTACTGAACCGAGCTGCGAACTGGACATCCAGTGCCACAAATGCGGCGGACGGGGCTGCCCGACATGCAAAGGCGAAGGCTGGATCGAAGTCCTCGGCGCCGGCATGGTGCATCCGAAGGTCCTCGCGGGCTGCGGGATCGATCCCGACGTGTATTCCGGCTGGGCCTTCGGCATGGGACTGGAACGACTTGCGATGGGTGAGTACAAGATCACGGACCTGCGCCTCATTTTTGAAAATGACGTGCGCTTCCTGGAACAGTTCTGAGAAGGAGGGGCGAAAACATGAAGCTTTCCAGAAAATGGCTGAATGAATTCATCGACCTGCCGATCACAGAGGTGGGTGACCGCGCATTTGCCGAAGCGATGTCCGTCTCGGGTTCCAAAGTGGAGGCAACCGATGACCTCACCAGGAGTATCTCCGGTGTGATCTGCGCCCGGGTTCTATCGCTCGAAAAGCATCCGGATTCCGACCATATGTTTGTTGCACAGTTGGATGCCGGCCCGCATGGAGTGTACCAGGTGGTTACCGGGGCCTGGAACGTTCACCAGGGAGATTTGGTTCCACTGGCCGTGGACGGCGCGCATCTCCCGAACGGAATGGCGATCCGTTCCGGCCGCCTCCGCGGGGTCGAATCGCAGGGAATGCTTTGCTCCCTGAAAGAACTGAATCTTACAACCCATGATTTCCCGGAGGCGGAAATCACTGCCGCCGCTGTCCTGCAGGACTATCATCCTCTGAATCCGGACAAGCCCAGCATTTCTTCCGCCATCGCCCCCGGGGACAAAATCTTCGGGCCGGTCGTTGCTGCCCGGGTGAACGCCGCGATCCGCTCCCCTCGGGGCATGATCGTTGATCTCTTCTCCGGGGATGCGGAGCCTCTCCGCGTCGGCACACCCTGCACGAACCTTCATACCGGCGATCTTGTCGCTCTGAATACGAAGAGCGGTACGGTTTGCACCCTTGCGGATCTACGCGCCGAACAGGCTGAGTTCCCGCACTGCATCCCCGATGGGATTTTCGTCTTCCCTGTGGAGCTCACTCCCGGTGCCGAGCTCAGCGCTTTCCTGGGCTATGACGACCACATCGTTGACTTCGAGATTACTCCAAACCGCCCGGATTGCCTCTGCATGCTTGGCCTTGCGCGCGAAGCCGCTGTCACGTTCTCGAAACCGCTGCATCTCCACACCCCTGTGGTTCGTGCGGATGCCGGCGGGGAGATCGGAGACCTGGTAAAAATCACCATCGAGGAACCGTCCCTCTGCCGTCGGTACACCGCCCGCATGGTGAAGAACGTCAAAATCGCTCCTTCACCCGCCTGGATGCGTGAGCGCATTCGTGCCGCGGGAATGCGCCCCATCAACAATCTGGTCGATATCACAAACTACGTGATGCTGGAATACGGCCAGCCGATGCACGCCTTTGATTTCTCCTGTGTGAAGAATGCGGAGATCCGTGTCCGTCTGGCGAAACCGGGAGAAAGCATTAAGACTTTGGATGGTACAGATCGCCCGCTCAGCACATCCATGCTCTGCATCTGCGATACCGACCGTCCGGTCGGTGTGGCGGGCGTCATGGGCGGCGAGAACAGCGAAATCGTTGGAGATACTGCCATGGTACTCTTTGAGAGTGCCAACTTTGACGGGGCATCCATCCGCCGCACAGCGACTGCACTCGGCATGAGAACAGACGCCTCCTCGAGATATGAAAAAGGCCTGGATCCCGAAAACACCCTGAAGGCCGTCCAGCGCGCCTGCGAGCTGGTTGAACTCCTCGGAGCCGGCGAGGTGGTGGAGGGAATCATTGACGCTTACCCGTCCCCGGTCCCTGAAACGGTCCTGCATCTGGATCCCGAAAAGATTAATCGTCTTCTTGGTACGGATCTCACCGTCCCTGCGATGTTGAAAATTCTGCAGGATCTGGGCTTTTCCGCCGACACTGCCACTCCCGATAATCCCATCATCCATGTCCCCAGCTGGCGCGCCGACGTTGTCCACTACAGTGATCTGGCTGAGGAGGTTGCCCGTTTTTACGGCTATAACAACATCCCGACCCGCTTTACCTCCGGGGCAGCCTCCGCGGGAGGCTTCAGCCCCGAGCAGCAGTGTGAGAACAGGGTGGGTGAAGTATGCCGCAGTCTCGGCATGGACGAGATTATCACCTATTCATTCATAAGCCCTTCGGCCTACGACCGTATCCGCCTTCCGGCAGACTCTCCGCTCCGTAACAGCCTGAAGATTCTGAATCCTCTTGGCGAGGATACCTCCGTCATGCGCACTACGATTCTTCCCTCCATGCTCGAGATCCTCACCCGGAACTATAATTATCGGAATCCTTCCGCGAATTTCTATGAGATCGGCAGAACCTACCACCCCCGGCCCGACGGCCTTGCCGACGAACCGAAGACCCTTTCTCTCGGCGCTTACGGCCCGAATATGAACTTTTATAAAGTAAAGGGATGGGCAGAGACAATCCTCTCTTCTTTGGGTATTTCGGGTGCCCGTTTTGTGGCAGATGCCGAGAATCCGTCATATCATCCCGGACGCTGCGCGGACATTCTCGTAAGTGGCGAGACGATTGGCGTTCTCGGCCAGATCCACCCCCGTGTGATGAGAAACTATTCTTCTGATTTTGAGGCCTTCTGCGCGCAGCTTTCATTTGATGCGCTCTTCCGCCTCCGCGGAGCTACCCCCGTCTTCAAACCGCTTCCGCGGTTTCCTGCCGTAAGCCGCGATATTGCCGTGGTCTGTCCTGCTGAAGTACCGGCAGGCGATATGGTGGAAGTAATTAAAAAAGCAGGCGGAATGAAACTGGTGGAATGCAGGGTTTTCGATGTCTATCAGGGCCATCACATCGAAGCCGGGAAGAAGTCTGTTGCCTTCAGCCTGAGCATGCGCTCCGACGACGGAACCCTGACGGATGCGGACGCAGATGAAATAGTAAAGAATGTGCTGAAAGCACTCAAAGAGAGCTTCTCGGCTGAAATTCGATGATCCTCACATAATGACAGGATTTGCCCCGGGTATATGCCCGGGGTTTTTTATAGAGACTAAAAATGTTATGTAAACCATTTTCGGACAATGATGCCTGCTTACCCGTGTACGGATAAACAGGCATCTAGGGTTTTGTGAGAAGGGACAGATCAATTGCTGTAACTGGTGCGAGTTCATTGAGGAATGGATGTTTATCAGGATCCGACGATCTTCAATTCAGACTTCTCTGCCTGAGTGATGACCTCAGCGCCGTCCGGATGCAGGATCATCACGTCCTCAATGCGCACGCCGAACTTCCCCGGAAGGTAGATTCCGGGCTCGGCGCTCACAACGGCACCCTCCGGCATCAGGCGCTTCTCCCTCGGGTTGCACGCAGGCGCCTCGTGGATTTCCAGACCCAGACTGTGGCCGAATCCGTGTCCGAACCATTCGCCATAGCCGGCATCCCGGATGACCTTGCGCGCGGCCTCGTCAATTTCGCGTCCGGGAATTCCGGAACGGGCTGCTGCGATCCCGGCGAGCTGCGCGTCCAGAACAATTCCGTAAATGTTCTGCATTTCCTCTGAGGCGTGTCCCACAGCCACGGTACGCGTCATGTCGCTGCAGTAACCGTTTTTCAGGCAGCCGAAGTCCATCGTGAGAAAGTCTCCTTCCTGCAGAATGGAATCTCCGGGAACGCCGTGAGGTTTGCTGGTGTTTTTCCCGGTAACCACAATGGGGTCAAAGGAGTTGCCTTCACTTCCGTGTTTCAGCATGCGGTAAACAAGCTCGGCAGCAACCTCTTTCTCCGTCATCCCCGGTCGGATGATCTGCAGGGTCTCTTCCAGAGCCCGCTCGCTGATACGCTGTGCGCTTACCATGCTGCGCAGTTCTTCTTCGTCTTTTGAGGCGCGCAGGTTTTCAAACAGATCTCCGGCAGCGACGAATCCCATGTTCAGAAGGCGTTCATATCCGAGCCATTCCGCATGACTCAATCTGCGGTCTTCCGCCGCAAGTTTCAGTCCGTCATGAAGCAGGCCTTTCAGAATGCCAATCTTGGGATGCGCATTATCGAACAGCAGAACTTCCACATCAGAGCTGACGCTGCCGCGTGCCGCTTCTATATAGCGGGAGTCGGTAATCAGCCAGGCTTTTTCCCGTGCTACCAGAACAAAACCATCTGTAAAGGGGAAGCCGCAGGCGTAGCGCTGGTTTACTTCCGTAGTGATCAGAACGGCGTCTAAATCTCTGTTCTTAAGCTCCCGCTGAATGGATTGAATATGATTCGTCATGTGATCCGACCCTTGCCGCATTCTTTCAGAGGGCGGCATTTTTTCCTTTCAACTCAGATTCCGGTTTCTTCAGCGCTCGGACGCGGAAAACGCACCAGAAAGACCGAGCCCTCACCGTTCGGATTGCTCCCGACGGTAATGGTTCCGCCGTGCGCGATGACAGCATCGTGCACAATGCTCAGCCCGAGTCCGCTGCCGCCGCTCGCACGCGACCGTGCTTTATCTACCCGGTAGAAACGCGTAAAGATGTTCAGCCTGTCCTCTTTCGGGATACCGATTCCGGTATCTTCCACCGTCAAAGTGACGTGCTCCGCATCCTGTGAAAGCCTGACAGTGACACTCCCGTCCGGCACATTATATTTGATGGCATTTTCCACCAGATTCGAAACAACGCGCCCCATGTCATCGGGGCTGCCCATAATCACGCATCCGTCTTTCAAATCCGTGGTGATCCGGATACCGCGTTCTCTGGCAAGGGGTGCAAGTCCTGCCAGCGCATCCAGACTGATCTGCTTGAGGTCAACAGGTTCCGGCAGAACTTTTACACCGTCATCAAGCCGTGAAAGATCCAGCAGTTTCTCCGTGGTACGCTGCAGGCGCTCCGACTCTGTCCGGATATCTGTCACGAACTCCCGCAGGGTATCTTCATCCATGCCGTCTGTCTGCAGGATGCTGTCTGACAGAAGCCGGATGGAAGCCAGCGGCGTTTTCAGTTCGTGCGATGCATCCGACACAAAGCGCCGGCGCTGTTGTTCATTTTCCTCCAGACGCTCCGTCAGCAGATTGAACTCGCGACCCAGTTCGCTGATTTCATCGTTTCCGGTGATATCATGACGGTAAGAATAATTGCCGCCGGCAACGGTGTGCATGCTGTCTGCCAGTCGGTAAAAGCGTCTCAGGATCAGCCACGAAAAGGAAACAGCCAGCAGCAGTGCCGCCGTCCCGATGATCAAAGACAGGATGGCGATGCGGTGCTGGATGGAGAGGATGATTCCCGCCCGCTCGGTGTCATTTTCATACAGGGAAACCGCTCCGATGATGGCACCCTGGCTTCCGACCGGTACCGAAATACGGCTGGAAAAGGCTGAGTTCGAAAACACCGAACGGAACACGCTCTTTCCGGCAAGTGCCGCGCCGAGGTCCTTGGTTTCCACAGCCCCTCCGCGGTCGTCATAGATGATATTCCCGCTCTCGTCCGTTACCACGATTCTGTCGTAGTTCCCAAGATCCAGAAAGCGGAACACGTCGGTCACGCCGTCTCGGCTGAGCTTCTCAAGGCCGCCGAGAGCAGAGGAAACCACCGCTCCCTGGGCGGACATTGCGCTCCGCTTTTCCTGGAATACCGCATCGCGGGAGGATATGATCGGGTAGGTGTTCAGAAGCAGCAGCAGAATCAGCAGAATCGCCAGCACGAACACAAAAAACTTGAAGCGTATGGAGTGCATTTTCATTCCGTCAACCGGCAAAATAGTAGCCGACCCCCCACTTAGTCAGGATCAGTTCCGGTGCGGCAGGATCCCGCTCGAGCTTTTCCCTGAGCCTGCGGATATGCACGTCCACCGTCCGCGAGTCGCCAAGATAATCGTAACCCCACACCAGATTCAGGAGGCTGTCGCGGCTGTAGACTTTTCCGGGATGTTTCATCAGGAACAGGATCAGATCGAATTCCTTCATGGTCAGCACGACTTCCAGGCCGTCTTTATAAGCGCGGCGGCCTTCCTCATCGACCCGGATCTGCCCTGCCGACAGTTGAGATTGTTTCTCGGCCGCACCTGCAGAGAGGTTCGACCGCCGGAGCAGCGCCCGCACCCGGGCTTTCAGTTCCAGAATATCAAAGGGCTTGGTAATGTAATCATCGGCCCCGGATTCGAAGCCGATCAGCAGATCACTCCGCTGGCTGCGGGCGGTAAGCATGATCACCGGAACAGTGGAAAAAGCTCGGATTTCCTGACAGGCCTGCAGTCCATCCTTGCCCGGCATCATCAGGTCAAGGATGATCAGGCTGTAGTCATGATTCCTTGCCATCTCAACTGCTGTCTCGCCGTCGTAACAGCAGTCGACTTCGTAACCCTCGTTCTCCAGATTGAACTTGATGCCTTTCACAAGGGTCTGTTCATCGTCCACAATCAGTATTTTCATCTTGATCCCCTCTAATCAAAACGCAGCAATTCCCGAATGGCTTCCAGCTTCTTTTCTCCGATTCCCGGCACGTCCAGAAGATCTTCCGCTTTCGTAAAATTTCCTGCTGTTTCGCGCTGCTGAATGATTGCGGCACTGAGTGCCGGGCCGATTCCCGGAAGTGTTTCAAGATCCGCAGCGGAAGCGGTGTTGATGTTCAGCCTTGCATCTTCCGTTTCCACACTTCGGTCTGCATGAACCGAAACTCCGGCAGGGGTAAAACGGAGGCCGGATACCGCGAGGAACAGGAGAAAGCACAGGAAAGCCGCGGCGCTTGCCGTCAGGGCAATTTGGTTTTTCATAGGCACGAACTCCGCAAAATCACTGAGACCGGAAAACAGGCTGGAAACGGTAAAAAACCGTTGCAATTCCCGCAGTGAAACTTTATAATAATTAAGTCTGGGTTCATGAGTTGAACTGCTGTTCCCACTATAACACATTCAGATGACAAACGGGAGTCCAAAATGAAAAAAATTCGAATGATTTCCCTGATGCTGTTGATCTGCATCCTTTTTTCCGTCTGTTCACCGATGGCCTCGGCTGCTGAAACTCCGGAACTGAACGGGAAAAACATTGTGCTTGCAGACCTGAACACCGGCAGGGTAATTTACTCAAAAAACGCGGATACCGTTGTCGCACCGGCCAGTCTGACAAAAATCATGACGGTGCTGCTGGCTGTGGAGTCAGTGGAACGCGGGGAGCACAGCCTGGACGAACTGGTGACTGCAAAGGATGACTGTCGAACCGGTCTGGATGAAGAAAGCAGCAGCGCGAATATAGTCTCCGGTGAACAGTTGACCTTCCGTGATCTGCTCTACTGCTCCATGATTCAGTCGGCGAGCGACGCCTGCAATGTGCTCGCGTCGCTGATCGGCGGCAGCATCAGCGGTTTCGTCGATATGATGAATGCGCGGGCGGTGGAACTCGGCTGTACGGTCACGCATTTTGATGACCCGAACGGGCTTTCCAACAACAACCAGACAACTGCTTACGAGATGTTCCTGATAGCCCAGGAAGCGATTTCGCACGACTACTTTATGGCAGTCTGCAATATTGCAGATGTTACGATCCCGGCAACCAACGCAAGCCCGGAGCGGGAGTATCACAATTCGAACTCTTTGATCAGCAGCCAGTCCGTCTACGGCGGAAACCGCTATCTCTATACCGGTGCTGCCGGTGTCAAAACCGGGTATACCCGTGCGGCCGGATACTGTCTGATTTCGACGGCTGAGAGGGAAGGCCTGCATTTTCTGGCGGTAGTCATGGGATGCGATGGCTGGCTGAATGCGCACATCGAAGACTATTTGAACTTTGAAGACACGATCAAACTTTATGACTGGGGCTTTGCAAATTTCGCCTACCGCAACGTGATCGATACCTCTACTCCGGTCTATGAGCTGGATGTTCAGTTCGCCCAGGACGATGCCAAGGCAGTGCTGTATCCGCAGCAGAATCTGCGTGTGCTGGTTCCGCGGGATACCACGGATGAGGATGTTCATCTTGATTTCAATATCTATGAGACCGATCTGATTGCACCGGTCAAAGCAGGTGAAGTCTACGGGGAAGCGGTCGTCAGTGTCAATAGGGAAGTGTTTGGAACAGTCAATCTGATCACGCGTGACGCTGTTGATCTGGCGCGTTCCGAGTACATGAAACGGCAGCTGCACGACTTCTTCACGAACCGCTGGGTGATCGGGATCAGCGTGATGGTGCTGCTTGTGATTGCGCTCTATGTTGCTTTGCTGATTCGCTATCGGAAAGCCCGTGCAAAGTATTTGGAGGAACGCAGGCAGGCTGAGATCCGGCGCAGAAAACGCCAGAAAGAATTTGAAGAAAAACGCCGAGAGGGCTGGGAATTATAAAGTTCAGACCGGCCGGCAATTTTTGAATAAGTACTGATTCCGCAAGCGAATGCGGAAAACGGAGGAATATGATTCATGACAGAAATTGACATTTTTTCCGGATTTCTCGGAGCCGGTAAAACCACACTGATCCGCAAACTGATTGAGGAGGCATATTCCGGCGAAAAGCTGGTTCTGATTGAGAACGAATTCGGAGATATCGCGATCGACGGAGGCTTTCTGCAGGACGCCGGGATTGAAATCACAGAGATGAATTCCGGCTGTATCTGCTGCACCTTGGTGGGCGACTTTACAAAAGCCCTGAAACAGGTGATCACGGACTATGATCCGGACCGCATTCTGATTGAACCTTCGGGCGTCGGAAAGCTTTCGGATGTGGCTGCTGCAGTTGAGCGTGTGGAAGGCGCAGCAATCGGTTCAAAGATTACGGTTGTTGATGCCGGCAAGGCGAAGATGTATGCTCGCAATTTCGGAGAATTCTTTTCAGATCAGGTTGCTCATGCAGATCTGATCGTCATGAGCAGGACGGACACGGCGGGGGAGAAGAAAGTCCTGGAAGCGGCGGAACTGCTGAAGAGCATGAATGCCGAAGCGGGGCTCATCACGACCCCATGGTCGGAGCTGGATGGGAAACAGATTCTTTCCGCCATGCGTGAAAACGGCCTTCGTGCACAGATGGAGGAGCTACGCGAGGAACACGAACATCATCACCGCCATCATGATGACGAGGAAGAGGAGTGTGAATGCTGTCATCATCACCATCACGGGGAGGATGATGACGAGCATGAGCATGAGCATGAACATCACCATCACCACGGCCGGGACGATGAAGATGAGCATCATCATGATCATGAACACGGACACCATCACCACCATGATGACGACGGTGAGGAGTGTGAGTGCTGCCAGGATCATGAGGACGGTGAAGACGGTCACGAACACCATCACGATCATCATCACCATCATCATGCGGATGAAGTCTTCGGCAGCTGGGGCATGGAGACTCCGCGCAGCTTCTCCGAGACAGAGCTTCGTGAAAAACTTGCAGCGCTGGAAGACGAGGAAAAGTATGGCGCTGTGCTTCGTGCAAAGGGTATTGTCAGTGCCAGCGATGGCGATTGGATTTACTTTGATTATGTCCCCGGCGAGATCGATATCCGCCGCGGTTCCGCTGCGGTGACCGGGCGGTTCTGTGTCATTGGTGCAAAGATCAAGGAAGATGCCCTGAAGGAGCTGTTCGGGATTGGCTAATCGAAAAGATATGCCGGTATACCTGTTTACCGGTTTCCTCGAAGCGGGGAAAACCCGCTTTATTCAGGAAACGCTGGAGGATCGGCGTTTCTGCAATGGTGAAAAAACGCTTCTGCTGCTCTGCGAGGAAGGGGAAGAAGAATACGAGCCGGATGAATTTGCTTCAAAAACAGTGACCATCCGGGTTCTGGAAGACCCTTCAGACCTGACGCCGGATCACCTTGCCGCTCTGGCCGGAGAAACCAATGCTGAACGCATTGTCATCGAATACAACGGAATGTGGATGCTGGATTCGCTTTATTCGGCACTCCCGGAAGGCTGGATGGTGTATCAGGAGTTTTTCTTTGCCGATTCCAGAACCATTCTGCAGTATAACAGCAACATTCGTCAGCTGGTTTACGACAAACTGAAAAGCTGCGAACTGGTTGTCTTTAACCGCTTTGACCCCGGCATGGACAAAATGGAGTATCACAAGCTGGTGCGGGCGGCGTCTCCCCGGGCGGATATTGCCTTTGAATATCCGGACGGGAAAGTGGAATACGACGATATCGTGGATCCGCTTCCGTTTGATCTGGATGCACCCGTCGTCGAAATCGGAGATGAGCATTACGCGCTCTGGTACCGGGACCTGTCGGAAGAACCGAAGAAGTATGAAGGAAAAACCGTGCGCTTCAAATGCCGTGCGCTGGTCCGCCAGAAGCTGCCGGCTGAAACTTTTGTCGCCGGCAGGCACGTCATGACCTGCTGCGTGGAGGACATTCAGTTTGCGGGTCTCGTCTGTCAGTGGAAGGATGCCAAAAGCATCCGGGACGACTCTTGGATGATCCTGACCGCGGAGCTCCACTTCAAGTTCAACCGCGCATACGGAAAGAGGGGACCGGTCCTGACCTATCTGTCTTCCGAGCCCTGCGAGCCGCCGGAAAACCCGGTTGCGACATTCTACTGATTCAACCCTGCGAGTATCATGAAGTACCGCTGCCTGGTCTTTGACCATGATGACACGACCGTGAACAGCACGGCAACCATCCATCATCCGTGTTTTGAGCGCTTCTTGCAGGATTATTTTCCTGAACGAAGCTGCAGCCTGGAAGAGTATTTTCTGAAAAACTTTTCCCCGGGTTTTGTTCCCATGTGCAGGGAAGAATACGGTATGGATGACGAAACGCTTGCCCTGGAGACCGAATACTGGCAGGAATATGTCAGGGACCGGATCCCGGAAGCGTATCCGGGGATCCGAGAGATCATGCTGCAGCAGAAACAGAATGGCGGATTGATAGCGGTGATCTCTCACTCGTACCGCCATAATATCCTGCGGGACTATGCGGCAAACGGACTCCCGGAGCCGGACCTGATCTTCGGCTGGGAGATGCCTCCGGAACAGCGCAAGCCCGCAGCCTGGCCTTTGAAAGAGGTGCTCAAACGTTTCGATCTGAGCCCGGAAGAGGTCCTGATGATTGACGACCTGAAACCCGGTTATGATATGGCGCTGTCCTGCGGCGTACCTTTTGCAGCGGTCGGCTGGGCAAATGATATTGAACCCATCGAAACGTTCATGCGCAGCAACTGCAGTTTGTACTTCAAGCGGGTATCCGAACTTGCAGCGTATCTGCAGGAACAGGGAGGTTAAAATGACACCGATTCTTTACATTGTGATTCCGTGCTATAATGAGGAAGCTGTTCTGCCGATTACGGCGCCTCTTTTCCTGAAGAAAATCCAGGATCTTTCCGCAGCCGGAAAGATCAGCGAAGACAGTCGGATACTGTTTGTCAACGACGGCAGCCGGGATCAAACCTGGCAGATTATCTGCAGCCTGGCCGAACAGGATCGGCATTATATCGGCATTGCGCAGAGCCGCAACCGGGGGCATCAGAATGCGGTATTCGCCGGCCTGATGGAGGCGAAAGATCGTTGCGATATCACCATTTCCATTGATTGTGACGGGCAGGATGACATCAACGCTATGGATCAGATGGTCGATGCCTATCTCAACGGCTATGATGTCGTCTACGGGGTGCGTTCCAGCCGGGAAACGGACAGCTTTTTTAAACGTTTTACGGCGCAGAGTTTTTATAAAGTACTGTCTGCCATGGGAGCGGAAGTGGTATATAACCATGCGGATTATCGCCTGATGAGTGCACGGGTATTGAAGGAATTTGCCAATTTCCGTGAAGTGAATCTCTACCTGAGGGGTATGGTCCCTCTGGTGGGCTTCCCGAGTACCACCGTGACCTACTCCCGTGCAGAGCGTATTGCCGGGGAGAGTCATTACCCGCTGAAAAAAATGCTGGGTCTCGCTGCGGACGGTATTACAAGCCTTTCGGTGAAACCGCTGCGGATGATCACAAGTTTCGGGGTTTTCGTTGCGGTTATCAGCTTCATCGGCTGCCTTTGGGCACTGATTACCGCAATCTGCGGCAAGGCGGTGCCCGGTTGGGCCAGCACGACCTGTATTGTCTGTTTTGTCAGCGGGGTACAGCTTGTCAGTCTCGGGATTATCGGTGAATACATCGGGAAGATCTATATGGAGACGAAAGACAGACCCCGTTATATCATCAGTGAGCGGACAAAGGACTTTCCAAAACCCGGGAAAGACAGTTGCTTATAACTATTTTTCTCAAAAAAGCTGAAAAGTGGGGGAAAACCCCTTAAAAATCCTAAAGAAAGGCCTGTTTTTTGGGCAAACTCTTGACGAAAACAACAAAATGATGTATCATTGATCTGTTTATGGAAGCTTTTCCATCATCGTCTGAATGGAGGAACAGTTAAATGAGCGTGATCCCTCAGGTAAAATGCCGCAGATGCGGGGAGAGTTTTTCCGCACTGCGCAGCCGCTGCCCCAACTGCGGAACGCGCCGTGTGACCCAGAGCGGTCGCACGCCGGCACCGACTTCCAGCCAGGTCAAGGGCACCGCGGCATATGAACGTGCCGAGACCAACACACGCTGGCAGTTGATTTTCGGCCTGATTCTTGTTGTTGCAGTCATCCTCGCGGTGATTGTGATGGTTTCCACCAGCCTGAGCGGCCTGGATAACCAGAGCGGCAAGAGCAACAATACAGTCATAACGACGCCCTCACCGACACCGGTGAATACAGCCCCGACAGTGGAACCGCCTCCCACACCGACTCCGACACCGACTCCGACTGTAGAAGGCATCAACATCCAGTGCTTCGGTACCGATGTCAAGGATGAATTCACCATGAGTCTTTCCCGTGATCCGAAGATCGAGCTTCAGGCCAGAGTGCTGCCGATGGAAATCTTCACAGCGGAGAATACGCACATCACATGGAAGAGCAGTGATGAATCCCTGTTTATCGTAACCCCGAATGAGGATACGACCAAGTGCACCATTGAGATGCTTCAGACTTCTACCACGCCGGGAACGTTGACAGTGTCCTGCAACGGGTACGATGTCAAGCTGACGGTTCGTCTCGTTGGCTGATGAAGACGGAAGCGCAAAACAGATCATCGGCCCAGCATATAGAAAACAGATGAATTCCGGACAGGAGCCCCAGAACAGGGGCTCCTGTTTTCTGTGACGCGGTTCAACGTATTTTGTCTTGCCCTGCCGACGGAAAGCGGTTATAATAAGCAATATAAAACTTGTTTTGTACATAAGGATTCGAGGCTGCTCAGACAGAGGAGGAAAACAATGAAAGGGATAGTTCTGGCGGGCGGTGCGGGGACACGCCTGTATCCGCTGACCATGGTCACATCCAAACAGTTGCTCCCGGTTTATGATAAACCGATGATATACTATCCGCTTTCGACGCTGATGCTGGCGGGAATCCAGGATATTCTGGTCATTTCAACGCCCGAGGATACTCCCCGGTTTCAGATGCTTTTGGGAGACGGAAGTCATTTCGGAATCCGGTTGCAGTATGCCGTACAGCCGAAGCCCGAGGGACTTGCCCAGGCCTTCCTGATCGGAAGGGAGTTCATCGGCAGTGAAGCCTGCGCCATGATTCTCGGGGATAACATTTTTTATGGCGGCGGTTTGCGAGATACGCTGGACGCGGCCTCCGAAAATGCCGAAAACGGCTTCGCTACGATTTTCGGCTATCATGTGGAAGACCCGGAGCGATTCGGCGTCATGGAATTTGATGATGATCTGAACATCCTGTCTGTGGAGGAAAAACCGACCCACCCGAAAAGCAACTACTGCATCACGGGGCTTTACTTCTATCCGGCCGGAGTAGCCGATATGGCAGCAAAGGTGAAGCCGTCAGCCCGCGGTGAACTGGAAATAACCACCATGAATGAACTCTATCTGCGCAAAGGGCTGCTGAAGGGCAGAATCCTGGGGCGCGGATATGCCTGGCTGGATACCGGTACGGTTGACACGCTGGTGGAAGCAGGTACCTTTGTCCAGATGATCGAAAAACGGCAGGGAGTAAAGATTTCAGCCCCGGAGGAAATAGCCTGGCGCAACGGATGGATTTCCAAGGAGACTCTGCTGGAAGCGGCAAAGCTGTACGGCAAGTCACCCTATGGGAAGCATCTGCTTCGGGTCGCCGAAGGCAGACAGAGATACTGACAGAGTTGGAGCAGAGTCCATGAAAAAAATCATTGTATTTGGCGGCGGCACGGGACTCTCGTGCCTGCTGTCCGGGCTCAAACAGTTCCCGGTTGATGTAACGACGGTGATTACCGTCAGCGATAACGGCAGCAGCACCGGCGTTCTGAAGGAAGAACTGGATATTCCGGCTGTCGGAGACGTCGGGAAGGTTCTCATCTCCATGGCCAATGTCGATGAGGATTTTGTGCAGCTTCTGCGGTATCGGTTTTCAAAAGACGGAAGTCTCCACAACCATCCGGTGCGCAATATCATGCTTGCTGCCCTGATTGATATGAAGGGCAGCCTCTCGGAAGCAACCGGTACCATGTGCAGACTCCTGAACATCAAGGGCACGGTCCTCCCGCTGACTGAAGAAAAGGTGGAGCTCATCGGAAAAAGCGGAAAGAAGGAATACTACGGGCAGGTGGCTGTCAGCCAGAATGCGAAGCGAATCCGCAAACTGGATTACGACCACAGCATTCATATCAGTGAAAAGGTCATTGAGAAGATCGGGGAAGCTGACCTGATTGTGTTTTCACCCGGAAGCCTCTATACCAGCATCCTGCCTCATCTGCTGTCGCAGGACGTACGGAATGCCCTGAAGAAAGCACATGCACCGATTCTGTATGTCTGCAATATCGTGACGCAGCCCGGCGAAACCGACGGCTACAGCGTCAGCGACCATGTGAAGGTTCTGAACCGCTATCTGGACGGACGCAGGATCGACATGGTGCTCGCCAACAACGCCATGCCAAGCTCAGAGACAGCCGAGCACTATTTTCGCACGGAAGGAAAGGAACCGGTGCATGTTGACAGCCTTCGGCTTGAAGAACTGGGCGTGGAACTGATTGAGGATACCCTTTTGAGCATGGAAAACGGCGCGATCCGGCACAATGCCTTAAAGACAGCCTTTCAGATTTTTGCAATCCTGATGCGGCAGGAGTAGGACAGTGCCGCAGACAGAAAACACCCGGCATCGGGAAGAGACAAACATCTTCCCGATGCCGGGTGTTTTCTGCTGATGGGTACTTTACACGGAATTGTTTTTCTTTGTTTTTTTGGAACTGCGGACGGCGTGCGTTGCAACCAGCGCCGCATCTACCGGTGCAAGCGCCATCAGAAGGATCATCACGGCATCCGGTTTGACGCTGCTTTCACGCGTCGGAGCTGCGGAAGCAGGTTCTGAATTCTCACTGGAACTGCTGCCGCTTTCGGCAGGCCGGCGCGTCATGGTATATCCGCAGATGTCACAGACGCCGGTTTTTGTCCCGTCTTCTCCATCATACCAGACAAAGCTGTGTCTGGCTTCCTGTGCGCGGCTCTCACCGCTTACACTGTCGTGCCAGTGCCCGAGAGCATCGCTGCTCCATGCATCGGAATAAACCTGTTCAGAGGATTCAGGCGATGCCTCGACAGGGGCGGAATCGCTGCCGGTACCGGCGGAGTTTCCGTTCTCCGTTGCCGCGGCTGTGGAATCGGCAGGTGCTTCTTCAGAAACGGCGTCCACTGTGCCTGCATCTGCATCGGCCGGGTCCACGGCGGGAACATCTGCTGTCCCGTCGGGAGCGTTTGCACCGGCTCCCGCAGCCGTATCTGCAGCGGTACCAGTTGCTTCGCGCGGAGTGGTGGGGATGACCGTGAGCAGGGCTCCCTGAGATTTGACGCTGTTGTTGGTACCCGCACCGATGAAGTTGCACACAACCCTCCATCCGTTCAGCTCATAGGGGATGTGGTACAGGTTCATCTTCGTGCTGCCGTTGCCGGTGGCCGACATTTCCGGATAGGTGAGGTGAATATCCGAAACGGAAACGGCCTGTCTTCCGTCAGGTCCTTCCAGGAACCATTCGTAATCCCTTGCATAGCTGGCAGAGACGGCGAAACTGGCCCAGCCGCCTTCCTTTACCGTTTCGGCTGAGGGATTCTTGATAATGGTTGGCGCCCAGATGGCTGCGGTGTACTCGCGGTAGATCGTTGCAGTCTTGCCGGAATTCTCCACGTCGATTTTGACGGTGCTGTTGTTGAGATAGGCAGCCACATCTGACGCGATTACATAGCCGTCGTCAGCCTTGACATGAATCTCAATCTTATAGGTTTCCGGATTAAAGGCGCTTTTGACAGCATTTCCGGACGCGTCAAACCAGCCCGCGCTGGTGATGGACAGGCCGGGCGTGCTGGTGGCGGCCGTGATTGTTGCGGGGTCAAGCAGCGCGACAGGCGTTGGAGTGACGGTGGTCAGAATCTTGTGAATCACCGTGTCCTCCGCTGAGGCGGTTGGAACCACACGAACCGAAAAACAGAACACCATGCTCAGCGCAAAAAGTAATATCAAAATCCGTTTCACAAGAACTCGCATAATCGATCCCTCTCCGGAATATAATGGGATGAGTTGTGGTCAAACAGAAATTGAAACACAACATCTTGATCTGGACGCTATTATAATCTCTATCAAACAAATGGTCAAGAAGAATTCAATTATTGAAGTAAAAAAACGCCATACCGGGTTCTTGCCGGCATGGCGCGAGAGGCTTGCGAACAAAAAAACAGTCTCAGACGATGTCTTCGTATACTTTGCTGGGCGGGGAAAGAAGAATATCCGGATGGCCGAACATATAACGGTAGGCCTGCAGGAACTGAGCCCAGTAGTGCCCGTCGACGATGCCCTCATCGGTAACAAACTTGCAGTCGACATACTTGTGGTCCACGACCTGACCGTGACGGTCGATCTCGTAAGCGTGCCGCTTGGCGCCGAATGCAATGAACGTGGGCAGAGTACCGAAGTTATAGATATGGTGGTATACGGGACCGATGCGGAGGGAACCCATATCCGTAATAATCATGGAGCCGTGGAAGGGGCTGGCATTGAGCAGGGATTGCGGAATCCACCCGAAGTAATCCATTACCCGAAGAATCCAAATGGCAAAACGGATCAGGAAACGGGGAAGACGGGCAAAAAAGTCGGCAATGTCTTCGGTTCCGTTGTTCTCTTCTGAAGACTTGATCTCGTCGATTTTTTCGTTCATCTTGCGGTAAACGTCAAGAATCGTATCGGTCGGTTCAAAAACCACCTTGATGGTGGTTTCGCTCGCATTGAGGGTGAGGGTGCGTTTTACGGTCATGACGACTTCAATGTTGTCGCGGGCATAGATCCGCCGCCCGACAACAAAACGGTTGATCCCGGGCATCCGCGAGAGTCCGCGGACATAGGCCGCGATCATAAAGTGGAGAATGCCGATGCCCTTGTAACCTTCCACGCGCAGTTTCCGCAGCATCCGGTCCAGTTCGGTTACCTCAAAACTTTCCTCGTAATGAATCAGCCGGTCATTCCGCTGCGGCATGATAAAGGGAATAAACTTGGCAAAACCGGGAAGAGAGCGCAGCAGACGTCCTTCTTTCCGATCACCCATGCGTCGGCGTGATGTGCGTGCCATATAGCAACCTCCGAAAAATCATAGTAGGGGACTCTCCGCCGATCCGTGCGGAAAAGCTTCCTGATCATACAGGATAATCGGGAAGAATACAAGTGAAAAATAAAAGAAATGGAGGAAATCAGCGATCTCCGGAATAACCGTGCTTCTGCATCAGACGGATATCCGTACCATAGAACGGCAGTTCAAGGAATTCACCGTGGATCCGGGAACAGATCTGAGGGGTATAACGGCGCTCAAGTTCCTCGTTTGTGCAGTTGGTGCTGATTACGGTGTGTAGCCCGGCGTTCAGCCGGCTGTTCAGCAGCGTATAGAGCGCGCTGACTGACATCGCTGTGACCATCTCGGTTCCGAGATCATCCAGAATCATCAGGTCGCACGAAAGCATCCTGCTGACCCGCACCGATGCGGCCTCCGCGTCTTCGGGAGACCGGGAGAACTTCTGCTTCTCAAAAGCCTCCAGCGCGGAAAAGGCGGTGTCGTAGCAGACGGAGAATCCCTTTTCAGCGACAACACGCGCAATGCAGGCGGAAAGATAGGTTTTGCCGAGACCGGTACCGCCGCGCAGCAGCAGATTTTGTGAAATGTCCGGAAAACTGTAGGCAAAGTGCCTGCAGGCCTGAAAAGCGATCGTCATTGCCTGCCGCGGGCTGATGCCGCTTTCCGCTTCGGGCTGATCGGAATAGTAATTCAGGTCGAACTGTTCAAACGATTCGTTCCCGTTGCGCAGCAGTGCGGAGAGCTCCTTGGTCAGTTCATGATTATAGCGCCGTTCCATGCAGGCGCAGAGGACGCCGTTTACGAGGCCGGTGTCCTGGCATTCAGGGCAGGAGATAATCTCGTCCAGATATTCAATGGGATAGCCGTGCTCGGTCAGTAGTCCGGCTCTGCGCATCTGCAGATCCAGGTTCGCTTCCTTCAGCGCTTCCAGACGTGCTGCGAGATCCGGCGGCCGGGAAATCGTCAGCCGCACCAGTTCGGCCATATGTCCGCGCAGACGGTCATCGATCTGTTCTACCTGTGGAATATCACGATAGACCTGTTCGGTGCGGCGCTGCTGTTCCGCCTGGTTTGCCGCGCGATCCTGCTCCAGTGCTTCGCGGGCACGGGCCAGGAGTTTTCCGTCATGAGCCATGTTACTCCTTCTTCCAGCCATTCATGGCTTTTTCGATTTCGTCCAGAAGTTTGGGGTCTATCGGGCCGGATGTCCCGGTTTTTCCGGAATTGACCGGAGTCTGGACAGGCCGGTCCTTCTCCCGGATTTCCTTGGGTGTGTGCAGGCCTGCTTTGTGCCAGTTCTCCAATACCCGGTTCATATACTTTGAACTGAATTTACGGGTGTTGGTGACGGTAACATCATATGCCAGAGCGATTGCATCCGGCTGAAAACCCCAATCCAGCCATTGGGAGGTCAGACTGCGCTCGGTTTCGGTGAAGTCACGGTTGACAATCTGCAGGGCATCTTTCAGCGCGCCTTCCAGGCTTTTCCGCTCCCGATATTTCTGAATGTATTGTTCGGCGGCGTCAAAGTCCCGGATGTCGCGCTCTGCCCAGATGCGGGCCTCCCGTTCAAACGCACCTACCGTGGGGCGGCGCCCTTCCTGATATCGTTCCCGGTAACAGTCGGCGACAAAGTGCATCAGTTCCATCATGACCTCTGCAGGAAGCCCGAAATGATCGTAGATTCCAAGCATCTTGATCAGGTCCGGTGTGCTGAGAGGCCGGCCGAGTATCAGCTTTGCTTCGTTGAGCACGGCGGCGAAAGCGCTGTCGACATTGGAACGGGTGCTGACGTCAGCTGCCGAATAAGGCGGCAGGTCGCTGCTTTGGGAAGATGCAGCCGGGGCGACGGGAGCGCGGTGCCGCTGCGCGGAGGAATCCGGTACCTTAGAGGATTCTTCATTGCCGGCCTGTGCCAGGAGGCCCTGCATCTCCAGACGCTCACAGGCCTCCTGCAGCCGCTGTCTTGGCATGAACAGTTCCCTGCCGGCACGCTCCGGGTCACGGAACCCATGCCGGCAGAAATAAAGATACAGAAGCGCCGCATCCCCGTCGCGCAGCGAAATCAGCAGATCCGCCGCTTTTGGACTGATGAGATTGTCAGAATCGTTCCTGCTCATCCTCTGCTCCATCATTGCAAAATTTAACAGTTTATTATTACGTGCGTGACATTATAGCATTAAAATTAACTTGTCGCAAGTGGGAAGCTGTGCTATAATAAACCGCTTTATGAACTTATGCTTACTCTTGGGAGTACAGGTATGATGGAACTTCTTTCTCCGGCGGGATCACCGGAAGCCGTTATTGCAGCTGTGCAGAACGGCGCGGATGCGGTATATCTCGGCTTCGGAGATTTTAATGCGCGCAGAAGCGCTCATAATTTTACACCGGATGAATTTGAAAAGGCTGTTCGCTACTGCCGTCTTCGGAACTGCAAGGTCTATGTAACGCTGAATACCCTGGTGAACGACCGTGAAATGACTGCCGCAGTCAATGCTGCCCGCATGGCGTCAGAAAAGGGCGCAGACGCGATCCTGGTCCAGGATTTCGGACTTGCAAAGGTGCTGCGCCGCACGGTGCCGGACATTCCGTTGCATGCCAGTACGCAGATGAGCATCCACAATCTCGCCGGGGCGGAAGCTGCGGCGCAGCTTGGCATGACGCGTATTGTCTTGGCAAGGGAACTCAGCCTGGAGGAAATCCGCTTTATCAGCAAACACTGCTCCGCGGAAACGGAAGTGTTCGTACACGGCGCTCTTTGCTTCTGCCATTCCGGGCAGTGTTACATGTCCGCCATGATCGGCCGGCGCAGCGGCAACCGCGGGATGTGCGCGCAGCCCTGCCGGATGCAGTATTCCCTGGGTGGCAGGATGGACGACTATCCGCTTTCCCTGAAGGACAACTGTCTTGCCAATCGCCTGCAGGCCCTGGAAGAGGCCGGCGTCGCCTGCGTGAAGATTGAGGGGCGCATGAAGCGTCCCGAGTACACCGGTATTGTGACGGGCGTGTACTCCAAACTCCTGAAGGAAAAACGAAACCCGACACTGGATGAGATGGAACTGCTTGCCAGAACGTTCTCCAGGCAGGGCTTTACCCAGGGCTACCTGGACGGCGACAAGTCCGACATGTTCGGCATCAAGGCCGAGCCGGATGAAGAGATTGATTCTCTCTATGCTGATGCGAGGAAAGCATACAGCACGGGTGAAGTACGCCGCGTGCCGATTCATTTTTATTCTCTGGTGGAGAAGGGCGAGCGTGCAAAAGCCATTGCCTTTGATGATGACGGGAATCGTGCGGCGGCATTCGGCCCGGTTCCGGAACGTGCCAAGCGGCAGGGGGTTACCGCAAATTACATCGTTGAACAGATGTATAAAACCGGCGGCACTCCCTTCACGGTGGTGGAGAACCAGGCGAAAGCGGACGAAGGGCTGTTTCTGCCTGCCGCTGAAATCAATGAATTGCGCCGCAAGCTGATTTCCGAGCTTTCGGAGAAGCGGATGACCCCGCCGCAGCGCCGCAGTTTCGCGATGCCGGTTGCACCGGAGGATCGCGGCCGCAGAGGAGAACCGGAGGCGATTTTCCAGATTACAACCGCGGAACAGCTTACACCGGAACTTGCCGCACTGAAGCCGCATTTCCTGTATGCACCGGCTGCGGTGATGGCCGAGAACTACAGCGGTGTTCTTCCGTTCCTGACCGGAGGGACGACCCCGGTTGCGGTTCTGCCGCGTGTCATAACCGACGATGAGACGGAAGAGATCTTCAGCACACTGGAGAAGCTGCATGAATACGGGGTGAATCAGGCCCTGATCGGAAATATCGGCCATGTGGCGCTGGCAAAGCAGGCTGGCATGGAAGTCCGCGGCGACTTTGGGCTGAACGCATTTAACTCACAGACGCTGGATGTGCTTCGCGCCGCGGGTTTCCTTTCCGCAACGGCATCCTTTGAACTCCGCATCCAGCAGATTCGCGACATGCAGAAGCCGCTGGACACCGAAATGATCATATACGGCCGGCTGCCTGTGATGGTTTCAGACCAGTGCATCATCCGGCAGAGTTCCGGAAGATGCAACTGCCAGGTACCCGGGCAGCTCGCAGACCGGACCGGCTCGGTTTTTCCTGTGATGAAGGAATTCGGATGCCGGAATGTCATCTACAATGCGCATAAGCTCTTCCTGGCGGACAGGCGTGATGAACTTCTGTCAGCCGGGCTGTGGGGAATGCGTCTGCTGTTTACCACCGAAAGTGCCCGTGAATGCGTCGAGGTTGCAAAAGCATACCTTGGGATGACGGACTACCAGCCGAACATGCTCACGCGCGGACTGTATTACCGCGGTGTGGAATAATCAGGCAGCCATGGAACGATCCGTCATTTTAGCCTCTGCTTCCCCGCGCCGCCGAGAACTGATGCAAATGCTGGGGGTTCAGAATCTGGTGATCTGTCCTGCAAAAGGGGAAGAGCATATCCCGGAAGATGCCGGCCCGGAGGAGATTGTCTGCGCACTCTCAGGCGCAAAAGCAAAGGAAGTCTGGGAACACTGCCCGGATGATGCGCTGGTGGTGGCTGCCGATACCATCGTCTGGCATGAAGGACGCGCACTGGGAAAGCCGCACAGCGAAGAAGAGGCGGCCGAGATGCTCCGGAGTCTTTCCGGGCGCAGCCATGAAGTGTATACCGGGATCACGCTCTTGGATCGTACCGGCAGCCAGAGCAAGGCCGAACGAAGCGTGGTATGGTTTCGGGAACTATCAAATGATGAAATCCGCCGCTATATTCAAAGCGGCGAACCGATGGATAAGGCGGGCGCGTACGGTGCCCAGGGGAAAGGCGCTCTGTTTGTGCGCCGCATCGACGGCGATTTTTTTAACGTGATGGGCCTGCCGCTCTGCCTGCTGGGGCAGATGCTTGCAGGGAAGGGAGTACAGATCCTTTGAAGGAATATCTCAGAAAAAACGGTCTTCGGGTCGGAATCATCATTGCTGCGGTCGTTCTTCTGATCGGGCTTGGCTCTGCCGCACGCGGCGGAAGAATCAGCTTTGTTCAGAATGCCCGCGGTGTTCTCTCCGCCCCGCTGCAGAAGGTTCTGAGTTCGGCGGCCAACTGGTTCGACACCATCTACGGGTATCTTTATGATTATGACTCTCTGGTGGCTGAAAACGAGTCGCTCCGTTCCCAACTTGCCGATGCGCAGCAGTCTGCCCGCGACGGCATTGAGGCCTCGGAAGAAAACGTGCGTCTGCGTGAACTGCTGAGTCTGCGGGACAAGCACACGGATTATGTGCTGGAATCAAGCAAGGTGGTATTGTGGTCCTCCTCAAACTGGTCCTCCTCATTCACCATCAGCAAGGGTGCCCGCAGCGGAATAGAGTATGGCGACCCGGTCATTACGGAATACGGCGCGCTGGTCGGGCAGATCACGGAACTTGGCGAGACCTGGGCAACGGTCAGCACGCTGATTGATGTCGATATGAGTGTCGGCGGAACCATCGTTACCACAGGCAGTTCCGGAATGGTTGTCGGTGAGTACTCTTTGATGAAGCAAAAGCTGGCCAAGCTTACCTTCCTTGCCGATGGTGCGCAGATCTTCGTTGGGGACGAGGTGCTGACTTCCGGTTCCGGCGGTGCATTCCCTGCGGGGCTTGTCATCGGGACTATCACCAACGTTCAGACTGAAGCCGGAGGCCAGATTGAGTACGGTATCGTCGAACCGCAGGCCAACATCGATTCACTGGTGCAGGTGTTTATCATCAAGGATTTTGACGTGGTGGAGTAAGCTTTGAAGACAGTGATCCCAAAAGACTTTCTGGACAGAATCGACTTCGGTAAGGTTGCCAAATACGCGGCGTATCTGCTCCTTTGCCTGATTCTGCAGAATATCATATTTACTCAGCTGCGCCTGTTTGACGTATGCCCGTTGGTGCTGCCTGCTGTGGCGGTTGCCATGGGCATGTTTGAAGGTGCGGTCTGGGGCCCTCTCTTCAGTCTGCTGCTTGGCATTTTTGCGGATATGGCCTTTGTGGAGAACACGATCTTCTTTACTCTGGTTTTTCCGGCTGTCAGCTTTGCGGCGGCATTTGTTGCGAATTTTTTCATCAATCGCCGCTTTTTCGCCTATATGGGCGCTGCGGCGATCGGCCTGCTGATTACGGCTGCAGGCCAGATTCTGAAGACATCCGCTTCCGACAGTTTTTCCATGGTGATGGTCACGACGGCAGTGCTTCAGACACTGTGGTCGCTGCCTTTCGCCGCACTGGTGTATCTTCCGCCAGCCCGGCTGAGCAGAGCCGGTTAGGAAGGAGAATAGAGTGAATCATCTTGTAAAACCCGGACGCGTTGCGTTTATGGTTCTTCTGGCCGCGTTGATTGTGGTGCTGTACCTGACTTTCCTCTACAGGCTGCAGATTATCGAAGGCGAAAAATACTATAACCAGAGCAATGAGATTACCAACTCCGAACGCACGGTAACGGCCGCCAGAGGTAATATTCTGGATCGCTACGGGCGCGTTCTGGTCAGCAATAAAGAGTGCTATAACCTGAAAGTGGACAACGTCAAGCTTTTTGC
This sequence comes from Oscillospiraceae bacterium, assembly GCA_017395085.1. Taxonomy (GTDB): domain Bacteria; phylum Bacillota; class Clostridia; order Oscillospirales; family Oscillospiraceae; genus Limivicinus. Next base: position 117,639 of record JAFPWF010000034.1, on the reverse strand, counting down.
CAACGAGGATCCGAATGCTGTAATTCTGGAACTGGTACGGATGGTAGAAGGCTTCGGCGACACGTACACCGACGATCTTCCTGTCAGCAGAACGCCGCCGTTCACCTATGACGAGAACATGACCGCCATCCAGCGCACGATGCTGAACGCGTATTTCGTCCGTCAGAAACCTGACGGGCTGCCCGAAAATCCAAGTGCGGTCGAACTTCTGAGTTTTATGCGTACCCGCTACGGGATCGATAACCGCTATTCCAGCGAAGAAATGCGCATTATTGCGGGGGTTCGTTACTCCATCAATGTCCGCTATGCGGTCAATACGGCAGACTACCTGTTTGTTGAAGATGCGAGTATGGCGCTGATTTCTTCCATCATGGAGAATAAGCTCGTAGGTATTGAAGTGCAGCGCGCTTATATCCGCGACTATGAGACCGAATATGCAGCGCACCTTCTGGGCTATACCGGGCTTATGACCCAGGAGGAGTATGAGCGATATTCACTCCTCAACTATGCAAACGACGCGATGGTCGGGAAAGACGGGGTCGAGTACGCGTTTGAGGAGTATCTGCACGGTCATGACGGGAAAGTGGCCGAAACGCAGAACAATGCCGGGACGATTTTGAGTACGGTCTATCTTGAAGAACCGACTCCCGGCGACCACATTTATTTGACCATCGACAAGGTCCTTCAGGAACAGACAGAGCGAATTCTGGCCAACAGCGTCAATACCATGAAGCTGAACCGGGCGCAGGAGCGCGCCGAAGGCATCGAACGCGGTGACTATGATCCTGAAATGAAGGACGAGATTACCGGCGCGGCGGCGGTGGTGGTCAAGGTGGAGACGGGAGAGCCGCTTGCCATAGCAAGCTGGCCGACCTACGATGTCTCAACCATCATCGAAAAGTACCAGGAGCTGATGGAAACCCCGAATGCCCCTCTGTTTAACCGCGCGCTGATGGGTGCCTACGCGCCTGGTTCCGCGTTCAAACCGTGCGTGGCAACGGCGGTGCTGACCGAAGGTCAGATCAACACCGAATATAAAATCAAGTGTGAAGGCGTATTCACCAAGTACGCGGCGGAAGGTTACGCGCCTGAATGCTGGATCTGGAACAGCGTGAAGGGTCAGCATTATACACACCCCGAAGAAAATGTGACCACGGCGCTGCGCGATTCCTGCAATTTCTTCTTCTATTCGGTCGGGCATGACCTTGGTATCGACAAGATGGGTGAGTACGCCCATGCGTACGGACTCGGCGTCAGCACCGGGATTGAGCTGGTGGAAACCAAAGGCAATATGTCAAATGAGGCGAACCATGCCGACTATACCGGAACCGTGTGGCGTATCGGTGATACGATGCAGGCAGCCATCGGCCAGTCGGACAGTATCTTTACACCGCTTCAGCTTGCAGAGTACTGTGCCACTGTTGCCAATTCCGGTCATCGCTACTCTGCGTCCATCCTGAAGACGGTTCGCAACTATGACTACAGCAGGAAAATCTATGAGCGCGAACCGGAAGTGCTGAACACCATCCGGTCCGCCGAATACAACTGGGTTGCCATCCACGAAGGCATGTACATGGTGCTGAACGACTGGATGAACGAACAGAATGCCGAAGTGTGGACAGCCTGCCGATGGATCTGCGCCGGCAAGACCGGAACGGCTCAGAAAGGTGAAAAAATCACCAACGACGGTATTTTCATTGTGTACGGTCCCTACAGCGAGCCCGATGTCGCCATCGCCGTGGTTGTCGAGCGTGGCGGTTCCGGTGCGAATGTGCAGCGTATCGCCCGCCGTATCATGGATGCTTATATCAACATCTGCAGCTATTCCGATTCTTCGGAAGACGAAATGGCACTGCTTAGGTAATCAGCGGCTGCTTCGAAGTTTTTATCAATCCCATACATTTTCTGTTGCACAATGCCGAAAAAACGGGTATAATATACCATCAAATATGTTTGTTCAGCCAACGGCTTGAACGTGGTAATACCTTTTGCGGTGAATGTGTAAAAGAAGGAGACTTCATCCATGAATATTGCCTTGATGGCACACGACAGGAAAAAGGAACTCATGGTGCAGTTCTGCATCGCTTACTGCGGGATTCTGGCGGAGCACAGTCTCTGCGCCACGCATGTAACGGGCAAGCTGGTATCCGAAGCCACAGGCCTGCCGATTACCCTGTATCTGCATGCGGATCAGGGAGGGGCCCAGCAGATCGGTTCCAGGATTTCATACAACGAGATTGACCTGGTGCTCTTTTTCTGCGATCCTGCCAATCCCCGCGGTTTTGACGACATCAACAAGGTGGAGCGTCTCTGCGACCAGTATCAGATTCCCTTTGCCACCAACGCTGCTACAGCGGAAGTGCTCGTGCAGGGGCTGCGGCGCGGCGACCTTGACTGGCGCAACATTGTGAATCCTCAGAAGCGGTAAGGTACCCACAGGAGAACTGAACCAACGGACCAAAACGGTTTGCCGAAGAGTGAAGCTTGGAGAAGATCCGGTCTTCACTCTTCTGCATGTAAATGTAAGGAAGAAAGCAGGAAGATAAAGATGAATCGAGTAAAACCGAGAACCCTGTCCGGCTTTATGGAACTGCTGCCGGAAGACCAGATGAAGATGGAACGCATGATGCAGATCCTGCGGGAGACTTATGCCCTGTTTGCATTCACCCCGCTGGATACGCCTGTCATTGAAGCGGCAGAAGTACTTTTGGCAAAGGGCGGAGGAGAGACAGAGAAACAGATCTACCGTTTTGAAAAGGGCGACAGCGATCTCGCACTGCGGTTTGACCTGACGGTACCGCTTGCCAAATATGTTGCTGCGCATTATGCAGAACTTGCTTTTCCGTTTCGCAGGTATCAGATCGGCAAAGTATACCGCGGCGAGCGCGCACAGCGCGGCCGCTTCCGTGAGTTCTACCAGGCGGACATCGACGTCATCGGTGACGGAAAGCTGGATATTGCCAATGAAGCTGAAATCCCCGCGATTATCTACACCGCATTCAGCCGCCTTGGGCTGAAGCGGTTTAAAATCAAGGTCAACAACCGCAAGCTTTTGAACGGCTTCTATGCCATGAACGGCATGTCTGAGAAGTCGCAGGACATCATGCGCACGGTTGACAAGCTGGATAAAGTGGGCGAAGTAAAAGTCAAACAGATGCTGGTGGACGAACTCAGCATGATCCCAAGCAAAGCGGAAAATGTCCTGGATTTTATGGCCATCTGTGGCTCCAATGCAGAGATTCTTGAACGTCTCGAGTGCTACAGGGGGATGGATGAAACCTTTGACTGCGGCCTGGACGAACTGCGGGCGGTAACGGAACACCTGAGCGCATTCGGCGTCCCCGAGGAGAATTTTTCCGTTGACCTGACCATTGCGCGTGGCCTGGATTATTATACGGGTACTGTATATGAAACCGAACTGACCGATTATCCCGAAATCGGCTCGGTCTGTTCGGGCGGGCGTTATGATAACCTCGCGGAATACTACACCGACCGGCAGCTTCCGGGAGTCGGAATCTCAATCGGCCTGACCAGGCTTTTCTACGTGCTGCAGGAGCAGAAGCTTCTGTCTGACGAAGTGATGACAGCTCCCTGTGACGTGCTGGTTATCCCCATGACGGAGAACAGGGCGCCAGCGATTGCCGCGGCGACAGCCATGCGTGCCGCAGGGCTTCGCTGCCAGCTGTATGCCGAACAGCGCAAGTTTAAGGTGAAGATGAGCTATGCGGACAAAATCGGCACACCCTTTACGGTCCTTTTGGGGGAAGATGAACTGGCCGAGGGAGTTCTGACGGTTAAAAACATGGAAACCGGTGAGCAGCGCAAACTGAAGGATGAGGAAGCGGCCGCGTGGATCTGGGAAACTGTCAGGCGCAGAAATGCGGAAGCGCCGATTCGGGAATAAGAATATTATGTAAACCAAACAGACTGCTTGTTCTGTGTGTTGCCGCCTTGCGGCGGTGAGGATAAAAGGAGGAGTTTTGATCATGCAATCCCGTACGCATACCTGCGGAGAACTTCGCTTGGAGCATGTCGGACAACAGGTTCAGCTGGCCGGCTGGATGGAAAACGTGCGCGAGGTCGGTGCAAGTCTGGCATTTGTCGTGGTGCGTGACTTTTACGGCAAGACGCAGCTTGTTATCCAGGACGAGACGCTGATCCGTCAGATAAAGGGAATCAACAAGGAATCAACCGTTTCTGTGACGGGTACGGTTCGTGAGCGTGCAAGCAAGAACCCGAATCAGCCCACCGGCGACATTGAAGTCGTTCCCGACAGCATTACGGTTCTGGGGAAGTGCCGGTATAACGAGTTGCCGTTTGAAATTAACCGCAGCCGTGAAGCGGATGAAGCGCAGCGCCTGAAGTATCGCTATCTGGATCTGCGGAATCCGGCCGTGAAACAGAACATCATTTTGCGCTGCGAGGTCATTGCGGCAATCCGGAAAGCGATGCTGGAGCATGGCTTCCTGGAGATTACCACGCCCATCCTGACGGCGTCGTCTCCCGAGGGAGCGCGCGACTACCTGGTTCCCGCACGCAAGCATCCGGGGAAATTCTATGCGCTGCCCCAGGCACCGCAGCAGTTCAAACAGTTGCTCATGACTTCCGGCTTTGACCGCTATTTCCAGATTGCCCCGTGCTTCCGGGATGAGGATGCGCGCGGTGACCGCAGCCCGGGCGAGTTTTACCAGCTTGATATGGAGATGGCCTTTGCGGACCAGGAGGATGTATTTGCCATTCTGGAAGATGTTCTCCCGCCGATTTTTGCCCATTACGGCAAGTATAACATTGCTTCGGCTGCGCCTTTCCGCCGCATTGGCTACACCGAAGCCATGGAAACCTACGGAACGGATAAGCCGGATCTCCGCATCGACCTCTCTGCTAAAGACATCACGGATCTTGTCTGCGATACGGAGTTCGCACCATTCCGGGATGGGGACACGGTCAAAGCGGTTGCCATCTCGTGCTGCGGCCTGACCCGCAAGCAGATCGACAAGCTTTGCGCGGATGTTGAGGTGCAGGCGGGGGCAAAGCCCTACTGGTTCCGTATGGATGAAAACGGCGTTCTTGCCGGCGGTGTGACCAAATTTGTGGAGCCGCTGAAGGATGTTCTGGCCGAACGCCTGAATCTGGCGCCGGGCTGCCTGGTCGTCATTGCGGCGGGAAAGAAGGAGCTGGCGCAGAAGGTGATCGGTGTTTCGATCAAACAGTTCGGTGCGGCGGTTCCCGGCCATATGGACCGTGAACGCTATGAATTCTGCTGGATTGTCGACTTCCCGATGTATGAGATCGGTGAGGAATCCGGAGAACTCGAATTCTGCCACAATCCCTTTTCGATGCCAAGCGGCGGTCTGGAAGTTCTTCTGCAGGCGGAACGCGGTGAAATCGACCCCCTCAGTATCACGGCCGACCAGTACGACCTAGTCTGCAACGGCGTGGAACTCTCCTCCGGCGCGGTTCGGAATCACGATCCGGAAATTATGATCAAGGCATTTGAGATGGTTCGCCTCGGGGAAGAGGATGTCCGCAGAAAGTTCCCGGCCATGTACAATGCATTCTGTTACGGCGCGCCGCCGCATGCAGGGATTGCACCTGGCATCGACCGTATGGTCATGCTGCTGGCAGGCGAGGAGAGTATCCGTGAGATTATCCCGTTCCCGATGAACAAGAGCGCACAGGATGTTATGATGGGGGCCCCCTCCGCGGTTGAACAGAAGCAGTTGGATGAGCTGAATATTGCCATTACCTGCGAACCGGAAGCATGAATCCCCGTCCGTAATAGCGGCTTGAAAAACATGAAAGCGCTGCCTCATTTGAGGCAGCGCTTTCATCATAGTTAATAATTAGAATTTAGAGAAACTGCTGTTTTCCGGAGAAATCAGTATCCGAAGAAGTATTTGAAAAAGTCTTCAAAGTTCCCGAACTCGTCACTGCCCCAGTTCGGCATGCCCTGCTGGTTCTCGGAACCGTTGGGCTGGTTTTGCTGTTCCTGCTGGGTTTCGGATTCTTCCGCATCGGCGGCTGCTTCCTCATTCTTCAGGGCGGACTCCGTTTTGCTGCCGACTTCAACCGGAAGGGTCAGTTCTTTGCCCTGCCGGTAGATTGAGAAGGTGACAATTTCACCGGGGTCGGTGTCAGCAATCACCTGAACCAGGTCAGTGGAATCCCGGATGACCTTGTCATCTACCTTGGTGATGACATCGTTCACCTTGATGCCTGCTTTGTCTGCGGGCGCATCCGCTGTGACGTCCTGGACGACCGCACCGGATTTGATGCCGATGATGCCGGCAGATTCCTCAGACAGGGGAGAAACCGCGATACCGATATAGGGCTTGAGAACGTAACCATTTTCAATGATGCTGGTGACAATGCGTTTGACACTGTTGATCGGAATGGCAAAGCCGATGTTGTCGATTTCGGCTTCCATTGAACCGGAGGAGGAGAATTTTGCATTCGTAATTCCGATCACTTCACCGCTGGTGTTGAAAAGTGCGCCGCCGGAGTTGCCGGAATTGATGGCGCAGTCAGTCTGGATGAGTCCCATGCTGCTGCCGGATTCAGTGCTGATATTGCGGCTGAGAGCGCTGACAATTCCTCTGGTCAGAGAGAAGGTGAGTTCGCCGAGCGGATTGCCGATCGCATAAACCGTATCACCCACACGGAGCTTTCCTGAATCACCCAGAGTCACCGGCTTGAGGTTTCCTGCATCAATCTTCAAAACGGCGATATCACTGCTTTCATCATAGCCGATTACAGTGGCGTCATAGGTTTCCTGGTCGTAGGTTGCCACGGTGACCTTGTCATAGCCGCTGATGACATGGTAGTTGGTCAGGACATAGCCGTCGTCGGAGATGATAAACCCGGAACCGGATGCTTCATACGTATATCCGTAACCGTAGCGGCTGGTGGTTTTCGCACTGATCGTAATACCGACGGTGGAATTGACGTTCTCTTCATAGAGGTCGGCAGGCGAAAGCTCATCAAAGGCCGCATACGCCGTGTTCGATGTGCCGATTACGGTGACACCGAAGATCAGCGAGCAGAGCAGGACAATGCTGAGCAGTTTTTTGATGGCTGCCGGTTTTTTAAGTTGGACTGTTTTCATGAATATTGGCCCTCTTTTCGTCAGATTCAGTTCTCAGGGACTGAATACCCTGTTTTCTGTTGCCGCTATTAAACCATAAAACCATGAATAAATTTGCATCGTTTTTTGAATAAATTTCTATACATTATTTGAAGAATTTGTGAAGCCGCTGGAAAAGAAAGCTTGACATTTCCACTCTTCCTGCTAACATGATTTTAAGCAATGATACGGAGTGCATGCCATATGTATTCAAATGTCAAAAGTCTCGGCGTCACCGGCGTGGGCGGGTATCAGGTCAGCGTGGAAGTTTATATTTCCAACGGCCTTCCCGGATTCGATATCGTCGGCCTCCCCGATGCCGCGGTGAAGGAATCGCGCGAACGCGTCCGGGCAGCCATCAAGAATAACGGCTTTAAGTTTCCGGTCAGCCGCATCACGGTCAATCTTGCTCCGGCAGATCTCAGGAAAGCCGGCACCATGTATGATCTGCCGATTCTGATCGGGATTCTTGCGGCTGTGGGGGAAATCCGCCAGCCTGCGAAAGACAGTGCCTTCCTCGGAGAACTGTCACTGACCGGCGAGCTGCGCCCGGTAGCAGGTGCGCTTCCGATGGCGATTGCGGCCGGCCGTGAAAGATTCCGTACCCTGTTTGTGCCTGCTGAGAACGCTGCGGAAGCTGCTTTTGCAGACGGAATTACGGTATATCCGGTTTCCGACTTGCAGACAATCCTTCGTCACCTGCGCGGGGAAGAGCGGATCGAAGCAGCCCCGGTTCCGGAAATCTCCGGGGAAATGAATGCACTGCCGGATTTCTCGGACATCCGGGGTCAGGAAAATGTCCGCCGTGCCTTCGAGATCGCTGCGGCAGGCGGCCACAACATTCTGCTGGTAGGACCGCCGGGAGCCGGAAAGTCCATGATGGCGAAACGTCTTCCGACGATTCTTCCGGATATGAGCCGCGAGGAGATCATTGAAACCACCGAAATCCACTCCGTAGCCGGACTGACGGATCAGCTCTATCCGATCGTTTCCGTCCGGCCGTTCCGGTCACCGCATCACAGCGTTTCAGGCGCAGGCCTCGCCGGAGGAGGACAGAATCCGCGGCCGGGTGAAATGAGCCTTGCGCACAACGGAGTGCTTTTCCTGGACGAACTGCCTGAGTTTCGCAGCGACATCCTCGACCTTCTGAGGCAGCCGTTGGAAGACGGGCAGGTAACGGTTTCCAGAGCTGCCGGCAGCGTGACGTTTCCGAGCCGCTTCATGCTGATCTGTGCAATGAATCCGTGCAAATGCGGCTGGTATGGGCACCCGTCCGGACGCTGCCGCTGCAGCCTGAACGATGTACGCCGGTACCAGAGCAGAATTTCCGGCCCGCTGCTGGATCGGATCGATATCATTGTGGAAGCACCCGCACTGGAATACGATGAAATTCACCGGAAGGCTCCGTCAGAAAACTCCGCATCGATTCGTGCAAGAGTCAATGCTGCTCGCAGGCTACAGCACGCTCGTTTTCCGCTGGACAGCACAATGTCCAATGCTCACATGTCCTCACAGCAGCTTCGTCAATACTGTGTGCTGTCTCCGGAGGGAGAAAAACTGATGCGGGACGCTTTTGATGCGATGGGGCTTTCCGCACGCAGCCACGACCGGATTCTGCGCGTTGCCAGAACCATTGCAGACCTGGCTGGTTCGGAGCGTGTGGAGCCGGAGCACCTGGCCGAGGCGATTCAGTACAGGACTTATGACCTGCTGGAAGTACGGTAGAATACCCGTGAAAAGACAATCGAAAACGAGCAGAGATCCCGGCATGTCCGGGAACTCTGCTCGTTTTGGTCTGGCCTGATGCAGGCGGAACATCGTTTCCAACAGCCGGAACCATCCCGGTCAGGCTCATCGGACTTTCGGCAAATGAAACCTGTCAGTCTCAGCCTGCTCCAGCTGCAGGAGTAGGAGCTTTCTGTCAATGCCGCCGGCATAACCGGTCAGGCTGCCGTCTGCTCCGATGACCCGGTGACACGGAATAATCAGCGAAATCGGATTGCGCCCGACCGCGCCGCCGACAGCCTGGGCAGACATCCGCTCCAGATTCATCTGAGAAGCGATACTTTCCGCAATCTGCCCGTAAGTGATGATTTTCCCGTAAGGAACGGAAAGCAAAACATCCCAGACCGATTTTTGGAATGGAGTGCCGTGCGGATTCAGCTTTGGGGAAAACCCGGGATCTCTGCCGTTGAAGTATTGATTCAGCCAGGAAACAGTTTCTTCGAGAATGGGGAGCTTCCTTTCCACGTAATCCTTTTCCAGCGTACGGCCGAAATACTTCTGCCCGTCAAACCAGAGGCCTGTGAGAGCTTCCCCGTCGCAGGCAAGTGTAATGCCGCCGAAAGGGGATCGGTAATGTGTGATATAGTTCATGTTCTCAGTCCTTCACGAGGTTGCGGATCCGCTTTTCCGTTCTGTTGTTGACAAGGTCGTTGATATCAATGACAGTGATACCGAGTTCAGCGGCGCGGTTTCTCAGGGCAATGCCTCCCTTTTCAGCGGTCACGATCGCCGCACGTGCAATTCTCCCTCCGAACCGGTCCCTCAGGATCGCCAGTTCATTCAGCGCTTCGGTCCTGGCGTCACAGGTTTTGCAGCTGATAAACAGCGGGGTGATGCCGCGGGTGCACATAACGTCAAGTTCATTGGTAACGGCATTGCGGCCGCTGCTGCCATCCCAGTCGACAACGGCACTGGTGATCACGTCCTGAAACAGACCGGTGTCCAGACAGGTTTTGTAGACATAGAGTTCCAACACGCTCCCGACATCCCGCAGCCAGGAACGCACCTGCGCATCACGAAAGTGAAAGGAAACGGATTCTTCGGGAACGATGGAAAGATCATGGATAAAACCAAGGTCCTCGAATTGACGGAGAGTATCTTCGGGGGCGCTGATCCGGGAAGACTGCTCCCCCTTTACGGTGTATTTTCCGGATACGGAAAGCGGGATGGATCCGTCAGCGTTTCCGGCGGAGATGCGTTGCATGTATGTGACGATTTTTACCCATTGACGGCGATGCTCCAGGTAGATCCGGAAAAACGGCTCGATATCATCCAGGTACCGGGAAAGAATGGCGTTGTCTACCCGCCCGGTCCGCATGGAGCCGCCTGCCATCAGAAAACAGTCTTCCACGCTGTAGGACAGGCAACAGGGGAGATTTGCTGCGAAAGAAGCGTTCCGGATATCATAAAAGCGGTTTTTCCTTCGGCTGTAGGTAAAAACCGGAATTTCTGTCTCTGCGCAGAGGAGTCCTGCGGCGAACAGCACGGCGTCGGTTCCGCCGGTAATGTCGATGGCACAGTCCGGGTACCGCGCCACGGTCTTTTGAAACAGATTCCGCATGGCATAGGAATCATAAACCTGGGCGCGCAGGAAAATAAGCTCCACTTTCAACCCGCGATGCAGAAAATACTGCCGGAGCTTATGTTGAATGGTATTGTTGGAAGCGATCCGGTCCGGACAAACGTAAACCACGCGTTCAGGGCGGAACATCTCCACTCCGAGCACGTTTTCCAGCGGCCGCTCGTCATACAGTTCAATCAGCGTTTCCACATTGTTTCCCTCCGGCTTTCCTGGGCAGCAGAAGTATCCCGTTAAACCAGTCCGGAATATCTGTCGCGGTTACAAAAAGTTCAGATAGTATCGGTAAGCCTTTTCCCCGTAAGCGGAGATTTGTTTTACATTTCCGTTATAGCGCGTGAAAATCAGCTTCAACTCTTCCTCGGTATATTGTCCGAAATCGACCCGGCCGGTCATTTGGAAGGCGGCATGCAGGAGATTCAGTGCGGAACATTTGAGATTAAAGACCGGTTCGCGGTTAAGGCGCAGCCAAACCCGCCGCAGGTCTTCCGGTCGGACAGGGGAAAGTTCGCCGGTTATTCCGACGTCGACCGGGATCCCTCTGCTTCTGGCAAAAAGAATCGCCTCAATTGCAACACGGGAAAAAATCTGCCCGTATCCGGTGGAACTGTCAAATTTCCGCAGAGGATTTCGCGTGTGCCGCTCCGGATTATAGCGGTGAGTCATAAAATAGCGGAGCCAGTTAAGCCTGACAATGGTGTCAACCAACAGGTCTGTCAGATCGATCTCCGGGATTTCCATCAGCAGGATTGCTTTCAGACAGGCGGAAGGCAGACGATATGGGGCGCAGATGCTCTCGATCAGATCTGATTGGTCTGAAACAATTCTCTTCGCTTTTTCCATGCTGTAAAGCTTGAACATATTCCGCCTCCGTCCTGTTAATGATAGGTCATTATACCATGCGGAAACCTTCTTGGCTACAGAGAATTGCACAGTAAAACCGGAAAGGCGCCGGGGCCGAATCAGTCTTCCTGATCCGTCCTCAGCGCCTTCTTGCGTTTGTAAGCTCTCGGATTATCCGGCCTGCGGGAAACCGGGCTGATACCCCAGATCCCTCGCTTTTCCCGGTCAAGGGCACGCTTTTTCTTTTTTGAGAGCTTGTCGTAGGGAATAAAGCTGTTCATCATTCAGTTTCAAAGAGTAATACGGCAGAAATTCAGGCTTTGACGGCAGCAACTTCTTTGAGCACCCACTCGCAGACTGCATCAAGACCTTCACCGGTTTTCGCACTGATGGGGAAGAAGAGTGCCTTCGGGTTCAGTGCCAGAATGCGCTCTTTTGCTTTCTCCAGGTCAAAATCAAAGTAATCCATGGCATCAATCTTGTTGATGAGCACCACATCGCTGACCTGGTACATCAGCGGATACTTCAGGGGCTTGTCGTCTCCTTCCGGCACAGACAGGATAGTTACGTTCCGGTGCGCGCCGGTGTCGAATTCCGCCGGGCATACCAGATTCCCGATGTTCTCCAGAATCAGCAGATCCAGTCCCTTCGTGTCGTATTCCAGCAGCGCCCGTGCGGTCATGTCTGCGTCAATGTGGCAAAGTCCGCCGTTATGGATCTGCAGGCTGCGGATGCCGGTTCGGTCTGCCACGCGCTGCGCGTCCAGGCTGCTCTCAATATCCACATCCATCTCACCGATGTTCAGGCGCCCTTTCAGCCGGTTGATGAGCGCGACCAGCGTGGTGGTTTTCCCGCTCCCCGGGGAGGACATGATATTCAGGAACAGCGTTCCCTGATCGGTAAGCCGTTTCCGGATCAGCTCAGCAGTCCGGTCATTTTCCGCAAAAACCGACTCGTTGATCTGAATGACTCTGACTTCGCTCATACCGCGTTCCACTCCTTTACCTTACTGACCAGCGCATCCGCCAGAGCCTGCACGCCCTCGCCGGTTTTGGCTGAGATATAGAAGATCTCAATTTCATGGTTCCGCTCTTTGGCGTCCCGCTCCATCCGAGCCTTGTCAAAGTCAAAAACCGGCAGAGTGTCGATTTTGTTGACGACAAGAATGTCGCAGGTCTCATACATCAGCGGGTATTTCGCCGGCTTGTCGTCGCCTTCCGGAACGGAAAGAATCGTCATATTTATGGCGGCTCCGGTGTCAAACTCCGCCGGGCAGACCAGATTGCCGATATTTTCCAGTACGATCAGTTCCGCATCGTCCAAATCCAGTGCGCGGATTCCCTGACGGGTCATGTCTGCATCCAGATGGCACATGCCGCCCGTATGCAGCTGAACTGCCGGAATGCCGGCATTCTGAATGGTCTGCGCATCTACGGCACTGTCAATGTCGGCTTCCATGACGCCCCAGCGAAGCCGGCCGTCAAAAGCGCGGTTCAGGGCGAGAAGGGTCGTGGTTTTTCCGCTGCCCGGGGACGACATCAGGTTCAGCAGGCAGGTTCCGCGGCTTTGCAGCTCTTCTCGCAGCGCCTGCGCGTCGGCATTGTTGTCTGCCAGCACCGATTCCTTCAGTGCGATGATTTTAATCTGTTCCATGGTACGGCTCTCCTCATCAGCTTGTTCGTTCCATTGCCTGCAGGGTGAATCCATTATATTGCGAACCGGGGTATTTTTCAATTGGTATTCCGCGAGTTTGTACCGCGACCTGTGGAGGTTCGCAGGCCTTACAGGTCCAGGTAGTACTTGCCGTTTGCGTTGATGATGGTCGTGTTCCCGTGCTGCAGAACGTCTTTCTGTCTCGGTTGATATCTCCGGTGCACATGCCCGTGGATCAGATAGCGGGGCTCCCAGCGGTCCAGCAGAGGAAGAAAAGTCTCAAACCCGCGATGGGTTACGTTTTCCTCATCCCCGTATCCGCGAACCGGAGCATGCGTCAGAACGATGTCGACGCCGCCCGCACGGTGCAGCTTCCATGAGAGACGGCGGATACGCCGCTCCATTTCACGCTCTGTATACTGATAGGGACCGTAATTGTAGCACTGGCAGCCGCCGAGCCCGAGAATCCGCAGCCCGTTTACGGTAACAAGCCTGTCATCAATGCATTCGCAGCCCTCGGGAGGACTCCGGTCATATTCCGCATCATGGTTTCCGTGCACGTACAGAAGCGGCTTGTTCGACATGGTAACCAGAAAGCTGAGATACTCTGCCTTCAGATCTCCGGCGGACAGGATCATATCTATGCCCTCCAGATTCCCCGGCCGGTAAAAATCCCAGAGATAACGGTCTTCTTCATCTGAAACCAGCAGCAGCCTCACAGCTGGCCTCCCCCGGCTTCCGGAAGCAGGCTGTCACGGTACAGCCCGAGTACCCGCACGGTTTCGGCATGTTCAGGACGCAGCAGCGAATAATCCGGAATGCATCCGTCCACATTGTCGCAGAACCAGTCCATCGAAAGGATTTCCTCAGGAGAAAGCGTATGGGAACCGTCGTTTCGCAGTTCGCCGTGCTGATCGAATATTCTGGTCCGGAAGGGCTGAATGCTGCCGTCGCAGATGCCTTCTTTCAGAATCTGCCCCAGACTCTGCACCCCGTCAGGCAGCAGGTCGCTCAGCTTAACGTCCAGAACGCCGCTTGCCATGCCCCACCAGTAGTTGATGGCCTGACTGCCGGAAACTGTTTTCCAGTCGCCGCTGAAAATGCTGCGCACGATTTTATCATAAAGCTCCCCCCAATCCCAGAAGGGGCTTGCCAGCGGGAGAAGACTGCCGTCAAGAAGAACCCGGAAGGTGCCCATTTCAAAATGTGTTTGCACCGTGCTGGGACTGACGATCTCACGGTTGGAAATCACGGTGACACCCTGCTCCAGCAGCCGCTGTACCGGGTCGCCCGGCAGACAGGCCCAATCCAGAACAATACGGGCATTGGGGTTGGTCATACGGGCCCCGAGGGCGAAGGCGTTCACGCTCGCAGGTGTTCCGAAAATAGGATTGTTGGCCACATAACCGATTGTATCAGAGCGGGTCATGGCTCCAGCAACCGCACCGGTGATAAACTTGCATTCATAGGTGCGCCCGTTATACATGCGGACTCCTGTGTACGGCTGAAATACGGCACAATTCAAAAAACGAACGTTTGGATGCAGTGTGGCGGCTTTCCGGCATGCGCTGATCATGCCGGCGTCGGTTGCGAAGACGACGTCAGCACCGTCTGCTATCGCCGCTTCCAGAACCTCGCCGTAATCCTTGCCTCCGCGTACCCAGGTTTTGACGGTGACCCGGCTTCCAAGCCGATCTTCCAGAACCTTCCGGCCGTCATCATGGGCGCGTACCCAGGTGCTCTCCTCTGGTGGGCAGGAATACAGAAAGGCGATATTCAGGTGCTCCGGGATTACCGCATTCAGAATTTTCGTCAGCACGCCGGGGCCTTTTTCGGCGGGTTCGGTACGAAGTTCGATCGCCCGTTCGTTCTCCAGCGCGATCACATCAGGCAGAAGCTTTTCCAGCCTTGCCGTAAGCTCGGCGGCTGGGACTTCCTGAATTTCATGGAAGGGAAAGAGCTGCAGCCAGACCAGCAGAAACTCTGCTGCGGTATGAGAAAGATGCTCCTCCGGAAGCTTTTCCAGAGCTTTTTGAAAAACGGAAAACACAGCGGAAAAGCTTTGCCGTTCTTCTGTCGACCAGATGTGTTCGGGAGCAAAGCCGAGAGCCGCCTGAAGCCGGGCATAACCGCCAGGATGCCGGAATTCCACGCCGTACAGTCTGGAAAGAGAATAAAAATGCATGAACTCATAGTAGAGCTGAATTTCAGGATCTCCAGACCAGCGGGGAATCACCCGGGTGACAGAAGCGGGAATTGTCGGCGCCAGGTAACTCTTCAGAACGCTACAGCGCTTATTGCCTTCCTGAATGTAAAATCGGCCGAGATACTCGAAGCACTGGATCGGGTCGCGGATGCCCTCGTCGCTCAGATGCGCTTCACACAGGCGCATCCATTTCTGAGCGAATTCGCTTTCCGGTCCCAGCAGCGGCATGAAGTTCCCTGCAAGAGCGTCTTTCCGTCCTGCGAATCGGGTGCCGATGACACTGTCTGTGGGTATTTCGAGGATACCGAGATTGTCGTAACCGGCGATGGAAGACTCCGGCAGGATTTCATCCAGAACCAGAGGATATGGGTATTTCCCTCGGGAAACAGCTGTTTTATAGTATTTCTGACCGGCCTTCAGGGCGGTGTTATATTGCGCAAGCGCTTCAGCTTTCATGGGGTCTCCTTAGTTGGACAGGTCTGTATTTTGCCCTCGCACCGGGCGAACGGATCTGTTGGGACATGGAAGATTGGAGAATGTTGCTGCCCGGTATTATATCAGCAAGCCGCTATCTTGTCCATAGCGGTTGCGCCGCCGAAAACAATGTGCTAAACTGTGCGCGTCGGAAAAAACCGAACACGTTGGAGGAATGAAGCATGCAGAAAGGACCGTCGCCGCTGGAAATTGAACGCAAATTCCTGATTCGATACCCGGAGGTCTCCTGGCTTGCTGATCGTCAGGGAAGCCGCTGCGCCGAACTGACTCAAACTTATCTGCGCTCTGATGGTCATGGTTCCCGGCGGGTCCGGTCCTGGACCGAGTCAGGGAAAACCGTCTGGTATGAGACCTCCAAACGCATGGTGACCGACATCACCCGGGAAGAGATCGAACGTGAAATCAGCGAAGAGGAATATCTTGCCCTGCTCAAGGAGGCGGATCCCGCCCGGCATCCGATCCGAAAGACGCGCTGGTGTCTCCCGTATGAGGGGCACACACTTGAAATTGACCTGTATCCTTTCTGGGAGAGGCAGGCCGTTCTGGAATGTGAACTGGAAAGCGAAGATGAGGTATTTGCCGTTCCGCCGGAGCTCAGTATCCTGCGCGAAGTCACCGGAGATCCGCAGTACCTGAACTCCTCTCTGGCAAGAACAATCCCGGCAGAAGATCTGTGAATTGGACAAATTACAGGGGCTGTCTCAAAAAGAGACAGCCCCCTGTAATTATATACGGTGAATTCACTTGGAAAGACTTTTATGAATCATGCACTTCCACAATACCGTTTTCCTTGACGCTTATGCTCATGCCGGTCTTGACATATTCCAGGAATTCATCTCCCAGCTGATCCACCACGGGCATTACGGCGTCGGTCCACACATCGCCGAGAATGGCTCCTGAGGCAGCCAGAGAGTCGATCGGTTTGGAGAAGAGCATGCAGGCAGGCTGTTTACCGAGCGCGCAGGCTGTGAAAAGAATCATGCCGCCGGTAGTGGAGCCGATGGTTTGCGGCAGGCAGAGCGCTTTGCCCATCATGGGTTTTTTGTAGAGTTCCGGGTTGTTCTGATCTCCGCAGGCAACCTCGGTATCCTTGCCCATGGCCTTCAGATCGCCGAACTGGAGGGCCATTTGGTAACTCGCCAGCGTGTTGAAACCGCCGTGGCTGACCAGCGCTTCGGCTGTCACCGTGCCGGGAACCACAACGCGTCCCTGAAAGATCTTCATTTTGCACCTCCCGTAATGATGTCAAGGATTTCGGAATCGGTACAGTATTTTGCGCTGGTATAGGTGCGCAGCTTGTTTGAGCTGGTGATCACGGCTTTGGATTTGCAGAGTGGGTTGTTCATGTACATCAGGGGACAGATGTAGCTGATCACGACACCTGCTTTCTTCAGCGGCCACGCATAAATTGTCTTCTCATACTCCCGGATGACCGGTACGGGCGCGGTGAATACGGTAGGCACAGCGACCCGCTTTCTGCCGTTTGCCTCCAGACCTTTCAGCACCGCCCGGGCCCAGTCGGTCAGCTGCTGCAGGGAAAGATGCGGACAACCGACAAAGGCCAGCTGCGGATTTGCATCGGGATTTTTCCAGATAACCGGATACTCGCGGTGAACGCGCTCCAGCTCGGCGTCATCAATCACATAGACCTTTGCATCGGGTTTGATGAGGGATTCTCCCAGTTCAACTGCTTCCGGCGTCAGATTTTCAATGTGATACAGTCCGACGGCGCCGTTGGAAGCGGTAGCCGCACCGAAGTCTTTCAGATATGCTTTTGCACTGTCGTTCAGTTCCGTTCCCAGCCAGGCGTCAAGACCTTTGATATAGGGAACTTCTTCCATAACCTTCATGCCGATTGCGGAACCCAGAAGCTGGGCTTCCGGCTTTTTCTCACAGCGCACTTCGACAACCCAGTCTGCCTTGCGGCCCTCCTCGGTCAGAAGTCCGAATTCCGGAACAAAGCCGGCGATGCTTCCCATCATCTCCAGAATGCCGGAGTTTCGGTTGCAGCGTGCACCGAGTACTGAGTTTGCATAGACGACGGCGGAACTCTCAGCCCAGGAGAGCACATCGCCTTTTTGCGGGGCGTTCCCGACCAGCTCCAGATAGCACGCACAGGTATAGTCCTCATCCTTGGTGATGCCGAGTTTCTTCAGCTGCTGCTCATAGCGTTCCTGCCGGTTGTACATGAGCTTTTTGAACACCAGATCTTCCAGCGGGCCGGATGGAACTTTCGGGTCCAGCGGCTTTGGGTCTGCGGTGAACTTCTGCTCCGGCAGAATGCCGGCAGAGAGGATTTCGTCATACAGGTCGTATACGGGATCCATGACGCCGAGGCCGAAGCTGATGACAGTATGCCCGTACCTGCTGGTTACGGGCACCATACGCTCGGCATCGAAGGCGTCGCCGTACATGACGAGAGTCTTCATAATCTTTGCCATAACCGCGCCGCGGCTGCCGTCCAGCATGGCCTGCTGCTCCTCATTGAGTTTCATTCCTATCACGCTCCTTTGTAGTGAACTTTACGATTCGGCCCGGCAAAGCCTGTTTTCGTAGCCTTCCGGGTACATTCTGATTGTATTGTAACGGAAACATTGCCTTCTTTCAAGAGTTTTTCAAGTGGTTGTTTTATGCAGATGATTGCGGAAACGGTACTTTTCTGCTATACTTTAATTCGTAAACAGACCTGTTAAGTCAGGCAGGAAAGATGGGAGGAGAATTCAGACGATGAAGCAGGAAAACAGACTTCCTGTGCGAAATTATGTCGGCTATGCCATGGGAGATATGGCCGGCGTGCTGACCTTTGGAACCATAGGCTCTTTCCTGCAGATGTTTTATACGGACATCCTGCATATCTCACTCGGCAGTATTACGGTGCTGATGATGGTTGCACGAATCTGGGATGCAGTCAATGATCCGATGTGCGGTGCGCTCATTGATTCCCGCAAACCGACTAAGTTCGGCCGTTTCCGCCCTTATGTCTGGTATTTTTCCATTCCGCTGGCCCTTGCTTTTATTGCAACGTTTTACAAAGTACCGGGTCTTACGGAAAAGGGCTACCTGACATATGCCTATATCACGTACATTCTCTACGGGATGATGTATACAGCGGTGAACATCCCTTATGGCTCCATGGCCTCTGTGATGACCACGGATCAGGCGGAACGATCGACCTTGTCGGTGATTCGTTCCCTTGGCGCCGGCATCGGTACTGCGCTTTCCCAGATGGTGCTCCCGCTCTTTGTTTACTCTACGGTTGCCGGCGGTGCGAAGATTCTGGACCAGAGCAAACTCTTCCGCGGCGTCCTGATGCTCGCTGCGCTCAGCGTGGTGGTATATTACCTGTTTTTCCGCCTGACCAGGGAATACGTGGCGCCTGTCAAAGGCCAAAAGAGCGAAAACTTCCTGAAAACCTTTGGCAAACTTCTGAAAAACCGGCCCTTTGTAGCCCTCTGTCTGGCTTCCATGCTGCTGATTGCCGGTTCCATGTATACGCAGACCGTGTTCAACTATCTGTTTAAGAACTACTTTGAAAAACCAGGCCTGTTTGCACTGGTGACTGTGGCGACCTATCTGCCCATGCTGCTGCTGATGCCTTTTGTCGGCAGACTGGTCCGCAGGTTCAGCAAAAAAGGAATCTGCGCGCTCGGAAGTCTGGCTGCGACTCTGGCTTTCCTGGTTCTGTTTTTTATCCGGACGGGAAACGCTATGCTCTTCCTCGGGGTGGTCGTGTTCAGCGGCTTCGGTCTTTGTTTCTTCACTCTGGAAGTCTGGGCGATGGTGACCGACGTGATCGACTATCATGAAAAGCTTCACCACCGTCGGGATGAAGGTACGACTTATGCCTGCTTCTCTTTCTTCCGCAAACTCGGCCAGACGCTCGCCGGCATCGGCGCGTCCCTGGCGCTGGCAGCGGTCGGATACAATACTGCGCAGGGAAATATCACACAGACCAGGGCCGTCAATGAGGGGATCTATTCCATTGCTACCCTGGTGCCGTTTGTCATGTACCTGTGCATGTTTCTGCTTCTCCAGTTCGGCTATCCGCTGACTAAGAAAGCACTGGATCAGCTCCATGCGGAACTGGGTGAGCAGCACGGATAAAAAGGAGATAATAATCATGAAAATTGCGTTTATCGGCACCGGGAACATGGGCGGGGCTCTTGCAAGGGCTGCGTCAAAAAAGGAAGGCAGCGAACTGCTGCTGGTAAACCGTCATCCGGAAAAGGCGGAGCGCCTGTCAAAGGAAATCGGAGGAACGGTTGTGACGCACGAAACAGCTGTGCGGGAAGCGGAGATGATCTTTATCGGAGTTAAACCGGTGATGCTCTCAGAACTCTGCGGAATGATACGGCGTGATCTCGGGGAAAAAGCTTCGGAAGAGAACGCAGCCCCCTTTGTACTGGTTTCCATGGTAGCCGGAGTCAGTATTGCGGATCTGCAGGGACAGCTCGGCGCACAGTATCCTGTGATTCGTATTATGCCGAATACTCCCGTTTCTGTCGGCGAGGGCATGATTCTCTACTCCTGCAGTGAGGAAGTGACGGAGGACCAGAAGGCAGCATTCCTCTCTGCCATGCAGGCTGCGGGCAGCTTCCTGCCGATTGAAGAAAGACTGATGGGCGCCGGAATGGCAGTGTCGGGCTGCGGTCCGGCTTATGTGGACCTGTTTGTCGAATCACTCGCGGATGCCGGGGTCGCTGGCGGCCTCACGAGAAAAGACGCGATGATGCTGGCTGCCCAGACGGTCCTCGGCTCGGCAAAGCTGATCCTGGAAAGCGGAAAACACCCCGGTGTACTGAAAGATGAGGTTTGCTCCCCGGGAGGCACCACCATACAGGGTGTCCGTAAGCTTGAGGAGAAAGGATTCCGCTCAGCGGTAATCGAAGCAGCCCTTGCCACAACAGCCGGGCATTGATCCCTGCGGTCACAGCAGTCCTGCAGCACAGGGAGCCGGCGCGGGATGAGTTTTGAAAGCAGGAGGATGGCGCCATGAAACTCGTGAAATGCATACTGGCGGTTGTTCTTTTACTGTGTGTTGTGTTGGCACTCTCCGCCTGTGCCGGTAAGCCGAGAAAGCCCTCTGCCGAAGATGCCGAAAAGCATGTCAGGGCAGCCCTGAATCTGATGTGCACCGGCGACTTTGATCATTCGGTTCACCTGACAGAAGAGGATGAACTGAAAACAACCGCAGAAGCTGCGGTCGATGAGGCGATGGATGATCTTTTTTCGCAGTTGGATCTGAGAGAGGATGTGCTGGAAGCCTTTCGCGAAGTCCTGCAGGCCATGTTTTCCAGGGCAAGATACACGGTGGGCGAGGCAACTCAGGCGGAGGACGGTTTCGATGTCCCGGTTGTGATGGAGCCCGTTGCATTCGGCGGGAAAGTCGAAGCAGCCGTCAGCGAAGGCGCGGCAGAGCTCTTGAACGATCCCAACGTCGCATTCATGACGGAGGAAGATCTGACCAACAGACTGATGCGCAATGCGGTGGATGCATTGCGGGCGGAACTGGACGATCCCCGATATGGGGATCGTATTGAAGTTGTTGTGCGTTTTGAGGAACTTCAGAGTGGCGCCTGGGGCATCCGGGAAGGCGACGGTGAAAAGCTTTGTAAAGCAATCTTCAGGCCGTCGTGATCCTGTAATAAAAACAAAAAGCAGGCAAGTGCATCGGCTTGCCTGCATTTTTCCTGTTGATCTTATGCTTCATAAAACCTTTCACAGGTCAGACGCATGGGAGTACATGTCGAAGCGTAAAAAGGAAATTCTTTCCCGGTGGTTTCCGCACCCAGTTTTGTCAGGATATGTACTGTCGCGGGTCGCCCTTCCATGACGATTTCACAGATTCCGGAATCAAACATGTCCCGGAGTGCAAAGGCAGCAAGATTGGTTCCGATGTGCCTGCCCCGGTATGCCGGTTCCAGAGCAAATCTTCCGGCATGCCAGTTGCCCCTGTCCCGAAAGAATGCAACTGCGCCAATGATATGGCCGTTCTCTTCTGCGCAATACCATCTGGGCTCCTTTTCTTGCGGCAGGTAGTTCAACTCTTTTGGAATGCCCTGTTCTCCCGTAAAAGTGCGTACGACAAGTGACATGATGGTTTCCAGTTCATTCTGATTTGCTTTTCTGTAGTTTATCATCCGGTTTTGTCCTTGCAGTGGTGAATTGTTCTGTAACAATAAAACGATCATGATGCCAAAACTGCGTTTTGTCAAGAAGGAATACTCCGGAACTCACATGTTTCACCTGAAATTGAGAGGAGTCATTGACGAGCCGGGAATGACGTGTTAGATCGCAGCTGCCCGGGACTAGACGGAGACTCTATGGGGGAGGGGAATCGTGATGCAGCTTATCTTTACGGAACGTGCACACCTGATGTGCCCGCATATGAATTTCGGGATTGTGCTGTCGGTTCGGCATCCGTACGGGGAAACCCGGATCCTGGAAACACTGAAATTCCTGTCTTCCGCACATCCTTTTCTCCAGGCACTGCTGGAATATGAAATCGACCGCAATCTCTACGGCTATCGCATTACAGATAGTCCGAAGATCGGCATTCGGATGAAGGAACAGGAAATTGCCGGGATTGATGCCCCTGAAATCATGGACGAGTATCGGCGCCTGACGTCATATGAATGGAATCTGTTTGAGGAAGGCATGCTGAAAGTTTCCGTTTGGCCGGCAGGGGAAGAAACCTGTTTTCTGCTGGTGTTTCATCATCTGCTGGCAGACGGAAGAGCGGCGCTCGGTCTCGCAGAGGAACTGGCGGACTGCTACGCGTGGGGCAGGATTCCCGAACTGGTGGAAGAGAAGCTCATCTCTTCCGCAGAAGATTTTCCCAAAGAATCCGGAATGTCCCTGATCAGCAGGATGCTGGTCAACAGCGCCAATAAGATCCGGGCAAAAACCCGGGAGTGTGTTTCTTATCGGGAATATTACGCGGCGGCCGGTGACTTTCTGAAAAACGATCCGGTTCGTCATGCTGTATTCCGCATTGACCGGAAGGAACTGAACATCATACGGAATGAGTGCCGGAAGCATCATGTGACAGTCAATGACTGGCTGCTTGCCAGAATGATGATCGAAGAACACACCGAAAAGGTGATCATGGCCTGCGATCTGCGGAAACAGCTTGCCTGCTACAACGATGGGGCGCTGGGCAATTATTCCACTGCTTTCAGTGTCGGCATCAGGACAAAGGAACGGGATCCATATATTCTTGCCGGAGCGGTGCATAAACGGGTGCACAGGATCATGAACCATCCGCGGAAGCTTTATCTGGTGCTGCAGTGTTATGCGAATCTGGATCCCGCTGTGTTGGACGCTGCATGGATCTCCTGCCGGGGAAACTATCCGAGCAAAGCCGGAAAGTTCATCGGAAGCATGTTCTTCGGATTTGATGCGGCAAAAGGATACAGCATTACCAATCTCGGCAGCGTGGAAAGCGGCAGCATGACAGAGGCATTTTTCATTCCGCCCGCTTCTCCGGCCATCCGGAAAACACAGGGGATTCTGACGGTAAACGGAATCATGACAGTCTGTAGCAGCGAAAGATGAATGCACAGAAGATGCCGGGCGGATTCCCCGCGATTGTTGTCTGCTTTCAGACTGTACCGGAAAAGACTCTTGCAATCCGGAGAAAATTCTGGTAAAAAAACGTTGGACTTATATGCGGCTTGATACAGCCAAACAGAAAAGAGGAACAGTATTTTGAAAACGGTTCACGGAATAAAACTGGGCGGTCTGCAGCATAAGATCTTTAATCTGATGCTGATTATGATCCTTGCTCTGATCGGCGCATATCTGGCTGTGGCAGTCTATCAGCAGCGAAACCTGAGCGGCATCGTCAGGGGAGCGAGTGTCAGTCAGCAGGAATCCATCACCGAGGTCTCTGAGCAGACCATGCAGGCTGTTCTGAATTCAACCATGGCCAAAAGCACTGCGCTGCAGGCCTATATTGCCGACGATCTGTTTAACGATGTCCGCACCGATGTCATGACCCTGCAGGCCTTCGCCGACCAGCTGTTTGAAAACGCAGACAGGTTCTCTGCCCATCCGTTCAGCGAACCGGATCCGGAGAAAGACGGCATTGCGTCCGTACAGGTCCAGCACCCGGAAGGGGTGGATCCTGCTGATTCCGAGGCGCTCGGCCTTGCGGCGAACATGAGTGAAATCATGCTGGCCATGTTCGAGAACTCGGATAAGCTCAGTTCCTGCTTCGTTGCGACTGCGGACGGCTGCATCCTCTATGTGGACGACCGTTCGGGCTGTTATGTGACAGAAAACGGCGAAATCGTATCTTTTGATGCGCGGGAACGCCCCTGGTATCGTCAGGCCGCGGAAGCAGGGGAGTTGATCTTCACCGGCGTAGAGTTGGATGCCTTTACGGATATTCCGGGTCTGGTGTGCGCTGCGCCCGTTTATCGCGGCGGTGAGCTGGTCGCAGTGGTAGGGGCGGATATCTTTCTGACCTCCGTGCATGATTATGTGCAGGCTCAGGCGTCGGATGGCGGCTTCATCTGTGTGATCGGCGACGGCGGTGAAGTGCTGTTTTCCGCGGCGAAGGACGGAGTGTTCAAGGTGGAACTGTCGTCGGATGCTGCGGATCTCCGCAAAGATGAAAACACGGCGCTTGCCGGTTTCGTGTCGCAGGCCTTGCGTGAGAACACTGGCCTGCAGCTGATTGAGGCGGATGGGAAAGAATACTATATGTCCGGCGTACCGCTGCCGACCGTGAACTGGGCGGTGATCTCCGTAGTGGAGAAGACGGTTACCGACCAGCCGACCGTGGCCATGCTGCAGAAGTACGAAGAGATCAACGATGAGGCGCTCGCATCTTATACGCGGGGGGCGAAGGCTTCTGCCAATACAATCCTCGTCCTGACGCTGGCAATCGTAGCGCTGGCCGTCACCGGTGCCCTGGTTCTGGCTGGCAGAATTGTCAAACCGCTGGAGCACATGACAAAGCGTGTCAACGCGCTGAGCGGTAACGACCAGACTTTCCTGATGGAAGACATCTACCGTACGGATGACGAGGTGGAGATTCTCGCACAGTCTTTTGAAGCACTGTCCGCACGGACAAGAGCCTACATTGCACAGATCACCGAGATCACTGCTGAAAAGGAGCGCATCGGAACGGAACTTGCCCTGGCAAGGCGAATCCAGGCTGACATGCTGCCGAACATTTATCCGGCCTTCCCCGATCGACCGGAATTTGACATTTTTGCGACCATGACGCCTGCTAAGGAAGTCGGCGGAGACTTCTATGACTTTTTCCTGATCGACGAGAATCACCTGGCCATGGTCATAGCTGATGTTTCCGGAAAGGGAGTACCAGCCGCTCTGTTTATGATGATCTCGAAAATTCTTGTCCAGAACTATGCTCTGACCGGTGGCAGTCCTGCTGAAATCCTTCAGGCGGTGAACAGCCAGATCTGCAAGAACAACCGGGAGGAAATGTTTGTTACCGTGTGGCTCGGCATCCTGGATATCAAAACGGGCAGAATTGTTGCCGCAAATGCCGGTCACGAGTATCCTGCTGTGATGATATCCGGCGGACAGTTTGAACTGATAAAGGAAAAACACGGTTTTGTCATCGGCGGCATGGATGGGCTGCAGTACCGGGAGTATGAGCTGACCCTGACGCCCGGTTCCAAACTCTTTCTTTATACAGACGGGGTACCGGAGGCAACGGATGACCGGCTGGAAATGTTCGGTACCGACAGAATGCTGGACGCCCTGAACAAGGACCCCTCTGCAGAACCGGAAAGCATCCTGAAGAAAGTGCGCACCGCCGTGGACGGCTTTGTACGTGATGCCCAGCAGTTTGACGACATGACCATGCTGTGCATGGAGTACCGTGGGAATACAGGCGAGCAGAAATCCGGCCTCTGATGAAAAAAGCGTTCGAAGCCTGGTAAAGAAGGCAAAGAAAGGCTTCTGTGCTCCCGGCATGACGGCATGCTCCCATCAGGGAAATATTCCTGATGGGAGCCTGTTTCTTCTGCAATGGAAGGGGAGATCAGGCGGCAGTTGAACGTTTATCTTCTGCGGCGTTCAAACATTTTTGCCAGTCCGCCTTCTGCCGTTTCACGAAAGCGCTGGTTCATGCTGATGCCGGTCTCGTACATCGTTTTCACAACAATATCAAAAGAGATGCGCTGCGTATCTGCCAGAAAATAAGCAAGATTGCATGCATCAAGAGCGCGAAGCGCGGCAACTGCGTTCCTCTCAATGCAGGGTACTTGTACCAGCCCGCAGATCGGGTCGCAGGTCAGCCCCAGGTGGTGCTCCAGCGCGATCTCCGCTGCGTACTGGATCTGATTTGTGTTCAGACCGAGCAGATAACTGGCAGCTGCCGAAGCCATGGAGCATGCAGCCCCAATTTCAGCCTGACAGCCGCACTCCGCACCGGAAATGGAAGCGTTGCGCTTGATGATGTTTCCGAACAGGCCGGCGACGGCTAGTCCGCGCAGGATCTCATCATCGCTCAGGTTTTTTTGCTGCTGCAGGTAGAGCAGGACAGCCGGAATCACGCCGCAGGAACCGCAGGTCGGTGCGGTAACAATCGTGCCGCAGTCGGCATTCTGTTCACTGACGGCAAAAGCATATGCGGAAATCAGCCGGCATTCCCGTACCTGAGGCAGCTCATCCTGATCCAGCCGGTCATATAGCAGCTTCGCTTTTCGTTCGATACTGAGACCTCCCGGCAGGATCCCGCTTTGCTGCAGACCCTCCTGCACCGATGCCTTCATTGCCTCCCAGATTGTCCTCAGATAATCTCGGATCTCTTCCCCTTCATTGAATTCCACGTACTCCGCGAGATCCAGATTTCGGAAACGGCAGAACTGCTCCACTTCGGCGAAAGTGTTCTCAGGATAGACCTCCTCGGACTCCGCTTCCGGCTCGCCGACAATGCGGATATCTCCGCCGCCGACGGACAGGACACGCAGCCTGCCGCAGATTTCACCCGCCTTGAAGGCGGTAAAATCCATGGTGTTCGGATGTGTGACATCGCCGGGCGAGTCCGGGCAGAATATGACGTCTGTTCTTACGGGGTCAAACACTTCGTTCAAAACCCTGTCTGTGCCATGCCCTTTCCCGGTCTTGCACAGAGATTCGTAAAGCGTTACGGCAAAGGCGTCCGCTTCCGGATAGCGTGCCCGGAACAGTCTTGCAGCTCTCTCCGGGCCGATGGTATGTGAACTGGAGGGGCCTTTTCCGATTTTATAGATTTCACGGATTGTTTTCATCGCAGAATGCTCCAGCTTTCCGTTTGAGATTTTAAATGATTATATCAGAATTCCCTGCCTGTGAAAACCCCGGGATTGGATAAAAAACCGGCACAGTCTACCATTCGGAATTGTTTCATGGTATACTTCTTCAAAAGTGTCAGGAGGTCAAGTGTATGGAAGAAAAATGGTGGCAGCGAAGCGTGGTCTATCAAATCTATCCGCGCAGCTTTCAGGACTCGGACGGAGACGGAATCGGCGATCTCACCGGCATTACAGACCGGCTTGAATACATCCGCGAATTGGGAACGGACACGATCTGGCTCTCTCCGATTTACAAGTCTCCGAATGACGACAACGGCTACGACATCAGCGACTACCAGGACATCATGAAAGAGTTCGGCACCATGGCGGACTTTGACCGGCTGCTGGAAAAGGCGCATGAACTCGGTCTGAAGATCGTGATGGATCTGGTGGTCAACCACAGTTCTGACGAACACCGCTGGTTTGTAGAGTCCCGTTCGTCCGCGGACAATCCCTATCGGGACTATTATATCTGGCGTGAGGGGAAAAACGGCGCAGAGCCAAATAACTGGTGTTCATGTTTCGGCGGCAGCGCCTGGGAGTTCGACAGTCAGACAGGCATGTATTACCTGCACCTTTTCTCAAAAAAACAGCCGGATCTCAACTGGGACAATCCGGTCGTGCGTGACGAAATCTTCCGTATGATGGACTGGTGGCTGCAGAAGGGAATTGACGGATTCCGTATGGATGTGATCAGCCTCATCTCCAAGCCGGAAGGACTGCCTGACGGCGAACCGGGCCCGAACGGTTATGCCTCCTTTCTGCTGGCGGCGAACGGCCCGCACGAGCATGAGTATCTGCAGGAGATGAACCGGAAAGTGCTTTCCAGATATGACCTGCTTACCGTGGGGGAATGCGCGGGCGTTACGCTGGAGGAAGCCAAATCGTGCGCGAATCTCGATGGAAGCGAACTGTCCATGGTATTCCAGTTTGAGCATATGGAAGCGGACTTCCACCCGCTTCTGGGCCGTTATGCAGAGCAGTGCAAAGACCTGCCGAAACTTAAGGAAATCATGAGCCGCTGGCAGCGGGAGCTGGAGGGGGTTGCATGGAACAGTCTCTACTGGGACAACCACGATCAGCCGCGCATTGTCTCACGATACGGAAGTGAGTCCGAAGAGCACCGCGAACGGTCTGCCAAGATGCTGGCGACCTGTCTTCATATGATGCAGGGGACTCCGTATGTATACCAGGGCGAGGAACTGGGCATGACGAATTATCCCTGGACAGGCATCGATCAGATCAATGACATAGAATCTCTCGGCAATTACAGGGATTACCGAGCCAGAGGCTATATGACCGAGGAAGAGGGTATCCGTATGATGCGTCAGCGCAGTCGGGACAATGCCCGTACGCCCATGCAATGGGACGCTACATCCGAGGCAGGCTTTACAACCGGGAAGCCCTGGCTTCCGGTCAACCCGAATTATGTGTACATCAATGCTGCCGAACAGCTCAGGCGTCCCGATTCTGTTTTCCATTACTATCAGAAGCTGATTGCCCTGCGGAGAAAGATGGACGTCATTGTTTACGGCCATTATGAGCTTCTGGAGCCCGACCACCCGGATCTCTTTATCTATACCCGCAGCTATGGGTACGAGAGCCTGCTGGTCGTTTGCAATTTCTCTGAGCGGGAGCAGGGATACAAAATTCCGGAGAAGTATCAAAATGCCGAAATCCTGATAGCCAATTATCCGGAACCGGCCCCGTATGGGACGCTGCGCCCCTGGGAATGCGTAGTATACCATCGAACTTGAACCCGGATCGAAACCGGGAACCCGTTTTTCACTGCCATCCGGATTGTTCAGAATATCATGCTCAGCAAATGCAACACCCTCTGCGAGACTTTTGCTCCGCAGAGGGTGTGTTTTTTGTTATGTCAGGACCTGTGCTGGCGAAGAATCAGTTCAGGAAATCCCGGAGCTTTTTGCTCCGGCTGGGGTGCCGGAGCTTCCGCAATGCTTTTGCCTCGATCTGGCGGATGCGCTCCCTGGTTACATTAAACTCTTTGCCGACTTCCTCCAGGGTCCTTGTTCTTCCGTCTACGATCCCGAAACGCAGCTCCAGCACCTTCTTCTCCCGGGGAGCCAGCGTGTCCAGAACTTCCTCCAGCTGTTCCCGCAGCAGGGAGAAGCTTGCAGCCTCACTCGGCTCGCTTGCATCCTCGTCCGGGATAAAGTCGCCCAGATGGCTGTCTTCTTCCTCACCGATGGGGGTTTCCAGAGACACCGGTTCCTGAGCAATCTTCAGGATGTCCCGCACCTTATCCACAGGCATGTTCATCTCCGCAGCGATCTCCTCGGCGCTCGGATCATGCCCGAGTTCCTGCAGGAGCTGCCGGGATACGCGGATTGTTTTGTTGATCGTTTCCACCATGTGTACGGGAATCCGGATGGTCCTTGCCTGATCGGCGATTGCCCTTGTGATCGCCTGACGGATCCACCAGGTCGCGTAGGTGGAGAATTTGTATCCCTTTTCGACGTCGAACTTCTCAACTGCCTTGATAAGCCCAAGGTTGCCTTCCTGAATGAGATCCAGGAAAAGCATTCCGCGCCCAACGTAACGCTTTGCGATGCTTACAACCAGACGGAGATTGGCTTCCGTCATTCTCCGCTTCGCTTCTTCATCGCCGGCATTCATCCGCCTGGCCAGTTCCTGTTCTTCTTCCGGAGTGAGCAGAGGCACCTTTCCGATCTCCTTCAGATACATCCGCACCGGGTCGTCTGTTGCAAAGGTGTCCATCAGGGCGTCCGTATCCGTGACCTCTTCCTCCGGAACCTCCTCAACCTGACTCAGGTCATCCAGCTCGGGCAGCAGGTCGTCATCCAGAACCGGCAGATCGCCTACGCCGTAGTCAATTTCGACTCCGGCCTTTTCCAAATCCTCATAGAATTTGTCCACGGTGTCTGCATCCAGGTTCAGTTCGTTGAGAAGATCCAGATCCTTGCTTGTAAGCTTCCCGGCCTTGCGGCCCTTCTCCATCAGTTCCTGAAGCCGGACTTCCGGCGGCCGGCTGTCTGTCGGTGCCTCGTCCTTTTTTCTGGTATTTCTTCTGGGGGCCTTGATGAGTTCGGTCTCCTGCTGATTTGCAATATCAGATCCGGCTGCTTCCTCAATCAGCCTGTCCGCCATGCTCTCCAGTTCTTCTTCAGTCAGTTGCAGTTCGTCGTTCATGGTTTTCCTTCTTTCCGTAATCCTTACAGAGTAACTGTATTGTCCTCATGCTCCGTGATATGCTCCGGAGTGCCTGTTCCAGCCGCCGCTAAGGGCGGAATCCTTTTTCCTTTCTGAGCTTCTCACTCAGTGCCTTCAGATCTTCCGAACCGCCTTTCCGATCCTGCTCCTCCCGCATCCTGCGGACATAGTCTGCGAGAATGCTTCGGCTTTCGCTTAATCGTTCAGGCTTCTGGATGATCCGCACGAGGAGATTCATCTCCTCCTGAGCCAGCTTCGGCGCAAGAGCGTTTACGCTCACGGATGTCCCGGATTCGATCGCCGCTTTAATAACGGAATAGATCTTGCCGAGCGCCTCGCTTGAGAACTCCTTTGCGCCCGGAAGTTCTTCGCGCACAAGTGCGGGCTCCAGATAAAGAAGGCGGATGATACCCTCTTCAGCGGCGGCAGCTCCGGGATTGGAATAACGCATCGTGCGCTCTGCCGGCTGTACGGCCTTCTCCGGACGGGTGATATCCCGCTCGTAGTCCTTCTTAAGCCGGGACAGCAGGATCTTGCGGCGCCGTTCCACTTCTCGGATTACGGCGTCCTGACCGATACCGGCTTCGCCGGCAACCCGGATTGCGTAAACCTGACGCTCCACCTGCCCCGGAAGGCTCGCAAGCAGTTCCGAAGCTTCTTTCAGGTACGACACCTTCTGGTCGTCAAGGCTAAGGTCATACTTTGCTTTGACCGTGTTCAGGCGATAGTCCACCTGGTTTTCGGAATCTTTCAGAAGATTTGCAAAGGCGTCAGCGCCTTTCATCCGGATAAACTCATCCGGGTCTTTTGCCCCGGTCATACGCAGGACGCGCACTTTCAGGTCCAGCCTCTCAAGAATCCCGATGGCGCGCTGCGCCGCCTTCTGCCCGGCGCCGTCACTGTCGTATGCAATGATGACTTCCTTAGTGTAGCGGCTCATTAGGCGGGCCTGTTCCGGAGTCAGGGAAGTGCCCAGCGACGCTACCGCCGAGTCGAACCCGGCCTGGTGGAGTGTTACGACATCCACATTTCCTTCCACAAGCAGCAGGTATCCGTTCTTGGATTTTTTGGCCAGGTTCATCGCAAAAAGGTTCCGGCTCTTGTTGTATACCAGGGTGTCAGGGCTGTTCATGTACTTTGCACCGTCACCGCCCAGGATTCTCCCTGAAAAGCCGATGACATCTCCCCGTACGTCGATCACGGGGAACATCAGGCGGTTGCGGAAAGTATCATAGAAACCGCCGCGCTGGCCGCGTTTTACAAGACCTGCGTCAAATAGCTCAAAATCGGAATACCCTTTCTCGGCCATTGCCTTCCGAAGGCTTTCCCAGCTGTCCGGTGCGCACCCCAATCCGAAACGCTTTGCAGTCTGGGGTGAAATGCCGCGTTCCCGCATATACCGGACCGCATTCTGCCCATCAGGTGCCGAAAGCTGTTCGTAAAAAAACTTTGCGGCGTCCCTGTTCAGTTCCAGCAGACGTGCACGGCGTTTGGAATCTTTGTCATAGCCGTCATCAGGTACTTCCATCCCTACGCGGGCAGCAAGATGTCGGACCGCATCGGGATAGGAGAGATTCTCTATCTCCATGATGAAGTTGATCACGCCGCCGCCTTTTCCGCAGCCGAAACAGTGATAAAACTGTCCGGACGGGTTGACGGCAAAGGAGGGAGTCCTCTCGTTGTGAAACGGGCACAGACCGAACAGATTTGCTCCGCTCCGCTTTGACAGGTTTACATAACTTCCTATCACATCGACGATGTCGTTGCGGTCAATCAGTTCCTGTATGAAGTTTTCCGGAAAGGCCACCAGCCTCTCCTCCTTTCTTCACCAGTGCCGCTACTTCACCGTCCAGGCGAAGGGAATGAATAATTCGCTGTATTTTTCCATCGCATAGCCGTCTGTCATGCCGGAGATGTAATCGCACGCGGCACGTTCAACGCCTTCGTTCTCCAGAATGCCCAGATAATCCTCCGGCAGGGTTTCGGGATGGGCAGTATAGTAATCATACAGCGCGGCAAGAATTCCGTCCACCTTGCCTTCTTCACCTTTTGCAAGGGGATTGGTATAGATTTCAGCGTACATAAAGCTGTGGAAGTAATCAAAGAGGTCCTGCATCGGTTCCGATAGGGCAAGAGCTCCGTTGCCGCTGCTCATGATCAGATCGCGGATAAAGCTGTTGATGCGGGCGCTGTTGCGGCTTCCGGCTCCGCTGCGGATTTTTTCCGGTACGTCTTCCTCTGTCAGCAGGCCGGCGCGGATGGCGTCGTCCAGGTCATGGTTGATATAGGCAATCCGATCACAGAGGCGAACGCAGGTTGCTTCCCGCGTGTCGTCCGGAGCCCCGTAAGTGTGATTCAGGATTCCCATCCGGGTTTCATAACAAAGGTTGAGACCTCGCCCGTCACGCTCCAGCAGGTCCGCAACACGCAGACTCTGTTCGTAGTGGCGAAAGCCTCCTGGGTGGATGCGGTTCAGTGCCCGTTCTCCGGCATGCCCGAAAGGAGTGTGCCCGAGATCATGCCCCAGCGCGATGGCCTCCGTAAGGTCCTCATTCAGCCTCAATGCCCGTGAAACGGTCCTTGCAAGGCGGCTGACTTCAAGAGTGTGCGTCAGTCTTGTGCGATAGTGGTCGCCCTCCGGCTGGAGGAAGACCTGGGTCTTATGTTTTAAGCGGCGGAAGGATTTGCAGTGTGTGATGCGGTCCACATCCCGCTGAAAACAGGTTCGGATGCTGCACTCTTCCTCCGGCATTTCCCGCCCGCGGGAATCGACAGCACGAACGCCGTAATTGCCGACCAGAAGGTATTCAGCCTGCTCTCTTTCTTCTCTCGGACAGTTCATGAGAACTCCTTTCAGATGCTCTTCAGAAAAGGGCCTGAAACCTGCGGATTTATCCTCCCTCCGCTGAGATCCCGGATTCGGTCCGCAAGAACGGGGGCTTCTGTTTCCGGGATTATTGCCCGAATCAGCACTTCGGCAGCGTAATCAAATTCTCCCAATAGCGCTCCGAAGCCTGCAAGCTCATTTTTATAACGATCCAGCATCCCGTAGGGACAGTAGAAGCAAATCTCACACCAGAGCCCGGTCTGTACGGTACCGGCGTCCAGCAGCGCATCCTTGGCTGCCTGAGAGTAGGCTCTGGAAAGGCCGCCCGTACCCAGGAGAACGCCGCCGAAGTATCGCGTTACCACGCAGACACAGTTCTCAACGTTTTCTTTCCGGAAGACCTCCAGCATCGGCATCCCCGCGGAACCCTGCGGTTCCCCGTCATCCGAGAAACGCTCAGGGCCGCCATGAATCCGGTAACACCAGCAGTTATGCCGCGCATCGTGATACTTTCGCCTGATCTCGTTGAGGAATGCCCGTGCTTCCTCCTCAGTCTCAACCGGCAAAAGATGTCCGAGAAAACGGGAACGCTTTTCTGTCAGTTCAGATTCTCCGGTTCCGGCCGGTACCAGAAACTCACTCATTGCTCCCAGTCCTCAGACACATCTTTGAAACCGGGGATATAGTTCCGCATCCGTCCGTAGAGCGCATCTCCCAGAATGGCATGTACACGGATTCCGGTTTCTTCATAGTTCATGGAAAGAATCTGCGCTTCCCGCTTCAGAAGATCGATGATCCCGGCCTCGGAGTAGGGGAGAAGCAGTTCTGCTTCGGTTGTGGTTCCGGATAGTGCTTTTTCCAGCTTCTGTACCAGAATATCTGTGCCTTCCCCGCTTTTCGCCGAGATGCAGACAGTGTCATCTCCATGAGGAAGAATGCCGTAGTATAAATCGCATTTGTTGAATACGCGCAGACAGGGAGTCTGCCCGGCTCCCAGCTGTTCGATAATCCGGTCGACAACTGCCGCCTGAGCTTCCCACTCCGGATTGGAAAGATCAATCACATGCAGAAGCAGATCGGCATAACGCAGTTCTTCCAGCGTTGCCTTGAAGGCCTCGATCAGGTTGGTGGGAAGCTTCCGGATAAAACCTACCGTATCCGAAACAAGGATTTCCTGATGTTCATTCAGCCGGAAGCGCCTTGTTGTGGGATCCAGCGTGTCAAAGAGGCGGTTGTTGGCCGGGATGTCGGAATCCGTGAGCAGGTTCAGCAGGGTAGATTTTCCCGCATTGGTATAACCGACCAGCGCAACCATGGGCAGGGCATTCTTTTCACGAAGACGGCGCTGGGTATCCCGGACGCGGCGCACGTCGGCAAGCTCTTCCTGCAGCTTCTGGATCTTGCGGCGGATATGCCGGCGGTCGGTTTCCAGCTGGGTTTCACCGGGGCCGCGCGTCCCGATCGGCGAGCTCCCCCCGGACGCCGTCTGGCGTACCAGATGGGTCCACATACCGGTCAGACGCGGCAGCAGATACTGATACTGCGCCAGCTCAACCTGGAGCCTGCCTTCACGGGTCCGGGCTCTTCCTGCAAAAATATCCAGGATCAGACCGGAGCGGTCCAGCACCTTGACGCCGAGTTCCTCGGAAAGTACCCGCATTTGGGAAGGGGACAGTTCGTTGTCAAAGACGGCCATATCACAGCCGTGCATGGCGATCAGCTGCTTCATCTCGGCAATTTTCCCGTCGCCGATAAAGCTTCGGGGTTCGGGAGCAGGCCGGTTCTGGATCAGCGTGATCACCGCTTCACCGCCGGCTGTCTCCACGAGGGCGGCAAGCTCATCCATGGAACTGTCCGAAGAACGTTCCCCGGCTTCCATGCTCTGAGCGTTCAGCCCGGCTAGAATCGCCCGTTCTTTTTTTGCTTCAGTACTCTCTACGGAAATCAGCCCTTCCTGTCAGGTGCACGGAAAAATACTGCATAAAATATCAACATAATATACAACAAAAGAGGAAGCTTGTCAAATTCATTCGGATAAAAAAACCCGAACCGGAATGGATATTTCACGGTTCGGGGAAACAGACTGGATCAGATTGAAAACAGCAGGCTAGTTTATTCTTCCGGTCGGATCAGATTCATGTACTCGTCATAAGTGCACATCCGGTCGATAATGCCCGTATCGGTGATTTCAATGATCCGGTTGGCGACTGTCTGTGTCAGCTGGTGGTCGTGACAGGAAAAGATGACATTGTATTTAAAAGCCTCAAGGCCGTTGTTCAGTGCGGCAATGCTCTCTAGATCCAGGTGGTTTGTCGGCTGATCCAGAACAAGGAAATTTGCTCCGGACAGCATCATGCGGCTCAGCATGCAGCGGACCTTCTCGCCGCCGGAGAGCACTTTTGCCGGCTTGTATACATCATCTCCGGAAAACAGCATACGCCCGAGAAACGTGCGCAGGTAACTTTCCCGCTTATCATCGGAAAACTGACGCATCCATTCGATCAGATCGCCGTCATAGTTTTCAAAGAAATCGTTGTGATCCTTCGGAAAATACGCCGGTGAAATCGAAGCTCCCCACTTGACGGTGCCGGAGTCCGGTTCCTCCAGACCCATGAGGATTTGGAAAAGCGCAGTGACGGCAAGTTCATTTTTCCCGATTACGGCGATTTTGTCTTCTTTCCCAACGATAAAGCTGATGTTGTTCAGCAGCTTGACGCCATCCACGGTTTTGCTGACTTCCGTAACAAAAAGGCGGTCTTTCCCCGGTTCACGGTCGGCTTTAAACCCGACCCAGGGATAGCGCCTGCCGGAAGCGGGCAGCTCTTCGACCGTGATCTTATCCAGCAGCTTGCGTCTGGAAGTTGCCTGCCTGGATTTGCTGCGGTTTGCGGAAAACCGGGCAATGAATGTCTGCAGTTCCTGAATCTTCTGTTCGGCGCGCTTGTTCTGATCACGGATCAGCTTCTGGATCAGCTGGCTGGATTCATACCAGAAGTCGTAGTTTCCGACGTACATTTTGATCTTGCCGTAGTCAATGTCGACGATATGGGTGCAGACGTTGTTCAGAAAGTAGCGGTCATGGCTGACGACAAGGACGGTACCCTCATAATCCATCAGGAAGTCTTCCAGCCAGACAACGCTGTTCAGATCCAGGTTGTTCGTCGGCTCATCCAGCAGGATCACGTCGGGATGACCAAAGAGCGCCTGTGCGAGCAGAACCTTCACTTTCAGCCGTGGATCGATGTCCCGCATCAGGCGGTCGTGAAGAGCAACCTCCACCCCGAGACCCTGCAGAATCCGAGAAGCGTCGCTCTCGGCTTCCCAGCCGCCAAGCTCGGCGAATTCCTCTTCCAGCTCAGCAGCACGGATTCCGTCCTCATCGCTGAAATCGTCCTTCTCATAAATCGCGTCTTTTTCCCTGCCGCAGTCGTAAAGACGCTGGTTTCCCATGATGACGGTATCCAGAACGGAATAATCGTCGTACAGACTCTGGTTTTGCTTCAGGACAGACATCCGCCGCTTCGGATCCAGGACAACGGAACCGCTTGTCGGCTCCAGTTCCCCGGAGAGAATTTTGATGAAGGTCGATTTTCCGGCGCCGTTGGCCCCGATGATTCCGTAGCAGTTACCCGCGGTAAACTGCAGGTCGACCTTGCTGAACAGAACGGAGGGCCCGAACTGCATGGAAAGATCATTGACTGTCAGCACCTTACTGACCTCCTTTGAATTCAGGATGGAAACATCAGCGGCAGCGCGTTAAAGATGTCGGTAAACCAGACTTTCCACTCGTGCCCGCCGTTCACATCTACATGCCAGGCGTTCTTTCCCTCTTCCAGCTGCGGTAACTGTTCTACAAAATAATTGTAGCCGTTCCGGGTGAAGTCAATCTGCCAGTCATTCACGGTACCGGCGCCGGTAAAGTAGCAGTTGATGGGAAGCTGGCTGTATTCGCTGCTCTGCTGAATCGTGTTGACGGTTTCCCAGGGCGATCCGTTCCCGGAAAACGCGGCGTAACTGCCGAAAAGATCGAAATTATAACACATTCCGCCCTCGTACACAAACAGCGCACCATTGGAAAGCCCACCGAGACCAAAGTGGTCGCGGGCAGCTTTCAGACTATCCAGCCTGCCATCGGCGGCATAGGTGCTGTAGTGTTCCGCCAAATAGGGAAGAATGTATTCCCGGAGTTCCTGACGGAGCTGAACGGTGCTGGACACAATACCCTGGCATTGAGGGATTTCCGTTACAGGGCAAACAATGATACAGGGATCGCAGATCCCCTGTTCAAACATGTTGTCGAAAATAACACGCCCGCGCATCTGGATGCCTTCGTCGTAATAATAGACGTCATTCAGCCAGGAATCCTGGTTGCCCCCGCCTCCGTGAACCAGAACCAGCACATTGTACGGTGTGGACTCGTCGTATCCATAGGGTAAATAGATGTTAATGCGCTTCTCGTAAGTCGCATGCTGCTGATCTTCATAGGCGGGAATCTCATATTCGTGCAGGTAAACAGTGCCGGCATTCTCTGTTTCAGTATAGAACTCAATCGGCAGAAAGTCTGTGTGGAGATCCGGTGCAGAACCGCAGACGGTGCAGACGCCGTCGCGGTAGCGATGAATGTGCCCCCATTCGGGTATGCCATATCCGGAAGGGAAAACCATCCTGTTGGCAGAGAGGGGAGTACTCAGGCCTCCCGTGGAGATCTCGCTCTTTGGAGCGGAAGGAGAGTGGCCAGTGCAAGGATTACACGATTCCGCGGCGGTACGATAATCGCCGGCAGGCTCTTTAACATGCTCGGAGTCCGGTTCTTCCTCAGCGGTTTTATCTGCTGCCTGAGTTGCCTGCGAAATGGAATTCCTGATGAAAAGAGGAGAACTTACATTGAACACAAGAAAAAGCATACCGGAAAAAAACAGCAGAGAGAACAGACAGGCTCGAAAGATTTTTTTGTGGCGCATAAAGAGTAAATCTCACGGTTCGGCCGGGAACATCAGCGGAAGCGCATTAAAGATGTCGGTAAACCAGACCTTCCACTCATGTTCTCCTTCAACATCGACTCTCCAGGCATTTTTACCTTCAACCAGATAGGGCAGGTGCTCCAGAAAGTATTCGTAACCGATCTTGGTATAATTCTGCTGCCAGTCGTTCACAGTGCCCGCACCAGTGAAATAACAATTCATGGTAAGGTCTTTGAACGCTTCCTTCGTGTGTTTGATTACTGTGACAGTCTCCCAGGGTTCACCGTTGCCGGAAAACGCGGCATAGCTTCCGAACAGGTCAAAATTATAGCGCATGCCGCCCTCATAAACGAAAAGCGCGCCGTTTGACAGACCGCCGAGCGCAAAGTGATCGCGCGCAGCCTTGAGACTTTCCAGACTGCTGTCGGCAGCATAAGTGCTGTAATGCTCCGCAACATAGGGAAGAATGTATTCTCGCAGCTCCTGCCGGAGCTGAATGGTGCTGGCGGTAAGACCCTGACACTGGGGAAT
Source organism: Oscillospiraceae bacterium (assembly GCA_017395085.1). Lineage (GTDB taxonomy): Bacteria > Bacillota > Clostridia > Oscillospirales > Oscillospiraceae > Limivicinus. Next base: position 79,126 of record JAFPWF010000034.1, on the reverse strand, counting down.
TTCCGTAACGGGACAGACAATGATGCAGGGATCGCAGATGCCTTTCTCGAACATGTTGTCGAAGATGACCCTGCCGCACATCTCAATCCCCTCGTCTTTGTACCGGTAGACATCGTTCAGCCAGGAGTCCTGATTGCCGCCTCCCCCGTGAACCAGAACCAGTACATTATACGGCTTTGAATCGTCATAGCCGTAAGGAAGGTAGATGTTAAAGCACTTGTTGTAGGTGCCGTAACCGACAGGATATGCGGTGATCTCATACTTGTGGAGCTCTACGGTACCGGCCTTATCCGTCTCAGAATAAAATTCATGCGGGAGAAAACCGGTGTAAAACTCCGGCGCCGAACCGCATACCGTACAGATGCCGTCGCTGTAACGGTGAATATGTCCCCACTCCGGAATTCCGTATCCGGAAGCGGAAAGGGGTTCGGCCTCACCGGAATCCGGAACACTCAGGCCTTCAGGAACGGAGTCGTCGATGACAGCCGGAGATTCTTCCTCGACGATTTCGGCGGGTTCTGCCGTGACGTTGCGTTCGGTTTCCGTTTCGGCTTCAGGCTCTTCGTTAGGAACTTCCGGCTCAACGGAGCTGACCGGTGAAGGGAAATCTGCAATGGGCGGAACAACTTGTGCAGCCGTGTTTTTTGCAAGAAACGGCGGAATCAGCCTGATTGCAAGGAAAAGAAATCCCGCAAACAGCAGCAGGCACAGCAGCCAGATCGGAAAATGTTTTTTCTGATGCATCAGATGGCAATCTCACTTATGATAGAGTTTTTCTGCCTGATAACGAGGCTCAAAGGTGATGTTAACGCCCAGTTTTTTAAAGAGTTCAATATCTACATGGGACAGGATGACGCTGGAATGCGCCTCGCAGCCGCGAAGGGAACTGAGTTCTTCGATGGCGCGCCCGGCGATGGGGTTTGTAACCGCGCAGATTGCCAGCGTAATCAGCAGTTCGTCGGTATGCATACGGGGATTGTGGTTGCCGAGGTGTTCGACTTTCAGATGCTGGATCTGTTCGATAATGCTGGGGGTAATCAGCTGGAGCTTTTTGTCAATCCCGGAGAGCGCTTTCAGGGCGTTCATCAGGCAGGCAGATGCGGCACCGAGCAGCGATGTGGTTTTCCCCGTGATGATACGCCCGTCCGGCAGCTCGATGGCCACGGCAGGGCCGCCGGTTTCTTCTGCCCGATCCAGCGCAGCCTGTACGACCGGGCGGTCTTTCGGGCTGGTTTCCATGGTGTTGAGAAGAAGCTCGATCTTCCTCATTTCGGCTCCGTCGGACAGGCCCCTTCGAACGGAACAGGCCGCATCATACCAGCGGCGGATGACTTCCTGCCTGGATGCTTCGCAGCAGGCTTCATCATCTGAAATGCAGTACCCGGCCATGTTGACGCCCATGTCGGTCGGACTCTTGTATGGGCAATCGCCGTAAATCTGGCGGAAAATGGCTTCAAGCACCGGGAAGATCTCGACGTCACGGTTGTAGTTTACCGTAGTTTTTCCGTATGCTTCCAGATGGAAGGGATCGATCATGTTCACGTCGTCAAGATCCGCCGTGGCTGCTTCATAGGCAAGATTTACAGGATGTTTGAGCGGGAGATTCCAGATCGGGAAGGTTTCAAACTTGGCGTAGCCGGCAGTTATGCCGCGCTTATGCTCATGATAGAGCTGGCTGAGGCAGGTAGCCATCTTCCCGCTGCCGGGGCCGGGCGCGGTGACAACCACCAGTTTGCGGCTGGTTTCAATATAGTCATTTTTTCCGAAACCGTCGTCTGAAACAATCAGCGGAACATTTGAAGGGTAATCCGGAATGATGTAGTGGCGGTAGACAGGCACCCCGAGTATTTCAAGGCGCTTAATGAATTTGTCAGCGGCAGATTGTTCACGATAGTGCGTGATGACGACGCTGCCGATATACAGGCCGATCCCGCGAAACGCATCGATGAGGCGCAGCGTATCCTCGTCGTAGGTGATGCCGAGATCGCCGCGCCGTTTGGAGCGCTCAATATCGTCTGCAGACAGTGCGATGACGATTTCCGCATCTTCCTTCATTTCGAGAAGCATTTTAACCTTGCTGTCCGGCTCAAAGCCGGGGAGCACTCTGGACGCGTGGTAGTCGTCAAACAGCTTGCCGCCGAATTCCAGATAGAGCTTGCCGCCGAATTTGGCGATACGGTCACGGATGTTCTGAGACTGCAGCTTCACGTATTTTTCATTGTCGAAACCGATCCTGTTCATGAGGAACCCTCCCGGTAAATATTGTTTGATATGATAACCAAATTATTTTAGCATAAGACACAGTTCATAACAAGAAGGAAATTTTCTCTTTTTTTATTCATAAGTTTGTGTTAAACTATGAATTTAGAACTTTCTGTATATGTATGATTCCTGCTGATTGCGGGGAGCCTTTTCCCGGATCTTACAGAATACCATTTTCGGAGGCATAGATGGGACTGTTTACAAAACTCTTCGGAAGCTATTCCGACAGAGAACTGAAGAGAATTCTGCCGATTGCGAAATCGGTTGAAGAGAAAGAAGAAGAATACGGCAAACTAACCGACGAACAGCTTCGGGGGAAGACAGCGGCTTTGAAGCAGCGTCTTGCCGACGGGGAGACACTGGACGATATCCTTCCCGATGCCTTTGCTACAGCCAGAGAGGCAGCGTGGCGCGTGCTCGGGATGAAGCCCTTCCCGGTACAGATTATCGGCGGAATTGTCCTGCATCAGGGCAGAATCGCCGAGATGAAGACCGGCGAAGGAAAAACTCTGGTTGCGGTTCTTCCGGCATACCTGAATGCCCTGACCGGTGAAGGCGTGCACATTGTTACCGTCAACGACTACCTTGCACGCCGCGACAGCGAATGGATGGGGAAGGTTCATCGCTTCCTCGGCCTCAGTGTCGGCCTCATTGTGCACGGGCTCAGCAATGATGAGCGGCGGGCGGCCTACAACTGCGATATCACCTATGGTACGAATAATGAAATGGGCTTTGATTACCTGCGCGATAACATGGCCCTGTACAAGGCCGATATGGTGCAGCGCGGGCATGTTTTTGCCATTGTGGACGAGGTGGACTCAATCCTGATTGATGAAGCTAGGACCCCGCTGATCATCTCCGGGCAGGGCGATGAGAGTACGGATCTCTACCGCCAGGCCGATGATTTCGTTTGCCGGCTGAAAAAAATCGTCTATGCGTCGGTTGACGAAAAGGAAGAGGAAAGCGAAGAGCTGGATGCCGACTACGTGGTGGATGAAAAGGCGAGGACCGCAACACTGACGGCAAGGGGCATCGCGAAAGCGGAACGTGCCTTCGGTCTTGAGAATCTGGCCGATATGGAAAATGCCACGCTGAGCCATCACATCAACCAGGCGCTGCGTGCCCACGGCATCATGAAGCGCGATATCGACTATATCGTCAAAGACGGCGAGATCATCATCGTGGACGAGTTTACGGGCCGCCTGATGCTCGGGCGCCGGTACTCCGAAGGCCTGCATCAGGCAATTGAGGCCAAGGAACACGTTGATGTTCAGAAAGAGAACAAGACGCTGGCTACCATTACCTTCCAGAATTATTTCCGCCTGTACCAGAAGCTGTCGGGAATGACCGGTACCGCTGTAACCGAGGCGGAGGAATTTGCCGCAATCTACAAACTGGATATCATTGAAATCCCGACCAACAAGCCGGTTATCCGGCAGGACTGGCCGGATGTTGTGTATCGCAGCGATATCGGCAAAAACCGCGCGATCATTGATCAGATTGCGGAATGCCATGACAAAGGGCAGCCTGTTCTGGTTGGTACGGTCTCGATTGAAAAGAGCGAATACCTGTCATCCCTGCTGAAAAAACGCGGCATTCCTCACACAGTGCTGAATGCAAAGTATCACGAGAAGGAAGCGGAGATCGTTGCGCAGGCGGGCAAACTCGGCGCTGTCACGATTGCTACGAACATGGCAGGCCGCGGCACCGATATCATGCTGGGCGGCAATGCCGAGTACCTTGCCAAATACGACCTGAAGAAGGCCGGTTATGACGATGCTGTGATTGCCGAAGCTACGGGCTATGCCGAAACGCAGGATGAAACCATCACCGAGGCGAGGGCCCTTTTTGCAAAGCAGCTTGCCGCACACAAGGAAGTGACCAATACCGAAGCAGAGAAGGTTCGTGAGGTTGGCGGACTCTTTATTCTCGGTACCGAACGGCACGAGTCACGCAGAATTGACAACCAGCTGCGCGGCCGTTCCGGCCGTCAGGGCGATCCGGGCGAAAGTCGGTTCTATCTGGCGATGACGGACGATGTCATGCGTCTGTTCGGCTCTGAGCGGATCATGGGAATGATGGACTCCCTGAAGATGGAAGAGGACACGCCGCTGGACGCAAAGATGCTGTCCGGTGCGATCGAACAGGCGCAGAAGACGGTGGAAAGCCGGAACTTCCAGACCCGTAAGAGCGTCCTTGAATACGATGATGTGATGAATCAGCAGAGGAACATCATCTACGGCGAGCGTCAGAAGGTGCTGGATGGTGAAGATCTGCAGGAACAGATTCAGGGGATGATAGAGGAGTTCGTAACCGGTACCGTGTCCGACGGGCTAGGCGGAATGGTTGCCGAGAGCCAGCAGCAGTTGGACGAAGCGCTGAAGGCTTTTGAAGGCCTGTTTCTTCCGCACGGTACCTTGAAGCTGGAGGATTTCCGGAAGGCAGACAGCGGCGAGATAGCAGCCAGAGTTCTGGAAATTGCACAAAAAACCTACGCGGAGCGCGAGGCCGCATTCGGCCCTGGACCGAATGGTACTCCGCTGATGCGGGAACTGGAGCGCGTCGTGATGCTCCGCGTGGTCGATGAATACTGGATGGATCACATCGACGCAATGACCGAACTCAAGCGGGGGATCGGTCTGCGCGGCTACGGTGCAACCAAGCCGATCGATGCCTACAAGCAGGAAGGCTTTGACATGTTTGAGGCCATGGTTCGCGGGATCCGGGAAGAGACGGTACGCCGCCTCTACACCGTAAGGGTACGCGTCCAGCAGCCGATTGAACGGAAAGCCGTAGCAAAGAATGCGGCAGCCAATGTAGGTGGAGAACCCGAAAAGAAGAAGCCGGTGAAAAAAGCGCCGAAGCCGGGTCGGAATGATCCCTGTCCCTGCGGAAAAATGAAGGCGGACGGAAGCCGCCGGCTGAAGTACAAGGAATGCTGCGGGAGAAACGAGTAAGCCATTCATGTTTGTTCAGGAAAACGAAAACGGAATCGTATATATGCGGTCTAATCTCATTCCGCTGAAGCATGTTTTCACGACGCGCTTCGGCGGCGTCAGCACCGGTTATCTGGAGAGTCTGAACCTGATCTCAAATCACGGAGATGAGCCGGAGAATATCAGGGAAAACTTCCGCCGGGTTGCCGCTTTATTCGGTACAGGACCGGATGACTGCGCCGTGACAAAACAGGTACACGGAAATGTTGTGCGGACGGTTACGATGGATGACCGGCACAAATGCCTGGACAGGGTCCCCTATGATGCCGACGGGATTGTGACCGCGACACCCGGTCTTCCGATTTTCTGCTTTACGGCAGACTGTGTTCCCGTGCTGCTCTGCGATGCGGAAGCCGGTGTGATCGGCGCCATCCACTGCGGGTGGAGAAGCAGCGTTTCAGACATTCTGAACAATGCGCTGCGGGCCATGCAGGCTCTCGGGGCCGAACCGGCACATCTCCGGGCTGCCATCGGGCCGGCCATCGGCGCCTGCTGTTTTGAGACGGACGATGATGTCCCGGATGCGATCACGGCCTGGCTGTCCGATGATACGGAAGGCCTCTTCTTTCACAGGGACGATGGGAAGACGATGGTGGATCTTCGTGCGGCGAATGCGAGACGGCTGATACAGCTTGGTGTTCCTGCGGAACAGATTGATAGTTCGGAAGAGTGCACTTTCTGCTGCCATGAAAAGTACTGGTCACACCGGTACACCCGTGGGAAACGCGGCGGTCAGGCAGCCGGCATTGCCCTTCCCGGAGGTGCTGCATGAGTAGAAACCATCGTTCGGTCCTTTGCCGGATTGCTGCGCTGATGCTCGCAGGGGTCATGGTGCTGAGCCTGACCGCCTGTGGCAGGCGAAACCAGAACAGCGGGGACGGGATTCCGGAATCAACGGGAGGAAAAGACCTTGCCCGTGCCGAACTGGCGGATAATGTCTTTTCCCTGAATTCAAATCCAAATTACAGCAAAAACCCTTTTGTGGCGACAAACCATTCCAATCAGCTGCTGTGCTGCCTGGTTTATGAGAACATGGTTGAAGTGGATGAAAACTTCCATGTGATCCCGAATGTAATCGGATCCTGGACCAGCAATGACGATTCCACAGTATGGAGTCTTACGCTGGATACGGAACATGAGCATACCTTTTCCGACGGCGATCCGGTGACCGGACGGGACCTTGTTTACTCCATCGGTTTTGCAATTTACAACGACCGTTACCGCGGGCGTTTTGCCAGTTTTAAAGGTGCATCCTATCACGATGACGGCATGACCGTGACACTCGGGATCGGCGACAGCCAGTTTGTGAAGCTCCTGAACATCCCGGTAATCAAGTTCGGAACGTTTGAAGTCGAAGCCGGTGTTCCGCCCATCGGGAGCGGGCCGTATATGTATGATGAGGATCTGGTCACACTCCAGGCAAATCCCCATTATCCGAACAGCAGAAAACTGCCGCTCCAGACGATCTATCTTCAGGAGTACACGGATGCAGAGGGAACGCTGGAGGCTTTTGAGGACGGCGTGATCGATGTGGCGATCAACGATCCTTCCAGCTATACTTCTCTGGGCTATGCTTCTTCCAACGAGATCCACAATTATGCCACCACAAACCTGCACTACATCATGTTCAACGAGGAAAGCACCTTCGGTAAAAACAGTGCGTTCCGGGTCGCCATGCAGTATGCCTTTGACCGGGACTATCTCGAAGAACTGCTGAGTGGCGACGCAGTTGCGTCCGCGGTACCGCTGTATCCGACCGTGGACTTCTACCCCCGCGCGCTGGCAGATTCCCTGCATTACAATATGACTACCTGCAAGGCTGTGCTGCAGAGTGCGGGAATCGCGGATACGGACGGGGACGGACGGATGGAGTATGCCGGGAGCGGTACCGGGCGGTTTGAAATCGTGATCATTGTCTGTGCTGACAGCAGCGCCAAGGCGGGTATCGTCAATCGGTTTAAAGAGGATATGAAGGCCATCGGCATCACGGTCAATGTTCAGGAGCTGGATTGGGAAGCCTATAAACAGGCTTTGATTGACGGCTTCTTTGAGTCGGGAAACCTCGAAGTCACATGGGATATGTATTACGGTGAAGTCAAGCTCCGCAACGACTTCGATCTGACCGAACTGCTTCAGGTCCGGAAGAAGGAGAACGAAGGAACCAATATCAACTTCAGCAGATCCCGCGATACGACCATAGAGGACCGCATCAAAAACTACCTGAGGGCGACCGATGCCGCAAGACCTTTGGCTTATAACGATCTGTGCGAATATATAACGCGCACGTCCGGCAACCTTGTCAGCATCGGTTTCGAAAAACAGCAGATTATCACGCACCGCGGCGTGGTGAAAGGGATGGAACCGAATTTCGGGAATCCCCTGTACGGCTTTGCAGACTGGACCATCGATATGGGTGAATAACGGAGGAGAAGAACAATGACAGACCGTGAATTGATGACCATGGCGCGTGAGGCATCCATGAATGCCTATGTTCCGTATTCCAGATTTCCTGTCGGTGCCGCGATTGAATGTGCCGACGGCAGCGTGTACACCGGATGCAACGTGGAAAATGCGGCACTGGGCAGCACAATCTGTGCCGAACGGACCGCGTGCTGCAAAGCGGTGAGCGAAGGGAAACGCAGTTTCCGCAGAATCGCCATCTATGCCGACAGCGAGAATTGGTGCACACCCTGCGGCGCATGCAGGCAGTTTCTGGCAGAGTTTTCACCGGATATGGAAGTGCTGTGCGCCAAAGCGGGGAGCCGTTATGTCAGTTATAAGCTCAGCACCCTGCTCCCGCACACATTCAACTACTGATTGTATTCCGTCAGAACAGGGCACATTTTGTTGCAAAAGCTACAGGAAACGGCAAATGCACAGGGGGATCCCCTGTGCATTTTGCTTTACATCCCCGGAATAATGTGATACAATTCTCACAGAAACGACAGGCGGCAATATGTTCCGTTGCCGGACTGTTTTATCCCACATTATCTTATACAGGAGGATTATCACATGGTAGAATTTGCGGAAAGAATGGGCGGAATCAAAGCATCGGACATTCGTCAGCTTCTCGCAGTCGCTTCCAAACCCGATATTATTTCTTTTGCCGGCGGCCTTCCTGCTCCGGAACTTTTCCCGGTTGCGGATATTAAAGCAGCGTATGATGCCGTTCTGGATGAGGCCGGTCCCACGGCACTGCAGTATGGCGCCACCGATGGCTGGGCGCCGCTCCGCAAACAGATTGCGGAACGCATGCTTGCAAAAAACAATGTGACGATTGATCCCTCGCAGATTATCCTGACAGCGGGCAGCCAGCAGGGGCTTGACTTTATCGGCAAGCTGTTCCTGAATCCCGGAGATGTTGTAGTCCTGGAGAGTCCGAGTTATCTGGGCGCCATCAACGCATTCCGTCAGTACCAGCCGAACTTTGTGGAAGTTCCGACCGACGGAGACGGTATGATCATGGAAGAACTCGATAAAGTTCTTGCAACGACAAAGAATGTCAAGTTCATCTATATCATTCCCGACTTCCAGAATCCGAGTGGACGCACCTGGCCTCTTGAGCGCCGCAAGCAGTTCATGGAAATCATCAACAAGTATGAGATTCCTGCAATTGAGGACAACCCCTACGGCGATCTGCGGTTCAAGGGCGAGTATCTTCCGGCCCTGAAGAGCATGGATGAGAAGGGGCTGATCATGTACTTCGGCACCTTCTCGAAGATCCTTTCTCCCGGTATGCGCTTGGGATGGATCGGGGCAAGCGATGCGATCATCGGCAAGGTGAATCTGATTGCGCAGGCTGCGGTTTTGCAGACGGCTACCATCAATGCCATGGCCATCTCCAAGTATCTTGAGATGTTTGACATTGACGCCCATGTGGCGAAGATCCTGCCGGTCTATAAGCACCGCTGCGAGCTGATGATTCAGACCATGCGGGAAACCTTCCCGGAGGAGTGCAGATTCACCGATCCGGACGGCGGTCTCTTCACCTGGTGCGAGCTTCCCGAGTATATCAACACCCGTGACATTGCGCCCATTGCGCTGGAAAAGAAAGTCGCGTTTGTTCCGGGCGACGGGTTCTATCCCTCCGGTTCCGTCAAGAACTGCATGCGCCTGAATTATTCCAATGCCACCGACGAGCGCCTGGTGGAGGGCGTCAAGCGTCTGGCAGATGTCATCAAAGGGGCAATGAGATGAGCCTGGTGCCCGGATTAAAGGGCAGTGCCTCGGTTCGGGTGATTCATGAAAACACGGCGGCTGTTGTGGGAAGCGGTTCCCTCGAGGTGTTTGCAACGCCCATGATGATTGCCCTGATGGAGAACGCCGCACTGAACACCGTCAAGCCTTTCCTTGCGGAAGGTGAGGCAACCGTCGGAACGGAAATCAGTGTGACGCACAATGCGCCGACACCGATCGGGGAAACGGTTACCGCGGAGGCGGAACTGATTGCAGTGGATCGCAGGAAGCTTCAGTTTCAGGTGCAGGCCCGCGTGGGGGATGAAATCATAGGCAAAGGAACCCATACGCGTTTTATTATCAATGAAGAGCGTTTTCTGCAGAAAGCGCTTGCAAAAAAGTAGCAGTAGACCTGCCGATACATAAAACAACAGGAAAGAGGGACGGAATCATCCGCCCCTCTTTCTTTTTTTTCTTGCTTTAAAGGGAATCAACCCGCTGATCCAGCCAGGCCAGGATGTCCTGCATGACTTCCTCCCGGTTGGTCTCGTTCAGCATCTCATGCCGGCCGCCCGGATAGAGCTTCATGGTAACATCGTGAAGCCCCGCATCGCAGAATGCACGGTAAGCCTTTTCCACCCCGGCGCCGTAGTCGCCGACCGGATCTTCGGCACCCGACATGAAATAGATCGGGGCGTCTTTGTTCATCTTGTCGATGTTGCTCTGCTTGGTCAGAAACTTCAATCCGCCCATCATGTCACGGTACATGCTGCATTTGGCAACAAAGCCGCAGAGTGGATCCGCGATATAACGGTCGACATTTTCCTCATTGGTGCTGAGCCAGTCAAAAGGAGTACGCGGGTTGTCTATCTTTTTGCAGTAGGAACCGAATGCCATGTCATTCAGCAGCTTTCCATCAGCTCCGGGTCCTCTCAGCAGCGTCAGCAGATTGGCAGCAAAGAAACCGGCGTTGATCAGCGCAGGGGACTGCTGCCCGGTACCGCTGAGGATGGCGGCGTCATATTGGTCCGGATAGCGAATCAGATAGGTGCGGGTCAGAAAACTGCCCATGCTGTGCCCGAAAAAGATATAGGGAATGTCATGAAATTCCTGCCGAACCTGATCCCGCAGGGCTTTCATATCATCGACGGCATAAGTCCAGCCGTTTTGAGTGTCAAAAATGCCGAGACCATCCTCATTTTCAGCAGACAGCCCATGACCGAGATGGTCGTTGCCGACAGCGACATATCCGTTCTCGGCAAGGAAAAACATGAAAGGATCATAACGGGAGATATGCTCGGCTATCCCATGCGCAATCTGAACAACGGCTTTCGGCGGTTTGTCGGGTGTGCAGATGCGCGCAAGAATTTTGTTTTTCCCGTTGGTGGAAGGAAAGTAAAAGTCCCGGATTTCAGGCATGGCAATTTCTCCTCTCCTGTGTTATAGTGTTGCTTATTCAGATAAACGGATTCTGTTAGCTGCTATTTTACTCCTGTCCTCTGCGTTCGTCAACTGTCTGCGGAATTGCACAGATACAGCTGGAGATGAGAGTAGCGCGGCAGCGGCATGGGAATGGAGGCTTAAGATGAAAATCAAAGTAAAACGGGTCAGTGAAGCTGCCCTCATGCCGGTTCGCGGCAGCAGCCATGCTGCCGGATATGATCTTTGTGCGGCTATCCGGGAGGAACTGACCGTTTTGCCGCATACGACGGTCAAAGTGGATACCGGCCTGCAGATGGAATTGCCGGATGGATATTTTGCGGGAATATTCGCCCGCAGCGGGATCGCATCCCGGGAGGGGCTTCGCCCGGCAAACTGCGTCGGGGTCTGCGATTCAGACTACCGCGGGAACTATATCGTGGCAATCCACAACGATTCCGACGTACCGCGTGTGATCGTACCGGGTGAAAAGATCGCGCAGATGATTGTGCTTCCGTATCTGGCATTGGAGTTTGAAGAAACGGATGATCTGACGGAAACCGAACGCGGAGCGGGAGGCTTCGGTTCAACCGGCACATAAAAACTCCCCGCCGCAGGCGGGGAGAGAAGATGCTTTGCGGAGCCGTCTGCCGTTTCGCAGACGGTATTCAGCTGATGATGTCGCGGGTGTCGCGGGCGATCACAAGTTCCTCGTTCGTGGGGATGACAAAGACTTTGACCTTTGAGTCGGGAGTGGAAATCATGATGTCCTCGCCGCGCTTGGCATTTGCTTCAGGATCAATCTGAACACCCAGATATCCGAAGTACTCGCTGATGGCTGCGCGGGATTCCTTGCTGTTTTCACCGACGCCTGCTGTGTAGATGATGGCATCCACGCCGTTCATGGCTGCCACATAGGAGCCTGCCACCTTGGCAACCCAGTAGTGGAACATATCAAGAGCAAGCTGTGCGCGTTCGTTGCCTTCGTCGGCAGCGGAGCTGAGGTCGCGGAAGTCGGAAGAAACGCCGGAAACGCCGGCCACGCCGGACTTCTTGTTCAGAATGTTCAGCATCTCGTCAATGCTGTAGCCGTATTTCTTCATCATGAACTGGATGATGCCGGCGTCGATATCGCCGCAGCGGGTGCCCATCGGCAGACCGACCAGAGGCGTAAAGCCCATGGAAGTGTCCACGCATTTGCCGCCGTCGATGGCGCAGATGGAAGAACCGTTGCCCATATGGCAGGAGATCAGCTTCAGCTCTTCAATCGGTTTGCCCATGAGTTCGGCACAGCGGGAGGAAACGTAACGGTGTGAAGTGCCGTGGAAGCCGTAGCGGCGGATTCCGTCATTCTGGTAATATTCATAGGGAATGGCATACATATAGGCTTTGCCGGGCATGGTCTGGTGGAAGGCAGTATCAAAGACGGCGACCATGGGCACGTCACCCATGACGGCTTTGCAGGCGTTGATGCCCGTGATGTTTGCGGGGTTATGCAGCGGCGCAAACGGCGTGCATTCCTCAATCGCGGCCATGACGTCGTCATCAATCCGGACAGAGTTTGCAAACTTTTCACCGCCGTGAACCACGCGGTGTCCGACTGCGTCAATCTCGGACATGGAGGAAACCACACCGTATTCCGCGCTGGTCAGCTTGTCAATGACGGCTGCGATCGCTTCAGAATGCGTGGGCATGGGAAGATCCTCATTAAACACGGGCTTTCCGCCAACCAGAGGGCTGTGCTTCAGGTGACCGCCGATCCCGATGCGCTCGCAGAGGCCCTTTGCGAGAACGGTTTCGGTTTCCATGTCGATCAGCTGATATTTCAGGGAAGAGCTGCCAGCATTGATAACAAGAATTTTCATGAATTGCGTTCCTTTCTTTCCGGGAAAATACCCCCGGATCATCACATAATATGCCGGGATTCTGTTCCTATTGTAGTAAATTTCATAGAAAAGCGCAAGTCTTTTTTGGGGGCTGAATATGAAAACAATCGGGGTCGTCGCCGAGTATAATCCGTTCCATTACGGGCATGCCTATCACCTGGCGGAAAGCAGACGGATAGCCGGAGAAGATGCCGCCGTGATTGCTGTCATGAGCGGAGATTTTGTACAGCGGGGAGAAGCGGCCGTCTACAGCAAATATGCCCGGGCGGAAGCGGCCTGCCGCTGCGGAGCGGATCTGGTCGTGGAACTTCCGCTGCCGTGGGCGCTTGCCTCTGCGGAAGGCTTTGCAAAAGCTGCAGTAAAACTACTGGCGGCCATGGGGACGGACCTCATCAGTTTCGGCAGTGAAACGGAGAATCTGGAGGAACTCGCTTCCATCGCGGACCTGCTCCGGCAGGAGGACTTTATCGACAGGGTTCGCAGGATGCTGAAGGGACATCCGGAGCAGAACTATGCCGCTGCCAGACAGCAGACGGCCGAGCAGATACTCGGGAGACAACTGGACTGCATGCAGCGTCCGAACAGCATCCTGGCACTGGAGTACTTAAAGGCAATTCAGCAGGACGGCCTGTACATCCGTCCGCTCGTCGTCCTGCGCAAGGGAGCCGGGCATGATGAGGCCGGAGCCGGAGAGTATGCTTCGGCATCAGAGCTTCGCCGTCGTATCTGCGCAGGCGAGAGCATCCGGAGCTGCGTCCCGGCAGCTGCGGAATCGGTTTTTGCCCGGGAACGGGAAGCGGGACGGGAAGTGTCGGATAAAAACCGGGCAGACCTGCTGATGCTGTCCCGCCTCCGCTTCCTGAAGAGGGAAGACTATCGGAAACTGCCGGATGCCGGAAACGGTCTGGGAGACCGTCTCTATGAAGCGCTTTGGAACGAACCGGATTGCGAGCCTGCTGCGAGAGCAGCCGCGACACGGCGATATCCGCTGGCAAGAATCCGGAGAATCCTTCTGTATGCGGCACTCGGGATCACGGAATCGGACTTCCAACGGATGCCGGAGTATATCAGGATCCTTGCCTTCAATGAAAAGGGCAGATGTCTGCTGCATGAACGTAAGGAAAATGCCGTGCTTCCCATTCTGACGAAACCCGCACAGTTAAGGTCGTTGTACCCGTCGACGGAGAGCGGGTTTGCATTGAACGCGGATGCACACGACTTTTATGCACTGCATTATACAGACCGGGATTCTCATATCTGTGGAGAAGATTGGCGCCGGGGACCTGTGTTTTGCACGTAAACGACATCCGCCTGATCATCACGGACAAAAAAATTTATTTCATACTTTATTAACAATTGACTAATGCCGCATCCGGTATTAAAATACTTTCATTATTGAATATATTGAGATGGGACTGCGCGATGAAAACAAAAGAAGAACTGAAAAAAATGGTATGTGATGCCATAGATGCCCGCAGGGATGAAATCATTGCTTTTGCGGATTCTGTGGCGGCGGAACCTGAGCTTGGCTTTAAAGAGGTTAAGACATCCGAAAAATTTGCTTCAATTCTGAAGACTCTCGGAAGAAAACCGAGAACCGGTGTTGCAGGTACCGGCGTGGTGGACGCATATCGGGGAAAACAGTCCGGCATCCGGGTTGCGGTCATGGGGGAGCTGGACGCAATCCTTGTGGCGGATCATCCCGATGCGGACAAAGTGACCGGAGCGGTTCACGCATGCGGCCACAATGCCCAGCTGGCTTCCATTGCGGCCATTGCCTATGCGCTTCACGATACCGATCTTATGGAAAACCTGGACGGTGACATCGTTCTGATGGGCGTTCCGGCGGAGGAATTTGTTGAGATTACATATCGGAACAGGCGCAGGGAAGAAGGAAAACAGTGGTTCCTGGGCGGGAAACAGGAGTTTATCCGGCTTGGTGAATTCGATGATATCGACATCAGCGTCATGCAGCACAGTTCCGTTATGGAACCGGGGTTTAAGGCCGGTGCTTCCTCCGTGTGCACCGGGTTTACGACAAAACTGGTTAATTACAAAGGAAAAGCGGCCCATGCCGGCGCCGCCCCGTTCGAGGGGGTCAACGCGCTGAATGCTGCGATGCTCGGCCTGATGGCCGTACATGCCCAGCGCGAAACCTTCAGGGATGAGGACCATATCCGGGTTCATCCTATCATTACAAAAGGCGGCGACATCGTCAATGTTGTTCCGGCGGATGTCCGGCTTGAGACTTATGTGCGCGGCAGCAGCGTCGAAGCAATCATGGGAGCATCGGAGAAGGTCAACAGAGCCTTCCGCGCCGGTGCGGATGCGGTCGGTGCGGAATGTGAGATTATTGAACTCCCGGGTTATCTTCCGGTCGTTCAGTGTGATGAACTCAATGACCTCATGTACAACGAACTGAAAGCACTGATCGGTGACGATGTTCTGAAAATCTGTCCGGGCTTCGGCGGGGGATCTTCTGATCAGGGGGATGTATCCCAGCTTATGCCGTCGATTCAGTCCTATTTTGCCGGAGTGACAGGCGGGCTCCACAGTAAGGACTTCTGTATGAAGGACAAGGAGCTGACCATGATCACCTCAGCGAAAGCGCTGCTTTGCCTGGTCATAGAACTGCTCTATGACGGGGCGAAGACAGGCAAAAAGATCAAAGAAGGATTCAAACCGGTCCTCACCAAGGAGGAATATCTCCGTGACTGGGGAAGGTTGGAATTATAAATCACGTTTGAGAGAAAGGTAGGAAAACATGAAGGATTTCAAGGAAAACTTCAATCTGAAGGACTGGAAAGTCCATGTCCTGTGCCTTGTGATCATGGTCATTGCCGAACTCATCGGCACCATGAAGATCGCAATTAACGGGGCAAGAGGAAACGGCATCTCATTCTCCCTGATTCCGATGCTGTTTGCGATCATGATCGGCATCATCCTTGGCGGAACCAAGAAGCTCAAGAGAGAGACCATGGAAACCGCATCCGGCTATATCGGAATCTGCGTTATGTTCCTCATTGTCAAGCTCAGCTGCTCCATAGGGCCGTCCTGGGATAAGATCGTAGTTGCCGGCCCGGCGCTGATTCTGCAGGAATTCGGTAACCTCGGTACGATCTTCCTGTCCCTGCCTCTGGCAGTGCTGGTCTTCCGGATGGGCAGAGCTGCCATCGGCGCGGCGTTTTCCATCTCCCGTGAGCCCTCTATCGCCATCGTTGCCGACAAATACGGTCTTGACGGCCCGGAAGGCTCCGGCGTTATGGGTGCCTACGTGACCGGTACCGTGCTTGGTACGGTGTTCTACGGCATTCTGGCATCGATCTTTGCAGGAGCGAAAATCTTCCATCCGTATGCTCTCGCCATGGCGTCCGGCATGGGTTCGGCATCCATGCTGACGGCGTCTCTTGCCCCGCTGGTGGAAAAGTTCCCGGATATGGCGGAAGAGATTCAGGCCTATGCTGTTACCTCCAACACCCTGACCAATGCCGACGGCCTGTATATGAGCCTCCTGATCGGCCTCCCGCTTACCGAATGGCTGTACAAGAAGCTCGCTAAGAATCATCCCCAGAAAGGTATGAGGCCGCAGAAGGGCAAAGAGGATATCGTTGTCGAGAAGGAGGATATCTAATCATGAAGGAAAAGAAGACTGAAAACATGGGAAAAGTCTGGGCGACCAGAATCAAAGTCCTTCTGATCAGCGGCGTGCTTGCTTCTATTGCGAATATGATTTACGACTGGCGCACCGGCGCGGAGCATATCCACCTGCCATGGGAAGTTTTCCCGGCCCTTCTTTACATGTTCATTATCATCATTGTCAGCTGCGTCATTCATGACCTTCTGGCGAAGGTTCTGCCGTTCCAGGTTCCCGTCATCCTCTATGTGGCGCTGATTACGACCATTCTCAGCTTCCCGTTCGCCGGCTGGTTCTCCACCACCATGGCGACGGAGTTTGCCAAAATCGGCCTGCTTCCGCTTTGCACGCCGATCCTTGCCTATGCCGGTATTTCTGCAGGCAAAGACCTTGACACGTTCAAAGAACAGGGCATTGCGATCGTTTGCACCGCAATCCTTGCTTTCATCGGCACTTATATCGGCTCTGCCATTATTGCGCAGATCATTCTGAAGCTCACAAACGTGATCTGAGCAACCTGAACAAACAAAAAAGAACCGGGATCATCATTCCCGGTTCTTTTTTTGTTGACTAACAGGCTTCGATTTCCTTGATGTTGTATTCGTTTCCGGTGACCAGAAAGGTGTTGCCGCTTCCGCAGTAGGGGCAGGTTTTGCCCTGCGGGATGGTCGGGTAGGTCTGCGCGCAGTCCTGACAGTAGGTGACGGCTTTTAGCTCCTCAATCTTCAGTTCCGTGTTCTGGAAATGCTCTGTTTTCTGGCGGGCATACTCCCAGAACTCTTGCAGATACATCGGGATAATCCCGCTGACCTCGCCGACTTCCAGTGTAATCGAGCCGACTTCCTTCAGGTCGTTTTCAACCATCAGCTTCTCTACCGTATCAATGACATAGTAGATGGTTCCCAACTCGTGCATTACTTGGCCTTCCGGATAATGTTGATGGATTTCTTTGCCACATTCTTCAGCAGGGGACCAACCTTGTCTTCGCAGCGGATCATGGTGGAAGCTTCGGGAACGTCGCGCTCCAAGTGAATGGCGTCGAACATGCAGCGGGTGGTGCAGAGGCCGCATCCGATGCAGCGGTTCCGGTCCACTACGCTGACACCGCATCCCAGGCAGCGGCTGGCCTCGGCCTTGACCTGCTCCTCGGTGAAGGTGAGGCGATCGTGCTCGAAGGAACGGGCTTTGGAAGCATCGTGCAGAATCTGCTGGCGTGCGGGACGGTCGAAGCAGTCGACGCCGACAACGATGTTGTTCTTGTCCAGTTCGTAGAACTCACGCAGGTTGCGTCCGCGGGTAAGGCTCTGGCCGTCCTGGACGAAGCGGTGCAGCGACTCAGCGCCTTCACGGCCTGCCGCGATGGCGTCAATGGCAAACTTCGGGCCGGTGTAAACGTCACCGCCGACGAAAATGTCGTCCTGTGCGGTCTGGTAGGTAACGGAATCGGCAATGGCGTTGCCCTTCTTGCCGGTCTCCAGCGCACCGACGTCCAGCTTGCCCCAGTCAATGACCTGACCGATGGCGGAGAGCACGGAATTGACTTCAATGGTTTCAAATTTGCCGGTTCCGACAGGCTTCCGCCTGCCTTTTTCATCGGGCTCACCGAGTTCCATGAGCTCGACTTTCAGGCCGGTAACCTTACCTTCTTCACCCAAAACTTCAACCGGAGCGTTGAGGAAGCAGAACTTCACGCCTTCTGCCTTGGCCTCTGCAATTTCTTCCTTGTCGGCAGGCATCTCGTCTTCACTGCGGCGGTAGATAACGTAAGTCTCGGCGCCGAGGCGGACTGCCGTGCGGCATACGTCCATGGCGACATTGCCGCCGCCGATGACGGCACACTTCTTACCGATTCTGGGCTTCTTGCAGAGGTTGACCTGGCGCAGGAAGTCCACACCGCCGAGTACGCCCTTCAGTTCCTCGCCGGGAATACCGAGCTTGGAGCTCTTCTGCGCGCCGATGGCGACATAAAAGCCTTTGTAGCCCTGTTGGCGGAGCTCCTCGATGGTGACGTCCTTGCCGACTTCGGTGTTCATCTGAAACTTTACGCCCATCTTTTCAAGAACTTCGATTTCGCCCTTGAGCGCGCTGCGGTCGAGACGGTAACTGGGGATGCCCATCACAAGCATACCGCCCGGCTGCGGGTTGCGGTCGAAGACCGTGACGTTCTCATACCCCATGCGGGCCAGGTAATAGGCGCAGCTCAGACCGGCGGGGCCTGCACCGATGATGGCGACCTTCTCGGGATACGGCTTGTCAATTGGCCGGCGGTACAGACGCTCGGGGATGTAGCGCTCCTCGCTCTTCAGATCCTGCTCGGCGATGAACTTCTTGATTTCGTCAATGGCGAGCGCCTTGTCCAGAGAGCCGCGTGTGCAGGCGTCTTCACAGCGGCGGTTGCAAACATAGCCGCAGACCGAGGGGAAGGGGTTGTCCTGCTTGATGAGCTTAAGGGCGTCGAGATAACGGCCCTCCTTGGCAAGCTGGATGTAACCCTGAATGGCGATATGCGCGGGGCATGCGGTCTTACAGGGGGCGGTGCCGGACTCGTGGCAGTTCTTGCGGTTATCGTAAACGTAATTCGGATTCCACTTGTCTTCACCCCATTTAAGGCCTGTGGGCAGTTCCTGCTTGGGGTATTCGACTTCTCCTTCCTTGGTGCAGAGTTTCTGGCCGAGCTTGACAGCGCCGGCGGGGCAGACTTCAACGCACTTGCCGCAAGCAACGCACTTTTCCTTTTCAATATGGGCGCGGTAGGAAGAAGCGGACATGTTCGGCGTGTTGAAGTACTGGCTGGTACGCAGCGCAAAGCAGACGCCAAGGTCACAGTTGCAGAGACCGAAAATCTTGTCCTGGCCGTCGATGTTGGTGGTCTGGTGGACATAGCCGTTTTCTTCAGCACGCTGGCAAATCTGGAGTGCTTCCTCCTTGGTGATCGGGCGGCCCTTGCCGGTCTCAATCAGATACTGGGCAAAGTCGCCGAGACCGATGCAGCAGTCGTCCTGGATCTCGCCGGAGCCTTCGCCGAAGAGACGGCGGGCGTTGCGGCAGGAACAGTAGCCGACAGAAAGTTTTCCGTCATATTTGTCCAGCCAGTGAGAGATGTGCTCAATCGAAATAGACTGGCTGTTTGAGTTAATCGCCTTTTCTACAGGGATAACATGCATGCCGATGCCGTTGCCGCCGGGGGGCATCAGGTGGGTTTTGCCGACCAGCGGAAGGAATGTCATCTGGTCAAAGCTGGAAGCAAGTTCCGGATATTTCTCGACCTGTTCGAGAACCATGTTTGTCATTTCTGCGATACCCGGAACAAAAAGCTGCACATACCATTGTTTCTCGTGCTGAGGATTCTCCCAGTGATATTCCACAATACCGTGGTTGGCTGCGTCTGTCAGGAGCTCCGTAATGCGCTCTTCAGACTTGCCGGTGAGCTTTGCGATTTCTGCGGTGGTCTTGGGCTTGCGCAGGCCCATCTTCAGCATGATTTCGGCAATCTCATCACTGGAGCAGGCGCGGTCCAGAATGATGTATTCGGGATCGTCCTCTGTCAGCCTTTTGAGGCCGAATTTGTACGGCAGGCGGTCGGTGATCATTTTGCCAAGGTCAAACAGAATCTCTCTTGCCATAGGTTTTCCCCTTTCGGTTTGTTTGTGATTGAAATGAATATGATTATCGATTATTGATATCCCTCTATTATCCATCATAACACAAATCATGGCAGTTTGTCATCAAAAAAATGATCATTTTGACAATTCCGACATCAATTTGGACACTTGCTTTGTCGCTTTTATACACAACTGGCGGGCATGTCTGTTTTTCAGGAGAAAGCTGTGCATGCAGTGCGCTGTCAGAGGGCGTTTGACTGGAAAAACGCTATTGACAGTCTTTGCAAAAATTGATAAGATAAACCATCTCAATCGGGTCAGAGGGATCCGAAGCAGATATGACCGCTGCATATTCTGCAGCCGAGGCCACACGGACAGCCGGGTCGAATGCCGAATGCCGCTGTGATGCGGCGGCAGCGCAAGCTGCCTTATTGATTGAGTTAAAAGCTCAAGTTTTATAAGTTGGTAACTATAAACCAAAGCCGGGGCCCTTCCCGGCAAACTTGTGAAATGGTCAATAAATTTAGGTCAGTCGGTGCCTTCAGAGCTTAAAGTCCGTGGGGATTTTTTTATCCATTCTGTGACTGCATGCTTATTAGGCATGCAGTCATTTTTCACAGGAGGCAGTCACATGCGTAAAATCATCGAACTGAAAAACATCACGAAGTCCTTTGACGGGGAAGTTGTCTTGGACAATATTTCACTGGACATCTATGACAATGAATTCATGACGCTGCTCGGTCCGTCGGGCTGCGGCAAGACGACGACCCTGCGCATCATTGCCGGCTTCGAGCAGCCGGATCAGGGTGAGGTCTATTTTCTTGGAGAAGACATCGCTGCACTGCCCCCGCACAAGCGCAATGTAAATACCGTATTTCAGCGCTATGCGCTGTTTCCGCATTTAAATGTTTTCGAGAACATTGCTTTTCCACTCCGCGAAAAAAAGGTCGGGAATGCGGAGATACAGGAAAAGGTCACCGAGATGCTGAAGCTTGTCGCACTTACGGGCTTCGAAAAGCGCAGCGTCACCAGCCTGTCCGGCGGACAGCAGCAGCGTGTCGCGATCGCACGTGCACTGGTCAGCAAACCGAAGGTGCTGCTGCTGGACGAGCCGCTTGCCGCGCTCGATCTGAAACTTCGGAAAGATATGCAGCAGGAACTGAAAAATATTCAGAAGGCGACGGGGATTACTTTCGTATTCGTGACACACGATCAGGAAGAGGCGCTTTCCATGAGCGACACGGTTGTCGTCATGAGCGAGGGCCGCATTCAGCAGATCGGCACGCCGATCGACATCTACAACGAACCGCAGAACGCTTTTGTAGCAGACTTCATCGGGGAATCCAATATTGTCAACGGTGTCATGCTGGAAGACAGGAAAGTGCGTTTCTCCGGTCATGTGTTTGACTGCGTGGACATCGGCTTCGGGAAAAACGAAGCTGTGGATGTTGTGATCCGTCCGGAGGATGTGGATATTGTTCCTGAAGAAAAGGGCATGCTGAAAGGGACGGTTACCTCGGTGACTTTCCTTGGCGTCCATTACGAAATCATTGTGGATATCAATGGGTTCAAATGGATGATTCAGACGACCGATTTTGTCGATGTCGATGAGAGAATCGGAATCTATCTGGAACCGGACGCGATCCATATCATGAAGAAATCCGAATACTCCGGAATGTTTGGCGACTATTCGTCCTTTTCCAATGAGTTTGACGAACTCTCAGACGCCGAAGCGGCGGCAGAGGCGGAGGAAGAGGAATGAAGCAGAAAAACAACGGCTTAGCGTCGGTGCAGCGCGCGGCCCTCGGCCCCTACGGGGTGTGGGCGTTGCTGTTTATCGTTGTTCCGCTGATCTTTGTGGCGTATTACGCATTTACGGATAATTCTTTTCGCTTTACAACGGAAAATATGACCAGGTTCTTTACTGCACGGTCGGCAAACGGCACCTACACCTATCTGCTGATCTTCTGGCGAAGCCTGAAACTGGCGGTGATTTCGACAATCATCTGCCTGCTGATGGGTTACCCGGTGGCGTATATCCTCTCCCGTGCGTCTGCACGGACCCAGAAGATTCTGATCACCCTGATTATGATTCCGATGTGGATGAACTTCCTGATTCGCACCTATGCCTGGATGACGATTCTGCAGGATACGGGAATCCTGAACAGCCTGCTGCGTACGCTGGGGTTGGGGCCGCTGCATATGATCGGCACCGAAGGCGCCGTGGTGGTCGGAATGGTGTACGACTATTTTCCGTATATGATCCTTCCGATCTATTCGGTGATGGCAAAAATGGATCTGAAGCTGGAAGAGGCTGCGAGAGACCTGGGCTGCAACAGCTGGGGTGTGCTGCGGAGGGTGATATTCCCGCTGAGTCTGCCCGGCGTAATTTCCGGCATCACCATGGTCCTGATTCCGTCCATCAGCACATTCTACATCTCTCAGAAGCTCGGCAACGGAAAGTTCTATCTGATCGGCGATGCGATTGAGGGGCAGTATGTTGCTAACAACCTTCATTTCGCCGCGGCGATTGCGTTTATCCTGATGGTGATCCTGCTGGCCGGCATGGCGCTGATGCAGCGCTACGCCAACCGGAAGGCTTATGTTTAAGGAGGTGCGGGTATGAAACCGATGGCTAAATTCTATACCGCACTGATTATGCTTTTCCTCTTTGCACCGATTGCAATTCTGCTGGTCTTTTCCTTCAACGAGGCGAAAAGCCTGAGTGTGTTTTCCGGCGGCAGCCTGTACTGGTACAGGGAACTCTTCCGGGATGCGGAAACGCTGGGCGCTGTGCGCAACACCCTGATCCTGGCGTTCTCGGCATCCATTCTCTCAACGATCATGGGAACTGCTGCTGCGGTGGGCATTCATCGCCTGCGCAGCAAGGCGATGCGTGCGGCGATGGACACTGTGACCAACATCCCGATGATCAACCCGGATATCATCACCGGTATTTCCCTGATGCTGATGTTCGTGTTTGTCGGCAGGCTGTTTGGTGCGGCCACCAGCCTCAACTTCTGGACCATGCTGATCGCGCACATCACGTTCTGCCTGCCCTATGTGATCCTCCAGGTTCTGCCGAAGCTTCAGCAGATGGACCGTTCTCTCCCGGAAGCCGCGATGGATCTGGGCTGTACGCCAGTCCGCGCATTCCTGAAGGTTGAGATTCCGGAAATCATGCCCGGCATCATCACCGGGTTGATCATGGCGTTTACCCTGAGCCTGGACGATTTTGTCATCAGCTACTTTACTGCGGGCAACGGTTTTCAGACGCTCCCGATCCGGATCTACAACATGACCAAGAAAACCGTGACGCCGAAGATGTACGCGCTCTCCACCATCATCTTCTTCACGATTCTTGCTCTCCTGATTATGACCAATCTCATTGATACAGGCCCCGGTGTGGAACGGCCCGCAAAGGATAAGCCGGAGCGGCCGGCAGCCCGGAAAAAGGCGCGGCGGATCGCCCTCGGTATCGGCACGGTTCTTGCGGTCGGAATGATTGCGGTCATGGTGATCGCTGCGCCCAAAAAGCCGGTCCTGAATGTCTACAACTGGGGCGAGTACATCTCGGACGGCTCAGAAGACAGCTTTGATACCATCAAAGGATTTGAGGAATGGTATCTGGAGAACTACGGCCATGAGGTCGAGGTAAACTACACCACCTTTGCCTCCAATGAGGACATGTACGCAAAACTTTCCAGCGGCGCAGTAAGCTATGATGTCATTGTTCCGAGTGACTATATGATCCAGCGGATGAAAGACGAAGGCATGCTGCTGGAACTGAACTTTGACAATATCCCGAATTACCAGTATATCGGCGAGAGCTTCCGCGGGATGTACTACGATCCGGATGAACTCTATACGGTGCCGTATACCTATAACTTTGTCGGGATCATCTGGGATGCCGAACAGGTGGATGAGGAAGACATTGGCGACTGGGATCTCATGTGGAACGAAAAATATGCCGGGGATATCCTGCAGTTCAACAACAGCCGCGATGCATTCGCAACCGCACAGTACAAGCTTGGGCTGGATGTAAACAGCGACAACCCGCAGGAATGGCAGGCTGCTCTCGGGGAACTGAAGCGGCAGCAGCCGCTGGTGAAGAGCTACGTCATGGACGAAGTGTACAACATGATGGAATCGGGCGAGGCCGCCATCTGCGCCTATTACGCCGGCGACTACTTTACCATGCTGGATGCCGCGGCAGACAGTGTGGACCTGCAGTTCTATACGCCCGAGCGCACGAACTACTTTGTGGATGCTATGTGCATTCCCAGCTGCTGTCAGAATAAGGAGCTTGCTGAAATCTTCATCAACTACATGCTGGAGAAGGAACCGGCAGTTGCAAATGCGGAATACATTTGCTACGGCTGTCCGAACTCGCTGGTCTATGAGGATGAAGACTATGCCGAAGAGATGGGAGAGGAAGCCATGGAGATCCTCTATCCTGACATTGAGCGCTTCGGAGAGCTCTATGAAGCTTATGCTTACCGTAATCTCAGCACTGAAATGCTGGATACCATCAACACCCTCTGGGAAGAGTTGAAGATCAATTAATGAATCAGGCAGCAGCCGCCGGGATCCGGCGTCTGCTGTCTTCTGACGGAGATGAACAGCTATGAAAATCGTTGTACTCGGCGGTGGAATCAGCACGGAACGCCATGTGGCGCTGGTTACAGCTACATCAGTGTGCAAAGCGCTGCGCAGGATGGGCCATCAGGCGGTTTTTGTCGATTTATTCCTCGGGATGGAAGAATATGACAAACCGCTCGAACAGGCGTTCCGGGAACCGGACGGACTCTGCGGGAATGTGGCGATAGAAAAGACCGAACCTGATCTGAAAAGCGTTTGGGAAGGCAGGCAGTATCAGAGCAGCGGACATCTGGGGAAAGGCGTTGCGGAAATCTGCGCCCTGGCCGACTGCGTGTTTCTCGGTCTCCACGGCAAGGACGGGGAAGACGGAAAAATTCAGGCCCTCCTGGAGCTGATTGGTGTGCCGTATACCGGATCCGGACCGCTCGCCAGCGCCATCTCCATGGACAAGGCGATGGCCAAGCGCGTTCTGGAGAGCGGCGGCGGCGTGCTGACGCCGGCATGGCGGGAGATCGCCTACTGCACCTCAGATATTCCGTATCTGACGGAAACTTTGCCGGTTCCCTGTGCGGTGAAGATCATCGACGGCGGCAGTTCCATCGGTGTGGAACTGCCTGATACGGAAGAAGAACTGCGGAGTGCGCTGGAGCACATTCTCCGCTATGGGAACCGGATCATCGTCGAAGAAAAGATCATCGGCAGAGAACTGACGGTACCGGTGTTGGACGGGCATGCCCTGAGTCCGATTGAAATCGTTCCTCCTCCCGGAAAGGGTTTCGATTATGTTGCCAAGTATCAGAGCGGCAAGGAAGGAGCGCTTGAAATCTGTCCTGCGGATCTCACGGAAGAGCAAGACGAAACGCTCAGACGGGCTGCAGAAGCGGTGTACCGCGGGTTGAATCTGAAAGTTTACTGCAGAGCCGATTTTATACTGGACAAGGACGGAAAAGCCTGGTTCCTGGAAGTCAATACCCTGCCCGGAATGACGCCCAACAGCCTCATTCCCAAGGCGGCAAAAGTCGAAGGATTGAGCTATGACGAGCTGTGTGAAAAAATCGTGCAGCTTTCCGTCCGGGAAGTACGCGACGGCTTCGGCTTGTTCACAAATTCTTGATGTATTCACTGTATGATCCGGGTAAAATACGGACAGAATCTTGGGTCGCAGGTGAGTCATGATGAGGGAGAAACTGCTGCGCCTGATGGCAGGGCGTAACGGAAATGATGAATTGAATCGCTTCCTGCTGTATGCGGACGTGGCAGTTTTACTGCTGGCGATGATCTTCAGCAGATCACTCGGACGCGTGCTGATGCCGCTGGCGCTGATTGTACTGGGCATCACATACTTCCGCATGTTTTCCAGAAATCTGATGCGCCGCAGCGAAGAGAACGGAAAATACCTGATTCTGCGCAGCCGCGTACGTGCGACCCTGCGCCTCTGGAAGGACCAGTGGGTACAGCGCAAGGACTACAAGTTTTTTGTCTGCCCCGCATGCAAAACGACTCTTCGTGTACCGAAAGGCCGCGGGAAAATCAAGATTGTCTGCCGCAAGTGCGGGAACTCCTTTACCGGGAAGTCCTGAATGTTCGGATATCTGACAGCGGACAGGGCACTTCTGACGCCGGAAGAAAACGCCAGATACAGAGCGGCCTATTGCGGCCTCTGCCGGAACCTGCGAAAGCGGTATGGCCAGCCGGCCGGACTTACATTGAATTTTGACCAATGCTTCCTCATTTTGCTGCTGCAGTCCCTTTATGAAGAAAAGGAGACCGGCGGTGAAGAGCCCTGCTTGGTGCATCCTGTAAAGCGGCAGCCCTGGTGGCAGTGCCGCTTTACCGATTATGCGGCCGATATGAACATTGCGCTGAGCTATCTGAAGCTGATGGACAACTGGGAAGATGATGGCAGCCTCTCTGCGCTTGCAGCAGCTTCGGGACTGAAGCCAGCATATTCCCGGGTGAAATCCTCATGGCCCCGGCAGTGTGAGGCGATGGAGCATTCCATTCAAACTCTCCGGAAAATCGAAAAGGACAATCTGGAGGACCCGGACGGAGCGGCGGAAACCTTTGCGTGGATGATGGCGGAGTTTTTTGCGTTTCAGGAAGACCGGTGGGCTCCGGTTTTGAGACAGTTTGGTGCAAATCTTGGCAGGGTCCTTTATATCATCGATGCAGCGATGGATCTTGACCGGGACACCTTGCGCGGCAGCTACAACCCGTTTCGCAGACGTTACGGAAGGGAAGACAACGGAGAATTCTTCCGGGATGTACTCCAGATGCTGCTGGGAGCCTGCCTTAAGGCCTTTGACCGGCTCCCGCTGGTCGAAGACGCCGGAATCCTGAAGAACATCCTGTGCTCTGGACTCTGGACTGAGTTTTATAAAAAATATCAGACAGTTAAGGAAAAAAACGATGGTGTCGGATCCCTATAAGGTTTTAGGGGTTTCCCCGGATGCTAGTGACGAGGAAATCAAGAAAGCCTACCGCGATCTTACAAAAAAATACCATCCGGACCTGAACCCGGGAGATGAGCATGCCGCACAGATGATGAATGACATCAACACGGCATACGATCAGATCAAAAACGGGACAGCGCCGCAGACTCAGAACACGGGAGGCTATCAGTATCAGGCATATCAGCAGTATGCCGATCCCTTCGACCCGAGTAGCTGGGGAAGCTGGTATGGCGGTTGGCAGAACACGCAGCAGCAGACGGAACGGAACGAATACACGGCAGCCAGAAATTATATCCGCAACGGGATGTACCGGGAAGCGCTGACGGCGCTTTCCTCGGTGCCGGCGGCCGAGCGCGACGGAAGGTGGTTTTATCTGGCAGCTGCGGCAAATCTCTATCAGGGAAACAGAATTGCCGCGATGGATGCGGCAAAGCGAGCGGTGGAGATGGATCCGGAGAACGCGGAATACCGCCAACTGTATCAGCAGCTGCAGAGCGGGGGAGACTTTTACGAGAATTACCGGGTAGATTACCGGAACGGCCTCAGCACCGACCGCCTTTGCATGACGCTCTGCGCAGCGAACCTGTGTTTGGGTTCCTTCTGCGGCAACGGTTTTTTCTGCTGCATCTGAAAGAGTTCTGATAAAAAGCCTGCACGGGACGCTTAAAAATGAGCGTCCCGTGCAGGCTTTGCAACGGCTTATGCGATATCAAGAATAATGGTGCGGATTCCGCTGCGTTCGGCATAGAGGATTGTGCTCATGGTGCCGCTGCTGCGGCCGTTAAAGCAGGCAAGCAGCAGAGAAGAGTGGTCAATCATGTATATGTTACGGCGCATCATGCAGCCTGGGGTATAGCTGCGGGAAACGTGTGTTGCGAAGTCGCACTGTGTCAGAAGCCGCGCATAGGCTTCTTTCTGCTTGCTGTTCCATTTGGCGTCCTGGCCGTCGCAGGGGATGGCGGCTTCCAGAATGACTTCCGGATGCTGTTCTTTCAGCTGAAGCACCTCTTCGGCAAAGTAGGTATCGCAGCCGATGGCCATTCCGCAGATAAAGTGCCGGTATCCGCTTTCATAGATTCCTTCCAGGGTTGCGGCGAGCTGCTCTTTTAATGCCAGACATCGCGGATCCTGCTCATTTATTCCCCATGGCAGCTTTACCGGCCGGTGTCCGGTAAAACAGCAGGTAACTGACCGGTCGTACATACTGCTCTCCTGATTGGCGTTTTTTTCAGTATATTCTATTCCGCAGGGCTTGTCAAATGCCCCCTCTTTGTGATACAATATGCACATCTTCAGGGCAGGGTGGAATTCCCGACCGGCGGTGATGGCGCAAGCTCAGTCCGCGAGCCGTAAGGCAGGATCCGGTGCGAATCCGGAACCGACAGTACAGTCTGGATGGAAGAAGATGGAAAATCAGATATTTCCATGTGTTTTCCTGTCCTGTTTTGCGCCTGAAGTTCGTCTTCAGGCTATTTTCTTTTTGGAGGGAATATCATGAAAAGCAGTCAAATGTCCACGCGTTACATCACGTCTGTCGCCATGTTTGCGGCAGTGTCGTTTGTAGCTGTTCTGATCAGCAAAGTGATCCCGAATGTAGCGGGCTTTCTGAGCTATGAGCCGAAAGATGCCGTGATCGTCATAGCCGGACTCCTGTACGGACCGCTGACAAGCGTTCTGATCTCTGTCATCGTGTCGTTTATTGAGATGATCACCATCAGCGCAACCGGACCTTACGGATTTTTGATGAATGTGGTTTCCACCTGCGCGTTTGCGGTTCCTGCGGCGTGGTATTATCAGAAGCACCGTACCCAGAAGGGTGCAGTGATCGGCCTGATACTCGGGGTGCTGGTCATGGCGGCGGCGATGTTGCTGTGGAATTATATCATTACGCCGTTCTACATGGGGGTGCCGCGGGAAACGGTGGCCGGAATGCTCATGACGGTGTTTCTGCCGTTCAATCTGGTAAAAGGCGGAATCAACGCCGGACTGACTCTGCTGCTCTATAAACCGATTGTCAACGCCCTGAGAAAGGCGCATCTGGCGGAACCGAGCAAAAGCGGCAGCCAGAAGGGGACATTCAGCGTTGGCTTTACCCTGCTCAGCATGGCAATTCTCGTATCTTTTGTGCTGTGGTTCCTGGTTCTGATCGGTGTTCTGTAAACAACCCTGTGACTGCAGCGGAAAAGAGCAGCCTCAATCTTTTGGGATTGGGGCTGCTCTTTTGCTTGCCTGCTGTCCGCCGGATAAGGTTCCCGATTCAGGCCTCGGGCAGTTTGCATACGTCGATCCACTCCAACGCATGGGAATACGTGTAGAGCTCGTCGAGGTTCAGCTCAATGGCACTGTTTCCGCTGCCGACCGCGGGAAACACGGTAACAAAACGCTTCAGGCTTTCATCGAGATAAACCGGAATGCCCGGCTTCGTCCCGAACGGGCAGACTCCGCCGACCGGATGCCCAACCAGTTCCAAAACTTCTTCGGCGGAGAGCATTTTTGCCTTGAAGTGGAATCTCTCTTTGAACTTGTGATTGTCGATCCGCGCATCGCCGGCTGCCAGGATCAGCATGCAGCCGTCCGCGGTTTTAAAAGAGAGCGTTTTTGCAATGCGCGCGCCTTCCACGCCCAGCGCGGCAGCTGCTAGCTCAACAGTCGCCGAGGATACTGTAAATTCCTGGACACGGTCTTCCATACCCAGGGAACGGAAATAGGCGCGGCCTTCTGCGATTCCCATATCGAAATACTCCTTCCTGAGGGTCAGTCAAATGCACATGGCATGTTCAAGCCGACCATGCCGGCAAGAGTCGGGGTGGGGAACTTCTGATAACGCTTCAGAAAACCGCGTGCGCTGCTGTTAAAATCGGAGCTGTCGATTCTGGCTTTTGCAGCGGCGGCGTCATGCTGTGCGGCTGCGATAGCGTCAGCCTGTTCGTCAGAAAACTCCGTCCGGGCAAGCGCAGCCTCCATAGTAAATGTGGAAGTGAGCAGCTGCTGATACAGGGCACGAATGGTGTTCAGATCGGAGCTCTGCCGGTAAAGGAGATTCCGCAGTTCATCCACATCCCGTAAAGCCGAATCCGCATCCGGAAGCTCTGCCTGCTGCGCGGTGAGGGCCACTTTTTCGGCAGCGGAACAGAAGTTGCGGAGTTCGGCGGAAATACTGTCGGACTGCTCGTAAAACTCACCGCATAACGCGGCGCACTTTCTGCCGAATTTGATTTTGGTGTTCAGCAGGGTGCTGCCGATGACTACGATCACAGCAAGCAGCAGAGCGAAAGCAGGACTTTCAAAAAGCTTCTTCATCCCTTACCCCTGCATGCTGAGGAGCTTTTCTCTCAGTTCGGCCTCAATGCGGGCAAGTTCTTCTTCGGCACGCAGACGGCGGACACGGCCGTCGTCCTGAATCTTTTTGACTTCGTCCAGAGCCTGGATGAGTTCCTGGTTGGTCTTCTGCAGGGTCTCGAGATCGACAATGCCGCGCTCGGACTCTTTGGCGATTTCCACACTGCCCTGGTGCAGAGCCTGGGCGTTTGCTTCCAGAAGCTGGTTGGTCACGTTGGTTACCTCACGCTGCGCCTTCATGGCCTGGTCGGAGTGATACAGGCTCAGGGCGAGCACCATCTGGTTCTTCCACAGGGGAATGGTGTTGTTGATGGAGGAACGGATTTTCTCCATCATCAGAGTGTCGTTGTTCTGCACCATGCGGATCTGAGGCGACATCTGGATGGAAATTGTTCTGGTGAGTTCCAGATCATGGATTTTCTTTTCAAAACGGCCGATCATGTTGGCAAAGTCATTGGCAGCCTGAGCGTCTTCCGGGAGGCCGGACTCGCGTGCCTTTTCCTGATACTTCGGCAGTTCTTCATTGCGGAGCTGTTCAATGCGGAGCTTGCCGGCGAGAATATACATGGTAAGCTCCTTCATATACTCTTCATTGCGCTCATACATCTTGTCCATGAGCGTGATGTCTTTCATCAGGGTGACTTCATGATTTTCAAGAGACTCAACGATTTTGTCAACGTTTACTTCAGCCTTGTCGTACTGTGCTTTCAGGGATGCGATATTCTGGCCGCCCTTCTTGAACAGACCTTTCAGCCCCTTTTTCTCCTCCTGAGAGAAATTCATGCCCTTCAGTTCCACGACCAGGTCGCTCAGCATATCGCCCACTTCGCCGAGATCCTTGGTACGGACGGTGTTGAGGGCGGCATCCGAAAACTCTGAAATGTTCTTCTGCGCGGCAGCGCCGTAATTCATGACCTGCTCGGTATTCAGAATGTCGATCTTCCCGGCAAACTCATGTACGGCGGCCTGCTCGGCAGGGGAAAGCGCGGAAATGTCCAGCTTTTTTACTTCGGCTGCTTTGGCTTCCACCTCTTCGTCGGTGACTTCAAGTTTGGGGGCCTCCTGAACGGCGGCTTCAGTTGCATTCGGCTCCAGGGTAAGCTTCGGGATGTAGGAACTGTTTTCACTCATGGCTGTTTCGTCCTTTCTTTATCTGGTTGCAGTCTGGCTGCTGGTTGCGACGGCCCCTTTGGGCTCCTCGCGAATGTTGAAATCTTTCTTGTCGCTCAAACCTTCGCGGTCGAGCATGGCATTCATCACGGCAATGTCGGTTTCAATGTCCAATGCCTGGTTGGCGAACAGAGAATCCAGTTGTTTCTTATAGGCAACGATGGCGGCGTCAAGCATTTCGTTGATGTTCTTCATCGTCTTGTCTATATTCTCACCCTCGATGCCCTGCGAATCCATCCGGTCATAGGCGTTGAGAAGCTTGATGGTGGTCGGCAGATAATACGTCATGAATTTTTTGATCTTCGGAATGTCGGACGGATCGGCAATCGCATCCTGGACGATCTTGTCGGTGACGCGCATGATCTCATTGATCTTCACCCGCACTTCCGGATCTTTGATGGACATGTAAAGCCGGCCCATTTCACTGAGAGCCTTGTTGCCCTCTTCCACAATCGGATCGACCTCAGGGCCATAACTCTTCTTTGGCGCTTTCTGTGTCTCTCCGACCTTGCGGACGGTGGTGTCCACGGTCTTCCTGCCGCCTGCCTGTGACTGAACCTGCTGTGCTTTGGCCTGTTCCTCTTTTGCTGCCTGTCTGCCCGCGGCGCGGCCGAACAGAAATGCTACACCGAGCCCGAGCCCCAGCGTTGTCAGAATACTGGTAAGCTCATACATCGGGAAGAACATGGAAAGAACCAGCCATGTTACAATAAAGCTGTATATGGAGCCGGAGCGACGACGCCTTCTGCGGTTATACATAATACCTCCTGAGATGGAAATGAAGCTGATTATTCCTGCTGTCTGCAACTTAGTAATTATACATGATCCGGTATCCTTTCGTCAACGATTTTCAGGCAGTTTTGGAATGTTGTTAACGGTTATTTCACAGGCTTCTTTTTTTGGGGTTTCTCCGGGCTTACGGAGAAAGCTGTCTTACAGGCCGCTGCTCATCCGATTCACAGGGAAGGAATGGAATGGATACCGGACGGATGACAGCATGCGGATGCCACGCAAAATATGCAAAAAAACACTTTACTTGAACACAAGTTATGGTATAATACTAAAAAAGAACAGGATTGGAGTGATTGAATATGCAGGACGTTACCAGAAAATTTGCTGCCCTTGACAGCAAAGCTGAGATGAAGGAGATTCTTTCTTCGGTTTACAACTCCCTGATGGTGAAGGGCTACAATCCCATCAACCAGATTGTCGGCTATATTCTTTCGGAGGATCCGACTTACATAACGAGTTACAACAACGCCCGCAGCCTGATCTGCAGGCTGGACAGGGACGAGCTTCTGCAGGAACTGCTGAAGACTTATCTGGACAAATAACAGCCAGCAAGCCCGGCAAAACCGGGCTTGTTTTCTGAAAAGAGAGGAACTCTGATGTACCAGTTGTTGTTGATTGCGGCGGCGGTGATCCCCGCCCTCTGGCTTCTGATACGCGTCTACCGCGCCGACCGCTTGGAGAAGGAACCGGCGCGCCTTCTTCTGTGGCTTGTGATCCTTGGCGTGATAGCTACTGCCCTTGCTTCGGTTACTGAACAGCTTGGCGAAATGGTGCTGACATCCGTTTTCCCGGAGGAAAACATCTTCTATAATTTTTTGCTGTATTTTGTGGTTGTGGCCATCTCCGAAGAGGGCTTCAAGTATGTGCTGCTGAAAAAACGGACTTGGAAGAGCCGTGAGTTTAACTGCGAGTTTGACGGAGTTGTCTATGCGGTGTTCGTTTCCCTGGGCTTTGCCTTGTGGGAGAATATCTTCTATGTGCTGAGTTACGGCTTTGCAACGGCTGTAGCCCGGGCAGTCACTGCAATTCCCGGCCATGCCTCCTTCGGCGTGTTTATGGGCGTCTGGTACGGCGTCGCGAAGCGGTATGACCTTGCCGGCTATGCTGCTGAGGCAAAGGCTTCGCTGCGGAAAGCGCTCTGGATTCCTGCGCTTCTTCACGGGACCTACGATTTTGTTGCTACCTATCAGAATGAATGGATGTCGCTGATCTTCCTGGTCTTCGTGATCTGGATGTTCCGGACTGCTTTAAAGCTCGTGAAAAAGACTTCTGCTGCAGACAGCCCGCTGATGCGTTCCTATGTGGCTGATGTCTCAGATGAGTTCGATGCAGGCGGCCGCGGCAGATTTTAAGACGATTCCCAACTCAATAAAAACGCCAGGACCTGTGGTCTCTCAAACCGGGGTCCTGGCGTTTTCTGTTTCAGAGTTTACAGTTCGTTGGTGTCCAGCAGAATTGTGACAGGCCCGTCGTTCTGGGAGTCAACCATCATTTCGGCAGCGAAAACGCCGGTCTGAACGGAAAAGCCGCGCTCTCGGCACTCGCGCACCACCTGTTCATAGAGGGGAATTGCCGTTTCCGGCCGTGCCGCATAGGAAAAGCCCGGCCTGCGGGAACGGCAGTCGGCGAACAGGGTGAACTGACTGACAATGATCATTTCTGCCTGAACCTTGTCCGGAGAGAGATTCATTTTTCCGTTCTCATCTTCAAAGATTCGGAGCCCGCAGATTTTATCCGCGATTTTGGATGCTTCTTTTTCCGTGTCTTCACGGTGAACGCCGAGCAGCACCAGGAGACCTTTCCCGATCATGGCCTGCACTTCACCGTCGATGGTGACGGAAGCGGAATTGACTCTGGTAACGACAGCTCTCATATCAGAAATCCTTTCTGTATCGTTTCTTGTTGAAAATCATTATAACACAGAATTAAGAAAAACAAAAGGGACTTGGGTACTTGGCAGAAAAGAGGCGCAATGCTATAATTTGCTCGAATGAGCGGTGCCTGCGTCAGGCAGTATGGGTCAGCGAAATCTCCCCAGAGGCGAGGTTTGTATGAAACGGGTTCTGGTTGCCATGAGCGGCGGGGTGGACAGCAGTGTCGCTGCCCTGCTGCTGAAAGAAAAAGGATATGACTGCATCGGCTGTACCATGAAACTGTACAGCAGCAGCCTTCTGCCTGAAAAGGCGGAAAAAACCTGCTGCTCTCTGGACGATGTGGAGGATGCCAGAAGCGTTGCCTGCCGCCTTGGGATGCCGTATTACGTCTTCAACCTCACGGATACCTTTCAGGAACGCGTGATCGATCCGTTCATCTGCAGTTACATGGCCGGCCGCACGCCGAACCCGTGCATCGACTGCAACCGCTTTCTGAAGTTTGAAAAGCTGTATGAGCGGGCAAACGCGCTGTCCTGTGAAGCAGTTGCCACCGGTCATTATGCCAGAATCACCAGCGAGAATGGGCAGTTCTTTTTGAAGAAAGCGGCCGACCCTGCCAAGGATCAGAGTTATGTTCTCTACTCGCTGTCTCAGAAAGAACTGAGGCGCACCCTGTTCCCACTTGGCGGACTGAGCAAACAGGAAACGCGTGCTCTTGCGGAGGAACATGGCTTTCTGAATGCGGGGAAGGCGGACAGCCAGGATATCTGTTTTGTTCCGGATGGCGATTATGCCTCATTTATCGAGCGCAGCACGGGAAACACATTTCCGGAAGGAAACTTCATTGACCGGACCGGGAAAGTGCTCGGCCGTCACCGCGGGATCATTCATTACACCATCGGGCAACGCCGCGGACTCGGCGTTTCGGCTAACGCAAGGCTGTATGTTTCGGACATCGATCCTGTGCAAAACACCGTGACTCTGGCCGAAGAGAAGGATTTCCAGATTGATACGGTCTATGCCGATCATGTCAGCATGGTTTCGGGGCTGCCGCTTCCCGGAAAAGAAAAAGTGCTGGTAAAGCTTCGTTACCGCCAGCAGGAACGCCCGGCAACGGCCTGGCAGGATGGGGAACGCCTGATCATCCGGCTGGATGCGCCGCAGCGCGCGCCCGCGCCCGGCCAGGCGGCAGTTCTGTATGATACCGACGGTGAAACCGTCCTGGGCGGCGGGACAATCACCGGCAGTGAGAGGAAGGGGGATTTAGTATGAAAGGGAAGAATCACATTGTGTTTCTCTGCGTGACCCTGTGCCTGATGGTCGGCCTCCTGTCCTTCCCGGTCAGCGCTTCTGCGGTCAATGAACCGTATGCGGTGACAGTCCGGATCAGCACGTCGGATTATCGGGTCAGGGCATACGAAGGCTCCTATGAAGGGAACACCTACCTCTCGCTGACTGACCTTGCCTGCGCGCTTGCAGGAACCCCAAAGCAGTACCGTTTTGAGCGCGTGGTTTCTTCCAGCGATGGAGAGTACTTTACCGTGACGACGGGCGCGGAGCCGATCCTGCCCTCCGGCGGGGACACAGCCGGGCCCTACACGGGGACGACAGCAGTGAACCCTTTCCGGAACCGCCTGTACGTGGACGGGGCGGAGCGCCGCTATTATACATGGAATCCGCAGAACGGCGACCTCTGTATGAGCCTGACGGATCTGCAGCTGATGCTGGATCTGACCATTGTCAGGGAAACCGTGGATACTCTGTCCGTTGCGGTTGGAGTCCCGTTCCGGCCGGATCTGGGTGATCTGAAAAACACCGGCTTTTTTGACTGCATCAACGCCATCTACCTTGCGGATACCGCTACGGATGAAATCCTGTTCCGTCAGAACAGCATCACCGCTGTTCCAATCGCAAGCCTGAGCAAGCTCCTGAGCTATTTGGTCCTTCGGGAGGGAATGGACGCCGGAGAGATCAGTGCTGCGGATATGGTACGGATTTCCGAAAACGTCGAACGCCTGTCCGATTCCGCAGACGGGATGGTGAAGCTCACCGCAGGGGAGGAAGAACCTTTCCGAGAACTGCTGGAAGCGATGCTGATTGCCAGCAGCAACGAAAGTGCCCTTGCCCTGGCGGAGCATCTCTGCGGCAGTGAAGAAGCCTTTGTTGCCCGCATGAACAGCCGTGCGCAGGAACTCGGGCTGAAGAGCACCAGAATGTATAACTGCAGCGGACTTCCGTCTTTTTCGGAAGACAGCATTCCGGTCAAGCGTCAGAACCGCATGAGCGCCGAAGATTTGTACCGCCTGGTGAAGATCATTATGGAACGCTACCCGGATATCACGGAGATCACATCCATCCCGCTGGCGCATATGCCGTCGCTGAACGATTACCGGACGGCCAATTCAAATCCGCTGCTCTTTAATATGTCCGGGGTGACGGGGTTGAAAACAGGTTCCACCAACAAGGCAGGATACTGTGTTGCGGCCACGCTTCCCGTCCAGAAGGAAGGGGAGACCCATACGCTGGTTCTGATCCTTTTGGGCGCCGAAACGGCGGATCTTCGCGGTCAGGCGGCCGAAATCCTGCTCCGGGACGCATTGTCACATTATTGAAGTGCTGAACTCAGAATCTCCTTGCGGACAGAGAATGATGCCGGCTTAAGCAGGATCGGAAAGGGGACCGCCCATGCGCAATGAAGTAATAAGAGAACGAATCTGCCGCATGTCAAAAACCGGGAGCTGGATCTGCAGGCTGTTTTCACTGCCCGGCAGCTCAATCGACGCGGAAGGAACTCCGGATGACAGAACATTCTGGATGCTTGCCGCGCTGGACGAATCGGATTGTGTGGTCCTGACGGTAACTGCGGATGAAAAAGAGCCGGTGGAAGAACTGGAGGAAGCTTTGGCCGAGGGAATTCTTGCCGAAGGACGATGCCCGAAGACCTTGAAAGCCGACAGCAGCGCGTGTATGTCGCTGCTGCGGGGATTCTGCATGGAAACGGGGATCGAACTGACAGAATTTTCGAAAGAAAAGGCATCCGACGGATGCGGTGTGATGGAACTGCTGAGTACTGCCCCTGATACGGTCACGATACATGATTCGTTCTGTGAAATCCTCCTGCAGCTCCGCGATGAAGAGCTGCTGCGGATGCCGGGAGATCTTGTCGAAACCCTGATCCGCATGGAGGGGAGAGGAACGGTACCGCATGTTCTGGCGGTGAGAATGCGCAGGCTTTTTGGGGTTGTCGGATGAGAACGAACCGGGAATACGCATAAAAAAACGCCTTCCGGCAAGATGCGGAAGACAGAACCCGTTTAAACTGCATGACAATAAAAGAAATAAGCCCTGACTGCTTTCCTGTTCATCCTCAGCAATCAGGGCTTATTTCTCTGGATTTTTCGTATCTAACATCCTGAGACCTCTCTTTCATTCAGATTTTTGAACTCCGCTGTGCCGCTGCCAGACCCGACTCTCACAAACACACACAATCGCGACTCGCGCATATCCCGTAAGTGGGACCATCTTCGTGCCGGAGCGAACCCCGAACAGACCCTCAGCGGAAACCGCTCTGCCCAACCTGTGAGCGGCTGATTCATTTCTTGTTCTGCTGTTATCATACACAAAAAACACTCGGTTTGCAAGATGGGTTTTTGTACAAAAAATCCAAGTGGAAATTGTGGAACATCACAAAAAACGGTTACGGCTTTGTCATCTTTCAAAGCGGATAAAACTTGACAGATGGAAAGTTTGAAGAGATAATAAGGTCAATACTGTATGATTTGAGGAGTGAATAAACTTTTGATTCGTACGATGCTTTCCAGTCTGCGGGAATTCAAAAAACCCGCAGTCTGGACCATGATCCTCATCGTAGGGGAAGTTTTTATAGAAGTGCTGATTCCCTTTTATACCGCACGGCTTGTCAACATGATCAAAGCAGGAGTGGAGATGCGCCAGGTGGTTTCTCTGGGCTTCGTTCTTGTAATCATGGCGGTTCTTTCACTGGGATGCGGGGCCGGCGCAGGGTTCACCGGCGCACGCGCATCGACCGGCTTTGCGCGAAATCTCCGCCGTGACATTTTTGCCAGAATTCAGAGTTTTTCTTTTGAGAATATCGATCAGTTCTCCACACCGTCTCTGGTGACCCGGCTGACCACCGATATCACGAATGTGCAGATGGCGTTTATGATGGCGACCCGTCTGGCCGTCCGTGCCCCGCTGATGCTCGTTTTCGCGGTAATCATGGCTTTCCTGATGGGCGGAAGCCTGGCAATGACATTCGTGATTGTGATCCCGGTTCTGGTTTTCGGTTTGCTGATGATCGCCAAAAAGGCGATGCCGGCGTTTCGCTCTGTTTTCAAAAAATATGACCTGATGAATGAATCCATTGAGGAAAACGTCCGTGCCATGCGCGTGGTTAAGGGCTTTGCACGCGAAGAGTATGAGAAGGAAAAGTTCGCCTTCGCCTCAGACAGCATCCGGAAGGATTTTACCTATGCCGAGCGTGTCGTCGCGTTGAATACCCCGCTGATGCAGTTCTGCCTGTATTTCAACATGATCTTTGTCCTCTTGGTCGGCTCCCGGCTGATCATTACGAGCAGAGGCTCCGTGATCGATGTTGGGCAGGTCTCCGCCATGCTGACCTACGGCATGCAGATTTTGATTTCCCTGATGATGCTCTCCATTATCTATGTGATGCTGACCATTTCACTGGAATCTATGCGCCGCATCGCTGAAGTCCTTCAGACGGAACCGGGTCTCAGAAGCCCGGAGAACGCCGTGACTGAAATCGCCGACGGTGCCGTCGAATTTCGGAATGTGTCGTTTAAGTACTCGAAGGACGCAAAGAACAGGGCGCTTGAAGACATCAGTATCCGGATACCATCCGGCAGTACGGTGGGGATTCTGGGCGGAACCGGTACCGGGAAGACTACCCTGGTCCAGCTGATCCCGCGCCTGTATGACGCTACGGAGGGCACTGTCCTTGTCGGCGGACGCGACGTGAAGGAATATGACCTGAAAACCCTGCGCGACGCGGTGGCGGTTGTCCTGCAGAAAAATATGCTCTTTTCCGGTACCATCGCGGAGAATTTGCGCTGGGGCAACCCGGAGGCGACGGATGAGGAACTGAAGGAGGCCTGCCGACTTGCACAGGCTGAGGAATTTATCGAGAGCTTCCCCGATCAATATGATACCAGAATCGAGCAGGGAGGCACCAATGTCTCCGGGGGTCAGCGGCAGCGCCTTTGTATTGCCCGGGCGCTTCTGAAAAAACCAAAAGTACTCATTCTCGACGATTCGACCAGTGCCGTGGACACCCGTACCGATGCGCTCATTCGCCAGGGATTTCGAAGTTACATCCCGTCAACGACAAGAATCATCATCGCCCAGAGGATTGCATCTGTCCAGGATGCGGACCTCATTCTGGTCATGGACGGCGGCAGGATTTCGGCCTGCGGAACGCACGATTCCCTCATGCAAGACAGCGAAATCTACCGCGAGATCTTCCGGCAGCAGACCAGGGGAGGTGCGGAACATGAATAAAAGAAACACCGGAGCCATGCTTCGCCAGAATTTCTCTGCACTCAAACGCGCGGTGAAAAAACTGTTCGGCTACTATCCGCGTCTGGCGCCCCTGACTGCGTTCTGCATTCTGTTTTCTGCGGTTGTTTCCGCCGTCCCCTCCCTCTTCATCCAGAATGTCCTTGTTGTCATTGAGAACTGGTATCGGACAGGCGACTGGGCCTCTGCCAGACCCGAGATCCTCCGCTATCTGCTTCTCCTTGGATCGCTCTATGCGGTGTCTCTGGTCGCAGTCTTTGTGTACACGCAGCTGATGGCCTACATGAC
The DNA here is from genome assembly GCA_017395085.1 of Oscillospiraceae bacterium. Classification (GTDB taxonomy): domain Bacteria; phylum Bacillota; class Clostridia; order Oscillospirales; family Oscillospiraceae; genus Limivicinus. The sequence goes on along the minus strand of JAFPWF010000034.1, from coordinate 39,074 downwards.
GCAGGGTTTTCTCTGCAAGCTTCGGCAGGAACTGTTTGATGGCATGCAGGATCTCCCGATCCGCTATTTTGACACGCACCCCCACGGGGATATCATGTCGCACTACACCAATGATATTGACACGCTCCGCCAGCTGATTTCCCAGGCGCTCCCGACCCTGATCCAGTCAGGCGCCATCGTGCTTGCGGTTTTTGCAATTATGCTGTACTTCAGCATCTGGATGACGCTGATTCTCATTCTGGGCATTGTGGCCATGTTCTTTGTCACAAAAATCATTGGCGGCGGCACAGCTGAGTACTTCATGCGCCAGCAGCGCGCGACCGGAGCCATGGAAGGCTTTGCCCAGGAAATGATGAACGGCCAGAAGGTGATTAAAGTGTTCAATCACGAGGCTGCGAGTCTGGAACAATTCGACCGGGTCAACAACGAACTCTACGAGGTCAGCCGCCATGCCCATGCGTATGCCAGCATTCTCGGACCCATCATGGGGAACATTGGGAACGTGCTTTATGTGGTTCTTGCGCTTGCGGGCGGGGTCTTTCTCCTGGCAGGAGTCTCAAACATCTCCCTATCCGGCTTGCCTTTCAGCATCTCTATTCTGGTGCCGTTCATGAACATGGCCCGCCAGTTTACCGGGAACGTCAACAATCTCTCACAGCAGTTCAATGCCATCGTCATGGCGGGCGCCGGTGCTGCAAGGGTATTCCAGTTGCTGGACGAGGAGCCGGAAACGGATGATGGCTATGTGACGCTTGTAAATATGAAGGAGGGCGACAACGGGGAGTGCATTGAGACCAATGAACATACCGGAAAATGGGCCTGGCGTCATCCCCATACAGACGGCACTCTGACGCACACCCCGCTGCGCGGGGATGTACGAATGCTGAATGTGGACTTTGCGTACGAAGAGGGGAAGGAAGTCCTGCACGACATCTCGGTATATGCCGAACCTGGTCAAAAGGTTGCCTTTGTGGGCGCCACCGGTGCAGGCAAGACCACGATTACAAACCTCATCAACCGATTCTACGACATTGATGACGGAAAAATAAGATACGACGGGATCAACGTCAACAAAATCAAAAAGAAGGATCTCCGCCGTTCCCTGGGGCTGGTACTGCAGGATACAAATCTGTTTACCGGCACAGTCATGGACAATATCAGGTACGGGAATTTGGATGCAACCGATGATGAGTGCATCACGGCAGCCCGCCTGGCCGGTGCGGATGACTTCATTACCAGGCTGCCGGAAAGCTACAATACGAAACTGGAAAATAACGGCGCGAATCTGTCGCAGGGGCAGAGGCAGCTTCTCGCGATTGCCCGTGCTGCGGTGGCGGATCCTCCTGTCATGATCCTCGACGAGGCAACGAGCTCCATCGATACCCGCACCGAGGCAATCGTGCAGAGAGGCATGGATAAACTCATGGAAGGTCGTACCGTGTTTGTGATTGCCCACAGGCTCTCCACGGTCATGAACTCCGACGTCATTATGGTCCTGGACCATGGGAGGATCATTGAGAGGGGAAGCCATGAAAAGCTGATTGAAGCGAAGGGAACCTATTACAAACTCTACACCGGCGCTTTTGAACTCGAATAAAGCGGATACCGGAAGTTCAATTTTATGTAAACTTGTTTTGACTTTGAAAAGAATGTAAAGCCGCACAGACGAAAGCCCCGCAGCTGATCGGAATCTTCCAATCAGCTGCGGGGCTTGAATCTGCGGGCAGTAAATGGGAGTTTATTTCTCCGCTGTTACAAAAGCGAGAGCGCTGTCGCCTTCGGTTGTGACGGAAAGGTGAAGGGCCTGTATTCCGGCTTCCTGGAGAAATACTGAAAGGGAACCGTGCAGGCTGACGTAAGGGCTGCCGTCTTCGTGATGCAGGCTTTCCACGATACGCAGGTCAAATCCGCTCGAGGTATGAGGTGCAACAGCTTTGTATACGGCTTCCTTGACGGCAAAACGTGCGGCGTAATACTCTGCCTTGTTGTGCCGGTGTTCAGCCTCCGCCTGCTCGGCCGGGGTGAATACCCGGCGGAAGAACGGACCGTCCGGACCCTCCCGGTTCAGAATCCCTTCAATCCGGGAGATGCTGCACAGATCCACGCCGATGCCTGCAATCATGGGAATGCCTCCTGCCGTGTTGAATGAAGAACCGAACAGAACGGAGGGATCTTCAGATTCGTTTCCAGATGACCCCGTTGGGAACATCGGTCAGTTCAATGCCGCCCGCTTTCAGCTCATCCCGGATCTGATCGGCCAGGGCAAAGTCTTTGGCTTTCTTGGCTGCGCGGCGTGATTCGATCTTCTCGGTGACAGCGGGGTCATCCTCCCCGGATTCCGATACAATGCTGAACCCGGCGGAAGCCGCCGCAGTGGCTGCATTCTGACGGCTGAGCTCTTCACGCTTTTCCGCTGCCTTTTCCATCAAGCTCAGGCTCAGCACCCGGTCAAGGTCGGCAATCACGGCCAGCTTGGTCGCATCGTTGGCTTTTGCCTTCAAAACGTCATACAGCGCGGTGACGGCCAGGGAGGTGTTGAGGTCGTTGTCCATGGCAGACTTGAATTTACCGGTCAGCTCGGCAAAAACGGATTCGTCAATCGGGTCGTCGGCCGGTTTCAGCGCGGCGATGCGGGCAATCAGCTTCCGGTAGGAAAGCTGTGCGTTGTCCAGGTTCTCCCAGCTGAAAACCAGTGCCTTGCGGTAGTGGCTCTGCAGGCAGAAAAAGCGGTAACTCAGCGGGTCATATCCTTTCTCTTCCAGCAGTGAAACGGTCAGGAATTCTCCGGAAGACTTGGACATCTTTCCGGAAGTGGTGTTGAGGTGGAGAACATGCATCCACCAGTTGCACCATTTATGACCAAGATACGATTCTGACTGGGCAATTTCGTTTGTGTGGTGGGGGAATGCGTTGTCGATGCCGCCGCAGTGAATGTCCAGATCCTCGCCCAGATGCTTCATGGAGATACCGGAGCATTCGATGTGCCAGCCGGGATAGCCGACACCCCAGGGAGAATCCCATTTCAAAGCTTGGTCTTCAAATTTGGACTTGGTAAACCACAGAACGAAGTCATTGCGGTTGCGTTTGTTGGTATCTTCCTCGACCCCTTCCCGGACGCCGACGTCCAGGTCTTCGGCGTTGAAGTCGTTGAAAATGTAATAGCGATCCAGTTTGGAAGTGTCAAAATAGACATTGCCGCCGGCAAAATAGGCATAACCGGTGTCCATCAGTTTGCTGATAATGCGGATATATTCGTCGATGCAGTTTGTGGCGGGCTCCACGACGTCGGGCGTTTTGATGTTGAGTTTCGCACAGTCGGAGAAGAAAGCGTCCGTATAGAATTTCGCGATTTCCATGACGCTCTTATGCTCACGCTTGGCGCCCTTGAGCATTTTGTCTTCGCCTTCATCGGCGTCAGAGGTCAGATGGCCCACGTCGGTGATGTTCATGACGCGCTTGACCGGATAGCCGACATAGCGCAGATATTTCTCCAGGACGTCTTCCATAATATAGGAACGCAGATTCCCGATATGGGCGTAGTGATATACCGTGGGTCCGCAGGTATACATCTTGACGAGATCGGGATGATTCGGGACAAAGAGTTCCTTTTTACGGCTGGCAGAGTTGTAAAGATACATGCTACACGCTTCCTTTCAGTCGATGTCCTGAAAGACATCGCGGTTTTTTAAAAAGTATTCCACACCGGAATAAACAGTAGTCAAAAGAATCAGAATGCTGCAGACCACGTTCAGCCATCTGACAGGAAAGACCATCATCAGGGCCAGCGCAACCATGGTGGTTGCGGTTTTGATCTTGCCGGACCAGGCGGCTGCGATCACACGGTTCTGTTCCACGGCAATCAGCCGAAGGCCGGACACGGCAAACTCCCGGAAGAGCACCACAGCGACAACCCAGCCGGGAATCTGGCCGTTTTCGATAAACCAGCACATGGCGGCGAGAACCAGCATTTTGTCTGCCAGCGGGTCCATGAATTTGCCGAAGTTCGTGATCTGATGATAGTGCCGGGCAATATAGCCGTCAGCGAAGTCGGAGAGACAGGCGATGAGGTAAACAAGCAGCGCAGCGACGCGATGCTCTCCGTAGGCTAGCAGCAGAAACACCGGAATGAGAAGAATGCGCAGTACCGTAATCTTATTGGCGGTTGTTTTCAGCATAAGCTTTCCTCACTTTCGACGGTGTGTCCGTAAAGAATGCCGTTTTCGGCCGATTCAACCAGAACGGTCGGCATATCACCCGGACTGCAGCTGCCCCTGACATAAACCATGGAGTCAATCTCCGGGGAGTCTGCATAACTGCGCCCGATCCAGAAGGCGGTCTCCTCGTCGTACTGTTCAATCAGCACGGGCAGCCGGCTGCCGACCAGCGACTCGGCAAAGGCATCCAGGAATTCACCCTGGATGCCAAGGACTGCATCCGCTCTTGCGGCTGCAGTTTCGGCATCCGGATGCGGCATTTTCTCAGCCGGAGTACCTTCTTCCGGGGAGAAGGGAAATACTCCTGCCCGCTCAATTCTCGCTTCGCGTAGAAAAGTACAGAGTTCTTCAAACTCGGCATCGCCTTCACCGGGAAGCCCTGTGATCAGGCTGGTCCGAAGAACCAGGCCGGGGATCCGCTCGCGCAGGGTCTGAAACAGGCTCCGAATCTCGTCTCCGGTGCCGTGCCGGTTCATGCGGAGGAGTATCTCGTTATTGATATGCTGGATGGGGATATCCAGGTATTTGACGATTTTATCATTGCGGGCGATTTCATCAATCAGTTCGTCATCGAACTGGTCAGGGTAGAGATAGTGCAGGCGAATCCATCGGATGCCGGGAATGACGGAAAGCCTGCGGCAGAGTTCCGCCAGACATCGTTTTCCGTACCGGTCGGTACCGTAGCGGGTGATGTCCTGTGCAATCACGATCAGTTCTTTCACTCCCTGTTGTGCCAGCTCTTCAGCCTCGCGGATAACGGATTCGATCTCTCTGGAACGGTAGCGGCCGCGAATATAAGGGATCGCGCAGAACGCGCAGAAGTTGTCACAGCCTTCCGCAATACGCAGATAGGCCCATCCCGGACCGGTGGAGATGATGCGCGGGATCTCATCGACAGGTGCACTGTTCGAAAGGAAAGAACGGTAACGCTGCTTTTTCAGAACCGCATCGGCGGCGGAAACGATTTCACCGAAACTGCCGACGCCGAGGACGGCGTCGATTTCCGGGAGCTCCTGGAGAATCTCTTCCCGGTAACGCTCTGGGAGGCAGCCGGTTACAATGATTGCGCCGAGCCGCCCTTCCGCCTTCAGTGCGGCGTGTTCCAGAATACAGTCGATGGCCTCTGATTTTGCGGCGTCAATAAAACCGCATGTGTTGATGACGGCAAAATCAGCGCCGTCCGGTTCCGGAAGCATCGAATAGCCGGCCTCCTGCAGCAGGTACAGCATCTGTTCGCTGTTGACCAGATTTTTCGCACAGCCGAGAGAAGTCAGTGAAAAAGTTGGCAAAGGGAATCCCTCCGATTACAAGGAAGAATCATGGAGTCCGCCGATTCTCAGACTCCTGCAGACGGTTTTGGCACTGCAGGATCTTCAGGGATGGAGAAAACGGTCCAGGGCAGACCGGATTTCATCCCAACTGTAGCCCCGGCGGGAGAGAGCAGCGCTGACTTTGCGGATTTCATCCGGATTCTCAGGATCTTTCAGGCGGCTGCGAAGAAAGCGGTCGATCTCGTCGTCCGGTTCGGGAATCTCCCGCAGCGCATCGTCCCAGAACTCACGCGAGATCCCGCGGCGGTACAGCTCCGATGTGATCCGTTTGGCGCCGTAACCCTTTTTGGCGTAATGCCGCGCTACGGAAATCGCATAGCCCGCATCGTCGAGGTATGCATGGTCACGCAGCCATTCGACGGCAGCATCTGCGGCAGTCGGGGCTGTTCCTTTCCGCAGGAGCTTGTCCCGCAGTTCCTTTTCGGAATGAGGCCTGTACGAGAGAAGACCCAGCGCACGTTCCCGCGCAAAGGCGGCGGCTGTCTTCTCCTGTAAAAGGCGCAACTGCGCTTCTTCCAGCTGCTTTCCGGCGAAGAGGCGCAGTTCCGTAACCAGACCGAGAGTTGTGGGGATTTCCCGCCCATCCTCCAAAACGAGCGTTACATGCTCCTGACCGGACGGACGGAGCGTCTGGATCATCATCCTTCTTCAAAATCAGCGGCGGAGATATCAACTGAGCTCTCAGACGCACGGCCGGTTGCCTGAGCGGCTCTGCGTGCCTGCGGCGACATCAGCTTCCATGCGTTGTCGCGGATTTCCTGCTCGATGCTCTCGCTCACTTCTGGGTTGTCCAGCAGGTACTGCTTGACTGCATCGCGGCCCTGGATCCGCTGATCGCGCACCGTGAACCAGGCGCCGGCTTTGTCGATGATGTCCAGCTTCACACCGAGGTCGACGATTTCGCCGACACGGGAGATGCCTTCCCCGTACATGATGTCGAACTCCGCTTCCTTAAACGGAGGCGCCACCTTGTTTTTCACAACCTTGGCCCGTGTATGGTTCCCGATCAGCTCTCCGTTGACCTTCAGGGTTTCGATTCTGCGGACGTCGATGCGGACGCTGGCGTAATACTTCAGGGCAAGCCCGCCGGGTGTGGTTTCCGGATTGCCGTACATGACCCCGATTTTCTGGCGCAGCTGGTTGATAAAGATGACGGTGCAGTTGTTTTTGGAGATGGCGCCGGCCAGACGGCGCATGGCCTGGCTCATGAGCCTTGCCAGCACGCCGACGACCGAGTCGCCGATTTCGCCTTCCAGTTCCGAGCGCGGAATCAGCGCGGCAACGGAGTCCACCACGACAACATCCACGGCTCCGGAGCGAACCAGTGATTCGGTGATATCCAGGGCCTGCTCTCCGGTGTCAGGCTGAGAAATCAGAAGGCTGTCGATGTCCACACCGAGTGCCCGGGCGTAGGCGGGCTCCAGGGCGTGCTCCACATCGATATAGGCGGCTTCGCCGCCGCTTTTTTGCGCGGAAGCGACAACGTGGAGCGCCAGTGTTGTCTTTCCGGATGCTTCGGGGCCGTAGATTTCTACGATTCTCCCGCGGGGGATGCCGCCGATTCCGAGGGCGAGGTCGAGCGAGAGCGAGCCGGTGGAAAGCGCCTCCACATTCACGGGGATATCGTCGCCCAGCCGCATAATCGTCCCTTTGCCGTAATCACGCTCGATTTTCGCAATGGCGGTTTCCAGAGCCTTTTTCTTATCCGGGTTTGTGATGTTTGAAACGGGGATGCTTTTCTTCTTCTCAGCCATGGTTGTTCTCCTTGTAGGGATTTGATTAATTGTTTGCTGATGAAAGCCTGCCGTCAGCCTTCAGGTTCACCGAACAGACCGATGACGACACGCTCTGTGCCGCCGCTGTCCTTGCGGGTGGTGGTTTCCGAGAAACCTGCGGAGAGAAGCATGTCCTGTACCGCAGGAGACTGACCCTCGCCGACCTCAAAAAAGATGAGGCCGCCGGGGCGGAGCACCGTTTTCCAGTGTTTTATGATGCCGTGATAAAACTTGAGCCCGTCTTCACCGCCGTCCAGAGCCCAGATCGGCTCGTAATTGCGGACTGATGCGTCCAGCGTCTCGATTTCGGCGCTTGGAATGTACGGGGGGTTGGATACGATGACGTCGAACATCCCGATGCCGAGCGGCGGCGTGGCAAGGGCATCTGTCTGCATGCAGAGAACTCTGGAATGGAGGCGGTTGGCTGCCACATTCTGACGGCAGACCTGAAGCGCGCTCGGGCTGATGTCAACGGCGACCAGCCTGGAGGCGGGGAGTTCTTTGGCGATTGCGCAGGCAATGCAGCCGCTCCCGGTGCAGAGGTCAAGAACCCGTGCGTCCATTTTCCGGCCCGTCAACAGATCGCGCACGGCGTCGATCATGATTTCCGTGTCCATCCTGGGGATGAGAACATCTTTGGTAATATGCAGCGGAATGCCGTAGAATTCCCAGTCGCCGGTAATATAAGCCACCGGTTCACCGTCCAGACGGCGCTGAATGTCACATCGCACCCGGTCGGCGACTTCTTCGGTTGTGTAGAGGTTGCTGTCACGCAGCAGTTCCGCCAGGGTTTTCCCTGCGGCGTGGGCGACCAGCAGCCTGGCTTCCAGCTGATATCCGGGGATATCAGCCTGCATAAGGAGTTTCCTCGCCGTCAGAGTCAGATCACTGTATGTCTTCAAAAACGGTTCTCCCTTCTACTGACCCCAGGCATCGCTGCCCACTGCCTCCGGAATCACAAGTTCCATCGCGCGGATGGCGCATTCAATCATACCGTCATCGGGCTCATTGGTGGTGATGCGCTGCAGCCATTTCCCCGGCGCCGACAGAATGGCGGAAAGCCGGTTGTCATGCAGCCCGCACCAGCGGTTGATTTCATAACTGATCCCGACGACAACCGGGAGCAGCAGCAGGTGACAGCCCACACGGGCGAATGGATTGGCGACCCGGACAGTCGCATTGACCAGAATGCTGACAAGCACGACAACCAGCAGAAAGCTGGTTCCGCAGCGCGGATGAAACCGCGATTCCGGCCGCACATTTTCAACGGTCAGGGGCTTGCCGTGCTCGTAGCAGAAAATGGTTTTGTGCTCGGCGCCGTGATAGGAAAAAAGACGCCTGACGTCATTCATGTGTGCAACCAGCGCCATATACGCAAGCAGAATCGCGACCTTGAGGAGACCTTCCGACAGATTCCGTACCAGATAACTGCGGGTGAGCGGTTTCAGAAGGGAAACCAGAAAGGTCGGCAGAAAAATAAACAGAAAGACCGAAAGCGCGATGCCGAGTATGACGGCGGTGTAGATGATCAGTTTTTCGGCTTTTTCCTCCGGAAAATGCCTGCTGATCCACTCGTCAATCTTATCGGGCTCGTCCTGCTGCTCAAGCGGAACAAGGCTTGCAGAATAGGTCAGTGCCTGCATTCCCTTGACGAGCGAGTCAAAAAAAGTAACGCAGCCACGTACGAGCGGAAGACCGAAGAACGGATAGCGCTCACGCAGCAAGCGTAGTTCTTCGGTCTTCTCAACCAGTCCGTCTTCCGTCCTGCAGACAATGGCCTGCATCTTCGGACCACGCATTAATATGCCTTCTATCAGTGCCTGACCGCCTATGGAAGTTTTAAAACATTTCTTTTCCTGTGACATGGACTGATCCTGAACTAATATTATGATGAGCGAATGGGTAAATAGAGCTGAACCATACAGCCGCCGCCGTCGGCATTGCGGATTTCCATGCGGCCCTTGTGCCGTGTGATGATCTCATCGCATACCGCGAGACCGATGCCGGTGCCGCGGTTTTTGGAGCTGCCCTTGTAGAACTTTTCCTTGACATGCGGGAGTTCCGCGTCCGGGATTCCGCTTCCGTAATCACGGAAGACGATTTTTACATAGTTTCCGTCACGGCCGAGACTGACGTCGATCATCTTGCCTTCACCGCCGTGGATCATCGCATTATCCAGCAGGTTCAGGAAAACCTGCTTCAAACGCTCCGGATCCCCTGGGATCAGCGGCAGTTCCTTGGCAGGCGGATCATAATGCACGTCCATTCCGGCCTGCTTCATCAGTTTCCCGTAGGTGAAGATCGCGTCTTCCAGTTCCTCGGCGATATCCACGGTTTCGATCCGCAGATTAAAGCGCCCGTCCTGAATACGGGTAAATTCCAGCAGCTCCGTAACCATACCGGTCAGACGTTCCGCTTCTTTTGAAATGATATTCAGGCCGCGCAGAGAATCCCCCTGAACGGCGGGATCATACGCGATGGTCTCGCTCCAGCCGGTAATGGCCGTGAGCGGAGTACGGAGTTCGTGAGAAACCTGTGAGATAAAGTCAGTCCTCGCTTTTTCGGCAAGCGCAACCTTCTCGGACATGTCGTTGATGGCATCGGTCAGATTGCCGATTTCATTGTCGCTGCGCTCTTCCAGCTTGCTGCCGTAACTGCCCGAGGCGATCTGTGCGGCAAAGCCTGTCAGCCGGTCAATCGGTTCGGAAATATTCTTCCAGAACCAGAACAGCAGATAAATCATGTAGAAGCAGACCAGAACAAGAATACAGACGGCAAAGATCATGTATTCCCGTGTGATAGCCCAGATACTCAGCAACATCAGAATCAGCGCCGCAATAATCGAAGCCAGAAGCTGTGTGCGAAGGTATTTAAACATAAAAGCTTACTTCCTGAAAGAATACTCCCGGGTTAATAACCCCACTTGTAACCGTAGCCCCAGACGGTTGTGATGAATTCCGGCTCGGTCGGATCAGATTCGATCTTGATGCGAAGACGGCGGATATTCACATCGACAGTCTTCAGTTCGCCGCTGAAGTCGTCGCCCCAGACTGCCGTGAGAATGTCTTCCCGGCTCATCGCCTTGCCCGGATTCTCCATGAAGAGCTTCATCAGCTGATATTCAATCTGCGTAAGCTTCAGGCGCTGCCCGTCTTTTTCCAGCGTGCGGTTGCGTGGGTTCAGCACAAACGGACCGCTGACCAGTTCGTTGTTGGCGCTGCCGTCCTCATCGGTGCCCAGACGCCTGACCAGCGCGTCAACCCGGGCGGTGAGCTCGGCGGGAGAGAAGGGCTTTGTCACATAGTCGTCAGCGCCGGTCATCAGGCCGGTGACCTTGTCGATCTCCTGACTCTTCGCCGTCAGCATAATAATGCCCATTTTCGAACCGGAGGCGCGAATCCTGCGGCAGACTTCAAAGCCGTCGATATCAGGGAGCATGACATCAAGAAGCGCAAGGCAGATGTCCGGATTGGCCTTTACCTTTTCAAGCGCTTCGGTGCCGGTAGCGGCTTCGATCGGTTCGTATCCGCTGCGCCGCAGATTGATCACAACAAAGCTGCGGATGTTGCTTTCATCTTCCATGACAAGGATCTTTTTCATATTTCCTACACCCTCCTGATGATACAAAAGAGACTGAAAACAGACGAGGTTACAAACTGACAAGTAATTATAACATAACACTTTCGAAAATGGTAGTCAAAGTTTTCAAAAATGTCAGCGAAAAATAAAAATGTTTCAGAAAAACAATATAATCGGTTTTTGTGCATCAGATTGATTTTACTTGCGAAACACCGAAAATACTGCTAAAATCCAGCATTGCACAGAACAGCCAGGGAAAGGGAGTTTTGCCTCCCGACCGGAAAGGAAACGGGATGAGGGCATTTGAACGCCTGCTTCAATATGTGCAGGTCCATACCTCGAGTACGGAGGTACGGGAAGGCACGCCTTCCACCGAGCGGCAGAGAGACTTTGCCAAACTGCTGGAACAGGAGATGACCGGTATGGGATTTACCGGGGTCTCCGTGGATGACCACGCCTATGTATACGGAACGCTGCCTGCAACGCCCGGCCTGGAAAGCGTGCCGGCAATCGCGCTTATCGCGCATCTTGATACCATACCCGATGAGGATTATCCGGGATTCGGGGTAAAACCGCAGCTGATCCAGAACTATCAGGGTGGTGCGGTGGCATTGGGCGACAGCGGCCGCGTGCTGGATCCGGAGATGTTTCCGGATCTTGCCGGCTGCATCGGCCATACGCTGATGACAACCGACGGGACTACCGTCCTGGGAGCGGACGATAAAGCCGGGATTGCCGAAATCCTGACTGCATGTGAGGACCTGATCCGTGCGAGAATCCCGCACGGCAGGATTGAAGTCTGCTTTACGCCGGATGAGGAGATCGGCCACGGCGCGGCGCTGCTCTCCCTGGAGCGCCTGAATGCCGCCTTCGGATATACCGTTGACGGGGGAGATGTTTCGGAACTGAACAGCGAGACCTTCCACGCAGCGGGGGCGGATGTTCGCTTTCACGGGGTCAATGTGCATCCGGGCGAGGCAAAAGGGAAAATGCGAAACGCCTCTCTGGTGGCGATGGAATTTCATGCGATGCTGCCCTCTGGCGATCAGCCTGCGCTGACGGAAGGCTATGAGGGTTTCTACCATTTGACGTCCATGCGGGGAGATGTCGAAAGTGCAGAGCTCCATTATATCATCCGTGACCACGATTCAGCCGTGTTTCAGGCGCGCCTGGGGATCATGGAACATGCGGCCGAAGTTCTGAATGAACGGCATGGCGAGGGAACGGTAATGCTGGAATTCAGGAGCCAGTACCGGAACATGAATGAGATTCTCTCTCAGGTTCCCGAAGTTCTGGCCCGGGCGGAAAAGGCTGTTATAGCTGCCGGGCTGAATCCGAAACATGTGCCGGTTCGCGGCGGGACAGACGGCTCCCAGCTTTCTTTCCGCGGACTGCCGTGTCCGAACCTGGGAACGGGAGGGGCGGGGTTTCACGGCCCGTACGAACACATCACAGCGGAAAACATGGAACTTGCCGTTTCGGTTCTGAAAAATCTGGTCAGCCTGCGGGATGAGACCGGGAACGGGAATTGCGATACAATTCTTTCTCGGTCATTGACTTCCCGGGAGATTTGAAGTACAATTTTTATAGTTGATAGATAGACAGAATGAACCGCCGGATAGGCGGTTAGTTCAGGAGATGAAATTATGAGCACAAAGATTTCGGTCACATCACATCTGGAGAAGGATGAACTGACCATTGCATTTCAGGGGAAGATTGATTCCTCCAATGCCCCTGCACTGGAAGAGGAGATTCAGAAGATCGTCTCTGAAAACCCGGCGTCCTCAATCGTTCTCGATTTTGACGGCTTGGAGTATACGACCAGCGCCGGTCTCCGTGTGATTTTGCGCCTCCGGCAGCAGGTTAGCGATACCAGCATCGTCAATGCGAGCCCTGAAGTCTATGATATTCTGGAGATGACGGGCTTTACCGACATGATGGAGGTGCAGAAGGCGTACCGTGTCCTCTCTGTGGAAGGATGCGAGGTCATCGGCCAGGGCTCGAACGGAAAGGTTTACCGGATTGATCCGGACACCATTGTCAAGGTTTATCTGAATCCGGATGCGCTGCCGGAGATCCGCCGTGAGCGCGAGCTTGCCCGTACGGCGTTTGTAGCCGGAATCCCTACTGCGATCCCTTATGACGTTGTCAGGATCAAAGGCGGCGGATACGGCTCGGTATTTGAATTGCTGAACGCGGAAAGCTATGCAAGCCTTCTCAAAACCGGAAAGAAATCGCTGGACGAAATAGCCGAAATGAGCATCGACATGCTGAAGCTGATTCACAGCAAAACCGTGAAGGAAGGCACCATGCCCGACATGAAGGAAGTGGCACAGGGCTGGGCTGCTTTCTTGAAGGATTATCTCCCTGCGGAAACATCGGAAAAACTTGTTGCGCTGGTAGATGCCGTGCCGAAAGACATGCATATGATGCATGGAGATTATCATGTAAAGAATGTCATGCTCCAGAACGGGGAAAGCCTGCTGATTGATATGGACACTCTCTGCTACGGGCATCCGATTTTTGAACTGGCAAGCATGTTCAATGCCTATCGCGGTTACAGTGAGCTGGACCATTCCGTTGTGGAGGGCTTCCTTGGAATCCCTTACGATACTGCGGGGGCGCTATGGCGGAAGAGCCTGGAACTGTACCTGGATACAAAAGACGATGCTGCAATTCAGGCAGTGGAGGACAAGGCCAAAATCATCGGGTTTACGAGGATTATGCGGCGCTCGATCCGCAGAAACGGGCTGGATACTGATGAAGGCAGAGCCGTGATCGAAAACTGCAAATCCCAACTGATCGATCTGGTGGGGCGGGTAGATACTCTGCTCTTCTGAAATGCCGGGAGAAACAGCACAGAATAGACATTGGAAAAACACGGGAAAGCGCCGGGGTTCATACCCCGGCGCTTTCCCGTATCAAGATGAATCAGAGAATGGGTGTCCGAACTATCAGCGGTCAGCCCTTCCAGATTTTGTCGGCGGTAATATCTTTCAGCGTTGCAGCACCGCACATGGTCATGGTGCTCTTGAGTTCGGCAACGATTTTGTCCATGTACACGCGGTAGCCTTCCACACCGGCGCCGTAGATCGCCGTCAGGACAGGACGGCCGATCAGAACACCGTCTGCGCCGAGAGCCAATGCACGGAAGATATCAAGGCCGGAACGGATGCCGCCGTCAACCAGAATGGTCAGCTTGCCCTTTACCTGGGCTGCGATGGAGGGCAGAACTTCGGCGGTGGAAGGCACGCCTCCCTGTACGCGGCCGCCGTGGTTGGATACAACAATCGCGGCGGCTCCCGCATCGACAGCCTTCTGAGCTCCCGCCGGGGTCATGATGCCCTTGATGACAAAAGGCATGTCAGCATACTCAATGATCTCACGCATTTCTGCAACCGACTTGCTGCCCGCATTCGGATTCATTGCCTTCAGGAACGGGAGTCCGGCTCCGTCAACATCCATTGCTGCGGCAAAGATATGGTTCTCATTCAGAATGTCAAGTTTCTCAAAAACAGCCTCTTTATTCCAGGGCTTGATTGTGGGCATACCGACACCTTCCACCTGGATCATATCCTGTACGGCTGATTTCATGATTTCCGGGTTTACGCCGTCACCGGTAAGCGCCAATACGCCGTAATCATAAGCTGCTTTGATCAGAAGAGAGTTGTACGCAAAGTCGTTATATTTCGGGCCGTAATGCATGTCAATCGCACCGAGGGGAGCCATGAAAATGGGTGCGCTGAACTTGCGGCCGAACAGCTCGAAAGAGACATCCGGATCCGAATTGGGGCAGAGCGTGTCCATGTTGACACAGATTTCCTGCCACTTATCGTAGTTGCGTGCGGCAACATTGCCGGGAGCCTTGCTGCCCGGGCCGGGCATTGCATTTGCACAGGCACGCCCGTTGCAGACAGGGCAAGCTTTGCAGTACGGTCCGACACAGTCGCGTGCGGCAGCGAGGACTTCGTTATAATTCATGATTCCACCTCTTGTTGATGATTTTGTATATGGATTGTAATATCGTTTCCATGATGGATACCAAGGTCATTATTGCGCGGATGACGGGAAAAGTCAAGTCCCGTTCCGTCAAAGGACGGGATGCTCTCCGTCCCGGCAGCGGATGGCTCCTGCCAGAAACCGTCATCCAGCCCGCGCTGATGCAAATAGTGCAGCAGAGCCTCGTTTTCTTCCGAGCTGACAGTACGGGAAAGTTCCGGGAAGGCTTTTGACGAACCCATCGGCGTATACTGGCTCATCAGGGAAAACAGAACACTGCCTTTCGGAAAGCGGTCTGCTACCAGGTCAATGACATCCCGGCTTTCCTCGATGTTTCCCGGAAGAATCAGGTGGCGGATCAGAACCCCGCTCTGCAGAATTCCCTGATCATCCACCCGGTAATTACCGCGTTGCCGGAACATCTCATCAATTGCCGGTACAACGGCTTCCGGATAGTCCGGGGCAGAGGAGTAGCGGCCGGAGGTCCCGGCGTGAAGATACTTCAGATCCGGCATGTAAACCTGAACCAGCCCGTCAAGAAGCCTGAGGGTTTCCGGCAGTTCATATCCGGAACTGTTCCAGACCACCGGAATCGAAAGCTCCGCTTTGGAAAGCGCCTCGGCTATGACACGGGTATAGTGGGTCGGAGTGACCAGTTCAATGTTGTGGACTCCGGTGTCTTGCAGGTGCAGCATCAGGTCGCAGAGTGCGTCCGCGGAAAGCGCTATGCCGGATACAGCCCGGCTGATTTTGTGGTTCTGGCAGAAAACACAGCGCAGGCTGCATCCGGTAAAAAAGACGGTGCCGGCGCCCCTGCTGCCGCTGATGCATGGCTCTTCCCCAAAATGCGCAGTTGCCCGGATCACGTGAGGCAAAGCCGGCGCCCGGCAGTAGCCGGAGCCCCGCACATCCGTGCGCAGGGCACCGCATCTGCGGGGGCAGTCGCTGCACTGATATTCCATATGTATCGCCTCCTTGCGGCATGCGGACAGCCATGGGCAAAATGACAAAAAAATCGCAAGACTGAATGTAATTATATCCCAGTTTTGTACATTATGCAAGAATCGCGTTTTTGTTCAAAAAAACAGTATATTTTTCCGAAATATGTGTTAAAATACAACACAAATGAGCAAAAACTGGCAAATACCAAAATATTCTCTCTTCCCGCGCAGGCGAAAAAAGTAACTTTGAACGATTTTTAGGAGGTTGCAAAATGAATTACAACAAGAAGACCATCTATGACGTGGACGTCAAAGGCAAAAAGGTCCTGCTCCGCTGCGACTTCAACGTGCCGCAGAACAAGGAAACCGGTGAAATCACCAGCAACAAAAGGATTGTTGCCGCTCTTCCCACCATTCGTTATCTGCTCGATAACGGCGCAGCGGTGATTGCCTGCTCCCACCTTGGGAAACCCAAGGGCGAGTGGAAGACAAAGCTGACGCTTGCTCCTGTTGCCAAGCGCCTCTCCGAACTGCTCGGGCAGGAAGTGATCTTCGCCAGCGACATCATCGGCGAAGATGCCCAGGCGAAGGCCGCGGCACTTCAGCCGGGTCAGATCATGCTTCTCGAAAACCTCCGTTTTGACATACGCGAGGAGAAGAACGGCGCAGATTTTGCTAAGGCCCTGGCTGACATGGCGGATCTCTTTGTTTCCGATGCATTCGGTACGGTTCACCGCGCTCATGCCTCCACGGCGGGAGTTGCCGCGTATCTGCCGGCTTATTCCGGCCTGCTGGTGGATAAGGAACTCTCCATCATGGGTAAGGCCCTTGACGACCCGAAGCGCCCCTTTGTTGCGGTGCTCGGCGGTGCAAAGGTTTCCGATAAGATTGCGGTCATCAACAATCTCCTGGAAAAGGCCGACACCATTATCATCGGCGGCGGTATGGCGTATACCTTCCTGAAGGCACAGGGCATGGGAATCGGCAAGTCCCTGCTTGAGGAAGACCGCCTCGACTATGCACTGGAGATGATCCGGAAAGCGGCTGACCGCGGCGTGAATTTCCTGCTTCCCGTAGATCATCTGTGCGCAGCGGAGTTTTCTGCCGATGCGGAACCCGTACTGGTGGAAGGAGATATTCCGGAGAACCTGATGGGCATGGATATCGGACCCAAGACGGCAGCACTTTATGCGGAAGCAGTCAAAGGTGCCGGCACCATCGTTTGGAACGGGCCTATGGGCGTGTTCGAGTTTGATGCCTTTGCCGGCGGCACCAAAGCCATGGCAAAGGCGCTTGCAGAGTCCGGTGCGGTGACCATCGTCGGCGGCGGCGATTCCGCATCCGCAGTGGAAAAGCTCGGCTTCGCAGATCAGGTTACACACATCTCCACCGGCGGCGGCGCTTCTCTTGAGTTCCTGGAAGGCAAGGAACTTCCCGGCGTGGCATGCCTTCTGGACCGTTGAAATACCGATCCCGGCTTTTGATTATTCATTTTTATTAATAAGGAGTTTGACATGAACAGAAAATATCGTAAGACCGTGATTGCAGGCAACTGGAAGATGAATCAGCTGAATTCCGGTGTAAAACCTTTTATTGAAGAGCTGAAGGCAAACATGCCCAAAGCCAGAAACTGCGACGTCGTTCTCTGCACCCCTGCAGTGATGATTCAGGCTATGGTTCGTGCCGGCAAGGACTGCCGTGTTGCGGCAGGCGGCCAGGATGTCTCCAAGTTTGAAAAAGGAGCCTATACCGGTGAAATCTCCGCGGATATGCTGGTCGATGTCGGAGCGAAGTACTGCATTGTCGGACATTCCGAGCGCCGTGAATATCATCACGAAAGCGACAGCCTGGTCAATGAGAAGGCAAAGGCGCTTCTCTCCAGGGGAATCGTTCCCATCATCTGCGTCGGTGAGAGCTTGGAGCAGCGCGAAAAGGAACTGACCATGTCTTACGTTGCCTATCAGGTTCGTGCTGCACTGGCCGGCATTGACGCAGCTCAGATCCGCCGCTGCATCATCGCCTATGAACCGATCTGGGCGATCGGTACCGGAAGAACCGCAACGGCAGAACAGGCGCAGGAAGTCTGCAGCGAGATTCGCTCGGTGATTCGCAAGCTGTACGGCGCCAGAAGCGCGCGTGCCGTCAGCATCCTGTACGGTGGCAGCATGAATGCCAAAAACGCGGCGGAACTGCTGGCCATGCCTGACATAGACGGCGGCCTGATCGGCGGCGCCTCCCTGAAGCCTGTTGACTTTGCCGCGATTGTGGCGGCTACGGCACAGGAATAAGCGGAAATGGCGACTGTTTTAAAAAACCGGGCTGCTCTGATTATCCTGGATGGTTATGGCATTGCTGCGCCGACGGCGGGCAATGCCATTGCCCAGGCGAAGAAGCCGAATCTGGATGCACTGTTTAAAGAGTATCCGCATGCGCAATTGCAGGCGTCCGGAATGGATGTCGGCCTTCCGGAAGGCCAGATGGGCAACTCCGAAGTCGGCCATACGAATATCGGGGCCGGCAGGGTCGTGTTCCAGATTCTTCCGAAGATCAGCAAGGAAATTGCGGAAGGAAAGTTTTTCCGGAATCCTGTCTATCTGAAAGCGATTCACGATGCGAAGGAGAACGGGAAAGCCCTGCATGTGCTGGGTCTGCTTTCGGACGGAGGGGTCCACAGCCATCTGACGCACATTTTTGCCATGCTCGACCTTGCAAAGCAGGAAGGCGTTGAGCGCGTTTTTGTGCACTGCTTCCTGGACGGGCGTGATGTTCCGCCCACAAGCGGCGCCGGTTTTGTGCGCATGCTTCAGGAAAAATGTGACTCGGTCGGAAACGCCAGAATTGCCACCGTTCAGGGCAGATTCTACGGTATGGACCGTGACAAGCGCTGGGAGCGTGTCGAAGAAGGCTACAATGCCATTGTCTGCGGAACAGGGATTCAGAATCCGGATGCAGTTGCTGCGGTGGAAGCAAGCTACGCGGAAGGCGTGACGGATGAATTCGTAAAGCCGATTGTCGTTTGCCCGGACGGGATGATCGGGCAGGGTGACAGCGTAATCTTCATGAATTTCCGCCCGGACCGCGCGCGAGAGATGACGTGGGCGCTGAATCTGCCTGACTTTGACGGCTTTCAGCGGAGAAAGTCGGTTTTCCCGCTTTCCTATGTCTGCACGGCGCAGTACGACGAAACTCTTACGCTGCCCATTGCCTACCCGCCTGAGGAAATCGTGAACACCCTGGGCGATTTGATCAGTGCGAATGGGCTGAGGCAGTTTCGCGTCGCGGAAACTGAGAAGTATGCACACGTGACATTCTTCTTTAACGGCGGTGTGGAAAAGCAGACGGAAGGGGAAGACCGCTGCCTCGTTCCCTCGCCGAAGGAGTTTGCGACCTATGATCTGGTTCCGCAGATGAGTGCGGAAAAAGTTTGCGGCAAGGTTGTGGAAGCGCTTCAGTCGGAACAATACGATCTGATCGTCTGTAATTTTGCAAACTGTGACATGGTGGGGCATACCGGCGTGATGGAAGCTGCCGTGAAAGCAGTGGAAACCGTGGATGCCTGTATCGGCCGGATTTACGAGGAAGTGCGGAAGCACCCGGATGTGGTGCTGCTGATTACGGCAGACCACGGCAATGCCGACTGCATGTTTGACGAAACCGGGAAGGTCAATACGGCGCATACAACAAATCCGGTTCCGTTCCTGGTTACCAGGGAAAACGCGGTTCTTACGGATGGCAGGCTTGCAGACATTGCCCCAACCATTCTAGGGATCATGGGTTTGGAGCAGCCTTCCGAGATGACAGGAAAGAACCTGTTGGCGGAATAAGTCATGGCCGGGAAACTGATTGTCCTGGAGGGCCTGGACGGCAGCGGAAAGGCAACGCAGGCAAAACTGGCGGCTGAGGCACTGCTGAAAGAGGGAATGAAGGTCCGCAAGATCTCATTTCCCAATTATTCGAGTGATTCCTCTGCGTTGGTTCGCATGTATCTGGCGGGTGAGTTCGGGAGCAATCCGGGAGATGTGAACGCCTATGCAGCGTCAACGTTTTTTTCGGTGGATCGTTACGCCGGAATGAAGCAGGATTGGGGTGCTTTTTATAAAGCGGGCGGAATTCTGATTGCAGACCGCTATACGACCTCAAATGCCGTTCACCAGTGCTGTAAGCTTCCGGAGAGCAGTTGGGATGAATACCTGGAGTGGCTGTTCCATTTTGAATACGGTCAGCTCGGCCTCCCTGAGCCGGATTTGGTGTTATATCTGCAGGTTCCGGTTTCTGTCAACGAGAGGCTGATGACAGAGCGCTATCACGGAAATGAACAGAAAAAAGACATCCATGAGCGGGACACGGAATACCTGATGCAAGCCCATTCGGCTGCGGATTATTGCGCGCGGAAGTTTGGCTGGCACACGGTAGACTGTACGGAAAACGGCGGCATGCGCAGCATCGAAGCCATCGGAGCGGATGTGCTCCGGTCGATCAGGCTTGTCGTTGCCTGACAGTTCGATCGTGTTCTCGGAAAACAAGTAGTTCAGAAGATCAGCGGAACGGAAGGCTGGGTACAATGGAACCTGAGAAACTGATGGAGTCGTTTGCCGACCTCTACAGAACATACGGTTATCGTCATTTCCGCATGAGCAAGTTCGAAAAGTACGAACTCTATGCCGGGTATAAAGATTTCCTGGTCAGTGACCGTGTCATTACCTTCAACGATACGACAGGGGAACTGCTGGCTTTGAAGCCCGATGTGACTTTGTCGATAGTCCGCAGCACGGAGTACCATGCGGGGCAGAAACAGAAACTCTGTTACCGTGAACGGGTTTACCGTCCTGCAGGGAGTGAACACCGCTTTCAGGAGATTACGCAGTGCGGGCTGGAATGCATCGGCGATCTGGATGGCTACGATGTGTATGAGGTTTTGCATCTGGCGGGAGAAAGCCTCCGTATGATTTCAGCTGACAGAATTCTGAGTGTTTCCCATCTCGGCATTGTCAATTGCCTGATGGATGCGCTTCAGGCGGATGAGCCGCTGCAGCAGATGGTGCTGCAGCTGATTGCATCAAGAAATCTCCATGAACTGACGGAACTTTTCCGGCAGCAGAACTGGAGTCAGCCGCTGCTGTCGGATATACGAGAACTGCTTTCTCTGAACTGTACCATGCGGGAACTTCCGCAATGTATCCGTGCTTATGGAATGAACTGGATCGCAGATGACCTGCTCCGGGAACTTGAAGAACTGAGCAGTCTGATCACGGAAGACGATCAGACGATGCGTTTCGACTTTTCCGTGATTAACGATATCCATTATTACAACGGAATTGTGTTTCAGGGCTTTGTGCAGGGCATTTCGGAAAAGGTCCTGTCCGGAGGACGATATGACAGCCTCCTGAGACGGATGAACAAGAAAGGCAGCGCGATAGGCTTTGCGGTATACTGCGGACTGCTGGAGCAGATTCAGTCGGCGGAAAGCGGTTCTGATGCAGATGTGCTGCTGCTCTATGATTCCGAAACCTCTCTTCTGAAGGTACGGGATACAGTGCGGCAGCTGCAGGCAGAAGGCTGTTCGGTGAGCGCGCAGCGCAGCACTGCGGGAAGCGGCCGCCGGGTCGTTGATCTGCGCGGAGGGGATGACCATGCTTAATATAGCGTTGCCGAAAGGCCGTCTGGGTGAGCGGGTATACAGGATGCTGAAGCAGGCCGGATACCCTTGTCCGGAACTGGAAGAACCGGACAGAAGGCTGATTTTTGAAAACCCCGAAGCCGGAGTTCGATACTTCTGGGTCAAACCGTCGGATGTTACCATTTATGTGGAACGGGGCGCCGCGGATCTCGGAATTGCCGGGAAGGACATTCTCCTGGAAAACAGGCCGGAACTGTATGAACTGCTGGATCTGAAAATCGGAGTATGCAGAATGGCAGTTGCAGGTCCCGCAGGGTTTGAGGATCACAGAGAACGGGTTCTGCGCGTTGCCACCAAGTTCCCGAAAATTGCGGGGGATTTTTACGCCGGGAAAGCCCGGGATGTGGAACTGATTCACCTGAACGGATCCATTGAAATCGCACCGATTCTCGGCCTTTCGGACGTGATTGTGGACATTGTGGAAACCGGGAAGACGCTTGCGGAAAACGGCCTTGTGGTCCTGGAAACCGTGTGCTCGATCAGCGCCCGGCTGGTGTGCAATCCCTCTGCGTTTCGCTTTCGGCATGATGAAGTCCGTATGCTTACGGAGTGCCTGAACAGTCAAATTGAATAGAATCGAATCCTCTGTTTAATTACTTGCACGGCAGAGCCTTTGGTGATATAATAAATTTGTTTTACTATATCCACTAAAGGCTCTGCCCGTTTTTACAGAGGTGCCAAGTGAAATCAAATAAAACTTATCAGCCTCCGTCTGGGAAAGCTGAGATTCTGTTTCTGGTTTGCATTGCGCTTTTTGCCGCCGCAGCGCTGTTTTTCGGTCAAAAGACCCTTGCTGCGGCGGAAGGCATTGTGTTTCTGATCCTGCTGGCAATCACCCTGATTACGAAGCGCAGAGAGTCCAGACAGCTTGTAAAATACATCGAATCCATCACCTACGACACGGAAAACGCCAAGAACAGCACGCTGCTCAGCTTCCCGCTGCCGATGGCGGTGTTCCGGCTTACCGATTCCAGTGTGGTCTGGGGAAATGACGCGTTCTTTCACATGTTTGACGAGCAGGACTCCAGACTGACTGCGAAGATGATATCCCTGATCCCGGATTTTTCCGGGAAATGGCTGATGGAAGGGAAATCGCTGTATCCGGTCCTTGCCGAGGTCCAGGGAAGAAAGTATCAGCTTTATGGCAATCTGATCCGTGCGGAAAAAGAAGAAGAATCCAATGCGATAATGGGCATCACATACTGGCTGGATGTCACGGATTATGAGAACACCCGCATTCTCTATGAAAACTCCCGCCCGGTACCCGGAATCGTCGTGATCGATAACCTGGATGAGCTGGTCCGGAACTATCCTGAGCGCGTCAAGAATGATCTTCGGGATTCGGTGGAAGACCATCTTCATCACTGGTGCGAAAAGTATCACGGGATCCTGCGCCGCTATGACCGCGACCGTTATCTTGTCATTTTTGAGAAGAAGGATCTGGAGCGTAATCGCGCCGATAAATTCTCCATCCTCGAAGAGCTGCATCAGGTGGAGAATCCTGCCGGGATCGCGGCCAGCATCAGTATCGGGTTCGGGGAAGACGCAGCCACACTGGAGGAGGGCCTTCAGTTTGCGGATATCGGAACCGAACTTGCGCTTTCCCGCGGAGGAGATCAGACGGTCATCAAAAACCGGGTCAGCTTTGAGTTCTTCGGAGGCCGCGGCCTGGAGGTTGAGCGCAGAACGAAAGTCAAGTCCCGCGTGATGGCGAATACACTTTCGGAACTGATCCGGGATTCGTCCAAGGTCTTTGTCATGGGCCACAAGTTTGCCGATCTGGATGCACTTGGCGCCGATATCGGCATCTGCTGTCTCGCCAGGAAACTCGGGGCGAAGTCCTACATGATTTTGGATCAGAACAACAACGCAGCGAAACCGCTGCTGGATTTGATTAAACAGGAAGCGGATTACCGTGACAGCTTCCTCAGCCCGCATGACGCCATGATCATGGCGGATGCGAGAACCCTGCTTGTGGTAGTCGATACCAACCGGCCTGAACAGGTTGAAGATTCGAGTCTCCTGGCTTCCTGTAACCGCGTGGCGGTGATCGACCATCACAGGGTCGGGGCAACATACATTCAGAATGCCGCGCTCGGATTTATTGAGCCGTATGCTTCTTCGGCCTGTGAACTGATTACTGAAATCATGCAGGAACTGATTGAGCCGAACGACGTTCGGAAAGTCGAGGCGGAAGCCCTGCTTTCCGGAATTGTACTCGATACCAAGAGTTTTTCCATCCGGACCGGTGAGCGCACCTACGATGCGGCTTCCTGGCTGCGGCGCTGCGGTGCGGATCCCGCGGCGGTGAAAAAACTGTTCAAGAATGATATGGACACCACGGTTGCCCGCAACAAGCTGATGCAGAACGCCAAGCTGTACCGCGGCGTTGCGGTAGTCATTACCGATGAAGTACAGGAACGCATTGTCCTGGCACAGGCAGCGGACGAACTCCTGAATGTCTCCGGAGTGGAAGCTGCGGTGGTAGCCTCTCCGGACCGGCAGAACGGTATCAGCGTTTCGGCTCGGTCAATCGGGGAAATGAATGTACAGATTCTGATGGAAAAGCTGGGCGGCGGCGGCAACCGCAGTGCGGCGGCGGCAAAACTCGAACACATGTCGGTGAACGAGGTCGAAAAGAAAATCCACGCGGCAATTGACGATTATCTTGGATAGGAGAAAAACGATGAAAGTAGTATTCAACGAAGATGTCCGCGGACAGGGGAAAAAGGGAGAGATTAAAGAGGTTTCGGACGGATATGCGCGAAATTATCTTCTCCCCAGAAAACTGGCGTCAGCCGCAACAACGGATGCCATCAATGCCATCAAACTGAAGGAAAAGGCGAAGGCTGCCCAGGCGGCGAAGGAGAAAGCACTCGCCCTGGAATATGCGGAGAAACTGGAAGCGGTGCAGGTCACAGTACGGGCAAAGTCCGGCGGAAGCGGAAAACTGTTTGGGGCTGTAACCTCCGAAACCATCAGCAAAGCCCTGAAAGAACAGTTTGATATGGATATCGAAAAGAATAAAATTGTCCAGAGTGAGCCGATCAAGAGTTACGGAAGCTACACCGTAAAAGCCAAGCTCGGTTATGAAGTAAGCGCAAACATTAATCTTCTGGTGGTCGAAGGCTGAGCATGGACGAACTGCTTGGGAAAAAAGTGCCTTTTTCGGCACAGGCAGAACAGGCAGTGGTCGGCTCCGTGCTGATTGACCCTGCCTGCGTGCCGGCAGTCATGGAGAAGCTCCGTGCGGATGAATTCTACGGGAAACTGAACCGCGATATCTATGAGACCGTGTATTACATGTTTTCCTATGGGATTACCATCGATCCCGTCACTGTGCTGAACCAGATGCGGGTGCGCGGTGTCTACCAGGATAACTGCGAGCAGTATCTGGCAGAAGTCATGCGCATGACACCGACTGCCGCGAACGTGCTGGAGTATGCAGCAATTGTGCGCGACCGCGCCCTGCTGCGCAGGCTCGGCGAAACAGCCGATGAAATCAACAGTATGGTCTATGACGGAAGCGGGGAGGCGGATGCCGCGCTGGAAGCTGCCGAGCGTAAGATCTACGCGCTGCGGCAGGGAAGAAGTGTCGGAGGGCTGATCCCGATTTCATCGGTCATGCAGACCGTGTTTGACAAGCTTTCAGAGGCAGCGAGTTCCGGGAATAAGATTCCCGGGATCTCTACCGGTCTTCCGGATTTGGACCGGATTACCCTGGGCCTGAATAAATCGGAGCTGATCCTCATTGCGGCCCGTCCCGGAATGGGCAAGACAAGTATTGCGCTGAATATGGCGCTGTATGCGGGAATGAATCTGAAAAAGACGGTTGCGATTTTCTCACTGGAGATGTCCCGCGAACAGCTGGTATCCAGGCTGCTGTCCCGTGCGGCGCTGATTCCTTCGCAGAACCTGCAGACAGGACAGCTGACCGAACGGCAGTGGCGTGATGTCACCGATGCTGCACAGACCATCAGTATGGCGGATATTCGCATCGACGATAATCCCACACTGACCGTTGCGGACATGAATGCACAGTGCCGGCGCGTTCAGAACCTCGATCTGGTTGTCATCGACTATCTGCAGCTGATGCAGTCAGCCGGAAGCGGACACAGCTGGTCCAACGAAAGCCGTACGCAGGCCGTCAGCGACATGAGCCGTATGCTGAAGATTATGGCAAAGGAACTGAATGTCCCGGTCATCTGTCTGTCGCAGCTTTCCCGTGCAAACGAGTCGCGTCAGGATAAGCGTCCGATGCTCTCTGACCTCCGCGAGTCCGGCGCCATTGAACAGGACGCCGATGTGGTCATCGGCCTGTACCGTGACGGCTACTATAACAAAGAGTCCGAGAATCCGAACCTGGCGGAAGCCATTGTTCTGAAAAACCGAAAGGGTGCGACAGGAACGGTGAATCTGAGCTGGCTTCCGGAATACACTTCGTTTGCGTCTATCGAACGTCGCTATGACGATGAAGTCTGAGTGGATTGACCGCTATGTTATGCTCCCGGCAGGGACCCATGTGCTGTGCGCGGTATCCGGCGGTGCGGACAGCGTTTTTCTTCTGCATCAGCTGAAGGCAATGGAAAAAGAGCGAGGTCTTCAGATCTCTGCCGCACATTTCGACCATGGTCTGCGGGGAACCGAGTCAGACCGGGACAGGCAGTTTACACAGCAGCAGTGCGATGCGCTGAATGTGCCCTGCGTGGTCGGACATGGAGATGTCGCTGCCTATGCGTCAGATCACCGGATCGGGCTGGAAGAAGCCGCCAGGACGCTTCGCTACCGCTTCCTGGATGAGACGGCGGACCGCCTGCACTGTGACAGGATCGCGACAGCGCATACTGCGAACGACAATGCCGAAACTGTCCTGATGAACCTGTGCCGCGGTGCCGGAAGCAGGGGCCTGGCGGGAATTCCTCCGGTCAGGGGGAGACTGATCCGTCCTCTTCTTCAGACAGAACGGCAGGAGATTGAAACCTGGCTGCGCGAAAATGAGATCCCCTGGGTGGAAGACAGCAGCAACGGCGATGACGGTTTCACACGGAACCGTTTTCGACACCGGATCCTTCCGCTCCTGCAGGAGGAGAACCCGGCTTTGCTGGAGGCAATCAGCCGCACTTCCGAACTGCTGCGGGAAGACGATGTTTGCCTTACCCGGCAGGCGGAAGAGTTTCTCCGGAAAAATCTGCAGGACCTGACTATTCCTTCGAAAGCTTTGCTTTCCCTGGAGCCGGCTGTTGCGGCCAGGGTTTTGCGAACGCTCTGCGGAAGCGGACTGAGTCTGGAGCGCACGCAGGCGCTTCTTCGTTTTGCGGAGAGCACGGAACGCGGTACTCTGGAACTCCCCGGTCAAAAGGTCCTTCGCTGCAGGGGGATGCTGATTTTTGAACCGAGAAATTAACGGCTTGTTCAAATCTGAGTCTTCAAAATATTACGTGAGTGTGGTAAGATACCTCTCACGTGCCGAATGGCGGAAAGGAATGCTATGATCAACGACGTGGAGCGGATTCTCCTGACGGAAGAGCAGATTCATCAGAAAGTGTCTGAGATCGGAAAGCGGATCTCCGAAGACTACAGGGGGAAAAACCCGATTTTTGTCGGTGTCCTGAAAGGATGCTTCATTTTTATGGCGGATCTGATGCGGACGGTTGAGATTCCGTGTGCCATGGACTTTATGGCGGTTTCTTCCTACAGCGGCACGACTTCGACCGGCGCGGTGAAAATCAACAAAGACCTGAGTGAGGATATTGTCGGCAGGCATGTGATTCTGGTGGAGGATATTCTGGACTCCGGTGTTACCCTGAATTATTTAAAGCAGTATCTGGAGGTTCGCAAGCCTGCCTCCATTCACATTGCCACCCTGCTTGACAAACCCGCGCGTAGAAAGGCGAATATCTATCCGGAGTATTCCTGCTTCGAGATTCCGGATGCCTTTGTGGTAGGTTACGGCCTTGACTATAACGAGCGTTACCGCAACCTGCCCTATATTGGAGTGCTGAAGCCCTCGGTGTATTCCTGAGGCAGCCCTCCTGATGTAAGCAATGCAGTTTTAGAACGGATGTGAGCGTATTTGAATCCTAAACGTAACCGGGCAAGAGATATCGGATTTTATGTCCTGCTTCTGCTGATCCTTGTCGCCGTCATCTTTACCATGTCGAAAGACAGCGAACCGGGCCAGCTGGAAAGCTATTCGGAACTGGTCGATCTGTTTCAGTCAGAGCAGGTGCAGTCCTTTACCACGGAAGGCAATAAGATAGTTCTTCAAATTCGCACGGATGACCCCGAGAATCCGGAACAGAAGTCCTATGATCTCTACAGCTTCAATGTATTCTATTCTGACTTCAACGAGATGATCATGGACCAGCATCAGCGCGGTGTTCTGGAGACCTATGACTACAGCGAAGGCTTTGTCGTTCCCTGGTGGGCCAGCATCGTCCCGTATATTATCCTGATGGGCGGCGCAATGGCCCTGTGGTATGTCATGATGAACCGCATGGGCGGCGGAGCCGGCGGCGTGGCGCGCTTCAGCAAAGCGCGGACGCGCCTTGGAAGTGATGAGAAGAACAGGAAAACCTTCGCCGATGTCGCCGGCTGCGATGAAGAAAAGGAAGAACTGGCGGAGATCGTTGACTTTCTGAAGGATCCGAAGGCTTATACGTCCATGGGAGCCAGAATCCCGAAGGGTGTTCTTCTGGTCGGGCCTCCGGGAACCGGTAAAACCTTGCTGGCAAAAGCGGTTGCGGGTGAAGCAGGCGTTCAGTTCCTGTCGATCTCCGGCTCCGACTTTGTAGAACTCTACGTCGGTGTCGGCGCCGGACGTGTGCGTGATTTGTTTGAACAGGCGAAAAAGGCCGCTCCGGCAATCATCTTCATCGATGAGATTGATGCAGTCGGCCGGCAGCGCGGCAGCGGTCTCGGCGGCGGACATGATGAACGCGAGCAGACTTTGAACCAGCTGCTGGTGGAGATGGACGGTTTCGGGACCAACGAGGGCGTCATAGTGATGGCGGCCACTAACCGCGCCGATATTCTGGACAATGCTCTGCTGCGTCCGGGCCGCTTTGACCGCCAGGTCTATGTTGGTCTGCCGGATATCCGCGGCAGGGAAGCGATTCTGAAGATTCATTCACGCGACAAACAGCTCGGCGATGATGTTGATCTGAATTCCATTGCCAAGGGAACGCCCGGATTCTCCGGTGCCGATCTTGAAAACCTCATGAATGAGGCAGCCCTGCTTGCTGTCCGCCGGAAGCATCGTTTTATTACCATGGATGATGTGGATGAGGCGATCCTGAAGGTTCAGATGGGTCCGGAAAAGAAGAGCCGCAAGATGAGCGAGCGGGCCAAACGCCTGACGGCTTTCCACGAGTCGGGGCATGCCGTTACGGCAAGGTTCTGCGAGCATGTGGATCCGGTGCATTACATTACCATCATTCCCCGCGGGCCGGCAGGCGGCTTTACCCTGTTCCGTCCGCAGGAAGACCTCGAGAACTTTACCTCCCGGGAAGAGATGTTTGAAAACATTGTCGTTGCGCTCGGCGGACGGATCGCGGAAAAGCTTTTCTTGGACGATATCTCGACCGGTGCTTCGGGAGATATCCAGCAGGCGAGCTCGCTTGCCCGCGACATGGTCATGCGTTACGGTATGAGCGAGCGTCTGGGACCTATCCTGTATGATACTTCCGGACACAGCATCTTCATCGGCCGCGACTTCGGCCAGACCAAGAGTTATTCCGAGGAAACTGCGGCGATTATCGACGAAGAGGTGAAAGCCATTTTCGATGCCGCTGCGGCACGCTGTGAAGAGATTCTGACGGCCCATGCCGATCAGCTTCGCGGCCTTGCGGAGTATCTTCTGGTCCATGAGACGATCGAGGCCGAGGAATTCAACTACTTTTTTGAGCACGGCGAGTTTATGCCTGAAAGCATCAGAGCGGCCAAAAGTGCGCGACATGATAAAACCATTGAGCGCCCTGCCAGAAAGATCTCCATGACGGACGGGTACGCCGAGGAGCAGAAGGCGCCGGAAGAGGCCGCCGGGCCGGGAGAAACACCGGATCCGGGATCCGCAGAGGAATCCTCTGCAAATGCGGTGGAAGCGGAAGCTCCGAATCCGGAAGAAGAACAGCCGGAACAGAAAACGGAAGAATAACATTCTTTAAAATCAGATACCTTGCAGGCGGCTTTCCACAGCCGCCTGCATTTCATATACAGATTCCCTCTTGACACTGCAATGGAATAACGCTACAATTGTATACAATCATACGGTTAAGCAAAGAACAACAGAGGAACGTAGTCATGAAGGAACACCGTAATATCTCCATTGCCGACCAGATTTTCGAGCAGTTGGAAAAGGACATCCTGTCCGGAAGGTATCAGAGGGGCGAAGTGCTCAGTGAGCTTCGTCTTTCCAAGGAAATGAATGTGAGCCGCACTCCGATTCGCGAGGCTCTCCTGCGTCTTGCACAGGAGAATATTCTTCAGGAATCCGGGCGCGGAATGGTCGTCATCGGAATCTCCAATGACGATATGCTTGACATGTATGATATTCGTCTCCATCTGGAAGGTGAGGTTGCACGCCGTGCCGCACGGAACATCACCGAAGAGCAGCTTTCCCAGCTTTATGAGCTGACGGATCTCCAGCGCTTCTATATCAACAAGCAGGGGAACGGCAGTTCCGAACACACAAAGAATCTGGATTCTCAGTTTCATGAGCTTCTCTATACGGCCAGCGGCAGCAAATCCTATACCGATGTCCTGGTACGGATCCATAAAAAGATGACGAAATACCGCATAGCCTCCATCAGCAAGCAGAGCCGTGCCCTCCAGTCAAATGAAGAGCATATGGCGATCTGTGAGGCTCTGGCGTCTCATGATACGGATCGGGCGGAGCAGGCGGTTCTGGCACATGTCAGGAACGCGATGAACCGAATGGAGCATCTGGAACCGATTGACGGATAAGCGCCAAACTTTGCGGAAAATATTTTAATCTTTTTAACAGTTTATGCCGTTGCTTCTTGCAACGGCATATGTTATGATAACAAAAAACCTGCAAACGGAGTATTCTGAAGATGGATTGGCTGACCGGTACAACGTTCGGAAAATTCATATGGGCTTTCTGCATTTCCATGATTCCGATTGTGGAACTGCGCGGCGGGCTGCCTGTTGCGATTACCTCCGGGCTTCCGTTGTGGCTGGCTTATATTGCCACTGTGCTCGGCAATATGCTGCCGGTACCGTTCATCATCATTTTTATCAAAAAGGTTTTCGCATGGCTGCGGCTGCACTGGCCGTGGATGAATGCAGTTGTGACCAGGCTGGAAAAGCGCGCGGAATCCAAAAGTGATGTGATTGAACGCTACGGCCCGTGGGGGCTGCTGCTGTTTGTGGCAATTCCCGCGCCGGGTACCGGGGCCTGGACCGGAGCGTTGATAGCCGCGCTGCTGAACATGAAGATGAAGCAGGCAATCCCGATTATTTTTGTCGGTGTTTGTATTGCGGGGATCATCGTTACCGGGATCACATACGGTGTGATTCGACTCGTGTAAGGGGTGTAATATGAAGGTCCTGTACTGGGTTATAGTCCTGGTTGCCGGTTACCTGCTTGGTTCTCTGAGTTTTTCCATTATTCTTTCCCGGCTGATCGGCAGAGATATCCGCAAAGAGGGAAGCGGAAATGCCGGCGCCACCAATATGACCCGCGTGTTCGGCTGGGCGGCCGGTATTGCTACGTTATTGTTCGATTTTTTAAAGGCGCTTGCCGCCATGCTGATTGGGCGTGCGCTCCTGGGTGATGTCGGGATCTGTCTTGGCGGTATTGCCAGCATGACCGGGCACTGTTTTCCGGTTTTCCACAATTTTAAAGGCGGAAAAGGAATCGCCACCGGCGCTGCGCTGGGCTGGATGATTGACTGGCGGGTTTTTGTCTGCATCCTCGTTGTTTTCTTAATTGTGTCGCTGCTCAGCAAAAAAGTATCTCTCGGATCCGTCTGTGCGGCGGTTTCTGTGGTTCCTGCAACGCTCATTTTTGCACCTCGGGGGCCGATGATTGCGCTGGCAGTATACGGGATGGTGCTTGCAGTCTGCAGGCACGCCGAGAATATCCGGAGGCTTCGGGCCGGAACGGAACCGGATTTTCGGCCGGGAACAGGAAAGCGCTCCGGGAATCAGTCCGACGGAAAGTAGGAGAGGGCATATCCCCCTCCTGCTTCTTTTTGGCGCAATTATCAAACAATTCTTAAGATTGACGGATGTACTTGACAGGGCATCCGTTCTTTGCTATATTAACCGTACTAACTGAGTTAATACAGTTAGAATCAAACGAGGTGATTCATTTGATTCAGATCAACTATCGCGATCCGCGGCCGATCTACGAACAGGTCAAGGCATCGTTCCGGCAGCTGATTCTTTCAGGTGTCCTGCGTCCGGAGGAAAAGATGCCTTCCGTCAGGGAACTGGCGTCCAGCCTTGCCATCAACCCGAATACGATCCAGCGGGCATATCGTGAACTGGAGCAGGAGGGTTATATCTGCTCGGTGCCGGGCAAAGGGAGCTTCGTTGCCGATGCATCCGATACCGCCGCCATGCGCAAACGGGAGCTGGTGGTTCGGCTCCGTGAAACAGCGGATGAACTGCGAAAGCTGGGAGTCGGAGAAGACGAGCTGGCCGATTGTCTCATAGGAGGAAAAGGAAATGATTGAAGTAAACAGTCTTTCGAAACGTTTTGATGAAACACAGGCATTGAACAGCCTCAGTATGACCGTGCCCGACGGTGCCGTATACGGCCTGGTCGGCCCGAACGGTGCCGGGAAAAGCACACTGATCCGGCATCTGGTCGGCATTTACCGCCAGGACAGCGGTGAAATCCGTGTGGATGGCGAGCCGGTATTTGAAAACCCTGCAGTCAAAACGAAAATTGCGTATATCCCGGATGAAATCCCTTACTGGTCGCAGTCGACGATTGAGGATCTGAAGCGCTTTTACGCTTCGGTGTATCCTGCCTTTGATCAGGAATACTATCAAAAACTGTCGGCTCAGTTCGGTCTCGAAGGGAAGCAGATGCTTCGCCGCCTTTCCAAAGGACAGCAGAAACTGGCATCATTTCAGATGGCGCTCGCTCAGAGACCGGATTATGTCATTCTTGATGAGCCCGTGGATGGCCTGGACCCGGTAAACCGCCGTAAAATCTGGGGTCTTTTGATGACGGATGTGGCGGAACGCGGAACCACTGTGCTGGTCTCCTCTCACAATCTGCGGGAACTGGAAGACGTGTGTGATCATGTCGGAATCATGAACCATGGCAAGATGCTTCTGGAACGTACGCTCTCGGAACTCCAGGAGAACATTGTGAAAATCCAATTGGTACTGCCGGACGGAAAACAGCTGCCGGACGATCTGCAGATCCAGTATAAAAACACCGTGGGAAGGCTGCAGCAGCTGATCCTGCGCGGAAAACAGGAAGAGATCAGCGCGAAGCTTGCGGAAAGCGAACCGCTCTTCCTGGATGTGCTTCCGCTGACTCTGGAGGAAATCTTTATCTATGAACTGGGAGGGACAGAACATGAAATCGGATCGTTTGTCCTTTAATATTGCAATTGCACAGGATACGCTGCGGCGCTGCTGGCCGCTGTGGGCGGCGTATCTGGTATATCTGATCATCACACTGCCGGTCAGTATCCTGAGTTACATTCGGATGAATACCTGGGTTGAGGATATCACTTGGCTGACAGGGGATCTGAACAGCCGTGTCATGACGCTTGGCATCCACCAGGCAGAGGCTGCCATTGTCATTGGAATGCTGACAGTGATGGTGCTCTTTGGATATCTCTATAACAGCCGCGGCAACACCCTGATGAACATGCTGCCGGTTCGGCGGGAGAGCATGTTCCTGACCCTTTACCTGACCGGGCTGATTCCGCTGTTGATGTGCCAGTTCCTGACGATGCTGATGACTGCCCTCCTGACACGCGGTTCCGGAATCAGCATGCAGAGTTACCTGATCTGGTTTGCCTGCTCGGCATTCGGAATGCTGTTTTTCTATGGTTTTTCCTGCTTCTGTGCGATGCTGACCGGGAATCTGATCGTCTTGCCGGCAGTTTATGCGGTGCTGAACCTCACCGCTTTTGCACTGGAAAGCTGTGTGAACAGCTGTGTATCCACATTGGTATACGGGATGCTGGATAAAGGCCCCCGGCTCGCATTCCTCTCTCCAGTTGTGTACATCGATCATAAGGTCATGACGCTTGTAAATCCAGATTACACTGTGAGTTTCAAGGGGCTTCCAGTACTGGCGGCCTATGCGCTTGCCGGATTGGTCTTTGCAGTGTTTGCGATGCTGATGTACCGCAAACGCAGGATGGAAAGCGTTTCCGATCTCGTGGCGATTCAGGTGCTGAAGCCGATCTTCCGGATCTGCATGGCGGTGGGTACGGCTTTCGTATGCGGCGCATTTCTCTTCAGCAGCTTTTTTAATACGATCGTCTTTGGCGCCTCTGCGGCATGGCTGATGGGCGTGCTGCTGATCCTGGGTGCCGCCATGGGCTGGATAGCGGCGGAGATGCTGATTCGGAGATCCGTACGCATCTTCCCGATGCCGTGGAAGGGTCTTGCTGCGGTCTGCGCCTGCTGCATCCTGACGGTGGTGATTGCCGAGGCGGATCTTACCGGATATGAAAAACGAATCCCGGATCTGCAGAAAGTGGAGAACGTAAGCCTCGGGATGGATGTCAGCACATTCAGGGACCCGGAGAATATTGCCGCTATGGAAGCCCTGCATCAGGAACTGATCGATAAAAAAGACATTTATGACGGCGGGAATGCAGAGTTTATGAAAGCAGCGAATCATCGGCTGACCGGCCCAGTCCCCATATCCACAAAAGAGATTGGGATGGATGCTTATGCGAAAGAGATCTTTCAGTATTATATCCCGCTTACTTATCATTTGACAGACGGGACAACTCTGGATCGCTACTATACGGTCCGTTTCTACCCGGATGATGTGGATAATCCGGATACGACCATCGGGAGGCTGGTCACCTTGCTGAACACCCGGGAAGGAATCGAGAGCAGGATGTTCGGCGGGGAAATCCCGCTGGAGGAGAAAAACATCAACTATGCCGAGATTGACGTTGAAACCGCATCGGGCGGTTGGATGCAGAAGCGGCTGACCCAGCGGGAGCTCGTGGACCTGTGGGAATCCGCCATGGTTCCGGATGCGGAGGACGGAAACCTCTGCCTGCTCACCATTGCCGATACGGAGAACAATCTGAAGACGCAGACCAATATGCGCATTGAAGTGGCCCTGCAGGACTTCCAGAACAGTCAGGAACAGCGGTACTGGTACCACAGTTTTCGGGTCTTCACCTTCTCCGACCGCTGCCTGGACTGGATCCGGGAAAATACAGACCTGGAATGGACGACCATGGCTGCGGTCCGGGAGGAACAGAACCTTCTTGAGGCTCAATACGCCGCAGTTGGCTGAACGTAGAGAAAGAAATTGCCGTGAAGAACCCTGTTTCTTCACGGCAATTTCATATTTATGATCCATTTTGTTCATTTCAGGGTAATATTTATCCGGTATCCTATGATGGAAACCATGGATAAGAAGGCAGACCAGCATGAGTGACCGGGAAGAAATAGAATTTCACACGACAGAGTATACGGACGCGCACTATGAAAGCGCCGATGAAAGCACGGTGCCGCCGCGCTACTATACTCCGCCGGAAAAGACCCCGAAGGAAGAAAAGCCAAGGGCGAAGAAGAGCGGCTCATCCGGCAGAGTTGCAGGAATCATCTGCGCAATTCTTGTTGCAGCCCTCCTCGGCGGTTTCTGCGGCGCCGCCTTTATTGGCTCCCGATTGAATTCAAGGCTCGATGCACTGGAAGCCAGCCTCAGCGAACGTGAAGCAGCCGCACAGCAGACTGCTCTGGAGTCTGCAAAGGCTGAAGAAGATGCCGGACAGCCGATGGTGAAAGCGGCCGTCTCCGGAGTCAGCCCTTCGGATATTTATGAACAGGCAACGCGTCAGGTGGTGGGAATCCGAACTGAAATCACCATGACGAACTTCTTCGGGATGACCACTTCCGGTGCAGTCAGCGGTTCGGGATTTATCATTTCCAATGACGGTTATATTCTGACCAATTATCATGTGGTCGAAGAAGCCTACGAACGCAAGCTCGACATTCAGGTGATGACCTATGACGGCACTGCGTATCAGGCGTCAATTGTTGGTGTCGAGGCTGCGAATGATGTAGCTGTTCTGAAGATTGATGCGGAAGGCTTGACACCCGCCTCTCTGGGAAACAGCGATACAATCCGTGTCGGCGACATCATTTATGCGGTCGGCAATCCGCTCGGTGAACTGGAATTCAGCATGTCGACCGGGCACGTGAGTGCAAAAGACCGTGTCATCACCACGCAGGAGAGCGAATCCATCAACATGTTCCAGATAGACGCCGCTGTCAATGAAGGCAACTCCGGCGGGCCTGTTTTTGATACAAACGGGAATGTAATCGGGATCGTAACCGCAAAATACTCGGATACCGGCGTCGAAGGCCTGGGCTTTGCCATCCCGATCAATGATATAAAAGCCATTGCCGATGACCTCATCAACAAAGGCTATGTGACCGGGAAGGCATACATGGGCGTCAGCATTGAAACACGTTACAATGCGATGTACAGTCAGTATTACGGCATGCCGCTCGGTGCTTATATTGAGAATGTGACAGTCGGATCTGCTGCTGAAACCGCCGGCCTGCAAAAGGGCGACATCATCACGGCGATGGGTGAGTATACGGTGGAAGACTACAGCGACCTGAAGACGGCCCTGCGTCATTTCTCGGCATTCGACACAACGGAGCTGACCGTGTACCGCGCCGGCGAAGAGCTTCACCTCTCGATAACGTTCGACGAGGAAAAGCCCGAATAATTCTGATACTTTTCTACTCCTTTATCCTCTCTTTTCTCCCTAAACGGAGGCCCGCAGGTGTTATACCTGCGGGTCTTTGTCTGTGGATACAGCGTCCGGCTTATTGACTAATCGGCCCGGTTTGAATATAATAAAAATACCATCAGCGGAATACTTTATGGATCAGAAGGAGACCGACATGGCTGAAAAGATTGTAGCAGAGCAGAAGACACAGGATATTCCTATGCCGGAACCGAGGCGCAGCGTTGCCTTTATCGGCTCAGAATGCTATCCCTTTGTGAAGACCGGCGGCCTCGGCGACGTAATGTATGCCTTGCCGAAGGCGCTGATTGCTCAGAACTGCGATGTCAAGGTGATTCTCCCGCGTTATCGCTGCATCCCTCAGAAGTTTCAGGACAAGATGATCTACCGCGGCGAGTTCTGGATGGATCTTTTTGCCGACGGGCGCCGTTTCTATGTGGGCATCATGGAATATGTCTGGGACGGCGTGGTTTACGACTTCATTGACAATGAAGAGTTTTTCAGCAGCGGGAATCCGTATACAAATCTGGTTGACGATATGCCGAAGTACAGCTTTTTCTCCAAGGCTGCTCTGGCGGCGCTGAATTACATGAACTGGATTCCGGACATTATTCACTGCCACGACTGGCAGGCGGCGCTTGTTCCGATTTATCTGCGTACTCAGTTTGCCGGAACCCCGATTGCAGGCGCTAAGACCATCCTGACTATCCACAATCTGCGCTTCCAGGGAATATACTGGCTCCCGACCGTGCAGTACTGGACCGGACTTCCGGGCGAAGTATTCACCATTGATGTGATGAAGCAGAGTTATGCGGACGCGAACATGCTGAAGGGCGGTCTTGCCTATGCGGACATGATTACCACCGTCAGCGAAACCTATGCCGGTGAAATTCAGACGCCGTTTTACGGTGACGGGCTGGATTCCCATTTGCGGCACCACGCCTGGAAGCTTCGTGGGATTGTGAATGGAATCGACTGCAGACAGTGGGACAGCAGTTCGGATGAAAAACTGCCCGCCGTGTACGACTGCAGCAATGTGATTGAGAAGAAGAAAGAGAACAAACTGGCATTACAGAGAGCTCTTGGTTTGAGAGAAGATGAGAACCTCTTTGTGATCGGGCTGATTTCCCGCCTTACCGATCAGAAGGGCCTTGATCTGGTGAATTCTATCCTGCCTGCCGTCATCGACGGAAATACACAGGTGGTGGTTCTGGGCACCGGTGATGTCCAGTATGAAAACGCTTTCCGCTATTATGAGGATGCGTACAGGGGCAGCGTATGTTCCTGCATCATGTATGACGAGGCTCGTGCGCACATGATCTATGGCGGGTCGGATGCTTTGCTGGTTCCATCGCTCTTTGAGCCCTGCGGCCTGACCCAGCTGATCGCCATGCACTACGGCACGGTTCCTGTCGTGAGGGAGACCGGCGGCCTCAAAGATACCGTGCAGCCGTACAATCAGTTTACCAACGAAGGAAACGGTTTCACCTTTGACCGCTACGAAGCCGGGCTGCTGCTCGATGCGATCAACCGCGCCAAAACGCTGTACTTTACCGAGCGCGGCCGTTGGGACGAAATGGTTCGGCGTGATATGGAAAAAGACGTCTCCTGGGATCAGTCTGCCGAACGGTACCGCCAGCTTTACCTGGAACTGAAGCCCTGAGATCAGCGATCAAAAAGGAGAATGACGCCCATGACGAGACAACCAAAGCTCTTTGTGCTGTGCGGCCCTTCGGGAGCCGGCCTCAGTGAAATCGTGGCGAAGCTTTTTGCCTCCCGGGATGATGTGAGTTCCGTTGTTCCTGTGACTGCGAGAAAAATGAAGGCCGGGGAAAAGGACGGCGTCGGGTTTTATTTCTTTGACCTGGATGGTTGGAATGCGCTGAGAGAATCCGGAGATCTTCTGGAAGCGGTTGAGTTTGCCGGCAATGATTACGGGACCTCTCGAAAGCTCGTGATGGAGCAGTTGTCCATGGGGAAAAACGTTGTTCTGAATCTAGGCGTTGCGCGTGCTGCCCAAATCAAAGCCAATATGCCGGAGGCTTTCTGCGTCTTTGTGGCTCCCTCCGATTCCGGGGTCCTGCGTGCCAGGTATGAAAAAACAGCGAGAAGCCGCTTTGAGGTTTCTGCCCGGATGGAGATGGCGGAAAAGGAACGTCAGCTTGCTGCGTTTTGCGATGCGGCAGTTTCCAGCGATGATGAGGACGAAGCGGTAAAAGAACTGAACGCCCTGATTGATCATAAAGCGGGATAATTTTGCTCTTTACATTTTAAAAATCTGTGTTATAATGACAGGGCTTTGAGGGCAGACGGGCTTGTAGCTCAGCTGGGAGAGCGCACGGTTCGCATCCGTGAGGTTCGAGGGTTCGATCCCCTTCAAGTCCACCAGAGGAAACGTCTTGAAATGTTCGCATTTGAAGGCGTTTCTTTTTGTTTTGCTGTCGATGTGTTCTGCTGAATAGGCCGAATGTAGGTTTGTCAAACATATATTACACCTCAACGCAGGAAATCCTTAAGGACAGTATCAGGTGATCTCCAACCAAGGGGACGCATTGGAAAACGATTGTAATCCCTGTAATTATAGAGTCTCAGCTGTTTGGAAAAGTC
>JAFPWF010000033.1 GCA_017395085.1 Oscillospiraceae bacterium | reverse complement strand
GCGGCTTCGCCGTCCTTGACCCCGATCTCCCGGCCCACTGTGTGGATGACATGAGGGCTCCCGCCCTCCCGATTATATCAGGATTGCTTCGTTGCTATCAGTTTCTGCAAACTAATTTGCGCATAATACTTGACACTACCATAAGGTAGATCACATCAGAAAGGAGGTTCCAAATGGCAGATCAAGTAATCAGTATTCCGCTGGAGAAGTTGCATCCGTTCCCGAATCACCCATTTGAGATTCGGGACGACGACGCAATGCGGGAAACGGTGGAAAGCGTAAAGCAGTACGGCGTGATTTGTCCGGCAATCGTCCGCCCGTTAGAAAACGGCGACTATGAAATCATCGCAGGGCACCGGCGTCATCGCGCCTGCGAGATCGCCGGACTGGACGCGATGCCGGTCATCGTCCGCGAACTTGACGACGATGCCGCCACGATCCTGATGGTAGACAGCAACCTGCAGCGGGAGTTTATTCTCCCGAGCGAGCGTGCAAAGGCCTACCAAATGAAGATGGAGGCAATCAAACGTCAAGCCGGACGTCCGGCAAAAGGAATCCGGGACCAAGTTGGACCTAATTATTTTGGCAGACGGAGCAGCGAAATTATCGCAAGCGAGGCAGGCGACAGCGCTTCCCAAGTCAAGCGCTTTATTCGCCTGACCAAGCTCGATCCCAAACTCCTGCAAATGGTAGACGACAGGAAGATGGGATTCACGCCGGCAGTTGAGATCTCGTATCTCAAACCGGAAGAACAGCAAATGCTTTTGGATACCATTGACAGCGAGCAGGCGACGCCCTCCCTCTCACAGGCGCAGCGGATGAAGAAGCTCAGCCAGGAGGGCAACCTCACAGACGATGCAATGCTCAAGATTATGATGGAGCAAAAGAAGCCGGACTGCTGGGATGTGACGCTGAAAGGAGCAACGCTCCGCAAGTATTTCCCGCGATCCTACACACCGCAGCAGATCAGGCAGGCGATTCTCAATATGTTGGAGCGTGCCTATCAAAAAAGGCAGCAAGAAAACGCTCAAACCAGATAGCGGCACAGGAAGGACGAGTACAGAGAAATCTGTGCTCTTTTTTTGTGCCGC
Organism: Oscillospiraceae bacterium; assembly: GCA_017395085.1. Lineage (GTDB taxonomy): Bacteria > Bacillota > Clostridia > Oscillospirales > Oscillospiraceae > Limivicinus. Next base: position 39,032 of record JAFPWF010000033.1, on the reverse strand, counting down.
AAGAAAGGAAAAAACTGAATGAAAACAATCTTTCAAAGGGCAGCGGCACTTCTGCTTGTGCTTGTTATTGTGATCTCCGCGCTGCCGACCGCGTCGGCGTCCGTCACCGGAACGGTCACGCGGTCAGACAAAGTAGATCCGGAACTCTACTTCTGGGGTGACACTGTCCGATCCTACAATTTCACATACGCCGACGGAACAAGCGCAACCGCCAGCATCGGCGGCTTCTGCCTGCATTACGTGGACGGTGGAATTGCCTACTGCATTGAGCCGCAGTTGCAGACCACGACGAATACGCAGTACAACGGCGAAGTACTAGACAGCAGCGTGTATTGGACTACGAAACTCACCTCTGCGCAAAGGCACGCGATCAGTCTGATCCTGCTCTACGGCGCGCCGAACGGTCTGTACAGCGACAACAAGTACGCGATGTTCGGCTTTGAGGGCGCGACACAGATTCTGATCTGGGAAATCGTGATGGGCCTACGCAATCCGACGGCTCCCTTCACAAGAACCAGCGACAGACTGTACAACACCTTTGCGGGCAACACCACATTCCCGCTGGATACGGCTTATTCCCACATCGTCAATAAGCTCCAAAAGCACGGTATTGTCCCGAGTTTTGCTTCCACGCAGCAGTCGAACGCGCCGGAGATCGTGATGCACTACAACAGCACGACCGGTCTTTGCGGCGTCAGCGTGACAGACACGAACGGCGTGCTTGCAGACGATTTCGACTTCTCTGCCAGCGGCGTATCGTTCACAAAGACCGGCAATACCCTGACCATTTCCGCCCCGTATTCCGTGATCTGCAGCGGCAACGTCATCGCCAGCGCAGCAGGGCGCTCCCTTGCAGAGAACAACCTCGGCGCGATGATTTGGACTTGTCCGTCCAAGCAGACGCTGATTAAGACGGTCAACACCTCGTCCGACCCGGTACGCGCTTACTTCAAGCTCGTCCCGGACGCAGCGCCGGGCACAATGACGATGCAGAAGACGTCTGACAGCGTCGACGTAGTAAACTACTGTTTTAAGATCTACGAATGGACGACAGGGCGCACCTGGTACGGCAAGTCGGACAGCGACGGCAGAATCTATCGTGCAAACGCCGTCTACGTGCAGATCGGCAGCACAAAGAAGTACACCTTTACCGATATGATCGACGGCAAATACACCTTCCTTGAGGTGCTGAGCCAGAAGGGCGACGGCGTCGTCTTCCCCGATTCGTGGCGCATCAAGATTACCAATCAGGGAACCACCGTGTACGACCACACGTTTACCGGGAGCGATCTCACAAAAGACGCCAACGGCGACTGCCGACTGGATCAGATTGAACTCACCGGTCTGACGGGCGGCGGCGTGATGGAAATGACCATTCATAACAAAACGCTTACCGCCCCGCTGGAGATCATCAAGCGATCGGATGACAATAACGTAGCCAGCATCTCGTTTACGGTCGAGCAGGACGTTCCCGGAATCGGATATGTCCGGCTCGGAACCTATCTGACGAATGCAAACGGCTATATCACGATCCCCAACCTGACGATCGGAACCGAACTGCGCGTGACGGAGAGCGTTCCGGACGGCTATACCAGCGAACAGGAAACACAGGAAATCGTAATCGCTGCCGGCACAAACACCTTGACGTTCGTCAATCACAAGAACCCCGTCACTTCTTCGCTGACCATCCGAAAAACCTCGGATGACGGCAACATCGCCGGCATTTCGTTTACGGTCGAGCAGGATGTCACCGGGATCGGCTACGTCCGGCTCGGAACCTATCAAACAAACGCAAACGGCTATATTACGATCCCCGACCTGATCGTCGGCACCAAACTGCGTGTGACGGAAATCGTTCCGGACGGCTATACCTGCGAGCAGGAATCACAGGAGATCGTGATTGCGGACGGCGAAAACACCTTGACCTTTGTCAACACCAAGGACGTCGTGCCGCCGAAGCTGACGATTCGGAAAGTATCGGATAACGGCACCGTGTCCGGTTTCACTTTTGTCATCCGCAACAGCAGCAATCAGGAAGTCACGCGGGGTATGACGAATCGTGGCGGTGTTCTCATCATCGGCAGTTCGTACTTGACGATCGGCGAGACTTACACCGTAGTCGAACTGGCAAAGGCAGGTTATGTCTGTCAGAACAACAATCAGCAGATTACCATTGAGGAGGGCGAAAACACCCTCACGTTCAACAACAAGCTGATTCGCGGCGGTCTGAAAATCCTCAAGGTGGATTCCCAAACGGAGGAACCGCTGCCCGGAGCTGGATTCAAGGTCTGTATTGACGGCAAGACTGTCGCGGAAGGATATACCGGTCCTGACGGGACGGTACAGTTTGACGACCTCCCCTACGGCGACAGGTATTACTATCAGGAGTTTGAAGCGCCGGAGGGGTATCTCCTTGATGATACGATGTATCCGTTTTCCATTCGCACGGACGGGAAGATCATAACCGTTACGCGCAGAAACGCGCAGGAGCAGCCGGAAATCGGCTCGATCCAAATCTACAAAGTAAATGAAGCCGGAACTGCGCTGGCTGACGTCACGTTTCTTCTGGAGTACAGTTTGGACGACGGAGAAACCTGGCAGGCAGTGCAGTTCAGAGAGGAAAACAGCGCGGTAACCGAAGGCGGCTGCACGTCTGACAATCTGGAAGACGGTACGCTGACGACAGACGACCACGGAATCGTCTGCTTCGCGGGGCTGTGCAGGAGCGACACAATCAAGTACCGATTGACAGAAACAGAGACCGCCGCAGGATATGAGCTGTTGGCTTCTCCGGCTTTTGAAGATTACCTCCCCGCAAACGGAGAGGCGGATATTTCGCTGACCGTCGTGAATGCATCGGCATTCACAATGCCCGCAACCGGAGGCACCGGTTTTATCGGGCAGGCGGTCGGCCTCGGACTTGCAGCGACCGCACTTGCGGCGCTGTTCATCACCACGCGCAAAAAGAAAAACAAAAACTCTACTGAAAATTGAAAGGAAAACTTTATGAAAAACCTCTTTAAGCGCTTTGGCGCAATCGCAATGATCCTCGCTATTCTCTGCTCTATGACGGTCGTCGGCGTCAGTGCCGCAACCGCCGAAACCGCCGTGATCGACGACTCCCGCACCGGCTCCATTACTCTGTACAAGTACGATATGACCTCCGCGATCGAAGAAGATGCGTGGGACGATTCGTTCGTTTCCACCGGCCTTCCCGACGCTGCGGTCGAACAGCTTTACGCTCCCTACGCCATCGAGGGTGTCGAGTACACCTACCTGCGTGTCGCCGACGTGATCACCTACACCGACGAAACGAATACCGGAAAGACGGTTCGTGTCCTCTACGGCTTCGATTCCAACACCGTATCGAACACCCTGCTGGACGCTCTCGCGCTGGATGACGGCGATTCGTACTTTATGGATGACAACGACGTGATGTGGTTTGAATCCGACACTCTGATCTCCGCGCTGGCGAGCAATCTCATCACCCGTGAAACCGAGACCAAGAACGCTCTGGAAGAACTGGTCACGGACAACAGCGGCACGGCAATGCCTAAGACCAACGAAAACGGCAGATCTTCCGTCGATGATCTGGATCTCGGTCTGTATCTCATCGTTGAGACGCGCGTCCCGGAAAACGTCACCAACACCACCGCACCGTTCTTCGTCTCCCTGCCGATGACCACCCTCGACGGCGACGACTGGAACTACGACGTTACGATCTACCCGAAGAATCTGACCGGCGAGCCCACGCTTTCCAAGGCCGTCCGCGAGTCGGCTGACGACACCGGCAACAACAACGGCAGCACCGACGACATTACCGACGGCTACAGCGGCTATACCAGTGCTTCGGAAGGCGACGTTGTGGAATACCAGATTATTTCCAAGTTGCCGACCATCACCTCCGACGCCACCAAGCTCAGCGTTTACACCTTCGTGGATACTCTGTCCAAGGGCATTGAGTACAACAAGAACGACGTCAAGATCGAGTGGTTCACGGACGAAGAATGTACTGACCTGCTTGCGACCTGGACCGAGAACGACGATACTGCGAAGTTTACCGTCGCATACGGTACGGCGGCGAACGACGCCACTACGATGACGATCACGATGACCGCTGCCGGCCTGAACGAGATCAACACCTCCAACGCTGTCTATGCCAACTCTCCCCTCTATCGCGGCTATTCTGACTGCTATCTGCGCATCACCTACGCTGCCACGCTGAACAGTTCCGCAGACACCGTCCTCGGCAAGGACGGCAACCCCAACAGCGTCACGCTGACCTGGCAGCGTACCAATACGGAATACTGGGACACGCTGACTTCCAACGCGAAGGTTTATACGTTCGGCATCGAACTGACCAAGACCTTCTCGGATGGCGAAGGCGATCCCACCGAGGTCGAATTCATCGTCCACAACGATACTGACGACTACTGGCTGGTCGCCGAGTACGACGAGGACGACGAAGTGTATTATGTGACCGGTCACGCCGAAGACGAGGAAGACGCCACCCACTTCATTCCGTACACGGATTCTCACATCGTCATCAAGGGCGTCGAGGACGACACCTTCTCCATGACGGAGATCGCTACCGACGACGACTACGTCCTGCTGACCGAGCCGATCGAAGTGGATTTCACCTATGTGATTATGCGTGCGCCCAGCAATATGCGCGTTCTCGCGACCGTCAACGACACTTCTGTCACCGCGATTGCAGACAACGGTTCTGCCGTTGCCATTATTCCGCTGACCGTCGTGAACACCAAGGGCTTTGATCTGCCGCAGACCGGCGACAACGGCGTTTGGATGTACGGCGCTGTCGGTATCGCTCTGATGGCTGGCGCGCTGATCGCGATCATCGTCGCCGCCGGCAAGAAGAAGTCCGAGCGCTGCTGATCCCTGACCGGAACAACTGACAATCCCATCGGTCAGTTGTTCCAAGCCAAATAAACGCGAACAAGAGCGTCTTTCCCCACAAAGGAAAGACGCTCTTTTCGTATGGAGAAGTAAATGAAAAAACGAGTTTTCATTTTTATCGCAAGCTGCCTCCTGCTGCTTGTTGCGTTGGGCATCACGTTTTATCCGCTAATCAGCACCTACGTCAACGAAAAGTATCAATCGCTCATCCAGACGCAGTACGAAGAATGCGTGGAGGAACTGGACGACGCGCGTCTGGCAGAACTCTGGCAGGCGGCGGTCGACTACAACAATTCCCTATCCGAAGTGCAGTATTCCCGCGAGGGTCTGCACTCTGCCGCCGTATGCTATGAGGACGTCCTGAATCCGAACGGCAGCGGCATTATGGGCTATGTAGAGATACCGAAAATCAGCGTAAATCTTCCGATCTACCACAACGCGGATATGAAAACGCTGGAAGGCGGTGTCGGGCATCTGCTCGGCTCCTCTCTGCCGATCGGCGGAGAAGGAACGCACAGCGTTCTGTCCGCTCACTCCGGCGTCGCAGGAAAGAAACTCTTTTCCGACCTCGATCAGCTTGCAGAGGGAGACGTCTTCTATCTGCACGTCCTGGACGAAACACTTGCCTATCAAGTAGACGAAATCCATACCGTTCTGCCGCAGGATTCTTCTCTGCTGAACCGAACCGCATCGGAAGACCGTTGTACGCTCGTGACCTGCACTCCCTTCGGCGTGAATACGCACCGTCTTTTGGTGCAGGGCGTCCGTATCCCCTACGAAAAGGCGATAGAAGAAACCGCCGAAACCGTTGAAGCGCCATCCACCTGGAATCAACAGTATATCCGCGGTCTTTTCATCGGCGGCGCGATCTTCGTCGCCTGCCTGACTGTGTTTGTCGTGATCTGCCTGGTGAAAAGGAAGAAACGCAAATGAACGGAAAAGCAATTCTTCTGATTGTTGCAGTGGCGATCCTTGCGTTCGGCTTCTATCTGCTCCTCTACCCAACGCTCAAGACCGCCGTGGAGGATGCGAAAGCGCAGGAGATCATCGAAGCGTTCCAGACGTATATCGACGAAGAAACCGCTGCGGCGAAGGCGTTTCCTCCTGCACAGGAAACCCCGGCAGACACGCGGCCGTTTCCGGCGCTGTGGGACGCCTGCCGACGCTACAACGAAACGATCTACGAGAACAAGCAGCGCGATTTGAACGCCGGATCAATGCAGACGCCGGCGCTTTCTCTGTCCGCATACGGATATGAAAGCGACTGTTTCGGCTATCTCTCCATCCCCCAGGCAGACATAGAAGTCCCGCTGTTTCTCGGCAGCTCCTGGAGCAATCTGGATAGAGGCGCGGCGATCCTCGGGCAGACCTCTCTCCCGATCGGAGGAAAGAACACCAACTGCGTGATCGCAGGACACCGAAGCTGGTCCGGCGCGATCAAGTTCAGAAGTCTGGAACAGCTCGCAACGGGCGACCTCGTCTATCTGACCAATCCATGGCGAACGCTGACCTACGAGGTCATCGAAACAAAGATCATATCCCCGGACGACGTGGATGAAATCCTGATCCGCGACGGCTGCGACCGTCTCAGTATCTTTACCTGCACGAACCCGAACACCCGCAGATTCTTGGTCATTTGCCAAAGGAAGGAGTGATGCGTATGCAGGAAGAAGTAGAACAGAAAACCATTACCCTTGCAATCAGCACAAGCCGGTTGACCGCCCGCGTCCTCCGGGACGCTATCAACAAGTATCTGGCATACCGCCGTCAGCGCAAAAGCGTACAGAGCAAGAACGTCGAAAGCAAAGACGTCAAGCCCGTCGGAAAGCAGACCGTCAAGGAACTGATCGCCCAAAATCAGGGCGTCAAGTCGATCGAGATCGCCAAGAGCGACATTCGGGATTTTGAGCGCGTCGCCCGAAAATACGGTGTGGACTTCGCCGTTCAGAAAACCGTTTTCGAAGGGAAGCGAAGATTCCTCGTGTTCTTCAAAGGACGCGACGAGGACGCCATCATCGCCGCGTTCAAGGAGTACGCCGCGAAAACGCTCAAACACGATAAGCCGTCTTTGCTCGACGCTCTGCGAAGAAACGTGGAGCAGAGCAGGAACGATCCGGCAAGAGCGCGCAGGCAGGAGCCGGAGCGATGACAAAGTCCACGCGCAAAAAGCTCCTGCTTTGTGTGCCGTATCTGATCGTCGCATTGCTCGGGACAAAACTCGGGCAGGCGGCGCGGCTTGCGCCGGGCGTCGGTTTCTCCCAAAAGGCGATGCACATCATCGAGGGCTTGCAGGAGGCGTTTCAAAGCCTCCTGCCGAGCTTTCACGCCGTGGATCTGCTTGTCGGCGCAGCCTGCGCCGGCATTGTTTTCCTCGTCGTGTACGTCAAGGGCAAAAACGCCAAGAAGTTCCGCAAAAATCAGGAATACGGCTCTGCCCGCTGGGGGACGCGGGAGGATATCGCCCCTTTCGAGGACCCGGTCTTCCGGAACAACATCCTTCTGACGAAGACCGAACGCCTCACGATGTCCAACCGCCCCAAGAATCCGAAGTATGCCCGCAACAAGAACGTCCTGATCGTCGGCGGCTCCGGCTCCGGTAAAACGCGCTTCTGGCTGAAACCCAACCTGATGCAGTGCCACAGTTCCTACGTTGTGACGGACCCGAAAGGGCAGGTCATCGTGGAGTGCGGGAAAATGCTCCAACACTACAAGTACAAGATCAAGGTCTTCAACACGATCAATTTCAAGAAGTCCCTGCACTATAACCCCTTCGCCTATATCAAGAGCGAAAAGGACATATTGAAACTGGTCACCGTTCTCATCGCAAACACGAAGGGCGACGGAAAGACCGGCGACGATTTCTGGATCAAAGCGGAAACGCTGCTCTATTCTGCCCTGATCGGACTCATCTGGTATGAGGGCATCGACGACGAGAAGAACTTCAACACACTGCTCGAATTCCTCGGCGCGATGGAAGTCCGCGAGGAAGACGAATCGTTCAAGAATCCGGTCGATAAGCTTTTTGACGAGCTGGCGGTAAGCAAGCCGGACCATTTTGCCGTCCGGCAGTATCAGAAGTACAAACTCGCCGCAGGCAAGACGGCGAAATCCATCCTCATTTCCTGCGGCGCGCGGCTAGCGCCCTTCGACATTGCCGAGCTGCGCGAGATCGTCCGGTACGACGAACTGGAACTTGACAAGTTGGGCGGGGAAACGATCGGCGACAAGCAGAAAACCGCGCTGTTTCTCATTATGTCGGACACCGATACGACGTTCAATTTCCTGATCTCAATGATCTATTCGCAGTTATTCAATCTGCTTTGTGAAAAGGCGGATGATGAATTCGGCGGCAGATTGCCCATCCACGTGCGCTGTCTGATCGACGAAGCGGCGAATATCGGACAGATCCCCAATCTGGACAAGCTGGTGGCGACGATTCGGTCCCGTGAGATCTCCGCCTGCCTGTTCTGGCAGACCAAAAGCCAGATCAAAGCAATCTACAAAGATAACGCCGAAACAATTATCGGCAATATGGACTCGCAGGTTTTCCTCGGCGGCTCGGAGCCGACCACGCTGAAAGACCTTTCCGCCGCGCTCGGCAAGGAAACCATCGACACATTCAACACAGGCGAAAGCCGTGGCAGAGAGACAAGTCACAGCCTGAATTATCAGAAGCTGGGCAAGGAACTTGCCTCTGTGGACGAACTGGCGGTCCTGGACGGCAGCAAATGTATTCTGCAGCTTCGAGGCGTCCGTCCGTTCTTATCGGACAAGTACGACATCACGAAGCATCCGAACTACAAATACCTGTCGGACTACGATCCGCGAAACGAATTTGATATCGCAAAGCACATCAGCTGCCAACTGACGCTCCGGCAGGAGCAGCTTTGCGATGTCTACGAAATCACAGCAAAAGAACAACCCGCCTAAACCAACACAGGGTCACAAAACACAATAACTTTTGGAGGAATACCGGAAGCGACTTGTGACCCGACTCTCTTACCGTTCGCTTCCCGGTAGTATCGCAAATGTCTTTTTTCAACTCCGCAGTCGGTGTACTGCAAACGCTTGTGATCGCCCTCGGCGCAGGTCTTGCGATCTGGGGCGGCATCAACCTGATGGAAGGTTACGGAAACGATAACCCCGGCGCAAAGTCGCAGGGTATGAAGCAGCTTATGGCAGGCGGCGGTATCGCCCTGATCGGCATCACGCTCGTGCCGCTGCTTTCCGGTCTGTTCGGCTGATACAAGAAATAAACCGGGGCTCCCGTTATGGGAGCCCCAAAGGATGTGATAACAATTCTATCTTGGCTTGAAGACTGGATCAGAGGCCTGTTGACGGATGGCATTGTCAGCAATCTTTCAAGTCTGTTTGAGACGGTGAACGCAAAGGTCGGCGAAATCTCCGGAGACGTCGGCGCAACGCCGCAAGGCTGGAACAGCAGCATATATACGATGATCCACACTCTGTCGGAGAACATCATCATCCCGATCGCGGGCGTCATTCTCGCCTTCGTGATGACGCTGGAGCTGATCCAGTTGGTGACCGAGAAGAACCATCTTCACAATGACGTGGACGTCTGGATGTTCTTCAAGTGGATCTTCAAGACCGCGTGCGCCATTCTGATTCTGACGAATACCTGGAACATCGTGATGGGCATCTTCGACGTCGCGCACTCTGTCGTCAATGACGCAGCAGGCATCATCGCAGGAAGCACCAATATCGACATCGGACTGACTTCCGAAGAAATCCGGGCAACGCTGAGTACCTACAGCGTCGGTTCTCTCTTCGGCTTGTGGTTCCAGTCGCTCTTTGTCGGTATCAGCGTTTGGGCGCTGACGGTCTGCATCTTCCTCGTCACCTACGGCAGAATGATCGAGATCTACCTCGTCACCTCCGTTGCGCCGATCCCGATGGCGACGATGCTGCACAGAGAAAGCGGCGGTATGGGGCAGAACTATATCCGTTCTCTGTTTGCGCTCGCGTTCCAGGCGTTTTTGATGATCGTGTGTGTCGCGATCTACGCCGTCCTTGTCCGCAACATTGCGTCCGCGAGCGACATCAGCTACGCGATGTGGACCTGTATGGGCTACACCGTCCTGCTCTGCTTCACGCTGTTCAAGACGGGCTCTCTGTCCAAATCCATATTCAGCGCCCATTAAGAAGGAGGCAATTCAATGGCATACGTTACCGTGCCGAAAGATTTAAGCGAAGTAAAGACGAAAGTGCTGTTCAATCTGACCAAGCGGCAGCTCATCTGCTTCGGCATCGGAGCAGCAATTGGAATCCCGGCGTTCTTTCTGCTTCGCTCATTCACCGGAACCAGCCCTGCGGCAATTGTAATGGTCGTGATTATGCTCCCGTTCTTCCTGTTCGCTATGTACGAGAAGAACGGTCAGCCGCTGGAAAAGGTCCTGCGAAACATCATTCAGGTGAGTTTTCTCCGACCGAAACAGCGACCGTATGAAACGAACAACTATTACGCCCTGCTGCAGCGGCAGGAAAAACTGAACGAGGAGGTCGCACAAATTGTCAGACCAACACGCACTCTCCCGCAGCGACAGAAAAAAGATTGAAGCGGCTGTCGCCAAAGCGAAACGGCAGGACAAACGCAGAAAGTCCGCGCAGGACAGCATCCCTTTTGAACGGATGTTTCCCGACGGCATCTGCCGCGTCTGCCCGAATTACTACACAAAAACAATTCAGTTTCAGGACATCAACTATCAGCTCAACCAGAACGAGGGCAAAGCCGCGATCTTTGACGGCTGGTGCGATTTCCTGAACTACTTTGATTCTTCCGTCAAGTTCCAGCTTTCCTTTGTGAATATGGCAGCGACGAAAGAAACCTACGCCGACAGCATTTCCATCCCGCTTCGCGGAGATGCTTTCGACAGCATCGCGGAAGAATACCAGACGTTCCTCCGCAGCCAGCTTTCCAAGGGCAACAACGGTCTGATTAAGACCAAGTATCTGACCTTCGGCATCGAGGCCTCGTCTCTGCGAACGGCAAAACCGCGGTTGGAGCGTATCGAGATTGACGTACTCAACAACTTCAAGCAGTTGGGCGTCTCTGCTGTGCCTTTGAACGGCAAGGAGCGCCTGCAGGTAATGCACGGCCTGTTCCATATGGATACGCAGGTTCCGTTCCGCTTTAACTGGGATTGGCTCGCTCCGTCCGGTCTGTCCGTAAAGGACTATATCGCGCCGAGTTCTTTTGAGTTCCGCAAGGGCAGCACGTTCCGCATCGGTCAAAAGATCGGCGCGGCGTCGTTCTTGCAGATTCTCGCTCCGGAACTGAACGACCGTCTGCTTGCCGATTTTCTTGATCTGGAAAGCTCTCTTGTCGTGTCGATGCACGTGCAGTCGATCGACCAGGGCAAGGCGATCAAGACGATCAAGCGCAAGATCACCGATCTGCAGAAGATGACCATTGAGGAGCAGAAGAAAGCGGTTCGCGCCGGCTACGATATGGACATCATTCCGTCCGACCTTGCGACCTACAGCGAGGAAGCAAAGAAGCTCCTGCAGGATTTGCAGGGACGCAACGAGCGTATGTTCCTGCTGACGTTCCTCGTAATGAATATTGCGGATACGCAGCAGCAGTTGGATAACAACGTCTTCCAGATTTCCAGCATCGCGCAGAAATACAACTGTGCGCTGACTCGTCTGGACTTCCGGCAGGAAGAAGGTCTTATGAGCTGCCTCCCGCTTGGCTTGAATCAGATCGAGATCCAACGCGGTATGACGACCTCCGGCGTGGCGATCTTCGTGCCGTTTACAACGCAGGAACTGTTCCAAGCCGGAAACGAGGCGCTGTACTGCGGCTTAAACGCGCTTTCCAACAATCTGATTATGGTGGATCGCAAGCTCTTGAAGAACCCCAATGGTCTGATCCTCGGCACCCCCGGCAGCGGCAAATCGTTCTCGGCAAAGCGTGAGATCAGCAACGTGTTTTTCGTGACGGATGACGACATCATCATCTGCGATCCCGAATCGGAATACGGCACGCTGGTCGAGCGTCTGCACGGACAGGTCATCCATATCTCCCCGACCTCCGGCGACTTCATCAACCCGATGGACCTGAACCTCAATTACAGCGAGGACGACAATCCGCTTTCGCTGAAATCCGATTTCATTCTTTCGCTGTGCGAATTGATCGTTGGCGGGAAGGACGGCTTGCAGCCGGTCGAAAAGACCATCATTGACCGCTGCGTCCGTATGGTCTACCGCGATTATCTTGCAGACCCCGCGCCGGAGAAAATGCCGGTTCTGGAGGACTTGTACAACGCGCTGCGGGCGCAGGACGAAAAGGAAGCGCAGTACCTCGCTACCGCGTTGGAAATCTACGTCACCGGCTCGCTCAACGTGTTCAACCACAGGACGAACGTCAATATCCAGAGCCGCGTTGTTGCCTACGACATCAAGGAACTCGGCAAGCAGCTGAAAAAGATCGGTATGCTGATCGTACAGGATCAGGTTTGGAACCGCGTCACAGTCAACCGCGTCGCCCACAAGAGTACGAGATACTATATCGACGAGATGCACCTTCTGCTGCGCGAAGAACAGACCGCCGTGTACACCGTGGAGATCTGGAAACGCTTCCGAAAGTGGGGCGGCATTCCGACCGGCATTACGCAGAACGTCAAAGATCTGCTTTCCTCGCGCGAGGTGGAGAACATCTTTGAAAACTCCGATTATATCTATATGCTCAATCAGGCGTCCGGCGACCGGCAGATCCTCGCAAAGCAACTGAACATCTCCCCGCATCAGCTCTCGTATGTCACCCACTCGGGTGAAGGCGAAGGGCTGATTTTTTATGGCAGTACCATTCTGCCCTTTGTAGACCGTTTCCCGAAGGAGACGGAACTCTACCGCATTATGACCACAAAACCGCAGGAACAAGCGGAAAAATCGAAAGGAAAACCGAAAGGAAAAAAGAAAGTATGAATTTAACTTGTAAAACTGTCTCCAGCTGTGTCTTCGGCGATGTCCGCATCGTTACGATTGACGACCTTTTCCTTGTCTACTGCGCAACGGACGTTGCCCGTTTGTTTGGCTTCAAAGATCCGCGCGGCGCAGTAAGATACTACTGCAAATCGATCGGCAAACTCCGCTACGAAGGCAAGCGCGGCGTGCGCAAAATGAACTTTATCTCGGTTGCAGATGTCAATCGGCTCTGCAAAGCATCCCGTGATCCGTACGCAGAGGGCGTCTGCAGTTGGCTTCTTAACGAAGTTCCCAAGGTGAATTACGAGGTGTATGAAGTCAAGAATCTGTGGTCGGAAGAAAAGCAGCCGCCTGCGGCAACGACCGACGTAGTTGTTACTCCCACGGAAATGGATGACATCGTCGAGGCAATTACGCTTGCCCAGGATGACTTGAGGATCGTTATGCAGATCCTCCGAAAGCTGATTTTCGAGCGCTGATCCGTTATGGCAAGGCGTCTGAAATTCAGCAATGCTGAACTGGAAGAAGAAGCCGCCGTCAAGCGAACAAGGAGACCGTCATCCGGCGTTGCGCGGTCTGTTGGTACAACCGCGTCTGCCACGATCCACAATGAAATCAACCAATATGAGCAGGACAACGTGGGCGTAGAAAGCGCGCATCGCGGAGAAGAAGCCGCGAAAAACAGTCTTCGGATTACCGCAAACCACCGACAGAAGAAACACAATCAGAAGCAGCACCGTTCTGAAACGAAAAAGCACGGCAAAAGCGCTGCAGCCGAGTATCAAAAGCGGAAAGTCAAGAAGGACGCAAGCGCAAAGAAATCCGGGAAAGCCGCCGCAAAGGCAGCCGAAAAGACAGAAAAAGCCGCCGAGAAGGCTGCGGAGTTCGCCGCAAGGCACAAAACCGGCACAATCGTTGCCGTGGTAATCCTTGTTGTTGGCCTGGTAGTTTATTCCCTTCTCTCCGGCGGAAGCGCAGTCGCGCAAGGAGGCTCGTCCGTTGTCGGCGCGACGACCTACCCGAGCGCAGACGAAGATCTGCTTGCGGCGGAAGCGCAGTACGCCGGTATGGAGGCGGCGCTGCAGCAGCAGTTGGACAACTACGAATCCACGCACAGCTATGACGAATACCGCTACGAACTGGATGACATCGGACACGACCCGTATGTGCTGCTGTCGCTGTTGACCGCCCTGCACAACAACGCCTGGACGATCTCAGACGTTCAGTCAGATCTGTCGGTGTGTTATGAGATGCAGTACAGTCTGACGGAAACGGTTACGACCGAAACGCGAACACGGACGGAAGAACGGGAAGTCACCGATCCGGAAACGGGTGAAGTGACGACAGAAGAAGTCGAGGTGGAATACACCTACTATATCTGTACGGTGACGCTGAAAAACTACGATCTGTCCCATATCCCGATTCAGTTGATGTCCGAAGAACAGTTGGCTGTTTACGCGATGTATATGACCACGCTGGGGAACAGACCTGATCTGTTCCCCACGTCCATCTATATCAGTCTCTACTACAACGACGATTTCCTGCGCTATACGATCCCGCCGGAAGCGCTGGAAGATGAAGTTTTCGCAGCGATGATGGCGGAGGCGACAAAGTACCTCGGCTATCCGTATGTCTGGGGCGGCTCAACGCCTGCAACGAGTTTTGACTGCTCCGGCTACGTCAGTTGGGTCATCAACCACTCCGGCTGGAACTACGGCAGGCTCGGTGCGATCGGACTCTGCAACATTTGCACGCCGGTGTCCGCTGCAAATGCGAAACCCGGCGATTTGGTATTCTTCAAATACACCTATGCAGCAGAAATCCCTGACGGCGTCACTCACGTCGGCATCTATGTCGGCAACAATATGATGATCCACTGCGGCGACCCCATTCAGTACGCAGATCTGACGAGCGCCTATTGGTCAAGTCATTTCTACTGCTACGGACGTCTGCCGACACCGTAATTCATAGAAGGCAATAACTATGGCAAATCCAAGAATCAAACGCAATCCGGAAGCGTGGAAAGCATATCAGCGCTGGCTGAAAGAGTCCATTGCGATTGAAATAATGGACGCGATCCGTCAGCACTGGCTGGAGCAATCCGTGATCATTGCGCACAAGAAAGATAGGAGAACGAAATATGTACTTAACCACAGTAGAACAAATTAGGCGGCTGAAAGAAGAACGCGCACGGCTGGAAAGCAGAATTGAAACTTACAAGGAGCAAGTACGGTCGGCGCGCGAACGCTGCAAAGCGATTGATGAAGAAATCAATCTGCTTGAAAACACGGAAATGGCAGACGCTCTGCGGACGCTGGGTGTCTCTCTGGCGGAATTGCCCGCCTTTCTGCAAGCAATTCAAAGCGGCGCTCTGCCAAAGCCGAAAGCCGCAGAAAAGGAGAAGAAATGAAGCACGCCATCTATCGAATGATTGCCCTGTTTTTGGTCGTCGGCTGCTGCCTGATCTGCCTCTCGCTGACGGCGTATGCCGAACCGGAGGACGATGATTGGATCTACGACGACGAACCGGAAGAGACGGAACCCGTTGTAGAAACGCAGCCGGAGGAAGTCGGCGCATTCACGCCGAACGGCAATTTGACGCTCATCGACGACTACTACAAGATCGAAGGCGTTGATGAAAACGGCAACGTTGCAAGCAAGCAGTTTCTGACATTACAGAGCAAGAACGGCAACTACTTCTATCTGGTCATCGACCGTTTCGGAACAACCGAGAACGTATATTTCCTTAACCTTGTAGACGAATCCGACCTGTTGGCGCTGATTGACGGCGAAGACAATCCTTCTCCCGTGCAATGCACCTGCACCGAAAGATGCAAGGCAGGCAGCGTCAATACCACCTGCCCTGTCTGCAAGCAGAATATGACGGAGTGTGCGGGCAAGGAAACGCCCCCGGAAGTGACAGAAGCGACCGAACCAGTCGAGACGACACAGCCGACGACACCTGCCAAGCAGCAGACCACGTCTTTCCCAGCAGGGATTATAGTATTCGTCATTGGTATCGTCGCAGTAGTCGGAGCCGTGTTTTTCATTAAGGCGAAGAAGAAAAAGAACGCAGTCGCTGACCCGGACGGATTCGACGACATTCCGGAGAAGGAAGAACCCAAAGAGCAAGAATAAAAAAGCGGTTGCATTTCTGCACATAATTATGCTATAATAATGTGCAGAAGGAGGTGCGACTATGCCACAGATTCGACCGATTACTGATTTGAGGAACACAACGGAAATATCCAACCTCTGTCACGCCAGACGTGAGCCGATCTTTATCACAAAGAACGGCTATGGCGATATGGTGATTATGAGTATGGAAGCCTACGACGATCTTTTGGAAATCGCCGCAGCGGACGCCGCTATTTCTGAAGCAGAGAACGAACTTGCACAAGGTGGTGTTCTCCACGATGCGCGAGAGGCGCTTTCTTCTTTAAGGAGGAAGCACTTTGGATAACTACGCGGTAAAACTGACCGACCGCGCTATGCGTGATTTGGATAGTATTTACGCCTATATCGCCAATTCTCTCCTCGAGCCGGAAACGGCGGATCGACTTGTCGGCGCGATTGAGGACGGGATACTATCGTTGGAGCAGATGCCGTACCGGTGCCCGGAGCGAACCGTCGGCGTGTACGCCAATCAAGGGTATCGGCAGTTGCTGGTCCGAAACTATACTGTGATTTACCGGATCATTGAATCGGAGAAAACCGTAATCGTCGTGACCGTTTGTTATTCCAGAAGAGAAGTAATCTAATATCCTACCCACTTGGGCAGTCCAGGACGGACTGCCCTTTTTTTTATTGAAAAGAACAGGAGAACAATATGAAACTTGTAATTGCTGAAAAGCCCTCTGTCGGAACGAGCATTGCCGCCGTCCTCGGCGCAAAGGAACGGCACGAGGGATATATGGAAGGAAACGGCTATCTCGTTTCCTGGTGCGTCGGTCATCTGTGCGACTTTGTGAACGCAGATGCGTATGACGAAAAGTACGCCAAGTGGCGCTATGACGATCTTCCGATCATTCCGTATCCGTGGCGCTACCAGCCGGACGAAAAGAAGAGCAAGCAGCTCGATCTTCTGAAAACGCTCTTTGCCCGCGAAGACGTGGACGAAGTCATCAACGCCTGCGACGCCGGACGCGAAGGCGAACGGATCTTCCGCAGCGTCTACTACTTCGCAGACTGCAACAAGCCGGTGCGCCGTCTCTGGATTTCCTCTATGGAGGAAGACGCCATCCGCAAGGGTTTCGAGGAACTGAAACCGAGCAAAGAGTACGACAATCTCTATGAAGCCGCCGAATGCCGCGCAAAGGCGGACTGGCTGGTAGGCATCAACGCCTCCCGCCTGTTCAGCGTGTTGTATCACCGCAAGCTGAACGTCGGCAGAGTGATGTCTCCGACGCTCGCGATGCTGGCAGAGCGAAAGGCAGAGATCGACTCGTTCAAATCCGTCCCGTTTTACGCCGTAGAACTGAACTGCGGCGACTTTTTTGCCTATTCGGAGCGTTACGGCAGCAAGGGTCGCGCGGAAGCGGTCGCTGACGCCTGTCGCGGAGAACAGGCGATCGTGACTTCCGTGACAAAGGAAGATAAGATCGAAAACGCGCCGAAGCTCTACGACCTGACCACGCTCCAGCGTGACGCCAACAGACTGCTCGGCTACTCCGCTCAGCAGACGATGGATTACTTGCAGAGTCTTTACGAGAAGCGTTTCTGCACTTACCCCCGCAGCGACGCGAAGTATTTGACAGACGAAATGGCGCAGAGTATCCCGGCATATCTTGCCTCCGCTGCAAAGATCCTTGATCTTCCCGTTCCTGATACCGTCTACGCGGAGCAGGTCTGCAACAGCAGCAAGGTCACCGATCACCACGCAATCATTCCGACCGCCAGCGCGAAAAACCTGGATATGTCCGTCCTGCCTGCAGGCGAGAGAGAACTCCTTAAACTGATCGCCCGCAGACTGTTCTGCGCCGTCAGCGCAGCCTTCGATTACTGGGAGATCACCGTCACTCTCACCTGCGGCGGCACCGACTTCACGGCAAAGTGCCGTGTCATCCGTGACAGCGGATGGAGAGCATTTCTCCCGAAAAGAAGAACGGAATTCACGCTGCCGCTTGTCCACGCGGGAGATATCTTTGACAATATCTCGACTGCGATCAAGGAAGGAAAAACGACGCCGCCGAAATACTACACCGAGGACACGCTCCTTGCCGCAATGGAATCCGCCGGGGCAGATGATATGCCCGACGATGCAGAACGCAAAGGTCTCGGAACCCCCGCAACCCGTTCGGGCATCATTGAGAAACTGATCCGAACCGGCTACGTAGAGCGCAAAAAGGCAAAGCGCCGCACCTGGCTCATTCCCGTCAACAGCGGCGTCGCGCTGACAGCCATTCTGCCGGACGATCTTCGCTCTCCCGCACTTACTGCGGAGTGGGAAGATAAGTTGAAGCAGATCGAAAACGGCAGGTACACGCCGGAAGAATTCCTCTGCGACATCGCGGAGATGGTCGATTCGCTCGTAAAGCACTATCAGGTCATTTCCGGAGAAGAGGTGTTCTTCCCCTCCGGCAAAAAGGTGATCGGCAAATGCCCGCGCTGCGGCGCGAATGTGACCGAAGGCAAAGGCGGCTACTTCTGCGAACGTCCGACCTGCAAGTTTGCTGTCTGGCACGACAACCGATTTCTGAAAGCCAAGCGCGTTGATCTCACGGAGTCGATGGTTAGCTGCCTGCTGGAAAACGGGCGCGTCCTTACGCAATTCTATTCGGAAAACAAGGATAAAACCTACGACGCTTTCCTGCTTTTGAACGACGACGGCGAGCGTACGCGCTACAGTTTCGAGTTTCCCGAGCGAAAGCGGAATCGCCCGTTCGGCTGAAGGAGGACGTAAATGGATACACGCAACACCGCAGAAGCGGTTAAGTGTCCGCCTCCCGATCCTGCGACCAGTATGGAAGCGCTCGAAGCGTTCGGCTTTACCAACGGTAACCGCCTCCCTCTGACCAAGGCACGAGCGCTGGAACTTCTGACGCAGGGCTGTACGATCTATTTGCTCTATGAGGGCAATACAGACGAGATTGCGATGGACCCGCAGGACATTCAGGAACACGACGGGATGTTCGGCATCGACCCGGAGGAATGGGAGAAGATCTGCAAACGCGCAGATCCCGCCTTCGGGATGGAAGACGACTCCGTTGAAAAGGAGTTTCTCGAAGCGGAAGGCGACCGCTACGCGATCTACCGTCTTTGCGACTGCGATCTGACAAAGGAGTTCCGCTTTCAAGGTTCCGACATCCTCCGGGAAAACGGCATTGCCGTTGACCGCAACAACTTCTATCCCGTCTACACGGCGCGCTTGCCCGGTACGGGCGAGCCGATGATGTTGGCTGAACTCGTCTTTGACCGCCTCAATATGGGCCTCCCGCTGGACTTTCACGGCTATACGCCCTCAGTGGGCGACATCATTGCGATCAAAAGCCATGGTGCGGTATCCTTCTTCTACGTGGAACAGATCGGCTTTTCGGAACTCCCGCATTTTCTGGAGCCGGAAAACTACCTGAAAAACGCCGAAATGGCGGAAGAAGACGACTTCGGAATGATCGACGGAATCATCAACAACGGCAAGAAGCCGGATATCGCAGACCTGGAGCGCCGTGTGCAGGAAGGCAAGGCGATCTCCATCGAGGAACTGGCGGAGGCGGCAAAGCAAGCGCGGGATAACGCGCTGAATGAGCCGCCGCGGCAGTCGCTGCTTGACAAGCTCCATCACTATCAGGAGGAGCAGAAAAAGCCGACAGCAGCGCCGAAACTGGCAGAAAGGAATCAAGAAAAATGTTGAGTTTTGAGGAAGATCAACTGCTCGCGCTCTATGATACCGGAACGCGGGATACTACGATTGACAATCTCGAGAGAATGAAACAAGCGCTCCAGCCGGACGAGCAGGAGCTGCGGTCGCTCACGGAGATGGTTCTCGAAATACTGAGAGCGATGTCAGACAAAGACTTTGAAAAATTGAAAATCTTTCCGTATCTCGGGCCGTTGGAAGACTGCCTGGATGATGAGTACGACGAGGAAGGAGCGTAATATATGCTTTCCAAATATGAAGCATTTTCGCAGATGGCTGACAATGCGGCGCGGCAGGTGACGGGCAGTTACCAAAACTGGACCGCTTTTCTGCAAACTGCGGCGCGATTATACAAATACCCCTACCACGAACAGTTAATGATCTATGCCCAGCGCCCGGACGCGACCGCCTGCGCGGATTTCGACTTCTGGAACGAAAAGATGGGCAGATACGTCCGCAAAGGGTCCAAGGGCATCGCGCTCATCGACACCTCCGGCGAGCATCCGCGCCTCAGATACGTATTCGACGTGTCGGATACCGAGAGCAAGAAGAACGGCCGCCGGGTCAATCCGTGGGCGCTCACCGAGGGCAGCGTGCCGGCAGTCGCGGAAATGCTTGCGCAGAATTATTTTGCCGAAGCAGGCGGCGATCTGCGCGAGCAAATCGAAGCGATCACGGAACAACTCGCGGAAGAATACTGGGCAACAAACAAAGCGGACATCCTCGGCATCCTTGCGGATTCTTTTCTGGCAGGATATGATGAATACAGCGTAGGGTTGTCCTACCGCACAGCAGTATCGGTCAGCGCCGCGTATGCGATTATGAGCCGATGCGGACTGGGCCCGGAGCAGTATTTCCAGCACGAGGACTTTTTGAACGTCTTTGACTGGAGTACGCCGAATACCGCAGCCGCAATCGGAACCGCCGCCAGCGGAATTGCACAGCAAGTATTGCGGCAGATTGAAGTGGAAGCTCGCAAGCAGATGCGAGCGGAAAGGAGCAAAGAAAATGAACGAACTGACTTACAGACAGACCGGCGATTACCTGATTCCCAATCTGACCCTCAGCGAGCAGGAGGAGAAACCGCTGGGCAAGTACGGCAGGATGCGCAAGACGTATCTGAAAGAACACCGCCCGATTCTGTGGAACAGCCTCCTGCTGAGCGAGAACCTGTATCCCCACCTGCAGGAGATCGACAAGACAGCGAACCGGCGAATGGAACAGATGCTGCCGGAACTGATGAAGCGCAGCGGAGTGACCGAGGCGCTGAAAGCGCAGGACCCGTTGACTTGGGTGGCGATGATGAACAACCTCAAAGCGCAGGCGGAGGAGATTATCCTGAACGAGTTGATCTTCAACTAAGTCTCTTTCCCACAGAAGAAGAACAGATCCTGAGAATTGAGGAAGCGGAGCGTGCAGCCAATGCACCCTCCGCTTTTCCTGTATCTGTTCCGCAGGACGCCGTCGACCATATTCTCCGTTTCTCCGGCAATCAGGACAACGGGAGAATGAGAATCGTTTCGGAGTTTTCCAAAGGAAAAGGCACAGAGCAAAACGCCGCCTTCCTGCAGAGCATCTTCCGCGGCGGCAACGGCATCATTCTTGACGAACAGCACTACGCCGCGTGGTACGACGAAGCCGGCATCCATATTGCGGCAGGCAGATCTGCCCGCCACTCCCGCTTTGCACAAGTCATCCCCTGGAACGAAGCGGCGGAGCGTATCGGCACTATGCTGCAGGAGGGAACTTTCGCCACCAATGTGGAACTCGCGGAAGCCAATCACCACGAACGGAAACAACTTGCGCAATCGCTGTGGTATCTCCATCAGGATTTGACCGATGAAGCACGCGAAAGCGGCTATCTGGGGTTCTACGACCGTATCGCAGGCGGCGGCTTTCCGGAGGAAACCGAACGACTGACAGAACTGCTGACCGATCCGCAATTCCTCGAAATCCTGATCCCGCAGGTAAACGCACTGTATCTCCAGCAGTCAGAGGGCGAGGATTTGCTGCGCTACCATTTTCACAAGCCGGGAGAACTGCTGGAAGGGCTGAAAGAACTCTCCCTGCTGCGCACGGAGTATACTTCCGAAATGGCGAAAATCCCCCAGACAGGCGGCTTTATCACAGAAGACGAAATCGAACAGACGCTTTCCGGAGGAAGCGGCGTTCAAGGCGGCAAAGGACGCATCTATACGTTCACCAAAGCCGCGCACACCACGAAAGAGTTAGCGGACTTTCTAAAAGAGGAATACGGAACCGGCGGGCGTTCTCACGCTGTTTCCGGAGCGACGCACAGCGAGGAAGACCACAGCGCCAAGGGCATCCGTCTCAGGAAAGCCGGCTGCGCGGAAGTGCAGATGAGCTGGTCGGACGTTGCGAAGCGGCTCGAGGAACTGATCCGCAGCGACCGCTACCTTCCGCCGGAAGAACGCGAAAAGCTCGACGCCGCTCGTGGAATCCCGGCTGCATATAACGCCGTAAAGGAGCAGCACCCGGACAACATCGTTCTTTTTCAAGTCGGAGACTTCTTTGAGGTCTTGGGCGAGGATGCAAAACTCGTTGCGCAGGAACTCGACCTGCACCTCACGGCAAGAAGAATCCCCGGCATCGGTCAGGTGGATATGTGCGGCTTTCCCACTTTCCAACTGGAAGGATATACGGAACGACTTCGTGATAAACACAATATTACAATTTCGCCCACGCCCGTCGAAGGCGGTGAGCGCAGCGCCTACACTATGCGCTCTTTCGACCACGAAGCAGAAAAAGCCGTCAATGAACGGGAGGCGGAGTTCGGCGCAGACGGCTATCGCGCGTTTCCCGGCAATGCGCCGGAAGAAGAAACGCCGAAAAATGAAGCCGTCTTTATCGGCGAGCGTGGAAACACGCTCTATTTTTATGTGCCGGTCAGTTTCGGCATTGAAACGGACTTCGGCGATGCGCCGAAGCTGAATGAAGGACAGCGAATGGTCGTTGCGTCCCCGGTCTGCTATCACCCGGCGGACTTCCTCAACGCGCATAAAATCACCTTCCTGAAGATCGGACGCGAGATCGAAGAACAGCAGATCACACAGAACGGTCCGAGCAAGCAGATCGACGCGATGCAGGAAGCGATGGTATATCGCACGCCGGAAAACCGAACCTATCAGATCGGCGACGTCGTAGACGGACTGACGGGCGGCAATCATCTTCGCTTCACCATTGAAAACGTAGATGCCGACCACGTTTATGCGAACTTTCCCGAGGTGAGCGGCCTTGTCGCTATGGTCCGCGCGCGGTTTGACGCCTATCTGGACGACGGGCGTTTGAACGTTGTGCAGGATACGCCTGCTCCCGCTGTGGAAGAAGCTGTGCCGGACAGTTTTCCCTATGCTGCCGGCGATACGGTCTATCTGGAGGACGGCAAGCCCTTCGTCATTGAAGACGTCGGCATATTCGACGTCCACCTGCGCGATCCGTCCCTTTTGTTCCCGGTTGCGCGCTCCGAGAGCAAAGAGAACTTTGCCCGCCTGCTGGAACGTTATCCGCAGCCGACAGCGGACTACACCACGGAGCCTGTCGCGGAATACCCGGCAGAAGAAACCGGACTGCCATACGACGTGGTCGTTCAGACGATCAAGGCGACAGAGCCAGATCCGCCCGCGCAGAACTTCCGTATCACGGACGACCACCTCGGTGAAGGCGGCGCGAAAGCAAAGTTCCGCGCCAATATGGACGCGATCAACCTTCTGCACAAACTGGAGACGGAAGGCAGGCAGGCGACGCCGGAAGAACAGGAAATCCTATCAAGATTTGTCGGATGGGGTGGACTGGCGGACGCCTTTGACGATTCCAAACCCGCCTGGGCAGAGGAATACAAAGAACTGCGTTCCGCACTGACGCCGGAAGAATACGTCTCCGCCAGAGCGTCCACGCTCAACGCGCACTACACGTCACCTGCTGTGATCCGCGCAGTGTACGAGGCGCTTTCCAATATGGGCTTTACCGGCGGCAACATTCTGGAGCCGTCGATGGGCGTCGGCAATTTCTTCGGTATGCTGCCGAACGAAATGTCCGGCTCCAAACTCTACGGCGTGGAATTGGACGGATTGACCGGTCGGATCGCCAAGCAGCTATATCCCCAAGCAGATATTACGGTTGCGGGGTTTGAAACGACCGACCGATCCGATTTCTTTGACGTCGCGATCGGCAACGTGCCGTTTGGTCAGTATCAGGTCAACGATCCGGCATACAACAAGCTCGGCTTCAACATCCACAACTATTTCTTCGCCAAAGCGCTCGATCAGGTGCGCCCGGGCGGCATCGTCGCGTTCATTACTAGCCGTTACACGCTGGACAGCAAGGACACCGCCGTTCGGAAATACCTCGCGCAGCGCGCCGAACTCTTGGGCGCGATCCGACTGCCGAACAACGCTTTCAAGGCAAACGCCGGCACGGACGTCGTTTCGGATATTATCTTCCTCCAAAAGCGCGACCGTCCGATCACGGTCGAGCCGGATTGGATTTATCTTGCAGAGAACGAGGACGGCTATGCTATCAACAGCTATTTCCTTGAACACCCGGAGATGATCCTCGGGCAGCAGTCTTCCGAAAGCACGCAGTTCGGGCGAACGGACTTCACCGTCGCTCCTTTGGAGGGTGTCGAACTGAAAGATCAGCTTGCCGAGGCGATCACGCACATTGAAGGCACGTACAAAGAAGCAGAACTCCCCGATCTCGGAGAAGGCGAAGAAATCGACACCTCCATTCCCGCTGATCCTTCCGTCAAAAACTATTCTTACACTCTGGTTGACGGTGAGGTTTATTACCGCGAGAATTCGCGGATGGTAAAGCCGAATCTGAACGCGACCGCCATAGAGCGCGTCAAGGGAATGATCGCGCTGCGGAACTGTCTGCAAAAGCTGATAGAGAAGCAAATGGACGGCTACGTTTCAGATGAGGAAATCCGGCAGATACAGGTGGAACTCAACCGCATCTACGACAGTTTTACCGCCAAATACGGACTGATCACCGGCCGCGCCAACGAAATGGCATTCTCGGACGACAGCTCCTACTTTTTGCTCTGTTCTCTTGAAATACTGGACGAGGACAGGAAACTGGAACGGAAAGCGGACATCTTCACCAAGCGCACCATCCGACCGCACGAGGTCGTCACCTCGGTCGATACCGCCTCCGAGGCGTTGGCGCTGTCCATTTCCGAACACGCAAAAGTGGATATTCCCTATATGGAAGCACTGACGGGAAAGACGGAAGAAGAGCTGGTTTCCGATCTTCGCGGCGTCATCTTCCAAGTGCCGCCCGAGCAGACGGACGCCGTCCGGGAATACCAGACGGCAGACGAATACCTGTCCGGCAACGTCCGGCAAAAGCTCCGAATTGCCGAAGAAGCGGCAAAGAATGACAGCGCATTTCTCCCCAACGTCGAGGCGCTGCGAAAGGCGCAGCCGAAGGATCTGGACGCTTCGGATATTGAAGTGCGTCTCGGGGCGACGTGGATCGACAAGAGCGTCATCGAGCAGTTTATGTACGAAACCTTCCAGACGCCGCGCTATCTGCAATGGAGCTGCAAGGTCAACTATTCTCCGTTCACCGCGGAATGGGCGATTTCTGCGAAAACCCAATGCAGCTATGCAGACGTCAACGCCTACGTGACTTACGGCACGCAGCGTGCCAACGCCTATAAGATTTTAGAGGACGCCCTCAACCTCCGCGACGTGCGGATCTACGACACCGTGCAGGATGCAGACGGCAAAGAGCGGCGCGTCCTTAACAACAAGGAAACCACGCTGGCGCAGCAGAAACAGCAGATGATCAAAGACGCCTTTGCCGACTGGATCTGGAAAGACCCGGAACGACGGCAGAAACTTGTTGCGAAATACAACGAGCTGTTCAATTCCGACCGCCCGCGTGAGTACGACGGTCAGCACTTGTCGTTTCCCGCGATGAATCCCGAAATCCAACTGCGGGAGCATCAGCTCAACGCCGTCGCCCACATTATTTACGGCGGCAATACGCTTCTTGCTCACGAGGTCGGCGCAGGCAAGACCTTTGAAATGGTCGCGGCGGCAATGGAATACAAACGCCTCGGTCTATGCCAGAAGCCGCTGTTTGCCGTTCCCAATCATCTGACCGAACAATGGGCTTCCGAGTTCCTGCGTCTGTACCCCTCCGCAAATATCCTCGTGGCGAAGAAGAAAGACTTTGAGCCGCGCAACCGCAAGAAGTTCTGCGCTCGCATTGCCACCGGCAATTATGACGCGGTCATCATCGGGCATTCGCAGTTTGAACGAATCCCCGTATCCCAGGCGCGGCAGGAACGGCTTTTGCAGGATCAGATCGACGAAATCGAGGAAGGCATCGTGGAACTGAAAGCCAGCCGTGCCGAACGGTTCACGATCAAGCAGTTGGAGAAAACCAAGAAATCGTTGGAGATCAAGCTGAAAAAACTCCAGGATACAAAGCGCAAGGACGACGTCGTCACCTTTGAAGAACTGGGCGTTGACCGCCTATACGTAGATGAAGCGCACAACTACAAAAACCTGTTCCTCTATACCAAAATGCGGAACGTCGCCGGTCTTTCCACGACCGACGCGCAGAAGTCCTCGGATATGCTGCTGAAATGCCGCTATCTGGATGAGATCACCGGAGGCAAGGGCGTTGTGTTCGCGACCGGCACGCCGGTGTCGAACTCTATGACGGAACTCTACACGATGATGCGCTATTTGCAGCACGATACGCTTCGTTACTGCGGTCTGTCGCATTTTGACTGTTGGGCGTCCACGTTCGGCGAAACCGCAACCGCGATCGAGCTTGCGCCGGAAGGCACGGGCTACCGCGCCAGAACGCGCTTCTCCAAGTTCTTCAATCTCCCCGAATTGATGGCGCTGTTCAAGCAGGTAGCAGATATCAAAACCTCCGATCAGCTTAACCTGCCGGTGCCGGAAGCGATTTATCACAACGTCGTCGCCCAGCCGACGGAAGTCCAGCAGGAAATGGTACAGCAGCTTTCCAAGCGCGCCTCCAGAGTCCACGCCGGCGTCGTTGCACCGACTGAGGACAATATGCTGAAAATCACGTCTGACGGCAGAAAGCTCGGGCTTGACCAGCGCATTATCAATCCCGACCTGCCGGACGATCCGCAGAGCAAAGTCAATCAATGCGTGGACAATGTGTTCCGCATTTGGCAGGAGGGCGAGCCGCAGAAACTGACGCAGTTGATCTTCTGCGACCTGTCCACGCCATCCGGCAAGCCGTCGCAGAGCAGTACCGTAAAGGCCTCACCGGAAAGCAGCGAGCTTCACGCGCTGGAGTCTGTCCTTGAGGAAGAACCGCAGGAGCAGGCGTTTTGCGTCTACGACGACATCCGGGAGAAACTGGTTGCACGCGGCGTTCCGAGGGAACAGATCGCGTTCATCCACGAAGCGAACACCGACAACCGCAAAGCGGAACTCTTTGCCAAAGTGCGTGCCGGACAGGTGCGTGTCCTGCTCGGAAGCACCTTCAAGATGGGCGCTGGTATGAACGTACAGGATCGGCTGATTGCTCTGCACGATCTGGACGCGCCGTGGCGGCCGGGCGATCTGGAACAGCGTTCCGGTCGTATCGTCCGTCAGGGCAACCGAAACCCGCAGGTCCATATCTACCGCTATGTGACCGAGGCGACCTTTGACGCCTATCTGTGGCAGACGCTCGAAAACAAGCAGAAGTTTATCTCCCAGATCATGACCTCCAAATCTCCCGTCCGGTCTTGCGAAGACGTGGACGAAACCGCGCTGTCCTACGCCGAAATCAAGGCGTTGTGCGCCGGTGACGAGCGCATCAAGGAGAAGATGGACCTGGACATCGATGTCGCAAAACTCAAGCTGATGAAGGCAAGCCACAACAGCCAGCAGTACCGCTTGGAGGACAATCTGCTCAAGACCTTCCCCGAACAGGTGGAACGCTTCACCGGCATTATTGCGGGCTACCAGGCGGATATGAAGACGCTATCCGCACATCCGCATCCGACAGACGGCTTTGCAGGAATGGCCGTCCGCAGCGCGTTCTTCAACGACAAGGAAGCGGCGGGCAACGCCCTCCTGTCGGCAATGAAGGACGCGCACGGATTGGAGCCGCTGCCGGTCGGCACCTACCGCGGCTTCAAGATGTATCTGACACTGGAGGACTTCGGGCGCGAATACGTGCTGACGCTCAAGGGCGAGCTTGCTCACCGCGTTACGCTCGGCAAAGACGCCAGAGGCAATCTGACCCGTATTGACAACGTACTCAACGCGATGCCGGATCGTATGAAGACCGTGCAGGCGCAACTTGAAAACGTCTACAAGCAAATCGAAGCCGCCAAAGCCGAACTCGGCAAGCCCTTCCCGCAGGAAGAAGAACTCCGCACAAAATCCGCCCGTCTCGCGCAGTTGAACGCGGAACTTGACATCGACGACAAAGCACCGTCCGAGCAGCTTGCGGACGACGGCGAGCAAGCGCCGTCCAGGGACGGTGTTCCGCTGATGGAGAAACTGCGTCAGGCGAAAGAAGCAGTGCAGGAGGAAGGCGAAAACAGACCGCAAAAATCTTTTAGTCAGGAGACTGAACGCTGATGGAAAATGAAAAGAAAACGATGACCGTCCTTGTCGTCGCGCCGGGGGAAGTTCCCCAGGCAAAAGAGATCGCCACAGGCTTGGAATCTCTGCAAAGCGAAGTCGGCGGTTATATTGAAGCAGTTTACCCGTTTGAGGAGCCGGTCGCCATCGTCTGCAACGAAGAAGGCAAACTCACCGGACTTCCTCTGAACAGAGCCCTTCGGGACGAAACCGGAGAGGTATATGACATCCTCGCTGGCACCTTCCTGATTGTCGGGCTGGGTGAGGAAGATTTCACCGGTCTGTCCGAAAAACAGATCAAGCAGTTTTCCGAGAAGTTCAAGTATCCCGAGCAATTTCTCCGCTTGAACGGTAAACTGGTTGTCCTGCCGATCGAGCCGGAACCCCCAAAGCGCGAATCGCTGCTTGGAAAACTCAACGATTACAAAGCCGCCGCTAACGCCGCGCAACCGCACAAGGTCAGTGCAAAGGGAAAGGAGACGTCTTTGGAATGACTGACGAGGAACTGCAAGAAAAACTGAATACCGCGCTTTACAAGAAGATGTTTGCAGAGCAGGAGCAATACCGCGATTGGCTATTGTCTCAAAATCCTGCGGAAGTCCTGAATCACGCCTACGAATATACCGTCCGCGAGGATATTCTGATTGCACTGGAGTATTTCAGCATATCCGCCAATCAAGCGGCAGCGCTTCTTTCCTCGCCGTCACCGCTTTCGGACGTCTTCACCGCCTTTGAAAAAACCGAGACCGATCATATGGACAATATCCGAGATTGCATTTGTCAAAGAGCAGATGATACGATACGCGATCTCCAGCCGCCCGTATATCCTCACAGCGCGGCCTATGCGGCAGAACACGAAGAACTGGATACGTATCGGGAATCGCTTCGCGCCAATATGGCGTGTAAGTCTGCCATTGAGGAGGCCATCAGCGAGAGCTACCGGGACAACCGCTTGGAGGAAGACGGCGCGAGAAGGATTCTCAAACTGTTCGGTTCGGAACGAACGATGTACGTTCTTGCAAGTACAATTCAAATGAAGCATTGGGACGAGAGGATCTCCGCAGAAAACAAATCGTGGGCGCAGACGGTTTCTTTCGACGAAGGGACTGAGGACGACAGGTTTTCCTTCCTGATCGGGAGAAGTCATCCCGGACTGATCGATCTCTTTGCCAATCAAGTCAGACGGATTGAAAAAGAGAGCCAAGCGAAAACGTCGCTTCTTGGGCGGCTGAAAACAGCGCAGGAAGAAGTACGGAAACAGCAACCCGCGTCCCATACACGGAAACAGGAGAATGTGCTTTGAATGACGGCTATCGCCCCGAGCGTTTTCAAAATTTCCCCAGAAATATCCGTGTGAATTTCTGGGTATCAGAAGAAGAATATGCCAGAATTTGCAAGAGAATGAGCGCCGCAAAGGCCAAGAACTTGAGCGCATATCTGCGCAGTATGGCGATAAACGGCTACACGATCAGTCTTTCTGACTTAGGGATGAAAGAGATTCTACCCCTGTTTCATCGCCTTTGCAGCAATACAAATCAGATTGCTAAACGCATCAATGAAAGCGGCAGAATCTACGACGTTGACCTTCAGGAACTACTTTCCGGGCAAAAGGAAATTGAAGAACACCTGCGTAAACTTGTTGAAAGAGTCAACAAAATCAAGCAAATGCCATCCTTGCGAGTTCTCAGAACATCGTTTATGATGGTATCAGAAAGCCCGGACACAACATCATTTTCACAAAAACGGGCAACCGATTCTAAAGCGAGTCGGTTGCCCACCGAAAGGACAAAGGAGGTCTCGTTATGAAAAAAGCAATCAGCATCCTGCTTTGCGCCGCGCTTATTGCGGCCTGCTGCGCCGCATCTGTCGGAGCGACATCACTGCATCCGTTTTCGGACGTCGTTCCCGGAAGCTGGTACGAGCAAGGCGTCCTGTATGCCTACGAGAAAGGGATTATGGTCGGCACTTCCAATACAGAGTTTTCCCCGAATGCCGATACCACCCGCGCGATGATCGTCACCATTCTGTATCGCTTGGAAGGATCTCCGGACGTTGAAAGCACTGATGCTTTTACGGATGTCCCCGCTGACGAATGGTACGCCGACGCCGTTGCCTGGGCGGCGCAGGAAGGCATCGTAAACGGCTACGGCAACGGGAAATTCGGCCCGCAGGACAGCATTACCCGCCAGCAGCTCGCCACGATTCTATGCCGATATACAGCGTACAAGGGCGCATCTGTGTCAGCGAGTGGATGGGCGTCCTCCTACCCCGACGTCGGCAGCGTCAGCGCGTGGGCTGTCGCTGCAATGCAGTGGGCTGTCCGGGAAGGATACATCACCGGCAGTCTGATTAACGGGCAGGTCTTTCTCCTGCCGGAAACGTCCGCAAGCCGCGCACAGATCGCTGCGATCCTGACGCGCTATCTCTGCAGCAGCGACAAAGAAACGATCGATCTTGCTGCGCTGGAAGCATACGGACGCGAATACGCCGTCTCTCTCGGCTTCACGATCGACACGACAATGATGCTGGACAATTCCAGCTACTATCCCGGCGGCAGGGTTCTCATCCGTTCTATGGAGGACGGACGCCGCCTCGTGGCAGAGAACGTGCAGGTAACTGCCGATAATCTGATCGGCTACGGCAATAGCATCGCAGGATACCGTTGCAACATTCTGATCGAGGAAGACGGCGAAGGTGGATACATCATTTGGGTGATGTACGGCTGACAATTACATTTACGATTTCAAGCCGATGGTTCTTTCCATCGGCTTGATTCTTTGTTAAAGGAGATTGCTTTGAATGGCAACAACGAGAATCATTCCTTTGCACCAAAACAAAGGAAAGACCGTCGCGCAATGTTTGTATGAGCGAACGTCCTACGCGATCAACCCGGAAAAGACAGAAAACTATGAATACGTTTCTTCTTTCGAGTGCAGTCCCGGTCTTGCTGACGCGGAGTTTACCTATTCCAAAAGAATCTATGCGGAAATCACCGGACGCGATCCGCATTACAAGTCCGGAAAGCAGCACGACGTACTTGCATATCAGGTGCGGCAATCCTTCAAGCCGGGAGAGGTTACACCGGAAGAGGCAAACAAGATCGGCTACGAATTTGCTTCCAGATTTCTGAAAGGGCGTCACGCCTTTCTCGTCGCAACGCACACGGACAAGAAGCATATTCACAACCATATCATTTGGAATTCGACGACGCTTGATTGTACTCAGAAGTTCCGTGACTTCCGAAAAAGCGGTAGAGCCGTTCGTATTCTCAGTGACATTATTTGTCTTGAACACGGACTCTCCGTAGTTGACAAGCCAAAGCGCAAATCCACAATTTCATACAACAAATGGCTTGGCGATGAAGCGCACAAGCCGACAAACCGCAGCTTCGTTCGTGAAGCGATCGACGAAATCTTATCTGAAAAGCCGACTGACTTTTCGGATTTTTTGTCGCGGTTGCAGCGTGCCGGCTTCACAATAAAAATCGGCGCGCACATCACGCTGTCGCATCCGAATTTCAAGAAAAATATACGGATGAACTCGCTCGGGAAAGGTTATACCGAGGACGAGATCCGCGCAATCATTGAGGGGCGATTGCCGCCGCATATTTCGAAAAAGAAACGAACCGTTCCCGCGCCAAAAGCCCCAAGTCTTTTGATCGACATCCAAGCGGCGCTCGACGCAGGAAAAGGTCCGGGCTACGCAAACTGGGCGAAGCATTTTAATCTCACGCAGATGGCGCGGGCGATGTTGTATTTGAAGGAACACGGACTTGTAGACTACAACGAATTGTCCGCGAAAGCATCCGATTCCTCACAAAAAGTTTCCGAACTTCGCAGTCAGATCCGCGACGCCGAAACGCGGATGAAGGAGATCAGCCGACTGAAAACGCAGCTGATAAACTACTCGAAAACCAAACCGGTTTATTCCCAATACCGCGCCAAAGGCTACGCAAAAAAGTTCTACACCGCACACACCGACGAGATCGAAGCGCATAAGGCGGCGAAGCGATTTTTCGACGAAACCGGCTTGAGCAAGCTTCCGTCCGTGAAAGAACTATCTGCGGAGTATCAGCAGCTCGCCGGCAAAAAAGATACCTGGTATCGGGAACTCCACGGAATCAAAGACGAGCAGCACGAACTTGTCGTGTGCAAAAGAATCGTCGATGAAATTCTCAGCGAGCAGAAAAACATTTCGCCGCCGCGCAAAGATCGCGACATCGAAAGCCGCTGAAAATGAACGCGGCTCCCGGAGATTTCCGAGAGCCGCGTCTCAACTATTTGATAAAAACCATTTCGTTTAGCGCCGGAACGGAGCGCAGTTGCGGATTTGAATAATCCGCAAAGAAGGTCTTAGGGCGATGCCCTAACAAGCCGCATCGAGAGGGTTTTCTACCCCGAGATGCCCAGCTTGCTAATTAGAGAACCCCGGCATTTTCTTCTCGTGCTTGCTGCTTCTTAATTCGCTGCTCAACAAGTTTATTCAGCTGCTTCCGATCCGCTTCCGAAAGAACAAATCGCTCGCCGAGATGGTCGCATTCGTCGCAGCAACCCTCATCGGGTTCTGTGCAATTCTTACAGCATTGTGGTAGAGGGTTTGCTTCTATGTATTCCATTATTGCCTCCCTATGAAATTGCATAATTACTTTAAATATTATAACAGCTTTTTTGCGCCGATCTATTTAGTCATACGTTTAAAAAAACTACATTTTTACTATTAATTGCTGAAAGAGATAAATGTTGCTCCGAATCAGAATCCTTCAATAATATCACTTCTGTGATTGTAATTAACAAAAACTGAATTGCAAAGTATTGCGGTGCAGTTTATTGGCATAGTGACCGTGCTGCCTGTGTCAACTTTGACCAGTTGCGCACGCAAAATGTCTTTTTGCGCTAACGAACTTGCAATACTAACTTTGGATTCTTAAAATGAAGCATAAGTTGTTCTGAAAAGACTCGTTTGCTCGCGAGCGGTTTTGTTTGGAATCCATGGCGACATTTGGACTTTACTTGAATGATTAAAGCGTTAATTAACGGAAGACTTAAAAGAGAGGAGCTTTTACATGTCTCAAATAAGAATCAAGGATATATATGCCGGAATGCCTGATGCGAAAGATGAGATTAATACAAACCAAATTGATAGTTTTCTTAGCAGCTTTATAGTCCCTCCAGGGCTACCTGTTGATCACCTTCTTGACGGTCGAAAGTATCTAATATCTGGATATAAGGGAGTAGGGAAGACATCTGTCCTCTACTATCTGCAGAGCGTTGTACAGGATAGGGATCTATCTGCATGCACTTCATTTATTTATTTTAAAAGTGATTATGAGGAAGTTCGAAGAGGTAACTTTGATGCAGTTGCAAAAAAGTTAACAGCATTTGTCGATGCCAGAGGTGAAATTCAGCCGAGCAAGGTTGAGTTTTTACATATTTGGAGATGGGTGTTTTTTAAAAAGATTATTGAAGACTCTATTGAAAAAAACTACGGTCTTTTTGAAAAGAATGCTGACTGGGACAAATTCGAGGAAATGGTGAACAGAATAAGCTTCTCGTCGCAGAACAAACATGTGATTTCGCTGTCATCACTTAGTGTCTCGTTGAAAGCATCTCCGGCTTCTGGCGTTTCCGCAGAACTTAACGCCTCTTTTAATAAAGAAATTGCAAAGAGTGATGTTGCATTTAGGACGCTTGTTGAAGTAGTTGACAGCTGTGAAGAACTGTTTCAAAAACTTACCCCTTCTGGAACTCCATATTATATTTTTGTCGATGAGATGGAAGCGTACTATGGTGATAATAAGTTGCTGAAGCGCGATCTTACGTTGATTCGCGACTTGCTGTTTACGATTCATAGGATTAATAGCTATGGGAAAACTCACATAATTGCGGCTATCAGGAATGAAATCATTTTTGCAATGGATAGATTTATTCAGACAAATGAATTGAATAAGGTTATTGATGGATATAGCGTCCCGATTAGATGGACCTATAGTAATACAACATCCACAGATCATCCAATTATTCAAATATTGATGAGGAGAATATCTGTCGCAAGTGATGGCAAAACACCAAAATTTGAGGAATGGTTTCCTCCTAAAATCAATAACAAGGATACAGTTAACTATATTCTTGATAATGGATGGAATAAGCCTCGGGACATTGTCAGGCTGCTAATTGCAGCTCAGAATGATAGCATTCATTGTGATGACAAAGCCTTTTCACAGGCAGCGTTTGATACCCTTAGAAAAGAATACTCCAAAAACAGCCTCACTGAAATAAGGCAAGAGCTACAGTCGCTTTATTCAAGCGATGAAATCGAGATGGTGTTGCGTTTGCTACGAGGAGGATTGCGGTTTACAACAGCA
Source organism: Oscillospiraceae bacterium (assembly GCA_017395085.1). GTDB lineage: Bacteria > Bacillota > Clostridia > Oscillospirales > Oscillospiraceae > Limivicinus. The sequence goes on along the minus strand of JAFPWF010000033.1, from coordinate 4,357 downwards.
GAACAGATCCGGAAGAACTCGGCGAAAGGAAGCCACGCAAGAGCATTTTGGGATGAGCGGCAGGATGATATTCTCGAGGATTTTTATAGGGTCGGCTTTTGGGGAAACGTAAATCGCACGAATGGGCAATACGTATGGAGATGGAATCACAAAGGAGATACTGGAGTATTGACTGGAAACGGATGGGAGTTAGCTATTCATCCGGCACTATGTAGTGAACTTTCAATCATTCCTTAAGGCTTTGTATTAGACGTTGTCAAGTATACGTAAAGAATACAGGATAATCACCAATTATCCATTCTATCACAACATACTTACACTTGGAGAACACTTATGAATGTATTTATTAGTTGGTCAAAGAGAAAAAGCCTTGAATTCGCAAAGAGCACAAAAACGGTACTTGAGAAACTAGACCCAACCATTAGCGTTTTTGTATCGGAAGTGGATATAATCGGAGGAGAGGAAGTACAAAAAACAATAATACAAAACATCAATTCTTGTGATAAGTTAGTGTTGTGCTTTACGAAAGAGACCAAAAAGTCTCCATGGCTGCTTTTTGAGGCAGGCTACGCGCGAGGCTGCGGGAAAACAGTTATACCTGTCCTATTTGATGTAGACCCCAATTGGCATTCGTGGATTGACAATCCAATGAATATCGCTCGGGAACTCCGTGTTGATCAATGTAGCTTTACCATAGATTTCTTAACAGCGTTTAATATTAGAAATACTACAAGGAACAAGTCGTTGATCGAAAAGTACGTTGAAGGAATTAATGCAATAAAAGAAACATACAGGCCCGTTGATATTCAGTGTGTTGATTTAGTAGATAGCTTGCTTGATGACGGATCTTTTCAAGTGGAGAACCCATATTTTAGAAACAAGACAGCATATTTCTTGACGGGATTTGAAAGCTTTGAGTTATATAAGGTGTTGATAAGCTCTTTCCTATATACCGGGAAATATCTATGGATCTATGGAAGAAAAAATATGAAACTTTTCAGCGGGAATTATTCCAATCTTTTTCGATACCTCGATGAAAAAACACTGGGATCAGATTGGGGTAGGGATGGGATAGACTTTAGATGTTTGTTCTTGAATCCTGATTCGCCGGAAGTAAGTCGCGCACATAAGCAACAAGAGATATTTCGAGCAGAACTAAAAACATGTATTCTAAGGGCAAAAGAAGCAATTGGAGATAATGATGCACTAAAAAAATGCTTTAGGTTATACTCAAACAAAAGAGAGGAGATAATCATTCGATTAGACAATAGCATAATCTATTCTAGACCAATGTTTGATGTTCACGGTTATCCTCAACTATTAACAAATACCGCATTTGAAGTGTTCGGCACCAATTCAAGTCGGGGCAAAGAATGCATTGCCAAATTCGAACGCATTTGGGAGGCGGCAGATGAATTTATTTAGCAATTGTCACCTACAAACATTCTAATTGTATGAACGCCTGTATTTCCTGAATTGCTTCGCTAATACTTGCTGACGAAACATCAATAACTTTGAATTTCTTGGGGTAAAGGTGTTCCATTTTTTTCGTGCTCGATAATAGCTCTAAATTAGTCTGAAAAATAAATGGAATATGTTTAAGCATATATGAGTTGGGCTCTCTTCCTTTAAGGCGTATAAAAAGAGCCTCTTCTGTACTAACATATAAGTCTATAAAAGCAATATTATCAATTGCAATTTCAGCTAATACTTCTGGAACAACATGAACTCCGTTTATTATTGTCGGGATGTGCTTCCGCTTTTGCCTTGAAACAATACGCTCAAAAGACTTTGTCATTATCCTGCATTGCTCTTTGGCTTCTTGAAAGCTAAGCAAATGTGTGTGGTCGGTAATACAAGGGAGACTAGACTTGTGAACACGGAATTCGTCGTGCTCTTCCAGCAAATAATCATTATAACCACGCAATACTTCTCTGATTAAGTCAGTTTCTTCGATTATTCTAAAAGCGTTGTAGTTCTTTAGCAGTTCATATGATAGTGTTGTCTTTCCTACCCCTGGAACACCAGAAATAAATAACACAAAGTCACCTGGAATACTTGCATTTCTCTTCTGTAGCATATTGAATTCCTCAATTTGTGGTGGGCACTAAAGCAACGCATCTACACAGTCCTTTAGTGTGGGATAGTCTTTTTGTATTTCAAAGCATTTCATAAAACTGGAAATCAAGTAATTCCCACAATCTGTTGTTTTATCGACAAATATGCAATCTTCAAGTGTACCGGTCGTTGCATTATTGACTCGAACATAAAACCCGATAAGACCAACTTCTTGATTAACAACAATTCCACGAAAGCTTACTTTATAATCTTTCTCGCCAATGAAATGGAAGCGAATTCTTTTGTATTCGTTTTTCAACTGATTCCACCAAAGATTATACTGCTTCTTAAAATAACTAATGCGCTCAACATCGCTACCTAATCGAAAGTAAATATAAATATGTACATATTTTTGATTGTTTTTGTTTAGCTTAAGAATGCTTTTAACTATCGGAATATATGATGAAGACCCGCTTGCCATTATGTGAATGGTATTAACCGTATCGATTTCAATATGTGAAGCAATGGTGTTTATTTCTATCATTGGTAAGCGTCTGTCGCACGTCTCTTTTTCGCATCTAATCCAGCCTTGTTTTGGGTATAGACTTATAGTTTTGTCTAAGCTGGTAGAAAGAATAGATGAGAGTTCTTCGGTCGTGTCCCAAAAACTGACCAGTCTGTTGCTGATAACCTTTTTGTGAAAGAGAGAATACTTTGCCACCAAATCATCGTTTTCTTCTCTTTGCGTCGGATTCTTTTGGACTAAAGCAATTACACACTTCCCTTTTTCAACAGCATAATCGTATTCTTTCTCGGTATAACTCTTCCCATCCGGTGAAGTGCTTCCATATAAACCACCCAGAATTATTACATAATAATCCGATGCATCAATTACTCTCTTAATGTATTCAAATTGCTTTTCATCAATAGCTGGGAACCACTCCATGCCAACCGGGTAACAATCTTTTCTCAATAATGTCTGAGTCAATAATTTCCGTTCATCCTTAAGATTTTTATAAGTTGAACTAATAAAGACCTGATATTTTTGCTTCATATTAATCCCCTCTTCTATAAAGATTTTGCCATGTGGTAAAGAATATCCTTCGATAATCTGATGGACTAAGGCCGCTAATACAACAGCTGAATTGTAGGCTGATTATAAAGAATCAAGAGATAATTGGTGATTATCCTGCAAAAAGAGCGCCCCGCATGCCTTAAAACACATGCGGAGCACGACGATCAAATATTTAGTTTGTTTCTGGGGTGTTTGGAGTAGAGTATGTCTCTCTGCTTCTTCGCTGTGACATGAGTATAGATCTGCGTTGTAGTGATAGAACTGTGTCCCAGCAATCGCTGTATGTATCGGATATCCACATCTTCTTCTAACAGAAAAGTAGCAAAAGAATGTCGAAACATATGCGGTGTGATGTGCAGCGTGATTCCTGCTTCATCGGCATATTTGACAATCATAAATCGAACAGATTGCTCAGAAAGCGGATTTCCCAGCCGATTCACAAAAAATGATTCGCTCATTTGGATCTGTGTTTTATAGGCATCATTGTAACTGCGAAGTGCAGCCAATACAGTTTCATTTCCGACCTGAAGGATCCTCTCTTTTGCTCCTTTCCCCCAAATCCTGATCATACCATCGCTCAAATCTATATTTTCAGGTTTCAGCGTACAAAGTTCTGAGACCCGCATCCCAGAGGCAAATAGCAGTTCAATTACTGCGGCGTCTCTGATCGCTGCCAAGCGTTGCTGTTTTGTGCTATTTGCTGCATCAACGTCTTTGTATATCTGGCTTAGAAGTTGCTCAATCGTTGGCAACGGAATCGTCCTAGGAAGCAAGAATGGCTCGTTCAGCTTTATCCTGATTTTCAAGAACGGGTTGTCTGGCAAAAGTTCCTCATATTCGAGATAGTTGAAGAATGCCTTTATGCTCGCAATTTTCCGTTTCACACTTCGTACCCTGTATTTTTGCTGTAATAACACAAGATAGTTCGTGATCTGCTCTCTGGAATACCACTGTTCGGATGCTTGTCCGGAAAACTGCTGCAAATCAATTCGGTAGGCCTTTATTGTTTTCTGATTTAATCCTTTATGATATTGGCACGCCAAAAGGTATTTTTCGATCAGTCTATTAAGATCCTGCATAGCTGCCCTCCTGTTTTTTGGTATAACTTATATCATATACCCTTAAACGGCGGGACAGCAACAACTATTACAGGATTTCCGACATTTTTACAATAACGTTAGAGATGAAAATAGCATAATTAACACAGGATAATTCTTTATTATC
>JAFPWF010000032.1 GCA_017395085.1 Oscillospiraceae bacterium | reverse complement strand
TGTGCATGGCTTCCTCCGCCGTCATATCCCCTCGTGTGGGTTTCAGTCAAACAGCAGCAGCTTATACGGCGGCTGCTCCAGCGCCTTGCTGAGGCGAAACAGGGTATCCATGGAGATCGGCTTGTAGATGTTCACGGCTTCGATCTGTCCGATGAAGGAGGTATCGACGCCCATTTTCTCCGCCAGCTGCGCCTGCGTCATTTCCTTGATCTTGCGGAAATATGCGACCCGCAGCCCGATCAGCTTGTAGTATTCTCTGAATTCATCCTGCATACCGCTCACCTCCATAATATATTTGCTTGACAGATGAATTTATATTTGATATAGTTACAATATATATTATTTATATGGTAATATATCAAAACATAATCAGGAGGAAAACGCAATGAAACGACCATTATCTGTAATTCTGATTTTGGCAATGGTAGTCAGCCTGCTTGCAGGTCTTGCCATTACCGCAAACGCAGCAACCTATTCCGGCACCTGCGGCGAGAATCTGACCTGGACGCTGGACTCTGAAACCGGTGTGCTCGAAATCACTGGCACGGGAGAGATGAAGAATTGGCTTGCTAACGCTCCTTGGTATTCATATAGAAATTCTATTAAGTCCGTCAGCATTGACGGTGGCGTGACAAGTATCGGACGTAATGCGTTCTCGGACTGCACCGAGCTGACGAGCATGACGATCTCGGAAGGCGTGACGAGCATTGGTCGTTTTGCGTTCAGTGGCTGCACCGGGCTGACGAGCGTGATGATCCCAGACAGCATAACAAGCGTCGGCCATGGTGTTTTCATGGGCTGCACCGGGCTAAAGAGCATCACAGTAGATACAGGTAACGCATATTTTTGCAGCATGGATAGTGTTTTGTATAACCAAAACAAAACGACGTTGATCTGTTATCCTGCCGAAAAGGAAGAAGCCACATTTGTTATCCCGGACAGCGTAATAAGCATCGACTACTATGCGTTCTACGGCTGCACCGGCCTGACGAGCGTGACGATCCCGGATGGCGTGAAGTTCATCGAAAGTTATGCGTTCTGCGGCTGCACTGGGCTGACGAACATGACGATTCCGGACAGCGTAATAAGTATCGGTGCCAGTGCGTTCTCCGGCTGCACCGGTCTGATGAGCGTCACGATCCCAGACAGCGTGACGAGCATCGAAAGTCATGCGTTCTACGACTGCACCAGGCTGACAAGCGTGACAATCCCGGGCAGTGTGACCAGCATCGGCTATTATGCGTTCTGCGGCTGCACCGGGCTAACGAGTGTGACGATCCCGGACAGCGTGACAAGCATCGAATATGATACATTCCGGGAATGCCGCGGGCTGACGAGTGTGACGATCCCGGACAGCGTGACGAGCATTGGCACTTTTGCGTTCTACGACTGCAGCGCTCTGACGAGCATTACAATCGGGATCGGAGTAACGAATATTCAGAGTTATGCGTTCGATCATTGCAACAAGCTGACCGACGTTTACTATTGCGGCACAGAATCCGGTTGGAATAATATCTTCATCGGCGACTCCAATAATACATTGACCAGTGCAACGAGGCACTGTCTTGCGGAGGGACTGAGAATCAACACCGCCTCTCTGACCCTGTATGAGGACATTGCAGTGAACTTCACTGCCTCAGTGCCGGAGGGCTTGACTGATCCATACATGTTGATTGAGATTAACGGGCAAAGCTACACGGTCACGCCCAACCGCGAAGACGCGCAAGGCAGACTGGTCTTCGAGTTCATGAACCTGACGCCGGATATGATGGGCGACAATATCAAGGCGACGCTTTACGCCACCGCCGCAGAAGGACAACTTGTCCACTACTGCAAGCCAGAATACAGCGTCAGGCAATACTGCACGAACGTAATGGCGGCGTATCCGGAGAACGCGAAGCTGCAGACCCTCCTCGCAGATATGCTGGTCTACGGCGCGGCGACGCAGATGTTTACCGGTCACAACGCAGACATCCTCGTGACAGCGGGCTTGACATTGAGTCCGTCCGAATTCATCGATTTGACCGCCACCGATTTCACCAGAACGGGTATGACGGATGAGAACATACAATGGACGGGCGCGGGACTGGAATGTGGCAGTCAGATGTCCATGTACTTTATCTTGAACACAATGGTTGGCACTGCGACATCAGTGGAGGTCAGTATCAACGGACGGACCACAGTGTACAACTATTCCGATATGACAATCATCGATGAGAGTGACTTTGGCGCATCCTGCAGAGTGACATTCCGCGGTATTGCCGCGAGTGAATACGGCGATGTCGTTACAGCAGTATTGAAGAATAACGGCACGCCAGTCGGGCAGACCCTGACCTATTCCGTCAACTCCTATATATACGCAAAGCAAGACGATAACACTGTGGAAAACCTAGCGCAGCTCGTGCAGGCGCTCTACAACTACGGTGCGTCCGCCAAGAGCTACCTGAATTGATAAGGAGGGAAAGCTGAATGAAAGTATTTGAAGCTCCGACAATTACCGTGAAGGATGCAGTTCTGCGTGATATTATCACCTCCAGCGGCAACAATAATCCAGAAGTCCCCGGTGTTTCTCTGCCGGAAGACCCGAACTTCAACGGAAATGGCTGATCGAAAATGAAACGAAGCCGCGCTGTGGAACTCCACAGCGCAGCTTTTTTCTCGGTCGCATCCTTTCCGCCACCTTCGCCTCGAGGGGTAGGCTTTGCGGGCGCCCGATGGGCGCCCCTACAGGCATCTCCCGTACAATTCCGTAGGGGCGGCCACTGGCCGCCCGCATATTCCGCTACAGTTCCCAAACCTGCGACGGACAGATTGCCCGAGCAAGTCGGGCAATGACAGAAACGGGAAATCACAGAGAAAACGCTGCAGCTTCCAATCTTGCCGTTCGCCGGAAACTTTTTTGGGAATTTGCTTGTTTTTTACCGCCATTTGGTGTAACATGAAAGTAGGAACCAAATTTTTTGCGAAGGAGTATCGTTCATGATAAAGCTTGACATTTCCAACGTTTGGGGCGACCTCGCCCTGCCCGATCTGCTCGCCACGGAGCAGGAGGTTTTTAACGCGCATCAGATCCTGACCGAAGGCAAAGGCCCCGGCAGCGATTTCCTCGGCTGGCTGAATCTCCCCACCTTTGAGGAGACCGAAGAAATGCGCCGCATCTGCCGCGCCGCAGAGCGCATCCGTTCCGACTCGCAGGTCTTCGTCGTCGTCGGCATCGGCGGCTCCTATCTCGGCCCGCGCGCTGCCATCGAGCTCGTCAAGGGGCAGAATCACAATCTGAACAGCAGCGACCCGCAGGTATTCTTCGCAGGCAATAACCTCTCCACCCGTGCATGGCAGGAGCTGTGCGCGCTGCTGGAGGGCAAGGATTTCTCCATCAACATCATCTCCAAGTCCGGCACGACCACCGAGCCGGCCATCGCCACCCGCGCGCTGCGCTGGATGCTCGAGCGCAAGTACGGCGCGGAGAAGGCAAAGAAGCGCATCTACGTCACCACCGACCCGGAAAAGGGCGCGCTGCGCCAGATGGCGACCGAGGAGGGCTACGAGACCTTCGTCATTCCGCCCGACGTCGGCGGCCGCTACAGCGTTCTGACCGCCGTAGGTCTTCTGCCGATGGCTGTCGCGGGCATCAACCCCACGGACGTCATGCTCGGCGCAGCAAGAGCAAGAAAAGAGCTGGATCTGCACTCCTTTGAGAACCCCGCCTGGCAGTACGCCGCTGCCCGCAATCTGCTCTACCGCAGGGGCAAGAAAATCGAAATGCTCTGCTGCTATGAGCCGAGCTTCAAATGCTTCGGCGGCTGGTGGCAGCAGCTCTTCGGCGAGAGCGAGGGCAAGGACGGCAAGGGCATCTTCCCGGCGACCGCTGAATTCACCGCCGACCTTCATTCCCTCGGGCAGATGATCCAGCAGGGCGAGCGCAACCTCTTTGAGACGGTCGTGCGCTTCAACCCGCCGCGCAAGAAGACCGCGATCGAGTCGGATTGGAAGAATCTGGACGGTCTGAACTATCTGGAGGGCAAGACGCTCGACTTCGTCGAGGAGCAGGCCTTCCTCGGCACACTGAACGCCCACGTAGACGGCGGCATTCCCGTCATGGTCCTGCAAGCCGACGAGATCGACGCCGATACCGTCGGCGAGCTGTTCTATTTCTTCGAGCTTTCCTGCGGCATCTCCGCCTATATGCTCGGCGTCAACCCGTTCAATCAGCCCGGCGTTGAATTCTATAAGAAGAACATGTTCCACCTGCTCGGAAAACCAGGTTATTGATCTCTTGCTTTTCCGGGTCAGAACTGATATAATCAAATTATCAAAACAAAGGGGGAATTTCCTATGGTCAAGATCATTATGGGGCTGAAGGGTTCCGGCAAAACCAAACGTCTCATCCATGACATCAACACCGCAGTGAAAAACGAAACCGGCAGCATGGTCTGCATCGAAAAAGGCACCAAGCTCCGTTACGATATCGATATGCACGTCCGCCTGATTGACTATCAGGAATACAAGGCAGAGGGTACGCTCACCTTCCTTAAGGGCTTCGTCAGCGGCCTGCACGCAGGCAACTTCGACATCAGCCACATCTTCATCGACAGCTTCTATAAGCAGGTCGACGGCGCAGGCATGGCGGAGGTCGAGGACTTCGCCCTTTGGTGCGACGAGTTCGGCAAGGCGAACGATTTGGACTTCACCCTCGTTGTCTCCGACGATCCCGCCAACGCCACGGACGCGATCAAAAAGTATCTGCAGTAATCGCTTTTTGAAGTAAGAATGAACCCCGCCGGATGCGCCAGCCGTACCCGGCGGGGTTTTCATAACTTCCCCGCTCCTGTCATCGCCCGCGTAAGGCGGGCAATCTGTCCGTGACGTCATCATACTAGACTTCGATAAAATGCTTTAAAAAGCATTTTATAGTGCCGAGGGCGCGTCGAAGTCTGCATGAGACGGCTTTTCAGCGCGTTGCGCTGAAAAGGCTGTGCGTAGCACAGCAAAAATCAATTAAATAATTTAATTGATTTTAGTATCAGACGTTTTCCCAAATACGGCGTCAACTCCGTTGTCACAAGAGCATAAGAAAAAAGTCAAATCCAGTCATAAGTTTTTGCTTGACAATTGCCGTTATCCGTGCTAATATATATGAGCGTTGATGCAAAGCCTCACGCCATATCGCGGGATAGAGCAGTTGGTAGCTCGTCGGGCTCATAACCCGGAGGTCGGGGGTTCAAGTCCCTCTCCCGCAACCATAAAAATAACACCCATCTTCGGATGGGTGTTATTTTTATCATTCGGGAAGGATCGTGTTCTCCTTCCCGGGTTATGAGACCGAAGGGCGAATAACCCGGAGGGTGAGGCGGTAGTGAATGACTGTCCGGTGGACAGTCAGAGCCGCCGAACCGACCGCAGCATTTTCGCCGCAGCGAAAATGCAAGACCGGGGGTTCAAGTCCCTCTCCCGCAACCATATAAGGACGGATGCCCTCGCGGCGTCCGTCCTTATTTAGTACGATTGCATAACAGGACTTGACGGGTCGGTAGTGAATGACAGCCCGGTGGGCTGTCAGAGCCGACCCTGACCGAGCGACCTTGAGTCTTTCGCGTTCAGCGAAAGACGAAACCGCGGGAGCGAGAACAAGTCCTGTCGCCCGTACCAAAAAAAGGCGCTGATTTTGATATAAAATCAGCGCCCTCAGCCTGTCAAAAAACTATACAGACGCCCCTGTTTCTGGTATAATGAAAGAAACGGGGGTGTTTTTCATGGAGCAGTGGAAAAAGGACGGGCGAAAGGAAGTAGTGATGGTGGATTTG
>JAFPWF010000031.1 GCA_017395085.1 Oscillospiraceae bacterium | reverse complement strand
GAGCACGGCCTCGGGGATGGGGATGATGACGGCGAGCTCCTCGGCGTAGAGCTTTTTCTTCTCCCAGGCCTGGGAGGACGTCTGCTTGAAGCCGGTGTCGCCGTCGACCCAGTAGGCCAGCGGCAGCATGTCCAGCACGTTAATCGACTGGGTTTTCGCCGTCATGTTCGGGAGCTTCCGGCCGAGGCGGAGGATGGCGCTGTTCTCCGCCACGCCCTGGAAGATCTCCTTCGCGACCGGTTCCGGAATGAGACCGGCAAGGTCAGATCTGGTTATAACTGCCAAGAATTAATCTCCTTATTCTGCTTAGTTCGTTTTCCCTCTTATGAGTGAATTCATAAGATTCGAGGGCGTCTGCTCCGGCGGGGCGCCGTGCGGGGCAAGGCTGCCTCCGGAGGCGACGGTGCGCCGCGGCTCCTCCGTCCGGATCAGGGGCTTGAAGTCGCCCTCCACCAGCTTGTCGAGGACTCTGGTGTCGGCGATGGCGCCGTCCTCTCCCAGCTCGATGTCGTCGAGCGGGGTGCCCCGCATGGCGATGGCGAGGCCGGCGCCCCGGATGTTTTTGCCCTCGTACCAGGCTTTGACGGCCGCTTCTTTGGCCGCCCAGGCTTTGCCCTTTTCCACGGCGGAAAAGAGCTCCTCGTATTTGCCCTTATAATCCTCCTTCTTCAGCGCTTCCAGCTCCTTCAGGACGCCGGGGAGCTTCTCCGCATCGGCCTTCGCGGCAGAGTAGCGTTGGTTGAGCTCGTTGAATTTGTTCTCAAGATCCGCGTACCTGCCGTTCAGGCCGGTGACGGTTTCACTGTGCGCCTCGATGACGGAAGCGATCTTCTCCTCGTCCAGCCCGAGGGATTTCAAAAAACTGCGTGAAAGAGCCACTCTATTCTCCTTTCCTGTATGCCGGGATGTGCTTTACCCGGCCTGAATCGGCGGTTCTTCGCCGTTTCGTCCTCACAAGCTTCGCATCCATTCGCTTCCCTGTGGCGACAGGAAAGCTCAGTCGCTCCGCTGCTCGTCCTTTTTCGACGAAGACCCGCTACGCTGGGCTCTCCGTCGAGAGGGGGGAACTTATCTCCGCAAGGGCGTCTTTTGCTGTTTCCGGATCTTCGTTCAACCACTTTTCTCTGAACTCCTCTTTGGAGAGGATGCCGTGCTCGAGCATGGAGATGTCCCGCTCGAACTCCTCTCCGTCGTTCTCCACGGTGGACCGGTCAAAGTCCACCGAAATGGGGACCTCCGTGTCCAGCTCTAGTCCCAGGAAGCCCCTCCCCAGCCGCAGCACCGTGCGCGCAAAGCGCAGGAGCAGGCTTTCCAGCACCAGCTGGTGCTTCTGCTGCGTGCGGTACTCCTCGGAGTTCGCGGTGATGATCTGCGTGGCGGTGGTGATGTGCCCGGCGTCGAACTTCCAGTGGCTGGGGCCGAAGCCGCACTTGAGGCCGAGGAGGTCGAGCGCCAGCTGCAGGCCTGCCACGTGCTGGTCGACCCGCAGCGTGGCGGTGATCTCCTGCACGGTGGAGCGGTTCTGCCCGTCCTCCGGCAGGATGTAAAAGACCAGGTCGTTCGCGTCGAAGAGCGGCTCGCCGTCCAGGCTGCGGACGGCCTCGGGCTTGACCATGATGCGCTTTCGCCCCAGCACGAACTCGGAGTTCAGCGAATCGAAGATGTTGTCGCAGTCCATGAGCTGGTCGACGGCGTTTGCAAACACCGAGATGCCCATGGGAACATCGGGCGCGAGGTTGTTTGCAATATTGGGCGTGTTGATGAAGAAGAGCGGCTCGGGCGAATGCGTCCGGAAGACGGGGGCGATCCCCCTGGTGACCGGGATTGCGTTCAGGTTCGCCCGCTCGAGGCAGGCGGCGCCGCCTGTGTCCGCGGCGCCTTCCGGCACGCGGTAGAGGTAGTTTTCCACCAGGCAGGTCTGCTCCTCCCGGTCCCGCCGGTGCACCTGCAGGTACAGGTACTCCCTGCCGCCGTCGTAATGCGCGGTGGCAAAGGCGCACTCGCGGATGACGCCGTTCTCCCAGCTGAGGGGGTAGATGCCGTCGGCGCGGACAAAGTCGACGGCGATGGCGGGCGACGGACGGACGGCGCCGGGCTCCAAGAGCCTCCCCTCCCCGTCCACCGGCACGCCGGTCAGGCGCAGCACCACGGCGCTGGTGCCCAGGGCGAAGGTGTACTCCTCGTACAGGTTCATCATAGTGCGGAAGTTGTTCGCCGCGCACACGGCGTCGAAGAAGGCCTGCTCCGGCCCGCCCTCCAGCGTCACGGAGAGGCCCGCGTTCATCAGGAGGTCGGCCCAGCTCTCGGCAATGTTCTTGGCCATGCCGGCGGTGAGCTTGCGGCAGCGCACGTGCCGCATGCCGTTAAAGACGGTGTAGCTGTGGAAGTCCGGCACGCTGCCGCGGTACCAGGCGTCCCAGTCCGCAATGTGCCGGTACCAGCTGGCCGGCACGCTCTCGTACCCGAGCTGCTTTAAAGTTGCAAGAATGGTCTCAGAATTCAAAATGGCAGATTTCCCTTTTGCCGTTTAAGCATTGGAACGGTAAGACCGGATCACCCGCTCCAGCGCGTAGCGCACAGCGTCAATCGTGTGGTTGTTCGCGTCCGGGTAGCCGGAGACCCACCGGCCGTTCCGGTCCTTCTCAAACTCGTAGTCCGTAAACTCCCGGAAGGCCCGGGGCGTCCTGCGCGGGTCGATGACGATCTTCCTCTTCTGCAGCCACTTGAGGCCGTACTCCACGCTGCCGGGCCCCTTGACGGCCTCGCGGGCGTTCACGCCGCAGGCGCGGTAGTCGGCCACGCTCTTCGGCTCGGCGCTGTCGCAGACGGTGCAGGCGTCGTTGTAGCCCCGCTGCAGGATCCAGTTCGCGGTTTCCTCGTTCCCGGCCCGGGTTTCGACCCGCTCGTCCAGCAGGACCACGGTCTCCCGCGCGGGGTCGTAGTGCAGGCGGACAAAGGCGTAGGGGTCGGGGAACCAGCCCCAGTCCACCCCCTGGTAAATCCGGTCGAAGCGCCGGATCTCCTCATCGGTGATCTCCCTGATCTCCAGGTTCTCAAACACGCTCCCGCCGCTGCCCACGGCCTCGCCGAGGTACTCGTGCCGGTAGGCCCGCTCGTCGGCCCGCTTCAGGTTCTCCGCCTCCAGGAGGAACTGCTCCCCCAGCCAGGCCCGGGGCGCGTCCAGGTAGGTGCTGCGGTGGCAGAGCCGGTCGGGGCGCTCGGAGGCGCTGTCGAGGTTTGCCCAGTTGTCGCGCGAGCGGGGCGGGTTGTAGCTTTCAAAGTTCCAGAAGCTCCCCGCCCCGCGCATGGTCGACTGCAGCACGGCGCGGATCTCCTCGCGCCCGGCGAACTGGTCCTTCTCCTCAAAGTGGGTGACGCGGATGGCGCCGAAGGGCACCTTGACCGACTTGAGCTTCAGCGGGTCGTCGGCGCCGCGGAAGAGGATCTTCTGCCCGGTGGGCTTCAGCTCCAGCTCCATGGGGCTGGTCCTGCACTCAAAGCAGTCCGTCAGGCCCAGCTTCTCCACGGCCCAGAGATACTGGGCGTAGACGCTGTCGCGCATGGTGTTGGCCACCTTGCGCAGCACCAGGGCGTGGGCGTCCGGCTCCAGCAGGAGCAGGTACACCACGCTTAAGGAAACGAAGCTGCTCTTCATGCTGCCGCGGCCGCCCGCCAGGTCGTAGTGGGTGTGGCCGTGCACCAGCACGTCGCCCAGCACGCCGGCGAAGGCCGGGCCGATGAGCCGCCCGATGCGTTCGGACGCCCGGGCGAGGGCGCGTTCGCGCTCCCCTGCCCCCGCGGCGGCCTGCAGGCCCGATTCGTAGAGCTTCATGAGGCCGCTGCAGGCCTTCAGCCGGTCCCCGACGGAGACCTCCCTGCCGCCCGGCTCGGCTACCGTCCCGCGCATCACGTCGGTCAGGAAGCGGTACGCCTCCTCTTCCGGCGCCACCGCCGGCAGGCGCGGTAACTCGTGATTCAGTTCTCTGTCTGCCACGGGGCGTCACCTCATGCTTTCTGAGTTTATTCTAGCACAGGGGCCGGGGGCTCAGTATGGTCCAATTCGGCTCAAAGCGGTTCGACTTTTGCCGAAAGTGTACAAATTTTCAGTTGGGAAAGCAAAAAACGGGGCCGGCAGCCGCGCCGTTCCGCCGGAACGCTGGCTGTTGACCCCGTCTGGTCCTCCGGTCATCCCCAAATGGATGCCGGTACGGTATTCTGTTTTATTCTTTCAGTTTCCGCTTCGATACTGTTCTATTCTTCATCGATTCTGCTTCTGTCTCTCATGCCGTAGAGAAAGCGGCGAATCTCTACGCGCTCCTGAAACACGGCGTAATAAAGCACATAGTTTTTGACCGCCACCTTGCGGATCTCATCCTTCATCGGGCGGTCTGTCCGGTAGAGCTCATGGGCATAGGGGAACTCCGCGATGCGCTGTACTGTCTCGTCAAACTCGGCCAGCAGATCGCGGGCGGCTTTGGGCGCGTCCAACGTATAGGCAATATAGCCCAGCGCGTCCATCAGGTCGCTCTCCGCCAGCGGCAAATAAACGATCTTATGCAAGCTTTTTCTCCTCCGCACCGCTCAGAAGCGCACGCGCTTTTGCCATCACGTCCGCATGGCTCAAACGCTCTGTCGTGCCGGCCGCCTGCAGCTCCGCCTCGCGCAGCTTGTCATAGACCATGCTGTCATAGCGGTTCTGTTCATAACTCTCCATACTCATGACAACGATGGAGCCGACGCCGTTTTTGGTCAGGAACATCGGCTCACCGCTGAGCTGAACTTCTTTGGTGATCTCAGCGAAATGATTTCTCAGATCGGAAACAGGACGAATATTCGGCATATTGCCACCCCCTTGCTTAGCATTATTATATGCATAATTACGCTAATTGTCAATGGCATATCCTGGCGTACATCGTTCCTCCGGCGGGCGTCCGTTTATCGCGCCTGCCGTATCTGTCAGGCCGAGCAGTCCGCAGATTCGCCGTTGCCTTTTGGCCGGCAAACCCCTATAATAAAACCGGACAGATACAAAACAGCAAGACCGTGACGGAACCGTGTGAGCATGAAGACCTACGTTGCCATTGACCTGAAATCCTATTACGCCTCCGCCGAAGCCGTCGCCCGGGGGATGAACCCGCTGACCACCAACCTCGTGGTCGCGGACCTCTCGCGCACCGAAAAGACCATCTGCCTCGCGGTGTCCCCCTCCCTGAAGGCCTACGGCATCCCCGGCCGCGCCCGCCTCTTCGAGGTGGTGCAGCGCGTGAAGGAAATCAACGCCGAGCGCTTCCAGCGGGCGCGGAAGCTGGGCGTGCTGCAGAAGGGCGAAGACGGGAAGTACTGCTTCCACGGCTCGTCCTTTGACGCCGAGGCGCTCGCGGCCGATCCCGGCCTGGAGCTCGCCTACCTCGTCGTGCGGCCCCGCATGCTCTACTACGAGCAGCTCAGCACGAAGATCTTTTCCATCTACGGTAGGTCCGTCTCCCCCGAGGACATCCACGTTTACAGCATCGACGAGTGCTTCATCGACTTAACGCCCTATCTGGAACTCTCCGGCCTCAGCGCCCGCGAGTTCGCCATGACCCTCGTGCGCGACGTGCTCTTTGCAACCGGCGTCACCGCGACGGCTGGCATCGGCACCAACATGTACCTCGCCAAGATCGCCATGGACATCGTCGCCAAGCACGTCCCCCCGGACAGGGACGGCGTCCGCATCGCGGAGCTGGACGAGCGCAGCTACCGAGAGCAGCTCTGGTGCCACCGCCCGCTGACGGACTTCTGGCGCGTCGGCCCGGGCATCGCCCGCCGGCTGGAGAAGCACGGCCTCTTCACCATGGGCGACGTGGCCCGCCAGAGCGTCCGGGACGAGGACGTCCTCTACAAAGAGTTCGGCGTCAACGCCGAGCTCCTCATCGACCACGCCTGGGGCTGGGAGCCCTCCGACATGCAGACCGTCCGGAACTACCGGCCCGAGACCACCTCGCTCTCCTCCGGGCAGGTCCTCGCCGAAGGCTACCCCTTTGACAAGGGCCGCATCATCGTGCGCGAGATGACCGAGGCCCTGGTGCTGGACCTGGTCCGCAAGGGCCTGGTGACCAAAAAGCTGGTGCTCACCGTCAGCTACGACCACCTGAGCCTCACCGTCGCCGTCCCCGGCGAGACCTGGCGCGACTGCGTGTACGCCGTCGCCTCCACCGGCGAGATTTACGACGGCACCGTCACCATGAACTATTACGGCAAGCCGCACCCGAAGCACGCCCACGGCACGGCGAACCTGGACCGATGGAGCAGCAGCTCCCGCCGCATCGTGAACGCCGTGCTGGAGCTTTACGACCGGATCGTTGACCCCCGCCTCCTGGTGCGCCGGCTGAACATCGCCGCCGTGGACCTCATCGGCAGGGATGAGATCCCGGAGGAGCTGCCCAAAGGCGTCCTGAGCGACCAGCTCTCCCTCTTCGAGCAGCCGGAGCTCTACACCGCGGACGAGCAGCAGCGCCGCGACCGCGAGGCCGCCGAGGAGGCCGCGGACGAAAAGGAGCGCCGCCTCCAGGAGACGACGCTGAAAATGCAGGCCAAGTACGGCAAAAACGCCGTGCTGCGGGGCGTCAGTTACCGCGAGGGCGCCACCGGGCGCGACCGCAACAAGCAGATCGGCGGCCACCGGTCCGGAGAGGAGGACGACTTCTGATGGCAAAGGGAATCACAAAGAAGGAGCCGGACCCCCGCGTCGTCTATGCGGACATCATCGGCATGCCGCACTGGCAGTCGCCGAAGCACCCGCACATGTCCCTCTGGAACCGCGCCGCCCAGTTCGCCTCCTACAAGGCGCTCACCGGCTACGAGGACATGATCGCCGAGGAGGCCCGCTTCACCGACCGGGAGATCGGCCTGGAGGAGCACGCCCTGGAGGTGCTGAACCGCAAGCTCCAAAGGATCGCCGAGCTCGCCGCCGCGGGGCAGTCCCCCGCCCTCACCTTCACCGTCTTCGTGCCGGACGCCTCCAAGGACGGCGGCAGCTACACCGAGGTCACCGACCGGGTGAAGCGCATCGACGAAGTTGCCGGCGAAGTTGTGCTGATGAGCAAGCGCGAGCGCAGCGGCGTCCGCGAGAGCATCCCCCTCGCGCGCATCGTGGATGTCCGCGGCGAGGCGGTGGACGGCATCGCGGCGGAGTGACCGGAAGGGAAACGGATATTAAACGGGCAGGAAGGTCAGCGACGGCTTTCCTGCTCTTTTTCGTTCAGCCCGGCGGGCGGATGCGGCTCAGGCCCCGGCTGAGCAGGCGCTTCACCGTCGCGATCCCGATGTGCAGCCTCCCGGCAATTTCACCGTGGCTCATGCCCAGCATGTACCTGCAGCGCAGCGCCTCCCGCTCCCCGGGGTCGGGCACGGCGTCAATCGCGCTGCGGATTTCGTCCTTCAGTTCCACCAGTTCGTCGATCTCCCGGCTGACCTTCTCCGCGAGCTCCAGGAGCTTCTGCACGGTCCGGCTGCCCTCCGGCCCCGGCGGCGCGCCGAGGGCCAGCTCGTGCAGGCGCGAAAGCTCCGCCAGTTTGCCGTCGATTTCCACGTCCAGGCGGACGGCCAGGCCCAGGTATTCCCGTGCGTCCATATGCGCGATCATCTCCCTTCTCAGCTGTTCCAGGATCTTCGTGCCGTCCTCCCCCGTCAGGATGCGGATCCACCGCGAGCGGAAGAACCTCTCGCAGTCGCGGAGCATGTCCGCTGCCTCCCGGATCTGCCTGTTCCGCACCGCGCCGGGCCGGCCGGGCGGGTGCAGCAGGGTGTGCACGGCCTCCCGCCAATCCTCCGCCGCCTGGCGGACCACGGCGTTGGCGAGCTCCTCCCACGGGTTCCAGCCCGGCGGCGGGGGGAGGGGCGCAAGGAGTTCCTGCGGGTCGAACGCCTGCATCTTCACCCCTCCCCCGGGTCCGGGCCTTCGGCGTCGTTCCCGAGCAGGAGAGACTTCACCTTCTCCAGCTGTTCCGCGTTGATTTTTGCCTCCGGCCGGTATTCCGCAGCCGTCGTGAACTGCTTCGGCTTCCGCGCGGGCTCCGCGTCCGCCCCGGCGTTCCGGGCGCCGCGGTCCTGCTCTTTGGCAAGCCAGGTCCCCATAAAGCTCCGGATCCCTCGGGCAGTCTTCCGCTTCTTGGGGTTGTTGATGCACCAGGCCTTCATGCTCCGGAGCTCCTGCATCACATCCACGGCCGGGTACAGCGCCTGCATCTCCTGCACGTACTCCCGCGTCACCGGATACTCTGTCCCGTCGTTGAGGGGGAGCGTCAGCGCGGCGGTGCTTTGCAGCTCCGCGCTATCCTTGGATTCGGATTCGGATTCAGGATTCGGATTGGATTGTATTGGATTGGATTCAGGCCGCTTCTCGCCGCAATCCGCCGCAATCGGCGGCGGAGCGGGAAAACGCGACACTTTCTGCCTGATCCGCTGGTGATCCTCCCACTTCGGAAAATACAGGTAGGCTTCCCCGTCATCCTCATAGAGGATAATCAGACCGACGTCCGCGAGGCCCGCGAGCGCCTCCCTGATCTGGGATTCGGTGACTCTTTTCCTCGGAAGCAAAAAGCCCCTCAGCAGCTGCGGGTCCGCGCTCCCGCGGCCGTAGTCGTCCACGTAGGTGATGAGGTACACCCACACCCGGAAGAGGAAGTCCGGCAGCGCGTTTACCGACTTGCTCGTCCGGATGCTCTCCTTGATGATTCGGTTCGGCATCTTCTCTTCCCTCCCCGCTTACCGCCCGTCCGGCATGGCCAGGTGCTTCAGCGCGGCCTGGTGGCGCCGGCGCGCGGAGCCTTCCGAGATGTCCAGCTTCTCCGCGATCTGCTTCCAGCTCATGCCGCAGTAGCAGCGGTGGAACAGCACCCTGCGCTCCATGGGGTCCGGCACGGTGAGCACCAGCCGCAGGATCCCGCCCTGCAGTTCCTGCAGGCGTTCCAGCTCGCTGTCGGCCACGCCGAGGGCCCGGCGCAGCATCTCCGCCATCCGGCCCATCTCCTCCAGCAGCTCCTGCCTGCGCCTCAGCGTCTCTTCCAGATAAGTTTTTGCAGTCATGTTTTTTTCTCCTTTTCTGTGTTGTTTCTTGGTTTTGCCTGTGTTTTCGTCTTTCAGGGGACGGAACCGGCCGGCCTGCCGGATCCCGCCTCGTTGGCCATATTCTGCACGGTATTCCTGACAGTTTTTGTCAGGAATTCAAATATTTTTTTCGAAAAAGAAAAGAACCCGGCAAACAGACTTCTCCCTTGGAGAAAATCCATTTGCCGGGTTCCTGACGATTCTTAGCCGAATACAACCTTCCAGCTAGCAAATTTTAACGGTGGCGCAGGACGATCCTGACGATTCTGAGCCGACTCCAACGTTTCTGAGCGTCACCGAGTTTCCTGTTCAGTTTTACAAAAATCTACGAAGCCGTCTTCGTATCGATAATCTTGGTGCTGACCTTACCGTCCGGATCCACCTGGACCAGGACAAGGCTCTGGCACTTGGGGCAGTCCTGCTCCAGTTCGGAGCCGGGAACGGCCCTGCACAGGCGTTTCCCGCATGCGGGGCAGGTAACATACAGTTTCGAACTGTTCAATTCCTGAGTGCTCCTTCCGTGGGTGTATAAAGGGCACCGCAGTCCTCACAGGTTGGCGGCAAACCGGACGCCGTGCGCCGGGAACCGTTCCGCCTTTTCGCGCGGGTACACCTTCACCGGCCGCAGGGACAGCACCCTGGACGTCACGCCGCAGCTTTCGCATTCCAGCCAGCCGTCCGTCTCCTGAAGGAACAGGCTGTGGTTGACCGTCCCGCACACGGGGCACCTGATATCATACGCTTTCATCTTTTCCATTTCCTCCTCATCATCATAAAAGATCTTTAATCACCTTCACCGCGACGCCCTGGACGGCGCAGCGGTCGACGACGATATCGTCATAATTCGGATTCTCCGCATGCAGCACCACGCGGTCCCCCTCCGGGCGGAAGCGCTTCAGCGTCGCCTCGTCGTCGATGAGGGCGACCGCGATCTGGTTATACTCCGCGGTGTCCTGCTGCCGGACCAGAACCAGGTCCCCGTCGGCGATGCCGGCGTTAATCATGGAATCGCCCCTGGCCCGGAGAAGGAAGAAGTTCCCCCTGCCGAAGAGCGCCGCGGGAAGCGTGACATACTCCTCGATGTTCTCCTCCGCAAGAATGGGGCTGCCGCAGGCGACCGTGCCGACGACGGGCACCCGGAAGGAACCCAGCGCGTCGCCCCGCGACCGGCGGGTCGTGATGTGCCTGTGGCCCTCACACTCGACAATCCCCTTCTCCCGCATCACCTTGAGGTACTTGCACACGGTGGCTTCCGAAAGGCCGACGCCCCGGGCGATCATCTTTATGGACGGGGAGGCTCCCCCGTTCAACTCCTTGTATTCATCGATGAAACGCTCGATCCCGGCAAAATACTCCGGCTTCTTGTACTGCATACAGACACCTCTGTTTTACATTAAGAAATAATTATTTCTGTTTGACTGCATTATAAACGCGCCCGGTCTCCCCGTCAAGAGGGAAAACGCGGACGCGTTTCAACTGTCGATTTTTATGCGATGCTTAACTCAAAATGGACAAAAATGCGGATTCCGCAAAAATGTTGCGCAGAGGATTCCCTGCTTTTTATGCAATGCTAATGAGACCGCCGAACTGGGCGAGCCACCCCCGGAACACCGGGCTGTCCTGCACGGTGACGGTGACGCTGCAGGTCTCCCCGTCCACGCGGCGGATCTCAACCTCCTCGCCGAAGCGGTCATACACCGCGCCGATGAGGGAGTCGTGGAAGACGAGGGTCATCTCCTCCGGCACGCCGTTATACATCTTGAAGACCTGCGACGTGTAGCCGTGGACGTCCCCCTCCGCAAGCGCCTGCGGGCAGACCGGCTCCTCCTCCGCACGGACGCGCTCCATCCGGTCCACGCGGTAGGTCGTGACGCCTTCGTGCTTCAGGCTCCAGCACAGGAGGTAGTAATTGTCCTCGTCGTACACCAGCGCCATGGGGTCGACCGTGTAGCGGGCGCCGTCCCGGCGGTAGACCTTTTCATGCCGCTCGTTCAGGTCAAAGTACAGGAACGAGGCCTTCCGGTGCTCCCGCACGGCGTCCTCCAGCGCCTGGACGTTGTAGTAGATCATCTCGTTTGAGTGCTTGCGGGTGTTGAAGCAGACGATGCTGCTCTTGAGGATCTCGGCCCGGTGGCTGCCGCCGAGGGCGGCGAGCTTCGAGACCAGCGCCTCGCTCTTCGAGGGCGTGATGAACTTCTCGGCCTGCACCGCGTCCATGAGGATCTTGATCTCCGGCACGGAAAAGCTGCGGTCGTCCACGTAGTAGGCCTTTTCATGGCCGACCGTGCGGGACATGACCTCGTAGCCGAAGTCGTTCAGCACCTGCATGTCCATGCCGACGGTGCGCCTCTCGCAGGAGATCCCCTGCTCCCCCAGGCGCCGGCAGATCTCGCTCGTGGAAAGAGGATGCTCCTCGTCCGAATCCTGCCGCAGCATCTCCATGAGAACCAGCAGCTTTACCTTCTGTCTGTTGTCCCTGGCCACAAAAGCACCCCCGATGCACAAACGCTACCGGAATCTTAGCACAGGGCGGGAGGATTGTAAACGGGAGCGAGGCCAACTGTCGATTTTTATGCGCAGTTACCGTACAGGAGACTGAAAACCATATATGTACAAGGCACTCTGCGAGCTGCAGAGTACCGTTTTTTTCTGGATCAACCAGTATTATCACTTGCCAATGTGTTTCAATTAAATTTTAATTAATTATGAAATGTGTCATAATTTAAGAATAATTCTATTGACATACTTTTGCGCATGTGCTATGATGCATACACAACGATAACAGAGGTGTTTCAGATGGCTTTGCGGCATGCTTCGGACGCAGAATCCTTTATAGCAGCAGTAAAATCGCTTAACAGCGGGGACACTGTGGAAGTCGATGGATTTGATTCGGCTGCCGGCAGTACAGCAGAACTGCTGGATGGGATTTGCCGTATTGCAGACTGCGGTGCGGATTTCGTAAGCCTGCGGGAAGGAGTTGACACCCGCAACGATACAGAAAAAATCTTTTTCACGGTTTGCCGCGCACTTTATGCGCTTGATGTGGGAAAGGACAGGCCCAGACGCCGGGACGGGATTGAAAAAGCCAAGGCAGAGGGACGCTATAAGGGACGAAAACCAATAGCAGTTGATGAGAGCCTGTTTGATTCTGTGGTCGCTCTATGGCAGGGCGAACAGATCACCGCGCGTGAGGCCATGTCCAGGCTGAATCTCAAGCCGAACACTTTCTATCGTCGTATTAAAGAACGGGAGGAACAGAAAATGAAAGATTATAAAATGGCTCAGCGTGAAATTCGAGATGAAATCAGGGCGGCGGCCAAACAAAGCCGCCGGGATCTCGAGGATCTGCGGAAGCAGGTTCATGCGGAGGCTAAAGAAGTTAAAAAAGCCGCCGATGAGAAGCTGGAGCTTCGTGATGTAGAGCGTGAAATGCGCCACGACCGCCAGCGTGCAGAAACCCAGTATCAGGAGACTGTACGCCAGATGAAAAAGGATGTGAAGGCGGAGGCTGAGCAGCTAAAGAAGCTGATGGAAAGCGAAAGCTGAACCGCTGCCATATTCCGGGCACGAAATCTGCCGGGAGGCTCAAACAGTCTCCCGGCTCTGCATTTGAAACGATCTTCTGAATATCGGAGATCTGTCATGGCTGAGAGAAAGAATAAGGAAATATCGATCCCGTCCTACAGTCTGGGAGAAGAACTGTTTAACGCTATCTCGCACGGACTCGGTGCCCTTCTTTCTATTGCAGCGCTGGTGTTGATGCTGATCCGGGCTCGCAACGCTCTGGAGGTAACAACAGCGGCGATATTCGGCACGAGCATGATATTTCTGTATACCATATCCTGCGTCTACCATGCGCTGTCTCCCGGGCTGAGAGGAAAGAAGGTACTGCGCGTGTTGGATCACTGCAGTGTTTTCCTCCTGGTGTTCGGTACCTATATCCCGGCTTCATTGCTGGGCGTCTCAGGAGTGCGGGGCTGGCTTTTGTTCGGGCTGGTAGCTTTTTTCACGGCGTTGGGAATCGTGTTTACTGCGCTTGATCTGGAACGGTATCAGCTGGCCGCCGTGATCTGTCAACTGCTGAGCGGCTGGTCCATTCTGATGGGCGTCTCCAATCTGAGAGCAGCCCTCGGACTGCAGGGTCTGATTTGGATGATTGCCGGCGGAGTGATGTATTCCATTGGGGCGATTCTCTACGGGATCGGAAAAAACAGGAAATACTGCCACTCGGTTTTTCATGTTTTCTGTCTGCTGGGAACATTCTGTCATTTCTGGGCGATCTACGAGTACCTCTTGTAGCGGAACGTAGAGTGGCTCCTGCGTGCTGCCATGCGGGCAGAAACAAATACGACCCGACCTGGGTGGACGAGGCGGAGGCGCTTTCCGCCATCCTGGACGAGGACTGGTAAGCGGCCTTTTGCACCTTTTGCACCTTTTGCAGAACAGAAAAGCCGGCCTCAAGCGAGGCCGGTTCTTCATCTTTAAAAAGTCAGAGGCCGGATGATGATCCGGCCTCTGAACTGCTTTCACGGAGAAGAAACCTGACGCTTATCCGACCACCTGATAGGTGGAGATGTCCAGCAGGGCCGCATCCACCGCACCGTCAATGGCGGCTACGGTGTAAACCGATTCCCCGATCTCCGCAGCCGTCTGCAGCACAGGGGGCCCCTCGATGCAGCCGACCAGATTGCCGTCGTCATCGAAGAGGAACGCAGTCTCCGCCTTGTATTCGGTCGCGGGATAGACGTCCGCGCTGTACTGCACCCCGTTCAGCTCGCGCGTCTCCACGGTAAAGTCCATGCTCTTCGCACGCCCGGAAATGAGGGAGTACAGCGAGTCCATCAGCAGCACGTTGTTGGCGATCAGGGAGGAACCCGTCGAAGTGGCGACCGTCGCAGTCATGTCGTCCGGGCTCAGCACATAGGCGGTGCCGTCCTTGAAGAAGGTCGCCGTTCTGTCCTCGTAGCCCGACACCTGCGTGGTGCGGCCGGAATAGTACACCCCGTCCTTCGTATGGACGTCGTATATGCTGGTGGAATCCAGGTACTCCGTGTGCAGCGTGTAGCTCAGGTGCGCTCCGGCGTTCGCATCAATGCCGTCGTACAGTTTAAAGAGCCTGCTGTCCGGGGCAAGATACCAGTCCGTATCCGCGCCCTCCTGGCCGAAGTAACCGGTGTACCCGCTGATGTCCAGTTCAATGACGCCCAGGTCGCCGCGGTATTTGCCCGTGGTGGTGCTGCCGTCCGACATCGTGATGCTGACCGCGTCCCCGTCGATCGTCCAGGAGGTGATCTCCCCGGCTTCGTCCCCGAAGGTCATGGAACCTGTCCCCCCGTCGTCAAGGACCAGCACCGAGGTCTGGCCCGTCCCGGCGGTGCCCATGATCTCGCCGCCGTAGCCGAGGGCGAACAGGTCATAGGTGCCCGTTTCAATGCCGTACACCACCCTGGTGAAGGCCTCGACGGAGATCGGCTTCAGAGACGAGACGTCGGTCCCGGGCGCCGCAAAGACCAGGCTGAACCCGTCGTCAAAGACCAACGTCATCAGGCCGTTGTCAATCGTCCCGTCAAAGTCCGAAACCCCGGCGCTCAGCTTCAGGGCTGTGCCGTCCAGCGACCAGGAGCTGACCGGCCCCTGGTTGTCATCGCCGAGATACAGGTACCCGGTTCCGTCGGCGTTCAGCGTAACCTTGTTCCCGGACGGGCTGTCATACTCGATATAGCGGTCCCGGACGGGCTGCAGCTCGACGCCGTAGTTCATGATGGATTCGATATACGCGCCGCTGAAGCGCGCGCAGACATAATCGTATTCTCCCGCTGCATCCGCAGCGCCCTCGGCAGCAGCGCACGGCGCGCCGAACGCGAATATCAGCGCGGCAGCCAGCAGCACCGAGAGCATGGTTTTAACTCTTTTCATTGGTATCCTCCTCACCTGTGTCCGAAACCGAAACCGACCGACTTCCCTTCCATGACATGATTATAATCCGTCACCCCGACTATACCACAGCTCTGTCCCCGTGTCTACCTTGAAGCCGGAACAGCAAACTTCTTTCCGTAGTCTCGCCGGATCCCGGCCCCACAGGTGCCCGCGGATGGTCAGGCCATCATGCCGGAATTCGATTTTTTCTTTCGATACTTTCATCTGGTTTTAAGGTTTCAGGTAAGGATGCATTCTTCTATGAGACGATCAGGCTCTCCAGCGTCGCAAACAGCTGGTCGGGTTCGATCGGTTTTGACAGATGCGCGTTTAACCCGGCCTGCATGCTGCGTTGAACATCATCGTCAAAAGCATTGGCTGTAAGCGCAATGATCGGAATCACCTGCGCGTCTGGTCGCTCCATGGATCGAATCACCTTTGTTGCCTCCAGTCCGTCCATTTCCGGCATCCTCATATCCATCAGAATGGCGTCGTAATAGCCCGGTTCGTGAGCATTGAACAGTTCGACGGCGATTCTGCCGTTTTCGGCGACATCCGCTTCGATTTCACGCATCGACAGCACCATCATCATGATCTCGGCATTGACGGCAACATCCTCGGCAAGCAGGATTCTTCGCCCCTTCAGATCGATGGCCTTTTTCGCCAGGGATTCGTTTTTGCGTCGGAAAGCCTCGCGGAACTCATCTATCACGCTGCCCGCAAACAGTGGCTTGGGTACAAAGGTGTCCACTCCCGCGCCTCTTGCCTCGTCGGCGATATCATCCCAGTTGAAGGACGTGAGAATGATGATGGGGGTATCGTGCCCAACGATCGACCGGATCTGACGCGTCGTTTCGATGCCATCCATTTCTGGCATTTTCCAGTCTACAAGGATCAGATCATAATCCTCGCGACGGCCATGTCTTATCCTGACCTTGTCGATGCCTTCCCACCCCGACTCCGCCGTCTCACAGGTGATGCCGATCTGCCCGAGAACGATTTCCGCGTGCTCCAGGGCGATGCTGTCATCATCGATAATCAGGACGCTCATGTCATGGGGATTGAGATCGCCCGCCTCCGGTGCGGCGTGCTTCCGGTCGGATTCATCCAGCGTAACCGTTACAGTAAAGGTTGTGCCGACGCCTTTTTCGCTTTCCACATCGATGTGGCCGTTCATCATCTCGACAATGCTCTTTGTGATCGGCATTCCCAGGCCGGTGCTGCCGTATCTGTTTGTCGAGGAAGAGTCTTCCTGGCTGAACGCATCGAAGATATGAGGGATATATTCCCGGCTCATTCCAATGCCCGTATCCTGGAATGTCATGCGGATAGTGGCCTTGCCGCCAAAGCGCTTGCCTTCTTCAATCAGGAAGGTCACGGTTCCGCCCTCCGGCGTGAACTTCACCGCGTTGCCGAGAATGTTGAGCATCACCTGTTTTAGCTTCAGGGCGTCGCCAACATAGTATTCGTCGATTTTTCCAATGATTCTGCATTCATAATGCACGCCCTTGTCGCGACACTGGCCGCTGATCATGTTGTTGACCTGTTCAAGGTTCTTGGAGAAAGAGAACTCTTCCTTTTTGATGACCATGCGCCCGGACTCTATGCGGGACATATCCAGAATGTCGTTGATGATGCCCAGAAGATGGTGAGCGGACGCGTCAATCTTTCCAAGATACTCTTTGACCTTGCCTGAAGCGCTGGGATCGTTCATCGCGATATTGTTCAGACCGATGATGGCGTTCATGGGAGTGCGGATCTCATGGCTCATGTTGGAGAGGAATGCCGTCTTTGCCCGGTTTGCGTCCTCTGCGCTGTTCAGCGCGTCGCTGAGCGCCAGCTGCTGCGCCATGGAGTGACGCATCTCTTCGTCGATATCCGAGAAACCCGCACCGATCGCATGGACCAGGTAATCCCTGCGGCCATCCGGATGATGAACTCTTGCCATTCGCAGCAGGGAATAGGTCTCCTTATCATCACATAGTTCAAGGAAGCGATACGAGATGATCTGCTGCTTCATCAGCGCGGACCGGATGTTTTCCGGCTGAATAAAAGCCAGGTATCCTTCCCGATACGGTTCCGCAACGTGATTGTAGGCAAACGCGGTGAAATCGCGGAGGAAGGGAAAAGACGCTCCCATTGCGGGCGCTTCACTGAATCTCGGATCATTGCGATAGCAAACCCCCGCGTCCTTATCCAAATCAACATAGTAGACACTTCTGTAGTCGGACGCGAGCGCTGTGATCATTTTGTCCTGCTGTTCCTTCAGAGCCTGCTGTTCCAGCAGCAGCTCCTTCTCTTTCAGGCGGGCCTTATTCCTGCGGTTGTCACGATAAAGAAGGAAAAACACCAGTGCGGCGACAGCGGTAAGTATGCTCCCGAACAGGGCCATGTGATCCCGCAGCGCATCTTTAAACCCATACCTGTACAGCCCGGAGGTATAGCGATAGGAGATGATCTGGCCGTAGTCACTGCCCAGAATATTGATGCCCCGGTTGATGAGTTTCAACAGCCCTTCATTGCCGATTTCAACACCAAAGCAGCGGTCGTCACTGCGTGTAGCCTGATGCATGGACAGACTCTCATACTGACTGTTTCGAAGGATGTCATTTGCCCGTAAACCGTTAAGTGTCGTTGCGCTTGCTTCGCCGGAGAGCACTGCCGCAAGACATGCGTCAATAGAGGGATAAAGAGCGATTTCCGCGTCCGGATAATTGGTCCGTACATAATAATACTGCATGCGGTTGTTCTCATTGACCGCAAACGTTTTTGTCTTTTCATCGCTGTATTCGCCGCGAAAGACCAGCTCCGTTGAGGCGGAAGCCACCGCGTTGGACTGGTAAATACCGTTCTCTTCTGAGTAGTATAATCCTCCGCCGACCGGGAAAGCGGTGTCGATCTCACCGGTGCTCATGGCAGCGATCATCTTATCGTAGCTCGAGAAGCCTGCGTATGTAACGCTTATATGATCGATTCCAAGCGCTTTGAGAAGATCCGACACATAGTCCACGATTAACCCTGTGACCTGCCCCTGACTGTCTGTATCGCTGTAAGGCAGATAATTCTCCAGATATCCAATGTGAAGCGTGTCGTGTGTTGCAATCCATTCCCGCTCTTTTTCTGAGAATGCCCGTGCGGTAACACTGACGCCGTAATACTTGGCTCTGAGTGAATTGAGAAAGTTCGGTTCCTCCGCTGCCAGGAGTGTTTGTGCTTGGTTCAGCTGAACAAGGAGATCCGTTCTTTGCTTGTTGACGCAAAGGTAGTAATCGGAGCTTCCAAAGGTGAGCAGCGGTTCGGCGTGATCACGCCCATAGGCGCCGTCACTTTCCGCTGCCAGAATATCGACCTCGTTCGCGTCAAAGGCGCTGAACAGCCCCGTATAATCGGGGAAAACCACCACATTCGCCTGGATGCCGTTCTCGGACAGGAACTGGTTCAGCGCGCTGCTCATGGCGCTGTCCAATACGCCGATGCTCTTTCTGTTGAGAGTGGAAAGATCATCAATCATGATTTCCGTATCTGTATCATGTTTAACCAGATAATAGGATTCGCTGCCCATGATGGCGTTCGGATATCCGACGCTATCTTTCCGTTCTTCTCTGTAAGCCAGACCTGCAAGCAGATCAATCTCTCCATCCAGGAGCATTTGATACAGTTCACCGAATCCGCCATAGACATAGTCATACTTCCAGCCTGTGTACTCGGAGATCTTCTGATAGTACTCGTAGGCGTACCCGGTTTTGACCAGACCTTCGCCCGCCCCTTCCTGAAAGACTTCATTTTCATAATAGCCCACGCGCACGGCCGAAGGTTCTGTAGCGGCAAAAGCTGTAAGCGGCAGAGTTGAAAATGTAAGAGCCAACATACAACAGAGAACAATGACAAGGCTTGCTGTTCTCTGTTGTTTAATCTTATATCGCAGTTTCATCTTTCCGTGGCTCCTTCCACACGCTTTATGATAAATTAAATTAACCCTATTCTTTTATTGTTCAAGATAGTCATTTATATCCAAAATGACTATCTTGAATTCATTTTGACTATCTTAACATACTCCAATTTCAATGCTGATAATGTGTCTTTTCTGCTGAACGTACAATTATTCCAAATAATGCCAAACATAACCAGCAGCATGATTCTGTTTGCTTTTTACGGATTACAGTTTTTGCATGGCACATAACCTTTTGCAATCACAACATCGCGGGACCAATCCACATCCTGGCGGTTTTTCGCTTTCATCTGGTTCACGGATTTGCAGCCCGGGAGGTGGAACTTCTTCGTGTTTGTGTTCAGAACATAAGTGGTTACACCGGGGAGTGTTTTTTCCTGCACCGGCTCCGGTTCTTCCGCCGGTACCGTCTTCATTACGTTGTCGCTGGACGCGGCCGGCGCTTCCAGCGCGAAGAACTCCCCTGCCCTGTGGCTGTCTCCTGTCGCATAATCGATCTCGATGCCCGGCTGCACATTGTAGAGAAAGAGGTTGCAGCAGATGCCGTCCTCGTCCGTTTCCATGCTCTGTGCTTCCATCTGTACGCCGAATGGAACCAGATCGTCCCCATGGTAGAACGGAGTAACGCGGTACAGCACATGGTGCCCCGTTTCCTGGATGTACATCTCGACCGCTGTTTCTACGATTACCATAGAACCGGCGTTCAGATTCCGGGTTCCCGTAATCAGGTTTTCTTTTGTGCCGTTATCTCCACACAGCAGATGACCGATCAAGTGGGATCGGTTATAGAGGTTGCCGCCCTCGACAAGGTCCTCGTACTTCGTACTCTGCCAGCCGGACGGATTCACATTCCCGATCGGGCCACGCGTGGTCGTCGGCAGAGTTTCGGGACCCAGGCAGGCATAAGCAGGACCCGCCCGCCCCAGTTCGTCCAGATCGCTGAAGAGGACAAAGGGCATCGTCGTATACTGCCAGACATCAAAAAACGGCACATTATCGTTGACCTCTATGTAATAATCCGAACCTTCTGTATATGCCGGGATATCTGCTTCCTGCAGGGATGACAGCGGGAAAGTGTTATCCGCAAATGCAGACGTAATGCCCAGGCATAGTGCAAAGAGAAGCAGAAAAACTATAGTTTTATAGATTTTCCCAGGTTTCATGAGCATACTCCAAAACAACAATTCAGCTATCGTTCCAACCCGCTCAAAAGATTAATCCAGAACGTACTCGGAAATCATTCTTCCGATTTCCCCGATGTCAACTCCGCCCTTGAATTCAAACCTCGCGGTGAACCCGTTGGAGAACATCAGGAACAGTTCTGAATCCGGAACGATTTCCGCAAACCCGGGTGTCTGAATGCTGAAAAACTGGATTTTCGAATACGGCATGGAAGAAAAAGACTTTCTCCTTCCCGTAATGCCCTGGACGTCAATTGCAATGATTCTCTTATTCGTAAAGAGCAACTGGTCCCGGACCGTTTTGAATGCAGAAATGATATTCTCATCATCTAGCAGAAGACCGTGAACCTCATCCCGGACTTCGGAAACGCTCATCGGTTTCAGATCAAATACGCTTTCTCTGTTGAAATTAACTGCCATAATGAACCATCCTTTCAAGAAATGTGACCATATTAATCTGTCATATTACCGATTATTATAGCTTATTATAGAAATAAGCACAATACAAACAAATTCCCAAAGCCAAAAAACGATACCTTGGGAAAAAATAGGGACAGCACTTCTGCTAGTATTGTCGATGAAGGGAGTGAACAGCCATGTCATCCGGCAAGACTTATCAGGAAAAAATGACGGAAACGCTGATCAGCGCCTGCACAGCCATGTTTGAGGAAATGCGGCGCTTCGGCAAAAGCACCGTCTACTGCGGTACCCCGCCTGAAATCCTGCTCCTGCATATCGGCCGTTTCCCGGCCGGTGAAAGAACGCCATTCGAAAAGCTGCCGAAAGCCTCTGCGGAAGCTTTTATCTATGCCGGCCGCCAGCTGGCGCCCACAAGCATCAAACGGAAGCGCTCAACCAAAAAACAGGGCGTGTACTTTGAAGAGGCGTACGCCATTGGCGGTTACGACGACAGCGGCAAGGCCTATATCACCATGGATTACGGCCCCCGCTATGCAAGCGGCTATGAGTACGACATCATAGACGACGGAGAAGACCTCTGGCTTGCGAACGAGCAACTGCTCTGGGTATCATGAGCACGATTGTTTGCAAAAATAACAACGTCCATAACGGAGAAGAAACTGATCTGTACCGCGCCGGAGGAAAACACCCGCTCACCTGATGGGAGCGGGTGCGTTGTTGTTTGAGGGCTTATCGAATTTTCAGCCAGGGAATAAGATCCAGCAATTCTTTTGCGGCATCAAAAGCTTCTCTCAAGGCAGTTTCTTGCGTATTAAAATCCTCCGTAAAATCAATTTTTGAATTAATGTATTTCCTGATTGCCAGCGATTTTGAAGCAGCACGTACATACAGCTTTCTGGCGTCTATCACGTCCCTGTTGTCTTTGGAGAACTGCTCAAATTTATCTCCATAGCCATTGATCTCCAGATCAACATAACCACGGTCACTCTTAATCTCCAAAGTATAGCGATTATTATAAATCATCGTGATCCACTGATTGGGTTTCCCGCTTCTTTCCAAGCCCGGATGACCTGGCAGTTTAAATCTATTCGGATACTCTCTTTCAACGAAATCATAAAGCTTATTCCAAAACTCTGTCACTCCTTGATCGCGCGCAAGACGAACCGTATTGTCTTTTGAATAAGCCCGCTTAATTATTGCCTTTTCAAAATCATCAAGTTCGTATTTTTCCAACTCCTGATATTTTATCTTGTTATCATATTTTTTCGCTTCCGTGTTGTGGTCAATATAGTTTCCCGGTGCAACGATAAAGACATAATACTCATCATATTTGCCAAGGCTTTTAGCCTCATCTCCGCGCATATTGTACCTGTCTGATTGCTCTTTCATAGCCGGGGCATTGATCTTGTCCTCAATCAGAAGAGCGATTCTTTTGTCGCCGATGGAAAGAATCGCCTCCACATCAGATTCACCGTCTACCGCCCACACGGAATGCGCAACTTCTTCAACGGTAAAATCCGCTTTGTCGTAACCTTTCGCCGCCAGTTTATCCTTGCTGAGGAAGAACTTGCGGACAAACTCCTTGTCCGTGGCGATTCTTCTCATGAGCAGCAAATCGATATCCCTTTCATAAACACCCTTGCCAAACTGGAATTTCATGAATATACGCCTCCTTCGTTAAAACCAAGCTTCGTGCATCTCTTTCAAAAACTGTTCCGTAATTGGGAAACCGGAATTCTCCCCGATGACGGAATCAACTCCGCAATACGGGCATACTGCGGTCCCGCTACTGTCAATCGGATTATCATCCATAATCCACTCCGTGATCTCGGTCGGAGAGAAAACCCGGAGGCAGTAAAAACATCCGCAGATTCGGTCTTTCACCAGTTCCGGCCTGTGATTGGAGCTGAACTTGTGGGCTGCCTGTAAATCGCTCATGGCTTTCAGCAATCCCCCTTTTATTTCTCTCCCGGGGCATCATCAAAGAATCCGTCACCGATATCGACCGCGTGCACCTTCAGGTTGTAGTCGTTATCAATGCAGAACAACTCATGCGGATCAGACAGCTCGGCAATGACGGCCGCCATGTTCTGATCGATCATGAGACGGTGGTCTTCATCGTAAAAGCCCAGATAATCCTCATCTTCCAGATCATAGGTTGCAACCAGATGTTTTACTTTCTGGTATTCCCTGCCCATCCAGAACTCCCGTTCGCCGATGATGTAGTTATCCATGGCTTCCAGATAGAAATCCTCACCGAGCAGGAACTTCTGGTAATTGTGGAAACTGAGTTCTTCCTCCAGCAGGGTCAGGTTGCATGGCCCCATGATGTCCAGACAACGGAATCGTTCATAGGACGGGCCTTCGTACTGGTTCTCATCTTCAGGGCACTCGCGATCCAGTACACGGATAGCATTTGCCGACGTCTGCTGCAGGATATTGTATTCCTGGATTCCGTGAAACCAGATGAAATCACGGATCGTGGTCAGATCATCATAGTCACCGGGCAGTTCCGTTTCATAGGAACTGGTATGCTCCTCTGCATCATTCTCATCGCAATAGACATACAGGATAGAGCCGTCGAGGAGCAGCATCACCACTGCAAGCCTTTGAAACTGGAAGCCCGGCTGGCGCTGTTCGGTGCTCTCCCGCATCCGGTAGAGCAAGACTGTGGCAAAGTCCTTCGGGGTGGATCCCTCCAGAAGAAAATATTCGGTTCCGCATTTGAGCGTGATGCGGCCGCCAAGCATACCGCAATCCTCATAAGTGAGATATTTCATTTTGCTTCTCTCCGTTCAATGAACTGAAATCCGGGATGATCGCGTTGCTTTCACTGAGCAGGACAACGTGATAGCAACATCAATCTCGCTGCAGATTCCATCATTACAATATCAGGAACCTGGGGATAATTTCGGTACAGGTTATGTATTACTATAGCATATGTACCGTGATATGCAAAACAAAACCTGCAAGGAAATGGGGGTATCAAAATGTTCCTGGAAACCTTTACCCTGCCGATTGACGAGGAAGAACACCTGATCGAAGAGCGGGCGGAAGAAAACGGCGGTCGCTTCGGCTACATCGACAACATCTACCCGTGCCGCATGTTCGGCCCAAGGGAACTGGAAGAAATCACCTTCCGGGATGTCACCATCTTCTACGGCGGGAACGGTTCCGGCAAGAGTACGCTCCTCAACCTGATCGCCGGGAAGCTTCAGCTGAACCGCATCGCGCCCTTCAACTCCAGCGAACTGTTTGACCGATATGCGGCTGCGTGCGAATATACCTGCGGATATGACGACGAAGGCTTTATCCACCGGATCCCGGACGGTAGCAGGATCATCACCAGCGACGATATCTTCGATTACATGCTCACCGTGCGCACCAACAACGCCGAGATTGCCGAGCAGATCGAGGCCGGGAAAGAGGAGCACAAGAAACTCAAATACGGGGATACCGTCAAATTCAGCGGACTGGAGGATTATGAGGCCCTTCGCATGCAGGTGCTAGCCCGTCAGAAGTCTTTATCACGCCGGCAGTTCATCCGCAGGACCGCCGGCATGGAAACAAAACTCAACAGCAACGGGGAAACCGCCCTGAATTACTTTGAGACAAAGCTCAAATTCGACAAGCTCTACTGTCTGGACGAACCGGAGAACAGCATGTCCCCGAAGATGCAGATGGATCTGAAGCGCATGCTGGAGGACTTTGGTAAGCACTGCAGCTGCCAGTTCATCATCGCCACGCACTCCCCTTTCCTGCTGGCCCTGGAGGGCGCCAGAATCTACGATCTGGACGCTGATCCCGTTGAGGTGAAAAACTGGTGGGAACTGGAGAACGTGCGTATCTACTATGAGTTCTTCCGGGAACATGAGAAGCTGTTCTGGCTGACGTAAGAGACATCTTTTTAATGACGATAAAGATGGAAAAGCATCCGATCATGGCGATCGGATGCTGTACTTTACTTGTAGATAAATGATTCTGCTTGAGAAAGGTCAATCCAAATTGCAGGCCTATAACCTCCAATTTCATAAGCAGTCAATACTTCATCTGTCTTAAAATAACTATTTCCTTTGTAACCGGATAACGCAGCATTATTCCCTGATTTACTGTTTGTATATAACCACCAACGAATAATACCGCTATCTATACTGGAATATTTAGGTATTTCTTTTGCTTTAGACATGGCGTATTTAGTCGGCGCAGAGAAATACTTAGGCGACACATAACTCGGGTTTTTCTCAAAATACTTTCTTGCTTCTATCTGACTCAAGGGAAAGACTTTGTACTTACTAACTCCCGTATATGATTTTAACTCTTTCTCGACAATAGCCTTATGAATTTCTTCATCTAAAGCCGAATAATAGAAGTCTTCATTCATCCATTTTTTTAATATGCTCTCTGGCCACCTTGCTTGGCCCAATGACGAATACGGCCCTACATCAATGATCGATTCTGTGATCAGCAGCACTTTATTCTTATTATCTTCCTGTTCTTTTTTAATGAGTACTCTGGGATTATTCCATCTGTTATTCCCAATTACTTTTAACTGCTACTTCAGTCTTCGCCCCACATAAGCGCGCATTTGACCGCTTTGTTCCATCCCTTCAGCAGGTCGCAGCGCTTCTGCTCGTCCATGGCCGGTGAAAAGACCTTGTCGACAGCCCAGTTGTTCTTAACGTCGTCCAGGCTTTTCCAGTAGCCCACCGCAAGGCCTGCCAGGTACGCCGCGCCGAGGGCTGTGGTCTCAATGCACTTCGGACGGTACACTTCACAGCCGACAATGTCGGACTGGAACTGCATCAGATAGTTGTTGGCGCAGGCCCCGCCGTCCACTTTGAGTTCGGAAATCGGGATACCGGAGTCTTTCTCCATGGCACGGACAATGTCGTGCGTCTGGTAGGCAAGGCTTTCCAGCGTAGCGCGCACCAAATGCGCCCGGTTAAACCCGCGGGTAAGTCCCACCACGCAGCCGCGAGCACGCTGGTTCCAGTAGGGTGCCCCGATTCCGGTAAAAGCCGGCACCACATATCCGCCGGCTGTATCAGCTACTAGTTCGGCATACTGCTGGCTCTCTTTCGCCGTGGAAATCACGCCCAGCTGGTCGCGAAGCCACTGGATGGCAGCACCCGCCACAAAGATGCTGCCCTCCAGCGCGTACTGCACCTGGTCGCCCGTGGAAGCAGCGATGGTGGTAACCAGGCCGTTTTTACTGGCGACCGGCTCACTTCCGGTGTTCATCAGCAGGAAGCAGCCCGTGCCGTATGTG
>JAFPWF010000004.1 GCA_017395085.1 Oscillospiraceae bacterium | reverse complement strand
GGCAGATCTTCGACCTGCGCGCGCGCCTGCTGCCCGTCGCAAAAGAACATCGTGCGGTGAGCGTCATCGCCGCTGGCTGGGATCCTGGCTCCGACTCCGTGGTGCGCGCGCTGCTGCTGTCCGCCGGACATCTGGTCGGGGTAGTTCATCTGCTTTTCTGCCAGGCCGACCATCCGCAGCAGTTCCACCGCCCGGTCGTATGCCTCCTGCCGGCCCAGATGCAGCAGCTTTACCGGTGCGAACATCACGTTCTCAACGGCGGTCATGTGGCCGAACAGGTGGTACGACTGGAAGACCATGCCCATTTTCCGTCGCACGAGGGAGATGTCGCAGCCCTCCCCCGTGATATCCTCGCCGTTCAGGAGGATCTGCCCCGAAGTCGGGCGCTCCAGCAGGTTCATGCAGTTGAGCAGGGTGGATTTTCCTGTGCCGGACGGGCCGATGACGGCGATGACATCCCCATCGTTGATGACAGCGTTAATATCTCGGAGGGGAACGGAGTCCCCGTATTCTTTTCGCAGATGCCTGATCTCAATCATGTGCTTCGATCCCCTTGAGTATCTGTTCCTCCGTGCGCGTTTTCGGGTCGACGCCGCGCAGCAGGCGGTTCACAATCGCTGTCAGGACGCCGGCGAGGATAAAGTAGCACACGGCGACCGAAATGATGGGGAAGAACGGCTCGTACGTGCGGGCACGGATGAGGTCGCCCATTCGCGTCAGGTCCTCGACGGTGATATAGCCGACGATGGCGGTCGCCTTGATAAGGGCGACAATCTCGCCCTTGTAGGCTGGGAGGAAGTGCTGCGCCGCCTGCGGCAGGATCAGCCGGAAGAAAGTGCTGCGGTCGTCAAACCCGAGCGCAAAGGCGGCTTTTGTCTGGCCGGGGTCGACCGCGGCGACGCCGGATTTCAGCATGCCGTACATGGCGGTGCCGAAGGTGAGCGAGAAGGCGATCACCGCGACAGCCAGACCGCTGATGGAAATCCTGCCGAAGATCACGTAATACAGCAGCATCAGCAGCACGACGCCCGGCAGGCCGCGGATCAGCCAGACGAAAGCGCCGGTCAACCGATTGGCAAAGCGGTTCCCCCTGCGGCATGCGAGATACAGCGCGAAGCCGAGCAGTGTACCGAAAAGGACTGAGAGGACTGTGATGGTAAGTGTCACTGCAATACCCTTTGCAAACAGCCTGTACCGGTTCTCCGTCACGAAAGTCTTGCGGAAACCGTCCGCCACCGACTGCGCAAAAGTCCCGGACCCGGCGTCCTTTTTCAGCACCGCGAAGAAGATTCTGTCATAGATGTTGGGATCGGAAAAGTAGAC
Source organism: Oscillospiraceae bacterium (assembly GCA_017395085.1). GTDB lineage: Bacteria > Bacillota > Clostridia > Oscillospirales > Oscillospiraceae > Limivicinus. The sequence goes on along the minus strand of JAFPWF010000004.1, from coordinate 53,042 downwards.
GCTCTCCGCACGCTCCTCGGTGATGGCGATGCCTGAGGCGGCAAAGTCGCATTTGCCGGCATGGACGGCCGGCATCAGCGCCTCAAAGCTCATTGCCACCACATCCAGGCCGTAGCCGTACTCCCGGCAGAAGCGGGCGGCGATATCCACGTCGTACCCGACGACAAGGTCATCCCGCAGATAGCTGTACGGCGGGAAAGTCCCCTCCGTCAGGAAGGTAAGACGCCCGTTTTCATCGGGCAGCGCGGTGTAATCGAGTATGGTTTTGGCCGATTCGTCCTTGCCGCACCATATGTCCTCGATTTGGGCGAGCTCCCCGCTCTCACGAAGCCCGGCAAGAAACTCATTCATCTGGTCGCGCAGCGCTTCCCCGTGCCCGTTCTTCGGGAACAGGTACGCCGCCGGCACGCTGCCGATCTCCTCCCCCAGCAGGGTGATGGAATCGTCCGCGTTCATGTACTGGCTGAGCACCGTCCTGGTGCTGGGGAAGGCATCGATCTTATTGGACTTCAGCGCTACGACGGTATCCGGGAAGCTGCTGAAGTACACGATCTTCGCGTCGGGCAGGCGCTCCTGCGTCAACCGGTCGAAAATCGTGCCCATCTGCACGCCGATGCGTTTTCCGGCGAGCTCCTCGAGCGAAGTATACATGCCCTGCCCCGCGCCGGCGTCCGACTTGCCGCACCCTGCCAACGCACACAGGGTGAGGAGCAGCATAACGCAGAATGTCAGTTTTTTAAACAGCTTTTCCATTTGTCTCCATTGCAATGTGATTTAGTCCGCGCGATCATTTCTTATGTTCGGCAGGCGTTTGACAACCAGTTTCCCTGCCTGCTTTCCCCTATTCAAAACTTGGCGTCCATGCAGTCGGTCAGCATGTGCGCGGCTTTTAAAATCAATGGTCTCATATTGTACCCCTCATATTATCAAAACTGGCGCGTGACAGAGTATACGAAAAACGGTGGAAAACCTCCCGTATCATAGCATGGAAAAAACTGAAAATCCAGCACTTTGAAAGGCAAAGAAAAGCCGACGGATCCACGGTCTGCCCCTGGTATTCCTGTTCTCCGAAAAAGGCAGCGGCTATCCAAAATAGATAGCTGCTGCATATCTGGCAAAGGAACAGCACTTTGATACCCGAAAACGCTTTCTTCTGCAGGAATCGACCTGATCACAACAGAAAACTGACCCTTTACCCGCGCGGGTCGCGTTCTTATACAAACCAGTAGTATATGGTAGTTCGGCTGCAATGCAGCGAATCCTTAAGCCATATATTGTGCTTTCGTTCATTCAAATGAATCGCTCGCGTTTCAAAATTCCTGTCGTATCGGCCTTTCGGGGCATAAATAAACGAAACAGGAGGTCGATACCTTGTATCAATCTCCTGTTCCTGATCTGGTGCCGGCGGCCCGACTCGAACGGGTACGCAGTTTCCTGCAAGGGATTTTAAGTCCCTGGTGTCTACCATTCCACCACGCCGGCATTTTAGCCTGTTCAATGTAACACCAACCGGAAAGCGTGTCAAGAAAAACCGCTTTCCGGTTGGCTTGTGTATAGCGGGGTCAGAAGTTCATGTCCGGCTTATCGTCTCGCTGTCAGCCGGAACGACCTGCTCCGTATTTACGGATTCCGCTTATCCCTCCACAAAAAGCTCAAAGTGATAATCGGTCCCCTCCAGGCTCCGGATGGCATCCTCCATGGTTCGTGAAACCCTGACCGTTCTCAGATTCGGCAGGTCCAGAAGTCCGGACAGGTCATGAATGTCTTCATTCCACTGAATATGCAGTTCTTCGATACCCGGATGCGTCTGAATAAAGGCGGATAAGCTGTCGTCATCAAGCGCGTTGCACGCGCCGAGTGAGCAGATGTCAGCCCCTTCCACGTACGGGAGCCATTGCAAAGCATCGATGTTGTTCAGACAAAGCCAGTCAAAACGCGGGATGCTTGCCAGTGCGCTGAGATCTTCAAAGTGGACACGGTCTGAACCTTCCAGATTCAGGGAGAATCCGTTCTGCTCGGCAGCCGCATGGAAATCACAGCCTGCAAGGGGCGAGAGATCCGTCACATCCGAACGGTAAAGATCCAGCCGCCGCAGCTGCTGCAGGTTCTGCACGCCCTGAATGCTCTCCACCGATGTGGCGCGCAGGTTGACTTCCCAGAGATCCTGCAGGGCAAAAATCGGGGAAGCGTCCTTCAGGTTGCTGCAGTAGGCCACGGTGACCTGCTGAAGATTGCTGAGGTTCTGAATTCCGTCCAGACTGGTGATGGGCTGTGCATACAGTCTCAGATCCCGCAATCCGGTCAGCTCCGAGAACATGCTCAGGTCCGTGATGCTCCCCTGTTTCAACCGCGTTTCCTCGTCCGTCTGCCGGTTGTGGAGCACGGCGCCCGGTTTGTCGTGAGCATCACAATGCTCCCAGTCATCCCATACCTCGTAAACGTCCGGATCGACGACCTGATCGCCCGCAATGCAGACACGGTCGATCCGGCGCAGCAGGGCGGGAGGCAGGGTTTCCAGCTCGTCCAGGCTCAGCAGGGAGAAGTCCATGTCGTCCATTTCCCATCCGCCTTCGGGGTATTCGATGCGGAACTCCCAGAAATTACCGGCCTTGACCAGATCTTCCGCCTGCTCCTGAAGCTGCGGGGACACTGCCAGGAACTGACCGTGGAAGCGGCTGAGCGGTGAAAGATTCTTCAATTCATCAAGTCCGACCAGTGCAAAATTGCAGTTCTGCCCGGCATCCATCGCATTCAGAAATTCCAGATCAGCCACATCCGCCACGCTGTCCAGGCGCAGTTCGCTGACCCGGAGGTTTTCGAAGGAAGGCAGCGTAAAACCGCCTGTGATGAACAGGGAGGTAAGCTTCATCCCATCAAGTGCGCTCCAGTCCGTCAGGCGCGGGCACTGGAAGATCTCCAGGCGGCCGTATCCGCTGCCGATCTGATTCTGGTTCTGCAGACCGTCCAAAGAGCGCAGCCTGGAGCACTTGTTAAGATTCAGCGACGTCACACTCCAGTTTTCCGGCATGGTGGAAAGGTCTTCCAGGTCACAGCTGTCCAGTTCCAGACGGTCCGTGATCCTGGGCAGTCTGGAGAGATCAACTCCGGAGAACCGCCGCAGAACAAACTCCCGGATTGTTGCATTTTCAAGATGCGGCAGGATGTCGTCAAGGCTTTCATACTCCCAGGGTGTGAGCTGAAGGGTGCTGTAGAGATCAATTGCACTGAGACCGGACCAGTCGCTGCAGTTGCCTTCTACAGCCAGGCGAATTGATCTGTGCTGCTGCCCGAGTTCTTCCAGGAAGTTCAGGTCCTGCAGATCCACGCCGTACAGATCGATCCGCTCAAGATTCTTCAGATCTTTGAGGAAGGAGACATCCCGAACTCTCCCCTCATGGGTATCCAGCAGGATGCCTTTCAGAGATGTGCAGCCCGCAATCGGAGAGAGATCGGCAATCCGCTCGGCAGGGGAGATGTTCAGTTCCCTGAGTCCGCTCAACCCGCGAAGGGCGGAGATGTCACGCAGCTCGTTCAGCTCATCCATCTGCAGTTCCGTCAGTTTTGTATTCCCCTGAAGGAACGACAGATCCCGCACGGGCACGGAGTGGAGCCTGAGCTGCCGCAGTTCGCCGCAGGCTTTGAGCCCGGACAGATCGATGCTGTCCAGATTCCAGCCGCTCAGATGGAATTCCTGCAGATGCTTCGGGGAGAAGGAAGAAAAGTCCGTCGGCGTATCGCCAAAGCTGTCCAGAATCGCCACTTTGAGCGCCTCGCTCCCGCTGAGTGGCGCATAGTCCGCATGGCAGCGGATCTGCAGCTTGGACGCGTTGGACCGTGCAATCCATGTCAGGTCGTCCATCCGGCAGTCATACGCCCAGATCACGCTCATCTTCTGCAGCCCGCTCAGGTCCGGCGCCTGCTCCACGTCAATCTTCGCCATGTGCAGTTCCTCGAGGTTCGGCATCAGCGACAGGAAGCGCAGATCATAAGTTGTCATGGAAGCCTGCGTTCCGTCTTCGTTCCAGTACCAGTTAAACTCGCCGGTGTCCTCGCGGTACTGCGCGTTTCCCAGATCAAACAGCATATCACGCCACTGGGAGGACTGGTCGTCTCTGCGCTGTTTGTCCCCGGCTTTGAAATAACTGAAGTGTTCCCCGATGATGGCTACACAGCGGACCTCTGCAAGTTCCTCTTCAGTCAGGCCCAGAGCCACCGGGATGGTGATCTCATCCGCCGGGGCTTCCGGAACTGCGGTTTTGTTCTGTGCGGCGCGCCAGATCAGGAGGCCGACTATGGCGATCAGCGCAATTCCGGCGATGAGAAGCACCTTCGGCAGGCTGCTCTTCTTCTGCGGCAGTGCGGCAACAACACGCTCCGCAATCTGCTCGGGGCTGCGTGCGGTGCCGGGAATGATGTTGCGGGAATAGATCGCGTTTTTCAGGCCCTCCGGCATCGGCGCCGCGTCCATCTGCAGCGGCATCACGTTCTCTGCGCCTGCGCCGATCAGGCCCAGCAGCCGCTCTTCCGCTGCCTGGTCGGCATAGAATGCTTCGGAGAGCGCGGCGAGCACGGTATCGTCTTTCCGCAGTTCTCCCGCGGCTTCGGAAACCCGCAGGCCTTTTGTGCGCAGCGCTTCCAGTACGGGTTGCAGCGCCTCGCGGTCTTTTTCCGTGAACAGGACTTTTACAGTTTTGCTCATGGTGTTACCCTCCCGATGAGTATTATTCTGTTTATCCGACTAATACAACGGCAAACCCGGCCCGCTCGTTCCAGCGCAGCGGAAGCATCCCTCGGCTGACCGTCACGGTTTTCAGATTTGGGAACGCTTCCAGCGGCGTCAGATCCGACACGGATGTGTGTTCCAGATGCAGGGTTTTCAGACTTGGCAGTTCCTTCAGTGCGCTCAGGTCGGATACGGGACTCCCCGCAAGGCTCAGTTCCCGCAGAAGCAGATGGCCGTTCAGGTCGGAAAGCCTCATCTCCGGCTGACAGATGAGTGCGAGTTTTTCCAGCTTAACCGCATACCCGATCAGGCTCAGGTCCGAGACCTGCCCTGTCACGACCGGCGCGCCATTCACGCGGCAGGTGCCGTCCGCGTCAAAGCGGACCGCCTCCAGGCTGTCCGTCACCATGTTTCCGCAGAAGTACAGCTCCGGGATTTCCGCCAGCTGCCAGCGGTAGATCTCCTCGGTCTGCGTGCCCAGCGCGCGGCGGATCGCCCGTTCCTGCTGTTTATCGGGAAAACTGACTGCAAAGTAGCGTTCCGCTTCGCCGATCTCTACGACGGGCGGTGCGGTTGGGGCAGGCGTCGGCACTGGGTTTTCCGCAAGGATCTCCGGCACCTGAACCGGGCTCCAGCGCCCGCTGGCCAGCATTCCCAATGTGCCGGCAGCCGCCAGGAAGAAAAGCAGCGAAGCCGCGAGCCCGAACACCCGCCAGGATACGCCCTCCAGCCGGGAACGGCGGAAGCGCCGCGGCACAAAGCCCGTATTCAGGATGGCGGCGGCGCGCTCCTCCGGGCTTTCCAGGAGAGGGATCACCTGCTTTCCGGCCAGAAGCTCCTGCCAGTCGGGGTTCGTTACTTCGACGTTTTCCAGCCGGGCCACCAGGATCGGCTTTCCCGCCCGGAAGGCCGTGCGGATCTCGCTGAAGCAGTTTGGCGACTCCATTGCCCGCTCGGACAGGAAGAAAACAACCTTCTCACAGCCCTGCATGTGCTGCGCGATGTTGGCGGGCCAGTCGCTGCCGGCGGGGATGCCCTCGTCATACCACAGGCGGTAGCCCTTCTCATGCAGGATGCGGATGGTGTCGACAACCGCTTCGGACTGCTTGTGGGCGTAGCTGATAAAGAGGAAGGGGCGGGTCCCTTCATAGGGCCTGAAGAAGATGCTCATGCGCCGCCTCCCGTCAGTTCGACGGTGATGTCACCGTCGGGAAGCGTGCCTTCCTCCAGCAGGGCCTGCTGCGGCAGCGTCACGGTCGTGAGTGCGGGGAGTTTCTCCAGTTCTTCCCAGCTCTCCGGCATGCCGGACAGGCGAAGGACCGTGATCTCCGACACCAGGTCCTCGGTGATTGCACCACCCCGTGCGGCGTTCCTTACGGCGGAAAGGATGACGGGGTCGGTAAACGGAACCTCATCGGGAACTTCCGGCTGAAACCAGCGGAGATACCGGCCCCCGATGAAGGAAGCAAGCGCGAGAAGAACCGCAAGCACACAGAAGAGCGCGGTCAGTTTTCCGAGAGAACCGCTGCCCTCGACTCTGACGGGCTCGCCGAGGATCTCCTGCGAGAATCCCTCCGCACGGATCACGGCGTTCTCGATCTCTTTCCTGCTTTTGAGCCTGTACAGCGGAAGGTGCGGCACGGTTTCATACAGCCCCATGGAAAGCCGCCGGTCTGCGCCGTCCGGGTCAAGACAGAGAATGTGCTTCCCGTTCTTCTGGTTGACGAGGATGTTGCTTTTTGTGTCCTTGTCCGCGCAGGCGGCGTCTGTCAGGTACAGGAGGGTCAGGTTGGCATCCTCGGCGCGCTCCTGCCGGCGCAGCAGTTCATCCGCATTGCCGGAAGGACCGCTGCCGTACCAGACGCGGCAGCCTCGCTCCAGCAGGATGCGCATAATCTGCCAGGCTTTCGCGCTGTCGGCTTCGGCAAAGGCAAAGTACAGATAAGGCTCGCTGCCCTCATAGGGGGGGTAGCGTTTCTGCCAGTTTTTCATGCTTTTCTCTCCGCTTACAGGTGATAAATCCGGAGCCCGTCAAATTTTTTCAGCAGCTCCAGCATGCTGTTCAGAGGTTTCCAGTCCTTGTCCTGTTCTGTCTCCGGCAGGGTGTCATAGTGTGCATAAATCTCTTCCGAAGTCGGGTTCCCGTCCATGGTGCTGCGGTGGCGGCGCAGCTGTTCCCGCAGGGTCAGACGCGCTTCCTTCTCTTCTTCACCCAAAGAAAGCGTTTCATACTCCGTTCCGTAACGCCAGCCCATGTCGCGGTGGATCCGGACCCAGCGCTCGTGCTCCAGGGGAGCAATGCTCTCCGCCTGTTCCGGGGTAAAGGAAGTCACCATGGCGTAGTCCACAGGCCTGTCCGTATAGAAGCAGCCGAGCGCATTCAGATAGCGGCCGAAGCTTTTGGCGCGGTTGATGCCGGAAAGCTGGTACTCCAGCGACATTGCGTTAAACTTCGCCTCCATCGCTTGTGGGGGAGTATCCGAAGGCATGTTCCGCGCATGGAGCGCCACGGCAAAATCGTACAGGTGCAGGAAGTTGCTGCCCGAGAGATAAATGTGCTTACTGCGGTGATCCGCCGGTCGGACGCTCGGCCGGACCGTCAGGGGGATTTCGGAGGTGTCAACAAGCTTCTCAATGTTCGTGGCAAAGCGCCGGTCCTCCCCCGCCATATCGCTGTAGGTCTTCAGCCGGGGCGGGTTTCCCTGTCTGCCGCCTGCCTCCCAGGCCCGGTACTGTTCGTTGTAGGCGTGGATCTTCTTCTCTTCTTCCTGGTCGTAGTAATAGACCGCCGAAACGGCGTTGTTCCCGAAATCAAAGTCCACCGCCATGGGGTAGAGTTCCGTGCGTGTGTTCCGCCCGTATGCGGTGCGGTCCCAGCACTGAAGCTCGTCGCAGAGGGCCAGCAGCCAGCCCAGCGGATGCTGCCGCATCCTCATCGGGGCACGGTGCTTCTCCTTGTCCTTGTAGAACGCAATGGAGAATTTGAACAGGCTGTTGTGCATCAGGATGGCGGAAAGCGCATCCACGTGCGCCTGTGTCAGCTGTCTGACTCCCAGCTGCCCGGCAAGCTCCCGGTATAACCGCGCCGCACTGAAAAATGCGTGGTCCATATGATACTCAAAGCGGCCGGGTTCCGTGGGTTTGGTGTTGAGAATGTCCAGCAGGTATTCCTCGGAGAATCCGTACGCCGCGCCGAGCTTCTCGGTGATGTTGTGGGCAAATAGCTCGTTCGTTGTCCGGAAGCGCTTCCCGTACAGGAACTCGAACCAGTCCACTGCCTTTTCATCGAGCTCCGTCAGCGACTCTACGTTGCGGTAGGCCAGATACAGGCTGCCCTTGCCGCGTTCCTGGTTTTCCACCTCGAAATAGCTGAGCACCTGCTCGAATGGAAGCTCAAAGGGATAGCCGATGTCGTGGAACAGGGCTGTCAGGCCCCAGTATTCCAGAAAATGGTTTGCCGCAGCGGATTCTTCCGCCCCGCTCAGGTCATAATAGTCTTTGTACTCGGTGCGGAAGCTCTCGTTGGTTTCGTAGATGGCAAGGCCGAGGGCGAACACGTAGACGGAGTGGGAATAGTGGTCTCGGTGCGTCATCAGCAGGGAGCTGCCGTTGGACTCGTACTCCGAAAGGAGCTCCACCATCCGCTTGGAATTGCCGTATCGGCGCAGGAACATCTCCAGGTAGCAGTAATAAACGGTGTAGGCGTCCTCGGCCGTGCCGGAATCAATGAAGGCTTCCAGGGATTTTTCCAGGCAAAGGCGGTCGATATCCCTCTCCATATTAAACGGGATCTGATGCGCGGAAATGCTTTTTCCCTGGTAGATTCCCGTGCGTTTTTCCTCCGCCTCGACCGCCGGGTCAAACAGGAGGCCTTCGCAGCGCTCGTGCAGAAAGCGCAGCGCGGAAGACTTCAGGTCATTCGGCTGCTTCGGATTCCCGTATAGCGGCGGCTGCATCGGTCCCAGGTCTCTCCCGAAACGCTGCTCGTTCGTTTTTCGCATGGATTCTATCGCCGTGTAAGCCATCTGACAGTCCCTCCGGTTATCAAGTGGGAATACAGAATAATTATACACGTTCCGTGTTCTCTGCGCAATACGGGATGTGCCGGGCCGCAGCCGACCATCAGTGGGGGCTTCCGGCGAACCGGGCGCTCTCCGGTTCGGAACTCTTGCACTGCCGGGAGGGATCGGGTATAATACAGGCAGCATCTTCCATGCCGAACTGAGAGGAGTGTCGCCGACCATGTCAGAGCCTCAACAGAAGCCCAGCAATGACCTGAACAGTGAAATCCGCACCAGCCTGATTGCCGCGAGAGTGATGTTTGCGGCAGCGGTGCTGGATCTGCTTCTCCTGCTGCTTACGCTGCTGAATGTGTTTCCGGTTTCGCGCGGAACCATGTCTGCCGTTCTCATCCCGGTATTCTTTCTGCTGCTCGCCGCCGCTGCCGTTTTCTCGGCAAGCGTCAAACGCGACCGCTCCGTCATCGTGGAGCAGGAAGCCGAAGCACAAAAAACCGAGCGTCTGAGCATGGAACTGGAACTGGCCAAAACCATCCAGAGCAATATGCTGCCCAACACGTATCCCGTCTTCCCGGAGCGGAAGGAGTTCGACGTCTACGCCCGGACGGAACCTGCCAAGGAGCTCGGGGGCGACTTCTTTGATTTCCAGATGATCGACAGGGACCATCTGGCGCTGATTATTGCCGACGTAGCCGGAAAGGGCATCCCCGCGGCCATGTTCATGATGGCTTCCAAAATCATCATCCACAACATGGCCAAAAACCGGAACCATGACCCTGCAAAAATCCTGAAGGCCGTCAACAAGCAGATCGGCGCCAACAATCATTCCGACATGTTCGTAACGCTGTGGCTCGGGATTCTTGAAATCTCCACCGGCCTGCTTTCGGCTGCAAACGCCGGGCACGAATACCCCTGCCTGATGCACAAAAACAGAGATTTCATCCTGCTGAAGGATCCGCACGGACTGGTGCTCGGCGCCATGGACAAGACCGAGTACCGCAGTTACGAAATTCAGCTGGTACCGGGAGATACGGTATTCCTCTATACCGACGGCGTGACTGAAGCCATGAATGCGGAAAATGAGGAGTTCGGTCTGGAGCGCATGGTCGATGCGCTGAATCTGGAACTGGATGTGCCGGTTGCGAAGCTGGTGGACAACGTGCGCGGAGCCGTCGGCGCTTTTGTCGGCGACGCGCCGCAGGCGGACGACATCACCATGATGGTGCTGCGGTACTTCGGGGAGGAAGGGAAACCGGAGTCCGACGAACCGGAAGCGGAATCTGACGCCGAAGCAAGGCCAGCAAGCGCAGTCTCTCCGGATGGAATCATCGAAATCGGCAACCGCTCTGCAATGCCGAAAACAGCTGCCAAACCGGCAGATCCGGAGTCATAAGCCAATACCGCATCATCCCGGTTCCCCTGCGTTTCCGCTATTGTCAAACCCGCCGGTTAATGCTATAATATTTTGCTGTTTTTGAAGCATGACGAAAGACTGCGGCGGAAGGAGGAAGGATCTTGGTATTCAGTTCTGCGATCTTTCTGTTCTTCTTCCTGCCCCCGGTCTTTCTTCTTTCACGCCTTCCTCTCGGAAAACGTTGGCAGAACCTGCTGTTGGCCGCTGCCAGCCTGGTATTCTACGCCTTCGGAAACCTGCAGTATGTCCCGCTGTTTCTCGCCTCGGTCCTGCTGAACTATGTGACGGGGCTGCTGCTCGGCGGGCGCTTCCACCGCAGCCGCGCAGTGCTGACGGTCAGCGTGCTGCTGAATCTGGGCATCCTCTGTGTGTTCAAGTACACGGACTTCCTGCTGCAGAATCTCAGCCTGCTGCCCGGCGTTTCGCTGAAGCCGGTCGGCCTGGTCCTGCCTATTGGCATCTCATTCTTCACCTTTCAGGGGATGAGCTACGTCATCGACGGGTATCGCGACCCCAAAAGCTGCAGCCGCAGCTTCCTCGACGTGCTGCTTTACATCTCCTTCTTCCCGCAGTTGATTGCCGGGCCCATCGTCCGCTGGGGCGATATTTCCGCGCAGATCCGCGAGCGCAGCTGCACTCCCGAAAAGACCTGGGCGGGGATCCGGCGCTTTATCGTCGGCCTCAGCAAGAAGCTTCTGCTGGCCGATGCCGCAGCCGTCGTGGCCGACGCGGTGTTCTCTTCCGGCACGGGAGACTTCCGCGCTGCCTGGCTGGGCGGGATCTGCTACACGCTGCAGATCTATTTCGATTTCTCCGGCTACAGCGACATGGCCATCGGTATGGGAAAGATGTTCGGATTCTCGATCCGCGAAAACTTCCTGTTCCCTTATACCGCGTCTTCCATTCGTGAATTCTGGCGCAAATGGCACATTTCGCTGTCCACGTGGTTCCGGGAGTATCTTTACTTCCCCCTGGGCGGCAGCCGAAGGGGGCGCGCGCGCGCAGCTGTGAACCGGCTGCTCGTGTTCTTCTGCACCGGCCTGTGGCACGGTGCGAACTGGACCTTTGTCTTGTGGGGGTTGGGGCACGGCCTGCTTTCAAGCCTTGAGGGCAGCGGAGTGATCCCTGTGCAGCTTCTGCAGAAGAGCGGCGTCGGACGCCTGCTCTGCAGGGTGTATACGCTGCTCGCGGTATGCCTGCTGTTCGTGATGTTCCGGGCCGACACCGTCGGGGAAGGCCTGCGGATGATCGGTGCCATGTTCTCCTTCCGTTCCGTACCCGGGGCATCCGCAATGCTGGCCCGTCATCTGGAACCCGCCAGTGTGCTGACGGTGCTCCTTGCCCTGCTTCTTGCGGGGAAACCTGGCATCCGTGTACACGCGTATCTGACCGAAGAGAGCAGCCGCCCGGCACTGCCGGCTCTGTGCTGCCTGCTGCTTCTGCTGCTCAGTGTGATGTCTCTGGCGCAAAGCGGCTTTCATCCTTTCATCTATTTTCAGTTTTGACGCCATGAAGAAATCCGGACCATTCATTGTGTATATCGCCCTGTTCTTCGTCCTGTGCCTGCTTCCGGCACTGGGCATGGCGGTTTTCGGCCCTTCGCCTTTGCTGGCAAATGAGAGCGCACCCCGCACACCGGCGCTGTTCAGCCGGGACGGGACGCTGAACGGCGACGTCCTTTCCGATGCCTCAAACTACGCGGAAACCCGCTTCGCTTTCCGGTCGCAGCTGGTCTCGGCAAGATCGTTTCTGTATGAAAAGCTCCTGCGCAGTTCCGCTGAGCCGCAGGTCGTACTCGGCAAAGAGGGGGAACTCTTCTATGCCTCCACCCTGGACGACTATTCCGGCATCGGGCTTTCGGACGCCGAGCTCCGGCAGATTGCCTCTCACCTGAAGGAGATTCAGGATTCGCTGGAAGCGCGGGGCATTCGCTTTGTATTTGCCGTGGCGCCGAACAAGAACTCCCTGATCCCCGGCGCCATGCCCGGGCGGTTTCCGGAGAATCTCACCGGCTCCAACGCCAGCCGGCTGCTTCCTTTACTGCAGAAAGCCGGCGTACAGAGCGTGGACCTGCATTCGCTGCTTGCGGGGAGACAGGATCTGTATTACCGGACCGACTCGCACTGGACCGCGGAGGGCGCTGCCCTCGCGGCCGATACCCTGCTCTCTGCCCTGGGCCGTGATCCGGTTTTTTCCTCCGGTCCGTTTGCAGAAGACGGCCGGCATGTCGGCGATCTGTACCAGATGCTTTATCCCACCGGAAGCGGCAGGGAAGCCGAGCTTGTCTACGTTTCGGGATTTACGTATGAAACCGCATCGGATCCGCGCGGCGGGAACGCCATCACGATCCGGACCACGTCTGAAACCGGAACCGGCAGCCTTTACTGCCTGCGTGATTCTTTCGGTATCGCGCTGTATCCGTATCTGGCAGAAGCCTTTGCATCGGCGGAATTTTCCCGCTCGGCGGATTATTCCCTTGCCGCTTTCGAGCAGGTGGACGCCGACACGGTGATCCTTGAAATCGTCGAGCGCAACATCGCACAGCTGCTGCCGGGAGGAGAGTCCGCCGCATGAGCAATTCTGACCTTCACCTTCACCGGGAACGGCAGGAGCGCGCAAGGCGCTTCCGTCAGCCGAGGCGAACGGTTCGGGATGCCGGCCCGCAGAGTGCTGCGGGGGATGCAGAAAGCAAGGATGCATCTGCACAGCTCGTTCCGGGCGCTTTGCCGGATGAATCCCTTCGCACTTCCTCTCCCGCGTCCAGCGCGGCCGCGGCAAGGATTGCGCAGAGGGCGGCCGCACGCAGGAGAAGATCCAACATCCTGGTAAAGACCCTGCTGCTGACAGTAGAACTCCTGCTGCTGGGCGCCGCCGCGTACGGGCTGCTGCAGCTGCACCGGCAGACCAAGCCGGTCACATTTGAACTGCGATACCTGATCCCGAACGAGGCTGATCTTGTTGAGGCGGTACCCGCCGGGGGCAGTGCAGCCCTGCACGAGCCTGTTGAACTGGAAGGATATACCTTCCTGTACTGGGAGCGTCCGGACGGTACACCGGAAACCGAAGCGGAAGTGACGCCTGCCCAGGATACCGTCTATACCGCGAGATACGCTCTGGCTTTCCCGACTGAAAAACACATCCCCTATCTTTCCGTTGATGAGGACGGCGTTGTGGGAGTGAACGACCCTGTCACGATGCGGGAACTGGTCAGCATCCTGTACGACCTGCTGAATCTGGACCGCACAGGAAATGGTGAGTTTCTGGATGTGGAAAAAGATGACAGCTGTTATAAGGCAGCCGCAACGCTGAAGGATCTGGGTATCCTGCAGGGAGACTGGCTCTATCCGGACGACCGTGTGTCCAGGGCGGAATTTTTGGAACTCCTGAGCCGCTTTTATCCCGCGCCGACAGCTGCTGTCAGCTTTGCCGATCTGGAACCGGATGAGGAGTCCTGGCCGGCCTTCTGCCTCGCGGCCGAGCGGGGTTGGCTCGACGGGGACACCGCCAATCCGGCAGAAGATATCACCCGCGGAGAGCTTGCACAAATCATGAACCGGGTGCTCGGCAGAACTCAAACGTATTTTCAGCCGGATTCTGCTGTCGGCATGATTCTGGACGTCCCGCCGACGCATCCATACTACGCCGACATTGCCGAAGCCGTGATACCCCATACCTACACAAAAGAGGAAGGGTTTGAACGCTGGCTGGAAAGCGCTCCGCTTCCGGCGCATGAACCGGGCCTGTTCTTTGTGGGCGTGCGTCTGCACTACATCGGCGAAGACGGAACAGTTGCAGTCAACACGACCGTGGACGGCCGCAGGTATAACGAATGCGGGGAAATGACCAGTGGGAACAACGAACTTGACCGCAGGCTTTGGGAGATCCTGGAGTCGACTGTCGATCCCGAATCCATGTCCGGGGAAGAAATGCTCCGCGCGGTTTACGACTATGTTGCCGGAAGCTTCTCCCGCGATTCCGATATGTTTTATCCCGTCGGCGCTGAAGGGTGGGCCAATGAGGCTGCCCTGCAGATGCTGAAAGACGGCAAGGGCAGTTCCCACGGCTATGCAGCTCTGTTCTACGAACTTGCCTCCTTTATCGGATATGACCCGGAACTGGTCAGCGGCGTCGTTTACGGACAGCAGACGCAGTTTGAAGCCGCAGACGGAACTGAGGTCAGGGTGCCGGGCGGGTACATGCCCCACGCCTGGGTGGAGATCAGGGGACAGGGTCTCTCCTATCTCTATGACGCCGAGATGGAAGCCAAGTATAACGGCCTGCGGTCCTTCTACAGATTCTACGATCCCGTCCGCTTTCAGAAAGGATACCGGAAAAATATCTCCTAGTTTCAGGAGAAGCATCCCTGAACAATTCTTTTACTCACACAACAACAATCAATTGGAAGTGAACACTAAGCCATGACTCAAACCATGAAACGAAATCTGATTCTGTCTGTCCTGTGCCTGATCTGCGCGCTGCTGCTCATCGGCTGCGGGAACGCCTCGCCTGCAGATGTCCCGGCCCCCTCTCAGCCGGCCGAAACGGCTGCTCCTTCCGCTGCGCTCCCGGATGCAAATCTGGAACCTGTCGGTGAGCCCACGCCGTTTGAAATTGCACAGAAATACATCGATCGTCCTCTGGATGAACTGATCGATGTTATAGGGGAGCCCCTCTCCTCTGAGTATGTTCCCAGTTGCTTAATACAGGGTGGGCAAGACGGTATATTACAATTTGACAGTTTTTGGGTTTCAACTATAAAAGATGGAGATCTGGAGACGGTAAATGCAGTTCTCGAAGGCGAAGCCTGATCCGGAAACGCGCCGCAGCACCAGAGGAAAAGCTCTGCGGAACCGGCGCAAGCCGCGTAAAAAAATACCGGCAAGGCTTTCCCCGTCCTTCGCGGACTCTGAACAGCCGGCGCCGCCGGATGAATCTTTACCCGCTGCACGTGTGGAAACAGCCGCAGCAGAGGAGAGCTACTCTCTCCCGGAAACCGATTCCCCGGCGGCAGCACGGATTGCGGAGCGAAAGCGCGGAACGCGTTTCTGGCTGGTGCAGGCAGGCGTCCTGGCTCTGTTGGCGGTCCTCGGACTTCTGCTTTATCTCGGCAGGAAAAATGCAAGCTATACCGTAAGCTATGTGGTTCCCGGAAGCTCCGATCTTACAGAAACATACCTGTATGGGGAATCCGCAAAGCTGCACGAACCTGTTCCCGCAGAAGGAAAAACCTTCCTCTGTTGGGAAGACGCCAGAGGCGTGGCGGAAAAGCGTGACGTCTTCCCTGTTTATTCCAACCGCACGCTGACTGCTCGGTATCTGCCGGCCTTTGACCTGAAAGAGCATATTGCGTACCTGGACACCGGAGAAAACGGACTTCTGAATCCCGGCGGAAGCATCACGATCAGGGATTTTGTTCTGGCTCTCTACAAGCTCCTGAACACCGATGAGACCGGCAGGGGGACATTTTTGGACGTTCCGGAGGACGACGCGTGCTATGATGCCGCAGCGTATCTCAAGGATCTCGGAATTCTGAGCGGCAAACGTCTGCATCCGGACGACTGGCTCACCCGTGGGGAAATGCTGAAAACTCTCTGCGCGTTTTACCCGCAGGCGGAAGAAACCTTTGTTTTTCAGGATCTGGATACCGGCAGCCCGCTGTATCCATTCTTCTGCACCGCTGCCGCCAACGGCTGGATCGCAAGCGGCTCGCTGGTACATGCCAACGCCGATGAAACCGTTACCCGCGGCAGTTTTGCCCGTGTCATGAACCGCGTTCTCCACCGCAACGGAGAACGCCATCTCACCAACAGGCAGACCGGAACCGTGCTGGATGTGATCCCCGGCGGGGAATACTATGACGACATGATCGAGGCCGCCATCCCGCACAGCTACCGCATGGAAGACGGGGAGGAGATCTGGACTGACAGCAAGCCGCTGCCGATCCACGAACCCGGTTTTTTCTTTTCCGGGGTCCGGCTCCACTGCATTGCGGAGGACGGAAATCCTGTGGTGAATACCGCCCTGGGCGGACTGATGTTCAATGCAAATGGTGAAATCACCACCGGCGACATGGAGCTTGACAGGCAGCTCTGGGAAATTCTGGAAAAGACCGTTGACCCCGGCACCATGACCCGGGAAGAGATGCTCCGTGCGGCATACGACCACGTCATTGCCAACTACACCTATATCTACGGCCGCATGTACGCCTTCGGGGCCGAAGGCTGGGCGATCAAAGAAACCAAGCGCATGCTCGCTGACCATGGGGGAAATTGCTACTGCTACGCGGCGCTTTTTTATGAGCTGGCACGTTTTCTGGGCTATGACGCCCAAATCTACAGCGGGCGCGTGTCCGGACAGCAGTACGACTTCCGCGATTATGAAGGAAACATCGTGTATGCCGGTGAGAACAGCACGCCGCACGCCTGGGTTGAAATCGAGATAGACGGCGAAAACTACCTGTTCGATACGGAGTATGAATTCCGCAGCTACGGCGGCAACAAGATGTTCAAGCGAAACGGAACCATCTGGCAGCAGTTCGGATATTCCAAACCGAAACCGGCCAGTGAGTCCGCTTCTCCCTGACTCGATTCCATTTCAACTAAAGATTAAAGCCCCGGACTTCAGTCTGATCTGAAGTCCGGGGCTTTTTCGATCCGGAGTCTCCTATTTCTTTTCCGTGTCTGTTTCTTCTTTATCTGCCGTTTCGGGTTCTTCCTGTTCTTCCGCTGACCGGCGGAAGGTCAGGGTATAGAGTTTGAGTCTCTCCGCCAGTTCCTCGGTAGCCGCTCCGGGCAGCATCCGCCAGCACCAGTTCCCGGATTCCTTCCCGGGGGTGTTCATCCTCGCGCTTCCGTCCAACTCCAGCAGATCCTGCATCAGAACGACAAACAGACGGGACGCCGTCGCCATGCCGCTGCGGATCATGCCCCAGCACCAGCCTTCGCCCTGTGTAATATGCATATACCGTTTGGCAAATGCCCGATCTTCTTTGCTGGTTGTTGTCAGCCAGCCCATCACGGTATCGTTGTCATGGGTGCCGAGATAACAGACGCTGTTCTCTCCGCAGCAGTGCGGCAGATAGTCCGAGTCTCCGTGGGCGTTGAAGGCAAATTCCATAACCTTCATACCCGGAAGGCCGGAATCTTTTACCAGCTTGCGCACGCTCGGGGTCAGGTAACCGAGGTCTTCGGCAATGAAGTCGGTCTCATTGAACCAGCTGGTCAGCACCCCGACCAGCCCCATGCCGGGACCCTCGCGCCAATGTCCGTTTTTGGCAGTGGCTTCGCCGCTCGGTACCGCCCAGTAGCTGTCCATCCCGCGGAAGTGGTCGATGCGAAGCACGTCAAAGAGCTTTGTCGCGCCTTCAATGCGCCGGATCCACCAGCCGTAACCGTCGGCTTTCATGCGCGCCCAGTCGTACAGTGGATTGCCCCAGAGCTGGCCCGCATCCGTAAAGGCATCGGGCGGAACCCCGGCAACCTCTTTCGGGCGATACTGCGTGTCCAGCTGGAAGAACTGCGGTTCCGACCAGATGTCTGCGGAATCCATGGCCACATAAATCGGAATATCTCCGATGAGCCGGATGCCCTTTTTGACGGCATATGCCTTCAGGGCTTCCCACTGGCGGAAAAACAGGAACTGCACAAATGCCTGAAAATCGATTTCGTCCCGCAGCAGTACCGAATATTTTTGCACGCCTTCCGGGCGGTGCATGCGGATCGTGTCATCCGGCCACTCGGTCCAGCTTTTCATGTCGAAGTGTTTTTTGACAGCAACATAGAGGGTATAGTTATTCAGCCATCTGGCATTCTCCGCGCAGAAGGCTTCAAATTCCACCCTGTACTTCTCTTTTCCGCGTTCATAAGCCTTTCTCAGGAGCGGAGGCCGTTCCTGATACAGGATACCGTAATCTGTTTTTGCCGGATTGCTGCCCCAGTCAACGGCTTCAACCTCCTTCTGTTTCAGCAAGCCGTCTTCGATCAGCAGTTCCAGATCGATCAGGTAGGGATTCCCTGCAAACGTGGAACAGGAGGAGTAGGGGCTGTCGCCGTAACCGGTGGGCCCCAGGGGAAGCAGCTGCCAGTACTTTTGCGCTGCGGCCGCCAAAAAATCAACAAACCGGAATGCTTCTTTTCCCATGGTCCCGATTCCATAGCGGGAGGGCAGGGAACTCATCGGCATCAGAACACCGCTGGACCGTTCAATCATGTCATTTCTCAACTTTCTTCTTTATCATTTAAAAATCATTTAAAAGAGACTGATCTGCTGGAGTTCATCGACCTGCAGACCGAGTTCCTCCGGCTGGAAGCGCGGACAGACGCTCTCCGGAACCGTGATGGTTGCCGAGGCAAGCCGCGTTCCGATTTCACAGGCTTCTCCCAGAGGTTTCCCATAGCTCAGGCCGATGCTGACCCCGGCGCAGAAGGCGTCCCCCGCGCCGGAAGTGTCGCAGACCTGGACCGGGATTGCAGGGCAGACTCCTTTGGTTCCGTCCAATGCGGCATATACCGCGCCCTGGGATCCCATGGTCACCACCATTGACTGAAGCCCGCCGGCATGCACCCGCTCCAGGAGTTCATCGGCCATTTCTTCCATGCTCAGGCCGGAAAAGTCGTCTGCAAAGAAGATCCCCGCTTCCTGGACATTGCAGATGAAGCAGGCTGTATTCCGGATCAGGTCACGCCGCTGCAGAGCAATGCTCATGTTCGCAACCAGGGCAAATACCGGAACTTTGTGCTTTTCGGCGAAGTACATCACGGCTTTTGAGACGTCGTGATCCATGTCGATTTCCAGTACAATACTGGTTGCATCGGCGAAGATTTCATCTCCATGCTCATTGATCATTTTCAGCATGGCGTCCATCTGCGGGCGTTTTGAAATCGAGGCAACCACGTCACCCGTATTGTCCATCACCGCCAACCAGATCCCCATGCCGTCCGGCACCACGGCAATATACTTGGTGTCCACCTTGTGGTTCTGCAGTTTGCGCAGGACTTCGGCTCCCTGCGCGGTGTTATCCACCATGCTGACAAACCGCGGCCGGAGTTCCACGTTTGCAATATCTTCCGCCACATTCCGGCCCACGCCGCCGTGGACAATCTCCACCCGCCCGGCATTGCGGCCGGTCGGGATAAACGCACCTTCCGGAAAGCCCTTAAAATCGACGAACACGTTTCCTACAACAACAATCGGCATGTTACCTTCTCCTCAGCTGTCAGCCAAAACTCTTCCAGCGGCAAAACCCGGTGACAGGCTCTGCCGCAGGGATCCGCTTTTTTAAAGCACGTGGACGGACTTCGGATCAAATACCAGCGAGCAGTTGTCGCCCACCGCATAGATGTGCTTGTTTTTCGGGTTGTGCTCTTCCAGTTTTACCAGGGTGTTGCCTACCATCACATGGTAGTTCTGGTACGAGCCCATGAAGCAGGACAGCACCACCTTGCACGGGAGCCCGCCCTTATCGGCAAGCGTAGCGGCTTCCGGACGCAGCACCAGGGTGTACTCATTGCCTGCCTCCATGCGGTCGTTGCCTTCCACCTCCAGAGGGCTTCCCTCAATGTCCAGCGTGACCAGGTCTCCGCTGCGGCCGGTCATCTTGCCCTTCAGGAAGTTCGCCTCACCGATGAAGTCTGCGACAAACTCATTGACCGGGTGGTAGTAGATCTCCTGCGGAGTGCCCATCTGGGCTACAACGCCCTTGTTCATGATGATGATGTTGTCGGACAGCGCCATGGCCTCGGACTGGTCGTGCGTGACATAGATGGCCGTGATTCCGACTTCCTGCTGGATGCGGCGGATTTCAGTCCGCATGGTGACGCGGAGCTTTGCATCCAGGTTGGAAAGCGGCTCGTCGAACAGCAGCACCGAAGGTTCAATGACCAGCGCTCTCGCCAGCGCCACACGCTGCTGCTGGCCACCGGACAGCTGGTTGGTCATGCGGCCTTCCATGCCGGTGAGTTCCACGAGGTCCAGGATCTTCATGACTCGCTCTTTGATCTCCTCTTTCGGAACCTTGCGCAGCTTCAGGCCGTAGGCCACGTTGTCAAACACGTTGTAGTGCGGCAGCAGCGCGTAGCTCTGGAAGACCATGGCGGTATCGCGCTTGTTCGGGGTCAGCTCGTTGATCGGCTCGTCCCCGAGATAGATTTCGCCCTCGTCCGGGCTCTCAAATCCGGCAATCATCCTCAGCGTGGTGGTTTTGCCGCAGCCGGACGGGCCGAGCAGGGTCACAAAGCTGCCCGGTTCAATGGTCAGAGAGGTATCCTTAACAGCATAGAACTCTTTGCCTGTTTTCGGATCCTGGTAGATCTTGGAAATATGATCCAGGCGTACACCTTTTTTGATCTTCTCCATGGCTTATTCCTCCTTGATATTTCGGCTGGTGCCAAAGCGTTTGATGAAGGCGTTCATCAGCAGCACCGCGCTGTAGGTAATGATAATCAGGATGGTGGCGAAGGCGCAGGCCAGGCTGTAGGCGCCTTTCTCCGCAAACTCGTTGATCTGCACGGTGATCAGCAGGTAACTCGGCGTCACGAGCAGGATGATGGCGGAAATTGCCGTGATGCTGCGGACAAAGGCTGTCACCAGGCCGCTGAGGAAGGAGTCTTTGATAAGCGGCAGCGTCACGGTGGTAAAGACCTTCAGGCTGTCGGCGCCCATATCATAGGCTGATTCCTCGATGGACTTGTCGATCTGGCGAAGGGCAGAGATGCCGCTTCGGGTACCGGTCGGCAGGGAACGCACCACAAAGACGATAATCAGGATCAGGCCCGTGCCGTATATGCCCTGCAGGAAGCCTGTGTGGAACAGGCCGCCGGAGAAGCCGCGGATGTATCCGACGCCGAGAACGGTTCCCGGAACCGCCATGGCGAGCATCGAAACCGCTTCGATAAAGCCCTTTGCCTTAAACTTCCGCTTGACCACCAGGTAGGAAATGATCATACTCAGAAGCGCCGTAATCGGGGCTGCAATCAGCGACAGCACGAAGGAGTCTTTAAACGCCTTGAAGCCGTGATACTTGGTGAAGACCTGGTTGAACCACTTGCCTGTCAGCGGGAAGAACTTGTAGCCCCAGGTCGGGAAGCATGCGCCGATGGGAACGCAGATGTACATCATGATGACAAACAGCGCCGCAAGCGAGCAGAAGATGGTCAGCGGCACCTTGACGGATTTGTCTTCGATCAGCATCCTTGCACGCGAGGCCTTGCCTGTCAGGGTTGCAGCGGTTTTCGCTTCCAGATAATACTTCTGGACAGCGAACATCAGCAGGGTGATGCACAGCAGCACGACAGCCATCGCGGCAGCGCCGGCCTTGTCATAGGCACCGGTAATCTGCAGGTAGATTGTCGTTGCAAGCGTATCGTACGAGCCGCCGATGATCATCGGGTTTGCGAAGTCGGCGATGGACTCGATAAAGGTCACCAGAAACGCATTGCCAAGACCGGGAAGCATCAGCGGCAGGGTCACATCCGCAAAGACCTTCCAGCGCCCCGCGCCCATATCGCGGGCTGCTTCTTCCAGAGACGGGTCGATGTTCTTCAGCAGGCCCTTCAGCATCATGTAGCAAACCGGGAAGAAGGTCAGGGTCTGCACGATGACGATACCCCAGAAGCCGTACACGTTATTGTCGTAAATGTGGAGCAGGAAGCGCGTGATGATACCCGCCTTGCCGAACAGCATGATCATGCTCAGCGACAGAACAAACGGCGGGGAGACGACCGGCAGCATGGAAACAGTTTTGAACAGACCGCCCACAAAGCGGTTCATCCGGACATAGACTTCCACATACGCAAACAGCAGGCCGATCAGCGAGGACAGAATGCCGACCAGGAAGCCGACCTTCAGGGTGTTGGTGATCGCCTTTGTAAACGAAGGCATGGCGAAGATGCGCTTGAAAATGGAAAGCCCGAAGCTGCCGTCGCCCACAAAGCTGTCCACCAGCAGGATTGCCAGCGGATAGAGGATAAACAGCGTCAGAAAGGTAATCAGAAGGACGATGGTGGTTACCATGATGGGGTCGGCCATCAGTTTCTTCCGGTCCAGCGCCGCACCTTGGGTTTTTGCCATGTTGGTTGAATCCTCCTTTCATACGCGGATAAACAACGGGGGATGGCGGCGTTCCGTCATCCCCCGCACATTCGCGTTTGAATCAGTTCTTGTACAATACCTGTGTAATTACTCCGTCTTGAAACGGTCGTCACCGCCGTGCAGCGCAGCCATGACATCCGCCACATTCTGCTCGGTATCGGCAGCCGCCTTGGCAAAATCATAGCCGTCCCAAACCAAGCTGGGATCCAGGCCAAACTGAACGGCCGCTTCGGGCTGCTGCGCGTTGTCGATGACCAGGAACTGATAGGATCCGTTCTGTGCAGCCAGTTCCACGCAGTCAGGAGACAGCGCATACTCCATGAACAGATGCGCGGCATTCGGGTGTGCGGCGCCCTTGAAGATGGCGACAGGGCCGATCTCGCAGGCAGTGCCGTCAGAAGGAACTACCAGGGCAACGTTTTCATATCCGTTGTCAATAATCTGAGTGATGCCGTCATGCAGGAAGCCGATGCCGATGACGCACTCACCGGTGCCGACATTCTTGCTCGGGCCGGAACCGGACTTGGTGTAAACCTGAACGTTCTTGTCAAGGTCCGCGAGGTATTTGATGCCTTCGTCGTGGCCCTTCAGCTGGATCATGAGGTTGGCAACCAGTTTCGGGGTGCCGGCGGTGTTGTAGTTGGACAGCCAGACAAGGCCCTTGTACTCGGGCTTTAGCAGATCATCCCAGGACTTCGGAGCTTCCAGGCCCAGACGGGTCAGCTCATCGGTGTTGACCATAAAGCCGAGGATACCGGTGTAGATGCCGTACCAGTAGCCGTTCGGATCCTTGTAGATGTCCTTGGTCAGGTGAGAGGCGTTTTCGGGAACATAGCTGTTGTCGAGCAGGCCTTTGGCCGCGGCGGAGTCATAGGGGTTGTTGGTGCCGCCGAACCAGACGTCGGCAGAGGGTTTGCCGTTCTCTTCTTCGATCTTGGCAGGCACTTCGCCGGTTGACAGGCGCTGATACGTGGTCTTGATGCCGTACAGTTTCTCGAAGTTCGCGCAGGCAGCGGAAAGATAGTCCTCTTCGCAGGAACCGTAGACAACCAGTTCGCCTTCCGCTTTCGCATCGGCAATCAGCTGAGCCAGCGGGCCGTCCGCTGCAGCGTCCGCCGGGGCGGCTTCACTCTGTGCGGGTGCGGCAGTCTGAGAGCTGCCGCAGGCAACGAGGCCAAGAACCATGACCATTGCCATGAGCAATGCAAGCAGTTTTTTCATGTTGTTTGATTTCCTCCTCAATTGTATTTTCGCGGCATGCCGCCGTGAAATCCGGTACTCAAAAGCTTCGGCTTTTTGAACAAATTGATTATAGTACCTCGGTTTTTGTTTGTCAATCATGAAACAAACTTTGCCCCTGCGCTCCATTACAGTGCCAGAACCACGAACTGCCACGGCCCGAGACGGAGCGAGCCGGCGTCGGCGTCAAAGCAGTTCAGGTTGTTGATGAGCACCTCTTTCACCGTTGTCGGGAGGAACATACTCTGCGCCTCGTTCTGGAAGTTTCCGGCAACCAGCAGGGTCCTCTCTCCTTTGCGGAAGTAAGCCATCAGGTTTTCCTGCTCTGCAAGGTAGGGAACCGTTTCCCCGTAAACAACGGTTTCGGCCCATTCCACGCTTTTGCGCAGCGCTGTGAGCTGACGGTAGAATTCATAGACCGAGTCCGGCCTGCCGCGCTGAGAAGCCAGGTTGATTTCCCTGTAATTGGGGTTCACCGGCAGCCAGGGAGTCCCGGAGGAAAAGCCGGCATTCTCGTCCGCGCTCCACTGGAAGGGCGTGCGCGCATTGTCCCGGGAAACGCGGGCCACCGCGGCAAGCGCTTCTCCAGGCGTCAGCCCCGCATTCAGAGCAACCTGGTATTCATGCAGGGTGTTGATGTCGTCAAACTGCTCCGGAGTGGTAAAGACAGTGTTTTCCATGCCGATCTCCTGCCCCTGATACAGGAAGGGAAGACCGCGGAGCATAAAGTTCAGCCCGCCCAGCATCTTTTTTGCCGCATCACTGTTTTCGCCTTCCGGCAGATAGTGCGAAACGCCGCGGGGCTCGTCGTGGTTTTCAATGATGTTGGAGTAAAAGCCGACTCCGGCACTCTTTGCCTGCGCCTCAAAAGCGGCTTTCTTATACTCTTCCGCCGTGGGCATCTTCCAGGCATACCACCCGCGTGCGTCCATGCCGATCAGTTTTTCCGAAAAATCAAACATGGACGAGAAATATCCGTTGTCTCCGATGATCAGGGGAAGATCCTCTTCCTTCTCATCGAACACTTCGCCGACGGAAAAAGCATCATGTCGATGGAAGGTCTCGTTCGCCATCTCTGCCAGGAAGACGTTCACCCCTTTGGCTTCTGCCAGCATCGTCTTGAAGCGGCAGAGCCCGTCATCGCGGTCAGCAGGGAAATCGCGGAAGGGAAGAAGTTTTTTAATGTTGATGATGGCGTCGATGCGGAAACCGCCGAGGCCCTTGTCCAGCCACCAGTTGATCATTTTGTAAACTACCTTGCGGAGAGCCGGGTTTTCCCAGTTCAGATCCGGCTGCTTTTTATGGAAGGCGTGGAAGTAGATCTTGTCCGTATGCCCGGGCAGCAGGTCCCAGCAGGGTCCGCCGAAGTAGCTGCGCAGGTTGCAGGGGAGTTTTTCGCCTTCGTGCCAGTCGCGAATATAAAAGAACTGTCCGAAAGGTCCGTCGGGATCCTCACAGGCTTTTCGGAACCACTCATGCTCGTCCGAACAGTGGTTCACCACCAGGTCCATCACGATGGAAATCCCGTGGGCGCGTCCCTTCTCAATCAGTTCCTCCATATCTGCCATAGTGCCGAAGCGCGGATCTATATTATAATAGTCGGAAATATCATAGCCCTGGTCTGCCAGCGGCGAGCAGTAACATGGGGAAAGCCATACGATTTCAACCCCGAGTTCCTGAAGGTAGTCCAGCTTTTCGATGACGCCCCGCAGATCGCCGATTCCGTCGCCGTTTGTGTCATAAAAGCTTTTCGGGTAAATCTGATACGCTGTTTTTCCGTGCCACCATTTTCTTTCCACCGATTGATCCTCCCTCTGGATGTGCACCTCTGCACAACACCATTTATCATCGTTCCTGATATCAGCTTCATCTTACAGGAACCGCCGTTGAGTTTCAATCCGATTTTTCGGTTTCGCTCATTGATTCGGAGTGCTTTTCTGTTGTTTCGTCAAAAGCAACAATTTTTTTAAGATTTTTCGTGCATTTCGCCCAGATTCCTGTCAGTTGCACAAAAAAGATTGATTTTGCCCTTATCTGATGATAAACTTACACAAGATGGCGGAGTGTTCTCCGCCTGAAAAATCTAACAAAGTGAGGAAAAAAGTATGAAAAAGTTTCTTGCCATCGTGCTGGCGCTGACCATGGTCATCGCTCTCGCCGCCTGCGGCGTCAGCACGGAATCCGCTGCTCCCGCTGCTTCCAGCGGTGACAGCCAGGCTGCAGCTCCCGCTGCTTCTGGCGGAATCCGCCTCTTCAACGGCAAAATTGAGATCGCCAATGCTCTGAACCATGCTGCCGAAGTTTATGAAGCAGCCACCGGCAAGCATGTTGAAGTAGAGTCCATCGGTGGCGGCGTTGATCTGCAGTCTCAGCTGAAGCAGTACTATCAGGCCGGCAACATGCCCGATATCTTCACCTGCGAAGGCACTCCCGACTTCTCCAACTGGACTGGCATGATGGTCGATATGGCTGACCAGCCCTGGGCTGCTGACACCGAAGCAGAGTTTATTGACAGCACCGGTGCCACAGTCGGCTTCCCCTATACCACCGAAGCCATCGGCCTCGCTTACAACAAGAGCATCCTTGATAAAGCTGGAATTGATCCCAAAAGCATCACAGGACCTGTTTCCATGCGCGCTGCTTTTGAGAAGCTCGACAGCATGAAGGACGAACTCGGCCTAACTGCTGTTATCGGCTGGTATACCACTGCTAAGGAACTTTACTGGTCCACCGGCAACCACATGTTCTGCAACTATCTGGATGCGGGTCTTGCCCGTAATGATTCCACCTACTTCGATCTGATGATGAACGAAGGCAAGCTGGATCTTGATCGTTTCACCAACTTCGCACAGATGGTCGCTCTGTTTAATGAGTTTGCTCCGGCTGATACCGCATCCGGTAACTATGATAACCAGGTTTCCGGTTTTGCAGGCGGCAAATTTGCATTTGTTACCCAGGGTTCCTGGATCGGTGCATCTCTGACGGACCAGTACAAGGATCTGTATGCCGCAGCAGGCAACTTCGAGTGCGGCATGATTCCCTATGCCTTTGAAGAAGGCATCGACACCATTCTGACCAATCCTCCTTCCCACTGGGCAGTCTTCAAAGACGGCAACGTCGAAGATGCTCTGGCATTCCTTCAGTGGCTCGCTGGTCCCGATGGCCAACAGATCATGGTTCAGGAAGCCGGTCTGAACAGCCCGTTTGCTAGCTGCACTGTTGTTGCTAATGACCCGTTCGCTCCGACAATCACAGAGTTCACCGCCGCAGGCAAAACTTCTTCCTGGCACTTCCTGGATCAGCCTGCAAACATGGCTGAAGACTTTACCGGCGCAATCTTCCAGGATTTCGCTGCTGGTTCGATCAACACGGAAGAATTCATTCAGGATATGGTCGACACCATTCCCAACGCAATCAACCAGTAATCTGAGCATTATTACGCGTTTTGAGGGGGCGGCGGCTTTGCCGTCGTCCCTTCTTGTTTAAGAGAGAAAAGCCTCTGAAAAGGGAGTGTTCTGAAATATGAATGAAAACACCTCCGGCAAAAAAATCTTGTCGCTAGTGCTTCTAATCTTGGGTGCCGTTCTGTTGATTGCTGCGCTCTGGATGGATTTTTCCAAAACTTATATTGTAATCCATGTCGGAAGCGCTAAAGTCGCACTGCGCGGCATGTTTCTTGTTGTCGGCGCTCTGATGGTTCTGGCTGGTATGTATTTTATTCCCACAGTCATGCATCATCGCGCCATTATTAACTTCATTTTCCTGTTCCCCTTGATCTTCACTTTTGCAGTTACCGTTATCATCCCGATGTTTGTGGGTATCTTTTACTCCTTCACGGATTGGAATGGTGTAACATATTCAAAGATGGTCGGGATAGCAAACTATACCGCCATGTTTAAAGATCCGGCATTTGTCTGGTCTCTTTTACTTACAGTACTATTCGTGGTCGTCAATATGATCCTAGTTAACCTGGTGGCTTTTCTACTGGCACTGCTCTGCACAACCAAACTCAAGGGTGTCGGGTTTTTCCGGGCAGCCTACTTCCTGCCCAACCTGATTGGCGGTATCGTTCTGGGTTATATCTGGCAGTTCATTTTCTCAAATGTTCTGACTACAATTATGAACTCGACCTCCATGCTGATTAACACAAAAACAGCATTTATTGCGATTATTATCGTGTACGTTTGGCAATATGCCGGCTACATCATGCTGATTTACATTAACGGTCTTGCAACCGTTCCGAAGGATGTTCTGGAAGCAGCGCAGATCGACGGGGCCGATGCCATGAAGACCCTGTTCCAGATCAAAATCCCCATGATCGCTGCCACGTTCACCATCTGCACCTTCTTAACGCTGACTTCTGCGTTCAAGCAGTTCGATGTCAACCTGGCCTTGACCAATGGTGTCGGCACAGTGCGAGGCTTTATGGGACAGCGCCTATCCAATGGAACACAGATGATTGCCTTGAACATCTATAACACCGCATTTGCGCGTGACCAGTATGGTTATGCCCAGGCGAAGGCTATTCTGTTCTTTATTATTCTGGCCTGCGTGTCCCTGGCCCAGGTTCGTATCTCCAATAAGAGGGAGGTCGAAATGTAATGAAAATGAAGACATCCCGCGTCATTATCCTGACAGTAGTTGCCGTCCTATTGGCCGCTTATATTCTCTTCCCCTTTGCACTGGTAGTACTTAATTCATTTAAAGCCCAGAGCGCTATTGTCTCGAACCCAATTTCTACCGCTGGTGCGAGTGTTCAACAGTTCCTGCAAAACTTGAATTCGGTGGTGAATAATAAGGCCTTTGTATTCTGGCATGCTTTCGGGAGTTCAACTTTGGTTACCGTGATCTCTTTGGTTCTGCTTGCAGTGTTCGGCGGAATGGCCGCATGGGTCATCTGCCGCAATAAGACCAGATGGTCCACTGTAATCTACATGGTGTTCATCTCTTCGATGATTATTCCTTTCCAAGTCGTTATGCTTCCGCTGATCGCCACATTCCGCGAAGTCGGCAAGTTTGTCGGCCTCGGTATGAATGGAACTCTGCCTGGCCTGATTTTTGCATATCTCGGATTCGGTGGTGCCATGACAGTGTTCATTTTAACCGGCTTTATCAAGGGTATTCCGTATGAACTGGAAGAAGCTGCCGCAATCGACGGCTGCTCTCCGGAAGGCACCTTTTTCCGGATCATCTTCCCGCTGCTGAAGCCCACCATCGTGACGGTTACGATCCTGAACGGCATGTGGATCTGGAACGACTATCTGCTGCCCTCCATTCTGCTCGGGCAGAATAACCCGAACAAGACGCTTCCAGTCGCTGTTCAGTCTTTTGTCGGCTCCTTTGTGAAGTCCTGGGATCTGATTTTGACAGCGGCGCTGCTTGCCATGATCCCCATGATTGTGATCTTCATTCTTGCGCAGAAACACATCATGGACGGCATGGTGCAGGGCGCAATCAAGTAAACATCCCCCACAGCATTCATTCTCCGGGGCGCCGTATAACCGGCGCCCCGTTTTTGTGAAAGAGGTGATCCACATGCGGCTGTTTGACCCCGAAGGCCCGTTGATGACGGCGCTCTCGAAACTGGCAGATATTGTCATCTGCAACATTATGTTTGTGCTGTTCTCCCTGCCGATCATTACGTTCGGCTCCTCACTGACAGCGCTTTATACCTGCATGCTGCGTCTGGTCGAAGATGAGGACCGGGATGACGGCCTTATCTTCCGCACATTCTGGTACGCGTTTCGAGACAACTTCAAACAGGCAACTCTTCTCTGGTTGATCTGCCTGTGTGGAATCGCCTTTCTTTATGCATACTACTGGACCGTACACAGCCTTGCCGCATCTTTCGGCCGGGTCTACCAGGTGACATTTTTTGTGCTGGTACTGTTGTTTTTTTTCGGGTTTCTCTACATCTTTCCGCTTCAGGCGCGCTATGAAAACAGCATTCGGAACACGCTGCGCAACGCCTGGCTGATGAGCGTCGCCGCACTGCCCTGGACTCTTCTGAATCTGGTTCTGCTTATCGCTGCGGTATACGTCAGCTTCATCATGAACCCGGGGGCAGTGGAAATCTTTGCCTATCTGTGGGCGGTCTGCGGATTCGGACTCATTGCTTATCTGCAGGGTTTTCTGTTCCGCCGCGCCTTCCGGACACTCAGCCCTGAACAGCTCTCACAGAACAGTCAAGTGGCAGAAGGCGCCATCTTTACCGATGAAGAGCATCGGACTGAGGATCTGATGACCCCGCAGGAATCCAGTTTTTCCAATCCTGACTGGAACCGGCGTGACGACCTGTTCCCTTCGGAAAAGAAAACCGGCAAGTCCCGTGCCGGCGCCGGGCGCGGACGCCGGCGCTGACAAACTGTTATCTCGCCGCACGATGTATAAAAAATTCTCCTTTTATTCGGATTTGTTCTGTTAATTGCCGTATGATAGATCAAAATTTTATCCTTTTATCAAAAAATCTGTCTTGCGGAATTCCCCAAAGCATGATATGTTAGAAACAGTCAAAATGCGCAGATGATTCTGCGAGATGATTCAAAAACAGCCACAACAGGAGGAATTGTTCATGGCATCCATCAGCTTCAGAAACGTTACCAAAATCTATGACGGTGCTGACAAACCCGTCGTCCCCAACCTGAACCTTGAAATTGCGGACAAGGAATTCATCATCCTGGTCGGGCCTTCCGGGTGCGGCAAGTCCACCACCCTGCGTATGATCGCCGGTCTCGAGAGCATCTCCAGCGGTGAGCTCTATATCGGAGACCGCCTCGTCAACAATGTTCCGCCGAAAGATCGCGACATCGCCATGGTCTTCCAGAACTATGCTCTGTATCCGCATATGTCCGTGTATAAGAACATCGCCTTCGGTCTGACACTGCGCAATGTTCCCAAAGATGAAATCGACAAGCGCGTCCACGAAGCGGCGAAGATTCTTGACTTGGAGCATCTGCTGGAGCGCAAGCCCAAGGCGCTTTCCGGCGGCCAGCGCCAGCGTGTTGCACTGGGCCGTGCAATGGTCCGTAACCCGGCCGTCTTCCTGCTGGATGAACCCCTGTCCAACCTCGACGCCAAGCTCCGTACCTCGATGCGCAGTGAGATTGCCCGTCTGCACCGCCGTCTGGATACCACCTTCGTTTACGTTACCCACGACCAGACCGAAGCCATGACCATGGGCGACCGGATCGTCGTCATGAAGGACGGTTTGATTCAGCAGTACGATACTCCGAAAGTGCTGTACGATACTCCGTGCAACCTCTTCGTTGCCGGCTTCATCGGCTCCCCCCAGATGAATTTCCTGGAAGCCACCATTGCCGCCGAAGACGGCAAGCTCTTCGCCGTTCTGAGAGACACCAAGCTGGAGATCCCCGACTTTAAGTGCGAAGCTCTCAAGCCCTACATTGGCAAGGAGGTCATCCTGGGTATCCGTCCGGAGGACTTTCTCCCCGTCGAGTATCGGACTGATACCAACTGCCTCTATGCCAAGGTTGACTTCTGTGAGCTGCTTGGTGCTGAGACCAACATGTATCTCTTTGTGCAGGACAAGAAGGTCATCGTCAAGATGCCGTCCTATGAAGAGCATCCTGTCGAGGAGTATATCCGGGTTGCCGTCAAGGCGGACCGCATGCACTTCTTTGACAAGGAAACCGAGCAGGCTATCTGCCACTAATGGCCACAATCCGGCAATCAAACGAAAACAGCATCAATCTGGAAGCTCCGGGAGTCCTTCTCTCGGAGCTTTTAGGCGTTTGTGAAGCATCTGCCCTGCACCCGGAGGCAGGGAATGTTCTTTCGCTTTCCTCCGCATCCGGGTTCTGGCGCATCCTTTCCCCGGCTTCCGGTTCCGTCAGCGTTGCCTGGGGCGACCGCGCCTGGACGCTCTCCGCCCCTCAGGCAGCCGTTTTCCCCGGCGGCGAAGAATTGTCGCTGCTGGCAGGCGAGGACTGCTCGCTGCTGGTACTTGTCCTGCAGGGCATGGCTGCTGACCTGGTGTTTTCCGCCTGTCGAAGAGAAGGCGGCCTGTTTTTTGAGAACGGCGGAGTTGCAGTCGAACATGTCTTTTCGCTCCTTTCTTCCGGCGGATCTGCCGCAGGCAAGGCCGCCGAGGCTTCGGAGGCTGCTTACGGTCTGCTGATGTCTTTTTACGGTTCTCAGAGTGCAGAACCGGGAGCGGGAAAACGCCTGCCCCTGGTGGTTGAGGCAGCTTTGGGAATCATCCGCAGAGATTATGCCTTTCTGGACGGCATCGGAGAGCTGGCGGAACGCCTGGAGGTCAGCCAGGAATACCTGACACGCTGCTTCTGCCGATTCATTGGCATGACCCCCGGGAAGTATCTCAACCGGGTGCGCATTGAAAACGCTCGCCTGCTTCTGCGGCAAGGCGGGCACAGCATACAGTTTGTTTCGGAAGCCTGCGGTTTTACCAACGCAAATTACTTTGCACGGGTTTTCCGCGCAGCTGTCGGCATGAACCCTGCGGAGTATGCGAGGCGGCATTCCTCAGAAACCGACCGCCCCCATGACGAAGACCTTTATGTGCTGTAAAACCGTTTGGTACTGTATGAGAGAAAAGTGCTGCCGGGAAAAGATTTCCCGGCAGCACTTTTTTAGTTCATTTTCGATTCTGTTTTTTGTGAAGACTGTCTCAGTGCAGTGTCCGCTCCCGTCCGCCTGTCCGGATGGTAATCGGATCTCCATGCAGCAGACTGTACTCCGCGTGATCTTTGCCGACACAAACCCGGATGCTTCTGCCGCGGAATTGTACACAGAAGGCATATCCGTTCCACTGCGGGGGACAGACCGGTGCAAAACAAAGCTCTCCGTCCCGGACACGCATTCCGCCAAAGCCGCGGATGATTCCGTTGACGGTTCCCGCCATGTTGGCCATATGCAGACCGTCTTTGGTGTTGTGGTGCATATCGTCCAGATCCAGACGCGCGGAAGACATGAAGTAATCGTAGGCCTTCTGAATTTCCCCGATCTCGTTTGCGAGGATGGAAAACGTCGCCATGGAGAGGCTGGAATCGTGCGTGGTTACGCTGTCATAGAAGGCGAAGTTTTTCTTCTTTTCCTCCAGCGTGTACCGCTCGCCGTACTGCGTCATGGCGAGGATCAGGTCCGCCTGCTTGCAGACCATGTGCCGATAGATCACCAGCCCGTGATAATACATCAGCAGGGGATGGTTCTCCTTCGGGAT
Organism: Oscillospiraceae bacterium; assembly: GCA_017395085.1. GTDB lineage: Bacteria > Bacillota > Clostridia > Oscillospirales > Oscillospiraceae > Limivicinus. Next base: position 20,361 of record JAFPWF010000004.1, on the reverse strand, counting down.
GCTGTCCAGCGGCCAGGGCTGGCGCTCCAGAAAGCCGTCATCCTGCGGGTAGATACCGTCCTTTGCCGGCGGATAATACATGTTCTCCGCTGCATCCAGCCAGCTCTGCGCCTCTTCCCCGGTATAGTCCAGGCTGCTGCACAGGCGGGCATAATCCTCCTGCCGCTGCTCCTGCAGGAGCGCCATCGCTTCCGCTGCGCCGCGCATCGTTTCCGCTGCCACCGCGTTGGTATACGTATTGTTGTTGACCATGACGTTGTATTCGTCCGGGCCGGTCACGCAGTTGATGACAAACTTTCCGTTCTTTTCCGTGCTGAAGAAGCCCAGATCGCGGTACAGCCGCGCAGTTTCCACCAGGATTTCGGCACCGATGGCTGCCATGAAATCCAGATCCTGCGTAAAACGCCAGTATTCCAGCACGGCGTGGGCGATGTCGCCGTCAATGTGGTACTGTGCCGTTCCTCCGGGAAAATACGCGCTGCATTCCTCGCCGTCAATGGTGCGCCAGGGGAAAAGGGCCCCCTTCGGGTGACCCATTACACGGGCCCGTGCCCGCGCATTCGGGAGCATCCGATGGCGGGATTCCAGAAGCTTCCGGGCAAGCAGCGGATCGATGCACAGGAACATCGGCAGCACATAGGCTTCTGTATCCCAGAAGATGTGTCCTTCATAGCCCTCGCCCGTCAGGCCCTTGGCAGCGATATTGCGCTTCCCGTCGCGGCCTACCGACTGCACCAGATGGAAAAGATTAAAGCGCAGTCCCTGCAGGAGGGCATCGTCTCCCTCGATTTCAATCCCGGCGCTTTCCCAGAAGGCGTCCAGATATGCCCGCTGCTCCGCTTTCAGTTCCTGCAGAGCCGGAGCTTCATGCGCCAGCTTTGCCGCTTTTTCAAGAATATTATCTTCTGTTCTCTCCGCAAGATAGCAGATGCTTTTTTCCAGGGTAATTTCATCCCCCGCACTGAGCACGGTTTCTGTCTTCCAGATTACCGAATCGTCCCGGATTCTTGTCTCATACGGAAGCTGTGTCCGGTGCTCCACGGCACAGGCGATGCAGAAGCCGGAATTCTTCGTTTTCTGCTGCATGGAGAGAAGCTGTCCTTCCGCGCCGCGCTCTCCCGTCAGCAGTCTGCGGTCTTTGCCCGCCGCGTTGCGCGGATCGTTTGGATCGCCTTCGGCAATGACAGTGGGCGCAATGCCGCTCTGCAGGGTGACATTGCAGGTTCCCTTCAGACAGCGCAGACGCAGCCCGGTCTCGGCAAGCTCCTGCCGGGTCAGACTGACCAGGCGCTCGGTTTCCACTTCCAGTACGTTCCCGCCCTGTGTATGCCAGATGAAATGACGCTTCAGCAGACCCGCACGCAGGTCGAGCTGACGGACATGCTCTTCCACACGGCTCCGCCCAAGGTCAAGCCTTTCACCGTCGGCGATGAGGGTCACGCTCTTGGCATCCATGACATTGCAGATAGTTTCGTGGTTTTTGGCATAGCCGTACGCACCCTCGCCGTAAACGATGGGCTCGGAATCAAAAACGCCGTTCAGAAAACTGCCCTGAATGGTTTCCGATCCGGCCGCCGTCAATTCTTCCAGGTTGCCGCGCATGCCGATAAAGCCGTTGCCCAGCGCAAACACCGATTCATTCTCGCGCAGCGCATCATGCTGAAAACCCTTTTCCGTTACAGTCCAGGGTTCATAGGGAAACTTGCTCATGCTCTGTTCCGCCTTTTCGTTTTTTCTTTTTTCTCTGTCGTTACACTGCCTGCTTCAGTCCACACAGTTCAGCAGGTCTGCAAAACGTGTCAGGTTATAGGTCGCGAGCCCGCACTTCACAGCGTCGCCGATGGCTGCAGAGTCCATCCCTGCCGCAGTGGCTGCCTCGATGCCGGCTTTCGCGTCCTCTACCACCAGGCAGGCCGCCGGAGCGAGTTCCAGATACTCCGCGCCCTTCAGAAACACCTCGGGATCCGGCTTGGAGCGCGTAATATTCGTCCCGTCAGAGATTTTATCAAAGAAATCTCCAAGGCCGATCTGTGAGAGGATAAACTTTGTGTTTTTGCTGGAAGAACCGATCCCAAGCTTGAGTCCTTCTGCCCGCAGGGCGTCCAGAGTCTCCTTCACTTCCGGCGCCAGATCTGCCGGGGACATATTCTTCAGGAGTTCGCGGTAGAGGTTGTTTTTCTCTTCGGCAAAGGCGGCTTTTTCCTCTTCCGTATAGACAACGGTGCTGCGTTCCAGCACGATTTCCAGACTCGCCATCCGCGATACGCCGCGAAGGCGGTTGTTGATGGTTTCATCGAAGTAAATGCCCAGGCGATCGGCCAAAGCCTTCCATGCGAGGTAGTGGTAGTGATCCGTGGAGCAGATTACCCCGTCCAGATCAAAGATGATTCCCTGATATTTCATCCTCTGTTTCTCCTTCGTCTGATGGTGTATACACATGGGTTCAACAGTTCAGATTTCTGCCTGTTTCTGGTCATCATCTTATCTCAGAAGCGTCGGAAAGTCAAAACAATTTCTGACATCCTTCCACGTGAAACAGAGGAGAGACGATTGCCTGCCGAGTGATTCCTGTGGTATACTGATTCAAATGTCAAACAACCTTTATCATCGGAGGGATTTCAATGCTTTCCGACCTGATTCGTGCGGCAGCGCAGGGTGAAGCTCTATGGGTACCTGATCTGCGTGCGGCGTTCGCGTCAGACCCCGATACCGCCAAACTGATTCTGGGGCTCCGCCTGATTCACGGCGAGGTCCGGGATTACCCGCTCCGTCTTCCGCGCTGGAGCACTTCTGAGGAGCAGCGTTTTGTCGCCGAGTTTCTCTATGCCAACATTTACAACCTGCTTTCCGTGTGCAGCGGGCGGGAACTCTGTCTGTATTTTGATCCGGAAGACAACGCATTGATGTCTCTGGTACAGACGCTTGAGGACGTGTTTCAGATTCACCGGCCCAACCGGCGCGGTTACGGGAAAGTGATCAACATTGCCGACCGGCTGTGCTCCGCGGAAGGCTATGCGCCCTTCCGGCTTTCGGTCGCAGCACTGCAAGATTACGGTCCGGCCCGACATAAACCAGACGAAGCAACGGATGGTTCTCTTGCAATACGGCTTCAGCATCTGTGCTGCGCGGCCGAAAGCCCGGTGCTCTGCGGCATTGACATCGGCGGGACCGACATTAAGCTCTGTCTGTCCGTCAACGGCAGACTGATCTGTACCGGAGAGTATGACTGGAACCCCGCCGCCAGTACAACTGCCGACGGCATTCTTCTTCCCATCGCCGAGCAGGTCTCCCTTTTGCGCGCAAAAGCGGCGCAAACCCTCGGTCTTTCCGAACCGCCCCTGCTGGACGCCGTCGGGGTCAGCTTTCCCGACATTGTGCTGGGAGACCGGATTCTCGGCGGCGAAACCCCGAAAACGGACGGGCTGCGCCGCAACACCGCCCTGGACTATGAGCAGGAATTCCGGAAACTCAGCGGCCTGAAAGCTCTGCTGCTTCAGCAGTGCCGCCCCGGCGCTACCGTACACATCATCAATGACGGGCATATGGCCGCATTTACCGCCGCCATGGAGCTTTCTGCGGAAGAAAAGCCCGTCGCCCTTCAGGGTGGGCTCATCGCCCACACACTGGGCACAGACCTCGGAACGGGCTGGCTGCAGTGCGACGGGAGCATTCCGCCCTTCCCGCTGGAGCTATACGACCTGATTCTGGATGTCGGGAATTTACCCGCTTCCTCTGTCCCGCCGGAAGATCTGCGGAGCATTCGCAATGAAAACTCCTGTCTTCCCGGCGCGCGCCGTTATCTTGGCCAGTCTGCCGCATTCCGTCTGGCACAGGAACTGTATCCGGCTCTGCTTCAGGAATTCACTGTGGAAAAAGGAGGCCGCCTTCAGATTCGCACCAGGCCCGAGGATCTCCGAAAGCCCTGCCTGGAACATCTGATGCAGGAAGCGGCTTCCGGGCACCCGGCTGCCTCAGAAGTCTTTCGGCGGATTGGCACGCATCTTGCCGTGCTGACCAGCGAGTTTGAGTATCTGCTCCCAACCGGAACGCAGGTGCGCTATCTGTACGGACGCTTCATCAAGCTGCCTGCCTGTTTCCGTCTGCTGTGCGAGGGTTTTTCCTCCAGGCTGCCGCAGATGAGGCTGATCGCCGCGGATGAATCGCTTGCCTGGACGCCGCTGATGCGTCAGCTGGCAGAAAGGCCGGGTGTATCCGTGGCGCAGTTCGGCCAGGCTGTCGGTGCACTGTACTTCGGCCTCTCCGCTTAGCGTTCTGCCCGATCACGCAACAAAAAACGCTGTCTGCAGCGACGCAATCCCGTCGTTGATCAGACAGCGTTTTTGTATGGTGAAGACCGGATTACTCCGCCGGCGGATACTCGTTGCAGAGCAGCCGGTAAGGCGGTTCGTCCTCATCGATGGCGGGGAAGCGGCCCACCGGCGGGTTGAAGCGGTTGTCGGTATTGTCGTCGTTGCACTGGCTTACTTCGCCCAGAAGCACCGGGCCTGTGCCCGGTTCCACCTCGAAGTCGTGGTACAGATACGGGAAGATCGTAATGCTCTGTCCCGGCGTCAGGCGCAGCTGTGTACCCGCCGGGACTGTCCGGGTTTCGCCGTCCAGATGAACGGTAACCGGGCTTTCCCGATCTATTTCCTCGTCCGGCAGGGAATTATAGACTCGGATCAGCACGGTTCCGCCTGCCCGGTTGATGATGTCTTCCATTTTGTACCAGTGAAAATGCATGGGCGAGTACTGCCCTTCCTTCAGGTACAGCAGTTTTTCGGCATAGGGTTTCGGGTATTCGCTCTTTCGCTTCAGGTTGCCGTTTCGCAGTGTGATCAGGGAAAACCCGACCTCATCAAACCGGCCGAGGCCGTAATCGGTGATGTCCCAGCCCAGCATGCTGTCCCGGACCTCGTCCCAGGCATGGCCCCTGCCTTTCCATTCTTCCGGTGTAAAGCCACAGAACGCCGGCAGTGTGATGCGGTACTCGGTGATCATCTGTTCCATTTCCTTCAGGGCAGCGTTGATTTCACTCCGTTTCATACCGATTCCTCCGTTGTGATCCTGTCAGTTCAAGAGGGATTGCCAGAACATGACAATCCCTCTTTGATTCTACTTGTCTGTTTTATGCCAGATGGCCTTTCGCCGTGATGACCTCGATGACGCTGTCCACGTACTTTTCGCACAGCTCTTTGGTGTCGGCTTCGACCATCACACGGATGACCGGTTCGGTGCCGGACTCGCGGACCAGGATTCTGCCCGTGTTGCCGAGCTCGTCCGCGACCTTTTTCACGGCCGCCTGTACGTCGGGGTCGTTCTGCGCGGCGGGCTTGGACTTTACGCGCACGTTCTTCAAGACCTGCGGATAGAACACCACCGGCGCCGCCAGTTCGCTCATGGGCTTTTGCTTTGCCAGCATAACTTCCATCAGCTTCAGGCTGGTCAGGATGCCGTCGCCCGTCGTCTCGTACTTCAGGAAAATGGTGTGGCCGCTCTGCTCGCCGCCCAGGCGGTTTCCGGTTTCCACCATGTTCTCGTAGACATATTTGTCGCCGACCTTGGTCTTGTCATACTCGATGCCCACCTTATCCAGCGCCTTGTACAGGCCGAAGTTCGACATAACCGTCGTCACAACCTTGTTGTTCAGGAGCTTGCCGCGCTCCTTCATATACAGGCCGTAAATATACAGGGTATGGTCGCCGGTCACAACGTTGCCCTTCTCATCCACGCAGAGGCAGCGGTCGGCATCTCCGTCATAGGCAAAGCCGACATCCAGGCCGTTCTCCACCACGAATTTCTGCAGGTGCTCAATGTGCGTGCTGCCACAATCCGTGTTGATGTTGTAACCGTCCGGTGCGTCGTTCATCACGTAAGTCTTTGCGCCCAAGGCGTCGAACACCGCCTTCGCAATGGACCAGGCCGCGCCGTTTGCGACATCCAGGCCGACCTTCACATCCTTGAAGCTGTACTTGGACATTGAGATCAGGTGCCCGATATAGCGGTTCCGGCCTGAGACATAGTCCACAGTCCGCCCGATCGCTTCCCGTTCGGCTATCGGCACTTCCATTTTGCCGTCGATATAGTCTTCAACCATAAGGATCGTCTCTTCGTCCATCTTTTCGCCGTTGCCGTTCAGGAGCTTGATGCCGTTGTCATAGAACGGGTTGTGCGAGGCGGAGATCATGATCCCGCAGTCAAAGTCGTCGACTCTCGCAATGTAGGCAACCGATGGAGTTGTCGTCACGTGCATGATGTAGGCGTCCGCGCCGCTCGCCATCAGGCCGGTGCACAGCGCATACTCAAACATGTAGGAACTCCGTCTGGTGTCCTTGCCGATGACGATCTTGGCCTTCTTCCCCTGTCTGGCTCCGTAGTACCAGCCCAGGAAGCGGCCGATCTTCACCGCATGTTCAAAGTTCAGGTCTTTGTTGGCTTCGCCGCGAAATCCGTCTGTTCCGAAGTACTTGCCCATGCTTACAGTCTCTCTTTCTTCTCAATGTCCAGGAAATACTTGTAGGTGTCCACGGTGAGTTCTCCGCAGGCAGCTTCATCGCAGGCAATGATTGCGCCGTTATGCATCTGCAGCGCGGAGCAGGTCCACTTGTGGCTGACATTGCCCTCCACGGTTGCCGCAAGCGCACGCGCCTTGTTGTGGCCGTTAATGAGAATGAGGACTTCTTTGGAATCCGTCACGGTGCCGACGCCGACCGACAGCGCCTGGGAAGGAACCGCTTCCGGATCATTGCCGAAGAAGCGGGAATTCACGATTCTCGTATCGGTGGTCAGATTCCGAACGCCGGTGCGGGAGGAGAGGGAGGTAAACGGCTCATTGAAGGCGATGTGTCCGTCCACGCCGATGCCGCCCATAAAGAGGTCGATGCCGCCATAGCTTGCGATCTTCTCTTCATAGCGTCTGCACTCGCCCTCGGGATCGTCGGTCATGCCGTTGAGAATGTTGATGTTCTCCGGCTTCATGTCAACCAGGTGATCAAAGAAATTGTCGTGCATGAAGTACCAGTAGCTCTGGTCGTGTTCATGGGGCAGGCCGAGATATTCGTCCATGTTGAACGTCACGACATTGGCAAAAGAAAGCTCTCCGGCCTGGTTCTGCCGGGCAAGTTCCTTATAGACGCCGATGGGGCTGGAGCCTGTCGGCAGGCCGAGCACGAAAGGCCTGTCTTCTTTATGATTGCGAATCTTTGCGGCGATATAATCCGCCGCCCATTTGCACATTTTTTCGTAATTTTCCTGTATAACAACTCTCATGGTTCATACTCCTTACTGCGGTCATTTTCGGTGCCGGGAAAACCTCTGTTACGGTTTTGATTCCGCTTTTTGCATTTTCCCTGACGGCGCACCGCACACCGTGACAGCATCCGCCGAGTCTTTCGACAACTGCCAACCCTCGTCAACCGTTTCCGGTCCTGGCGCTAACATACCCCGCCGGTTTCCGCCCTCCCTTCGGCTGCGGGCAGTTTTTATATCGTTGGTATTATAATCTCTGTGCTGTTTCCGGTCAATGAAAAATTTGAAGCGTCTGCCTTTACTGCGGCTTGCCGCAGGAAGGCAGCGGTGATATAATGGCATGGACTGCAGCGAATCTTCCCGGCTGCTTTTACAGTTATGATCCGGAAAGGAAAGGATGCCAAGTGAAATTGCATCACGATACCGACTCCAAAGCCTCGAACGGCCGGATGGTCACAAAGCTGCTTTTCCGGCTGCTGCCGGTCCAGATCCTGCTGGCGGCGATTTCAGCCGTGAACGGCGTTGTTTCCGGCCTTTTCGCCAGCAACTTTGTCGGTGAAACCGCCATGAGTGCGGTTGCGCTTTTCGGCCCCATCAACATGCTGATTTATTCCATCAGCTTCATGCTCTTCAGTGGAGCGACCATTCTGTGCGGCACCTATATGGGTCGGAATCAATTCGACAAAGTTCAGGGCCTGTTTTCCGTGGACCTTGCCCTTGCTCTGATCGTTTCCGTCGTTTCCGTTCTCGGGATGGCAATGATCGCGGTCTTTGACTGGAGCGGTTTTCTGACCCGTGACGAAGCAGTGCGTCCTGTTTTTAACGCTTACCTGCTGGGGCAGGCCATCGGAGAGCTCCCGTATATTCTGGGAAACCAGCTTTCCGCTTTCCTGTCCATGGAAAATAAAATCCGCAGGACCACCACGGCCGGCCTCGCGCTGATTGTCGTCAATCTCCTGTTAAACGTTCTGTTTGTGACGCTCTTCCGCTGGGGCGCTTTCGGTCTCGCACTGGCATCTTCTCTGGCATTGTGGGTCTTTTTCGCGGTCGAAGCGGAGTACTTTCTGTCCGGGAAGTCCCAACTGCGGTTTGACTTAAAACAGATTGCCTGGCGGGAAAGCGGTGCCCTGATCCGGATCGGTATTCCCGGCGCAGCATCCAACGGTTATCAGACGCTGCGCGGTCTCATCGTCAACGCCCTCATCACAGCCTATGTCGGCAGTGTCGGGCTCTCGGCCTATGCCGCCTCCGACTCGATTCTCCGCTTCTTCTGGGCGATTCCCGGAGGGATGCTGGCCGTCTCCCGCATGATCATCAGCATCAGCGTCGGTGAGGAAGACCGCCAGACTCTGACGGACGTCATGCGCAACATGTTCTTCCGTTTTATCCCCCTGATGTGTGTGATTTCGGCTCTCCTGATTCTCTTTGCCGTCCCGATGACGCGGTTTTTCTATCGTGATCCCTCTGCCCCGGTTTATATGATGACGGTCTGGGGCTTCCGGATCCTGCCGCTCAGCATGCCGTTCAGCATCATGTGCATGCACTTTGTCTGTTACGGGCAGGCGTCCAACAAGCAGGCACTGGTGCATATCCTTTCCATACTGGACGGCGTCGTCTGCGTTGCCGGATTTACCGCGCTGCTGATTTCCCGCCTAGGGATGAACAGCGTATACATTGCCAACGTGCTGAACGGCGTGGTAACGACCGTTGTCATCGTCCTCTATGCCTATCTGAAAAACCGGCGCTTCCCCAAAAACATGGAAGAGCTTATGGTTATCCCAAAAGAGTTCGGCGTGCCGGAGACGGACCGGCTGGACCTGACCGTAAAGAGTATGGACGAAGTCGTAACCATTGCGCACAAAGTTCAGGACTTCTGTCAGGATAAGGGCATCGACCAGCGGCGTTCCGGCCTGGCCGGTCTGGCCCTGGAGGAAATGGCCGGCAACGTTGTGGACCACGGGTTCCGGAAGGACAAGAAAAAGCATACGGTAGACATCCGGGTGGTGTACAAGGATGACAGTGTGCTGCTGCGCATCAAGGATGACTGCATTCCGTTCGACCCCGCCGAGCGGCAGAAGATCACCGACCCGGATGACCCCGCGAAAAACATCGGCATCCGGATGGTTTACCGTATGGCTGACGACATCCAATATCAGAACCTGCTCGGCCTGAATGTGCTGACGATCAAAATCTGAGACTCAAAACAGCAAAGAAATGGGACCCTGCCGTTGGCAGGGTCCCTATCTGATTTGTTCTGTTTGGAATGATTTATCCGCGCCAGAAGTCCGTCCCGGTGATGCCGTTTTGCTCGGCGTTGTAGGTCGGCTCTTTTCCGGCCTTGCGCTGGTTCTCGTAATCCTTCAGCGCCTGGACAGCAGGCTTTGCCAGAATCAGGATGACCGGTACGTTGATGAGCACCATCAGCGCCTGCAGAAGGTCCGCGGTATCCCAGGCAAGCCCAGCCGAAATGACCGCGCCGAGGAAGACCAGGAAGGTCGCAGCAAGGCGAAACACCAGCATGAACTGTTTGCCCGGCTCCCGCTTCAGAATGAAGCGCAGGCAGCCTTCGGTGTAGTAATAGTTGCCGAGCAGCGTGGTAAAGGCGAAGAGCGAGACCGCCACCGCCATAAAGATCGGGCCGAAGTTCCCAAGCGCCGTGCGGGTTGCAGCCTGCACGTAGGCGGCGCCGGCTGCATCGGCAGAAGGTTCCACGCCGGAGAAGAGGCACATGAACGCCGTGGCCGAGCAGATGAGCAGCGTGTCGATAAATACCGACAGCATCTGGACCAGCCCCTGTTTGGCGGGGTGCGCCACATCGGCAGCTGCCGCCGCGTTGGGAGCAGAGCCCATACCGGCTTCGTTGGAGTACAGGCCGCGCTTAATGCCCCACATGATGCAGGAACCGGTAAAGCCGCCGAAGATCGCCTTCAGGTTGAAGGCGGATTTGAAGATCATGCCGAACACATGCGGAAGGCTCCCGATGTGCATGATGACGACAATCAGCGAAACCACAACATACAGGATTCCCATTACCGGCACAAGGACCTCGGTCACTTTGGTCAGGCGCTTTCCGCCGCCCAGCACACAGATGCCGAAGAGGACCGCAAGCACCAGACCTATAATAACCGGTGTGCTGCCGGAATAGAAGGAAAACGCGCTGAAGGTATCCTGGGTGTTATACGCTGCCAGCATATTGTAGCCGACCGCATAGGTGAGAATCAGGACGACCGCGAAGATCACGCCCAGCCAGCGCTGCCCCAGTGCATCCTGCATGTAATAGGACGGTCCGCCGTAGCTGGTTCCGTCGGAATCCTTCTTTTTATAGATCTGCGCCAGGGTCGATTCCACATAGGCCGACGCTCCGCCGAGGATGGCGGTAATCCACATCCAGAAAATAGCGCCCGGACCGCCCAGACAGAGTGCCGTGGAAACGCCCATGATATTTCCGGTGCCCACGCGGGAAGCCGTCGAGACCATCAGCGCCCCGAAAGAGGACGTGGCGCCGAGGTTTACCGGCTTTTCCTTTACCACCCGGATGGACTCACTGAACAGGCGGAACTGCATCAGTCCGGTCTGAACCGTGAAGATGATCCCGGCAAGAACCAGCAGCAGCGGGACAATATAGGGTTTGTAGAGCACCCCGCTGATGGCATTGACAACATTGTCGATGGCGTTGATCATGTTTTCTTTCTCCTTTTCCCTGTTTTGCTTCCTGCATATTTGCGCACCGGCCCGCAGGCCGGTGCGTCAGTACAAAGTCAGTCCCGGATGGTGATCTGCATTACTTACACCGCATCCAGGAAGCAGCGGAAGGCTGCGCGGCCGACGGAATCGCGCTGAAAGACGCCGGCATCCTCCAGTACCCGCTGAAAGACGGCGCCCACTTCTTCCTGCAGCACAGCTTCGACGTTTTCGGCAGTCACCGCTCTGCGCCGCAGAATGTCCTCCGCCCAGTCGGCATGTGCAGCAGTCAGAACGTCGGCCCTCAGGTCGGCACCGGAGAGGATGGCCTCTTTCAGGGCAGCCAGCTCCGTCAACAGCCGGGACGGCAGAACTGCGAGGCCCATGACTTCGATCAGGCCGATGTTCTCCTTCTTGATGTGGTGCAGATCCTGATGCGGATGATAAACACCGAGCGGGTATTCCTCGGTGGTGATGTTGTTGCGCAGCACGAGGTCAAGTTCATAATCCTGCCCACGCCGGCGCGCAATCGGGGTCACCGTGTTGTGCGGTTCCCCGTCGGTCTCGGCAAAGACGAAAACGGATTCGTCGGTATAGCCGCGCCAGCGGTTCAGCAGCCGTTCCGCCAGGTCTATGACCTTTTCCGGATTCTCCGAGCGCAGCCGCAGCACCGACATCGGCCAGTGCACAATCCCCGCCTGAACCTCCGGGAAGTCTTGGAAGCAGTACTGCTCCTCCACTTCCGCTCTCGCCATTGCAAACTCGTAGTGCCCGCCCTGAAAATGATCGTGGCTCAGAATCGAGCCGCCCACGATCGGCAGGTCCGCGTTGGAGCCCACAAAGTAGTGGGGAAACTGCTCAATGAAGCTGAAGAGCTTTTCAAATGCCGCCCTGTCAATCTTCATCGGGGTGTGACGGCTGTTGAAGACGATGCAGTGCTCGTTATAGTAGACATACGGGGAGTACTGGTAAAACCAGTTTTCTCCCGCAATCGTCAGCGGGATCAGCCGGTGGTTGGAACGCCCCGGGTGATTCAGCCGCCCGGCATAGCCCTCATTCTCGGCGCAGAGCTGGCACTTGGGGTAGGCCGTCTGCGGCAGCAGTTTTGCCGCGGCGATGGCGCGGGGGTCCTTCTCCGGTTTGGAAAGATTGATGGTGATGTCCAGCTCGCCGTACGGCCCCTGATAGATCCATTTGCGATCCCGAGCGATCCGGTCGCGGCGGATGTAATTGGTGTCACAGCTGAAGGCATAAAACCAGTCTGTTGCCGCCTGCGGGCTTTCCTGCAGTTTTTCGGCAAAGCGCCGGCGCACCTCATGCGGATACGGCGTGACCGCATCCATCAGGAGGCTGTCGAACAGATCCGCTGCCACAACGCCTTCGCTTATAACGCCGCGCCGGACGGCGGAATCAATCAGCACCTGCAACAGTTCCGGGAGTTCCGCCCGCAGGGTTTTGTCTTCCCCGGTCGGCGAATCCAGCTGCAGGATCTGCAGGAGCCGGTTTTCACAGTAAGTCCGGTCACCGGCCTCGATCAGGCCCTTTTCTTCTGCATAGTCCAGCAAACCCAGCAGGGCGGGTCTGACGGCATTTTCAAATCCATCGGGTTTCAGTCTGTCAGTCATGTCTGGTCCTCCAGCAGCACACCGCCTTCCCCACGCACTGTCAGCACATGGCAGGCATGCAGATCCAGCAGGCGGTTCATTTCCGCACAGAAGCTGTCCAGCCGGTCAAGCGGGACAAACGCCAGAATCGTCCCGGCAAAACCGCCGCCCTGCACACGGCAGGTGCCCTCCCCGTCCAGCAGGCGTTCCGCGCAGGCCAGCGCATACGAAAGTGCCTGCATCCTGGTCGCCCCGGCCGGAATAATGTTCTGCAGCAGCAGCTGAGAAGAACGTCCCGATGCGCGCAGCTGCCGGAAGAAGCCGTTCAAGTCGCCGGTTTTCAGCGCCGCCTTTGCCAGCAGCACGCGGCGGTTTTCGTCATAGACATGCATGGCGCGCAGAACGGCGCGGTCGCCCGCAGCAGCACGAACTTCCGGGAGCCGCGCATAAAAGTCTTCCTCATTTACCTCGCGCAGCACCTTCTTTCCGAAGAACGCGCTGACTTCGGCGAGTTCCGCCGGAATGGCGGCATAGTCTGCCGTCAGGTCGGCGTGGTCGGCGCCGCTGTCGATGACTACCAGCGAGTACCCGTAATCCTCAAAGTTCATGGCAATGCGTTCCGACCGGGTCTCCTGCCCGGGTGCAAAATCCAGGAACACTACCCCGCCGGAAGCCGAGGCCGCCTGATCCAGCAGGCCGCTGGGTTTGCCGAAAAACCGGTTTTCGGCGAGCTGGCCGATACGGGCGATTTCCAGCGCGGGCAGCCCTGCGCCGGTCAGATGGTTCTGGACGGTGCCCAGCAGCACCTCAAACGCCGCCGAGGATGAAAGCCCGCTCCCCGTCAGCACGTTGGAGCAGACGCAGGCGTCAAAACCCACCGGCGGCACCCCGCGCGCTGAGAAGCCGGACGCCACACCGCGAATCAGCCCTTTGGTGCTCCCGCGTTCCGCTTCCTGCGGCTCCAGGACGTCGAGGCTGAGTTCGCACATGGGGTAACCTTCCGACAGAAGCCGGACTTTGCCGTCTTCCCGGGGGCGCACCGCTGCAACAGTTTCAAGATTGATTGCCGCGGCCAGCACCACGCCGCCCTGATGGTCGGTATGGTTTCCGCAAAGTTCCGTACGCCCCGGCGCAGAAAAGAGAAAGGCCGGCTTTTCGCCGAACACTTCGCTAAAACGGTTCTTCAGATTCTCATACATAAAGCGTTAAGCTCCGTTTCCACAGGGCAGGATTTATGACCATGCGCACTCCGTTTTCCGCCCTGTTCTTCCGGAATAAAGATATCACAGCGGCCCCATCCGGTCAAGCGCTATCCGCTGTCTCTTGTCATCCTCAACCCTTTATGATAAAATCATGTCAATTTTACGGAAGGAGGGCTTTCTATGCCTGATTTCAACACTTTTGCAGGCCGCGGCTTCCGGGAAGGCAGATTCCGCGACGTAGGCGGCGGAGCGCCGGGGTCCGGCGGCAACGTGCCCCCGCAGCGGAAAAAGCTTGACTGGAAAAAGCTCGGCCGCCGGCTGCTGATCGTTTTTCTGGTTCTGCTGATTCTGGCAGCTGTTTTCGGTTCTTATTATAACGTCAGCGAGCAGCAGAACGCCGTCGTCACCATGTTCGGCAAGGTAGTCCGTACTGATACCGCAGGGCTGTACTTCAAGATCCCGTTCCTGCAGCAGGTACACATGGTGGATATCACCACGCACGGCACCGGCATCGGCTATTCCGTCGGTGCAAACGGGCAGAACATTGTGAATTCCTTCGACGGTATCATGATCACGAAGGATTTTAACCTCATCAACATCGACTTCTACCTGGAATACAAAGTCAGCGATCCTGTCGCCTATCTGTTCAACTCCAGGCAGCCCGAGCTGATCCTCAACAACATTGCGCTTGCCAGCATCCGCAGCACCGTCATCGACTACACGGTCGACGAGGCCATGACCACCGGCAAGAGCGCGATTCAGGCCGACGTCAAGGAAAAGATGGTCCGTGAGCTGCAGGAGCAGAACATCGGCATTCAGGTCGTGAACATTACCATTCAGGACGCCGAACCGCCCACACAGGAAATTATCCTGGCCTTCAAGGAAGTGGAGACGGCCAAACAGTCGGCCGAGACCCGCATCAACCAGGCCAGAAAATATGAAAACGAACAGATCCCCGCTGCAGAAGCCCAGGCGGACCGCATTGTACAGAGCGCCGAAGCGCAGAAGGCCGCCCGCATTGCCGAGGCGGAGGGTCAGGTGGCTCGCTTTAACGCCATGTACGAGCAGTATGCGCTGAACCCGCTGATCACCCGCCAGCGCATGTTCTACGAGGCGCTGGAGAATCTTCTGCCGGGTCTGAAGGTCATCATCACGGACGGAAATACACAGACCATGTATCCGATGGAAAGCTTCGTCGGGGATACTGGAACGGAAGGCTGAAAGGGGGAGTAGCATCATGAAAAAAACCGGAAAAGTGCTGGCGCTGATCCTTGCGCTACTGCTGATTGTGGTTCTTTATAATTCCCTCTATACGGTCCAGCCGAAGGAATACGTCGCCGTCCGTCAGTTTGGCCGCATTGTAAATGTCGTGGATACGCCGGGTCTGCGGGCCAAGATTCCTTTTGTCCAGACTATTCAGCGCATTTCGGCTGCCACGATCCTCTATGACATTCCCGCATCCGACGTCATCACCAAGGATAAAAAGTCCATGATCTCGGACAATTATGTGCTCTGGCGTGTGACGAACCCCACGTTGTACATCCAGACGCTGAACGCCGTTGATGCCCGCGCTGCCGAGCGCATCGAGGCCGCCGTTTACAACAGTCTGAAAAAGATCATCTCCAACATGACTCAGGATGAGATCATCGCCGCCCGCGGCGAGCGCCTGACCCAGCTGATCACTGAGGACGCCAACGCCGACATCACCGTTTACGGCATTGAGATCATTCAGTCGCAGATTAAGGCGCTGGACCTACCCGAGGACAACAAGGCCGCCGTCTTTACCCGCATGATCTCTGAACGCGAAAACATCGCTGCCGGTTATACCGCCGAAGGCGCCGCCGAAGCGCAGAAAATCCGCAATGAGACCGACCGCAAGGTCACCGTGATGACCGCCGAAGCGGAGAAGGAAGCGGCAACCATCCTGGCAGAAGGCGAGAGCGAGTATATGCGGATTCTGCAGGAGGCTTACAACACCGGGAATAAAGCCGAGTTCTACAACTTTACGCGTTCCCTGGATGCGCTGAAAACCTCTCTTGCAGGAGGGGAAAAGACGATTATGCTGGACAAGGATTCCGAGCTTGCCCGCATTCTCTACGGAAATTTCGGCAACTGAACATCAATATCTCCGGAAAACCATTCTAACGCATTGCCGCACCGCCCGCAGGCCATCTACATGTTCTATGCAGTCAACCTGGTCGGCGCCATCGCCAATATGATCCACCCCCTCTCGGCCGAAAAGGAAACCGAGTTCTATCTGAACGGGTCCGAACCCGGCACAGACCATGAACTGCCCTATGGGGAAGAGGGTAAAAACCTTCTTGCCGGCCCTACCATGAAAGCAGAATCCATCCCGTGATTGAGAGAAGGTGCAGCCCGCGGCTGCGCCTTCTCTCGTTCTTTGATATGTGATCTTCTGTTGGAAGGAAGGTTACACAGCCGGTAAGCTCTGCGAAAACCGCTCCACTTGACAGAATCCCCCTCTTGTGGAATAATCCTTCCTAGTTCACTGCGCGCAGGCGCAGCCGTTCCTGCAAGGTGGGATGATTATGCATGACAAATACGGACGCGAGATCACCTATCTCCGTCTTTCCGTCACGGAACTCTGCAATCTCCGGTGCCGCTACTGCATGCCAGAAGACGGAGTATGCAAAAAGCGCCATGACGAGATGCTGACCCGGGAAGAAATGATCATGGCTGTCCGGGCAGCAGCAGCCCTCGGCATCCGGAAGCTCCGCATCACCGGGGGAGAGCCCCTGGTCAAGGCGGGGATTGTGGATCTCTGCCGGGAAGCCGCCGCCGTGGAAGGCATCCAAGAAGTCTGCCTGACGACCAACGCAACCCTGCTCCCGAAGCTGGCAGCGCCCCTTCGCGAAGCCGGCGTGAACCGCCTGAACATCAGCCTGGACACGCTGGACGCCGAAAAATACCGTTACATTACCCGGCTCGGCGAACTGGAAGAGGCTATGAAAGGGCTGGAGGCCGCGCTCTCCTGCGGGTATGAAAAGATCAAAATCAATACGGTCCTGATCGGCGGCTTCAATGACGACGAAATCCCCGCCCTTGCTGAGCTGACCCGGCGGTATCCGGTGGACGTCCGTTTTATTGAGCTGATGCCCATGTACGACAGCGGGGACTTCGGCCCCGAAGCCTTCATCCCTTACACGGCGGTGACGGAACGTCTCCCCGAACTATCTCCGGTTCCGGCCGACGGCGGTGTCGCCAAGCTGTACCGCCTTCCCGGCGCACAGGGGAACGTCGGCCTGATCAGCCCGGTGAGCGCTCACTTCTGCACGGAGTGCAACCGGATCCGTCTGACGGCAGACGGGAAGCTGAAGCCCTGCCTGCACTCCTCGGATGAAATCTCCCTGAAGGGGCTGGATTTTGACGGCATGCTGGAAACCATGCGTTCCGCCATTCTGGCAAAACCGCACTGGCACGGAGAGCTCTCCTACCGCGAGCGAAGCCGCGCGAACCGAAACATGAATCAGATCGGCGGTTAATCCGCCGATCTTTTTAAAATTCGTTTTCAGAATTTCGGAGTATTTAGGAGTATTTTTGAGAATTCGAGAGTTTTCCTTTTGTTATATAAAATTTCCGTTGACAAGCCGGGAGCCCTGTGTTATAAAGATGAAGCGCGCTCGGGGCACCCCGTTCTCCGACCGCCTGAAGTTTGTTTATATTTATAATATTTCGGAGGAAGAACATGTCTACTACCCTTTTGACCAAGGAGCAGGCCGCAGCTGCCCGCAAGTGGTACGTGATCGACGCCGCCGGCAAGCCCATGGGCAAGACTGCAGCCCTCGCTGCAGACCTGCTTCGCGGCAAGCTGAAGCCCGATTACACCCCGCATGTTGACTGCGGTGATTACGTGATCATCATCAACGCCAGGGACGCCGTTCTCACCGGCAAAAAACTGGAACAGAAGTTTTACCGTACTCACTCCGGTTATCCCGGCGGCCTGAAGGAAACCCAGTACAAGACCCTGATGGAGAAGAAGCCCGAGCTCGCCATGCGTCTTGCCGTCCGCGGCATGCTGCAGAAGAACACCATCGCCCAGTGGCAGCTGAAGCGCCTTCGCATCTTCGCCGGTTCTGAGCACAACCATGCTGCCCAGAAGCCCGAAGTCTGGGATCGCTGAGAAGGAGGATCTGATCTATGGCAACTTACAAAACCAAGAGACCCTATATGTACGGCACCGGCCGTCGGAAGTCCTCCGTCGCCCGTGTTCACCTGATCCCCAACGGCACCGGCGTTATCACTATCAACGGCCGTGAGATCGATGATTATTTCGGCCTTGAGACCCTGAAGCTCATCGTCCGTCAGCCCCTGGTCGCTACCGGCACCGTCGGCAAGGTCGATGTGGAAGCCACCGTCAAAGGCGGCGGCGTTTCCGGTCAGGCCGGCGCGATCCGTCACGGCATCGCCCGCGCCCTCGTCGTTCTGGATGAGAACTATCGCCCCACTCTGAAGGCCGCCGGTCTCCTGACCCGCGACCCGAGAATGAAAGAGCGCAAAAAGTACGGCCTCAAAGCGGCAAGACGTGCTCCTCAGTTCAGCAAGCGTTAAAACCGCCAAAAAACCCCGAAATCTCAATGGTTTCGGGGTTTTTCCCTTTAACGAGGTTTGACGCGATTTGACCTGTTTTATGCTGTTTTATATGGGTTAAAAATGGGTTAATTCGCAAAAATGGGTTAATTTAGGGGTTAAATGAAGGAGCCAAAGTAGTCGATTTCGACCACTTTTGAAGCCCGCCCGTCGAAGCCCATTTTCACCGTCCGAAAGACTGCTTGAGACCCCATTTCGAGTGAAGTGGTTTGTCCTAATTTGTCTGATTTTGACCAAATGTATATCGGCCTATACCGGCGCTCAGCACCAGTTCGTGCTGGGCGCTTTTTGCGTCAAAGGAGGATATGGATATGACCACTAAAACAGAAACCGTAGCGAACATTGCCCTGGAGAAGCTTGTCCCTTTCCAAGATCATCCGTTCCAAGTGCGAGACGATGAGCAGATGCAGATGATAACCGAGAGCATCCGCAGCGTCGGAGTTCTTGTCCCTGCTATTGCTCGTCCATTGGAGAACGGCACCTATGAACTGATAGCGGGTCATAGGCGCAAACACGCCTGCGAGCTGGCTGGACTATCGACCCTTCCTGTGATTGTACGTGACGTTGACCGCGACACCGCAACAGTCATGATGGTCGATAGCAACTTTCAGCGGGAGGAGATCCTTCCCAGCGAAAGAGCAAAGGCCTACAAAATGAAGTTGGAGGCCATCAAGCGGCAGGGCGCGCGCACCGATTTAACTTCTGACCAAGTTGGAAAGAAGTCCGAGCGCAAGACTTCACGCGACCTGATTGCAGAGAACAGTCCCGACAGCTCTTCTCAAATTCAACGCTATCTCCGGCTGAATGAGCTAAATCCGGAATTGCTTCAAATGGTCGATGATGGCAAGATCGCACTAACCCCGGCAGCAGAGCTCTCCTTCCTATCAAAAGAGGAACAAGACCTATTGCTTCTTACGATTGAGAGTGAGCAAGCAACTCCATCTCTTTCCCAAGCGCAGCGAATGAAAAAGCTCTCCCGGCAGGGCGAACTTACAGAAGACGAAATCCTGGATATCATGTTGGAGCAGAAAAAGCCTGAGTGCTGGAATCTCACGCTCCCCATGAACAAGATCACGAAATACTTCCCGCAATCCTATACTCCGCAGAAAATGGAAGAGACCATCATCAAACTGTTAGAAGCGTGGATGCGGCATCGGACAAATCAGAAAGGACGGTGAACACAATGAAAAGAATAGGCATCTTTCTCAGGAAGGTAATTCTTCCGCTTACCCTGGCTGCCCTGCTCCTCCTTTTGTTTCGGCCTATATACATGGAGAATGGCACGATTAATTATCTGCTGCTCTGGATCTGTGTCGGCATCCCCTTTGGAATCCATAGAATGTTTCTGTGGCTCGTGCCGCACAAGTTCGATCTTGCAGGAACCGTTGGTGTATTTGCACTCAACGTGATAGTCGGAGGCCTAATAGGTGGCCTTGCCCTGATTTGGCAAGTCGCATCCGGGATCGTAGCTACAGTAAAGGGATAACCCTACAAACAGAATAAGGAAAAAATAAGAGCGTTCATTTCTTTCCCCCACGGGGGATCGAGATGGACGCTCTTTTTTTGCGTTTAGGAGGTTTTTGTAATGGTCGGAATCATGATTGGCCTGGTCATCATGCTGGTTGATGCGGTAATCCTCTGGTGTTGCTGCTGTGTCGCTGGCATGGTTGACCGAGCCGAGGAGGAATCACTTTAGAGCGGAAAGGAGGAAAGAGAACATGAGTGATATCCAGTACTCGCCGGACAAACCAAAGGACTGCAAGTACTGCTACTGGTATTACAAGCGCAAGGGCTGCACCTACGGTGACCACTGTTATTACGAGGTCAAGCCCAAGGAAAAGGAAAGTCCCTGCGATGGCTGTCCCTACGGCGTTACCAGTCCCTGCATTGGCTACTGCATGAAGGAGTTGCTTGGCCAAGCAAAAGTCTGAAGAACTGATAGCAAAACCCTCATTAAACGAACCGCAATTCAATATCCAAAAAAACAGAAAAGGAGTGTTATGATGAACAAAAAGCTT
>JAFPWF010000030.1 GCA_017395085.1 Oscillospiraceae bacterium | reverse complement strand
TTTCAGGCGGTCCGCGACAGGATCAAGATGTTCACCCCGAGAGCCGGATGAACTCAGTATCAGGGCATTGTCCGGAGCTGTCTGAAGGATGAGCGGCAGGGAGCGTTCCAGCGCAGGCGCACGTCGGGTTTCCCCGCCAGACTCAGGGGAATAGGTGGAAATCCTATCCTCCGCATACCAGTTGCCGGAGACGATGATACGGCCGTCCGAGAGCCGCACCGCGCTGGGGTAAGCCCCACGTTTGACGTCCAGGACGGGGAGCGGAGAAAATCTGTGTGTTGCAGGATCGTACAGCTCTACGGCCCAGGTCTGTCCGATTCCAAATGGCTCGGCGGAGCCGCCTCCCACCAGCACCTGCTCCGAAGGGAGAGTGACACCAAAGCCCCAATCGTGCGGAAAATACATATCCACCAGATGCCAGCTCCCGTCGCGAAAATATTCGGCTGTGGCAGTGGGGATAAAGCCTGTCGTATGCCCGCCGATGACCGTCAGTTCCCCGCCGACAAAGGCCAGGAAGTGCCCGCTCCGGGGAACGTTCAGGTCCGGCAGGGGTTCGACAGGCAATGTATGGTAAACCCCGTCACCCCCGGCCTGACTGGGCATCTCACCGCCACAGGCGAGCATGGCCGCCAGCAAAACAGCAGCTATGAACCGGATGTGTCTCATCCTTGCAAAGATACGCAAATTATCCCGCTACTCTACGCTGAAAACGGGACGGATTGTATAGCCCTGAGAGCCTCCTCCGTAGTTGGTACTGTTACTGATGTTAGAAGAATTGAACTGATACCAGTATTTATGCCCATCAACGTTAATATATGATGTCCAATACCCGCCGCTAGATCCTTCATTAACATACAGCGTGGTACCATAGATGGAGCCTGCCGCCGGCAAGAAAACAGACTTGCTTTCGTATCCCGGCACCGTGCTTGTCCAGGTCTTGCCGGAGTTTACGCTGCCTCTGCTAAAACCTGGGTTGTCAGTATTACTTTTAAGACTTTCGAATTCAGTGTTCGTGGGTAATCGCCAGATCCCTTTCAACGCCACATGCGCCGCATCGTATTCAGGCAACAGAATGCGACTCGCATCCCATGCGACAGTCATGTCCGTATTGAAGTTGTGATCACAGGTATAAGTGCCGAATGTACCGGTCAAGGAATGCCCCGTCGTTTCGCCCCACGCGTAATACAATCCGTAACTGCCTTCCCCCTGCTCAACCGTAGCGCCAAGATTCTTCCTGGCCCACATGATCCTCTCGCCGGAGGCGTTGTTGAAGCCGAGGTACACGAAATCGACGTCCTGCTCATAGACATTCCATGTGGCAGGGGCCGAGATATCGCCGATGCCGATGTACATAGCCTTGCTCACCGTCTTCGTGCTCGCTTCACGGGTGTAGAGCTTGCCGGCGGTATCGTCCCATACGGAGAAATGGTAGTTCTTCGCGACGTCCACTGCGCTCGCATCCAGGATGCCGGAAAAGTTCATCATCGAGCCGTCGGCGTAGCCTGTAAGAGGCTTACGCATAGAGCCTTCCGTCTTGGACACAATCCCGTCAGCCGAAACGCTCCCGAAAGTGAGTGGCTTCACATAGTCCTGGTAGAGTGCATAGTCGTGACCTGCGGTGAAGCCGGAAATATCGAAGTGGATCAGTTTGTCGGAAAGATTTGCAAGCGCAGGCGCCACCATATTGAGGGTGCCCTTCAGTTCGCCGGCAAAGGTATAATCCACCAACTCGGCCTGAAGGAAATACCCTTTGTAGAATAGATCGTTGCCAAATCCGTCCTGAAACTTGAAGGCTCCGCCGTCGTTCACTACGGTAGCCGTGCTGCCGTAGGGCAGGTAGATGGCGGTCATCCGCTTGTCGGCGGCATCGCTCAAATCAGAAGCCGCAAGACCGTTTTTCCCGGTAGCGGTCCAGCTGCCGCCGCTATATTTCATCTCCAGATATTTAGGTGCAGCTACACCCTTGAAGAATACGAACACCACATCGTCATCGGCCCAGGTGCTTTTCACAGTAGCTTTCGTCTCCGTAAAGTCATCTGCCCGGCCGATGGTGAGGTTTACCTTAATCTTGCCGTCGGAAGGAGTTTCCGGTCCAAGCGTTTCTATATTGCAGGAAACAAGCGCAATCAGCGCACAAAATAGTGCTATTATCTTTTTCATTGCCATTCCTCCTTTACCAGTCTTCCCCTTCTTCAAAGGGTGTGTTATACTTCGGATCAGAGGCGCAGATCACGCCGCCTTGTGCCACCTTGATAACCTCGACCGAGGGGGCTTCATACGTTTGTCGATCAGTTGAGTTCATACCGCTGTATTTGAATTCCAAAGATAGTCCTTGTCTTGATTCTTATTGAATCAAAACGAAAAAACCGGCACTTTCAAAACTCGCAGCCGACTATCAAAACGCGATAATTTGCCAGAAACAACCGAAAACCAGGGGGAAACTGTTTCCTTAGGATAGGATGAAGCGGCTGTCGGATCCTTCGTCAATGTAGAAGAATTACGGGAATATGAGAGTGTAAGAAGGACCGTCGAGACGGAGTACCAATTTGTTTTCCATTTTGGCACTTCGGTTTATCCATTCTGGGACCTCCCCTTTGCGCGAATGCGTTATTTTTGCCCTCTAGTGTTGACGATGATTATAAACCAATACGATATCAATGGAAAAGAAAGAAAAACAATTTTACGAAGCGCCCTCGGTTGAGTTTTTCGAGGTGAAGCAGGAAGGCGTGATCTGCGCCTCCGGTAAAACCGAGCAGTTCAGGAATGGTGATAGTTATGACGACGATGATTTCATTTAGGAGGACTGTACAATGAAACGATTCTTTGTATTTGCGGCTCTGGCCGCCATCTCATTGAGCGCCTGCCAGCAGGACCTCGAAATCGAGGAGAACAAACTACCGGGAGAGGCTGTTGTATTTACGGCTACAACCGAGAGTTCCGCCACTAAAACAGCCCTGAGTGAAAACGGAGACAGCTACGATGTCGTGTGGTGCAGCGGCGACCAGATTACCGTCGTGGACGCATCGGCGAAAGTGGGTGTCTATTCGACCACCGGCACGACGACGCGCGCCGATTTCACGAAGGAGTCGGGCGACGATGCCGAGACGGCCCCTTTCAAGGCCTGGTATCCGGCTTCCGTTTACAACGACGGAACCCCTGCCTTGCCGGAGGTGCAAACCTATGTGGAAGGCAATATCAGTGGCTCGCCGATGTATGCCGAGAGCAGCACCAACACGCTGGAATTCAAGAATATTGTCGGCATCATCCGGGTGAATGTCAGTTCGACGCAAAGCAATCTGAAGGTCCATCGGATCATCCTCTCCGCCGATCAGGGATTGAGCGGGGAGATCAGCAACGCGGCCTCGCTTTCGACGGACTTTGCAGCCACGGTGTCCGGCACGGCCGGCGTGACGCTTGACTGCGGAGAGGAAGGGGTTGAAATCGGCAGCACGGCGAAACCGTTCCACATTGCCGTCCCGGCGAATACATACACGGGCCTCAAAGTAACGGTCGTCACGACGGAGGGCACTTTCCAAGTCCGTACGCTCAAGTCGGACAAGACCATCGAAGTCGGCCGCAGCCAGATCAGCGACATTACGGTTTCGTTCAATGGAATCGCCCCTGTCAGCAACCTGATCCATCACTGGCCGTTCAACGGGAGTATCAAAGATGCCGTGGCCGAAGGCGCCATCGATGCCGTGGAGGACCTGACCGGACAGATCAAGTTGACTTCCGACCGTTTCGGGAATCCCGAAAGTGCCTATTCCTTCGATGGGAATGCCCGGTTGGCCATCGGGCAGGCAGGGAGTTTCGACAAATCGACATCCTTTACATTCAATGCGTGGATCAACACCACCTACAAGCACCAGAACGAACGTTGTCTGATCAGGACAGACGCAGGAAGTGGAGATACCGGCTGGTACGTGAGGATGGTCTCGAACGGCAATATCCAAATCTGGGAAGACGGTTATGTGGCGACTTCTCCGGCCACGTACACCGACGGAAACTGGCACATGGTCACCTATATCCGGGATGTGGATCAACTGGTGGGAAAACTGTATGTGGACGGCAGTGAAGTCTGTAGCTATGTGATGTCCGGCGGTGTCAGGAATGTGGCGAACGGAAGGACGCATTACCTGGGATCGAGAGGTGGCGGGGAATTTTATCGTGGTGCGATGGATGATGTCCGCCTGTACGACAAAGCCCTGTCTGTCGATGAAATCGCCGCCCTTTATGGCCAATCCTGCGAGATTGAGGACCTCGGCGCTGCGGAGACGGCGAATACCTACATGGTCTCTGAACCGGGCAAGTACCGGTTCAAGGCGACGGTCAAGGGCAATGGCGGGCTGGATCCGCTGACGGGGACGACGGCTACGACCATCGACCCGGCCCGCATTGCCGGGGTGAAGGTGCTTTGGGAACTGTACGGGCAGGGTCGGGCCATCAGGCATGACGGCAGCGCCTACGATATCAGCTACAGCGATGGCTATGTGTACTTTTCCACGCCGGATACATTCACGCCGGGAGATGCCTGCGTCGCCATATATGACAGCGAAGGCACGATTCTATGGAGTTGGGTCATTTGGGCCACGCCGGAACCAAGCACCATGACGCATAATACAAAAACCTTTATGGACCGTAATCTTGGGGCAATTAATGTGGACAACTGTATGCGCGGATTCTTGTTCGAGTGGGGTCGAAAAGATGCCTTCTCGGCAGCCAATGGCGGCTATGATGTGTATCCTTATGTGCCAGTTGCTTCATTCGTGTTTACGCATAGCAACGGAAGCGCATCGACTATGGCATATACAGTAACTCACCCTACGGAATGGATCCGTCCCTCGACTGGTTACTCTTGGATGTCGTCCGCTTCTGAATATGGGGCAAAGCCTTGGAGGGCAGACGTAAAAACTATTTACGATCCCTGTCCTGCCGGATGGAGAATCCCGACCAAAGAAAACATCACTGGTATCACCGGGTTGCCGAATACTGGAATCTGTGGAGGATACGATCCTAGTGAGACTTACAAGGGCTTTGGAAATCCGGATAGAGGTTACTATTGGACAGCCTCTACGGATGATGGCGATGATGACAGGGCCTATGCCTTCTGTAACGATGGCCGCGACATCAATCACTGGGGACAGGACCAAGGCTACGCCATCCGCCCTGTCCGCGAATAGTTTAATCAGTTGATTCTGTCAGGAATACTTGCTATCTTTACCGCGTGAAACGCTTGCTGACTATCATTGCGGCTGCCATCCTGCTGGCCGGGTGTTCTCCTGCTGAAATCGGAGAGCACCCGGCTGCGGGGAAGGACGGTGTGCAATGGGAGCCTCTTCGGGTTGAGCATTTAGCCAGTCTGAACAAGCCCAGGGGACAGCATCGCACACTTATGGCGGGTGGAGAATTAGTGGTCATCGGCGGCCATACAGACGGATTCAAGCCGCTGGAAACGCTGGAGTACTTTGCAGATGGGGCTTGGCACGAAGTGCCGATGCACTACTCGCACGACAACGGTTTTGCACTCCCGCTTCCGGATGGGACCGTCATGATCGGCGGTGGCAGTGCCGAGTCTTTCGGCATCGGACAAAGCTGGGGTGTGGAAATCTACGACCCCGCCTCCCATCGCACGCGGGCTATCGCCATCCTGGACCGGAAAAGGACATTGGCATCGGCCCAGGTCCTGCCGGACGGGCGGGTGTTCGTTGCCGGCAACTGGTATGCTGATGATGCACTTGCCTTATTCGACCCGGAGACGGGCTTCTCCACGCTGAAGGAATTCCCTTCCGGATGGGAACGGCCGTGGATCTTTCCTGCAACGGAAGGCGAATATCTGGTATTCGGCCCGGAAAGCAATTTCGGCGCCCCTGCCGGTGCGCTGGTGGAACGCCTGCTGGGTGATGCCTATCAGGAGCCCCTGCTGGAAAAATGGGAACCGGCTTGCAATTTGGGAGCCGGCAGCCATAACAATTGCATCGGCGGGAACGCTTATCTGTTGGCGGCCAGAAGGAGGGACAACGGAGAGATGGGTCTGCTGAAAGTGAGCGACGGCGTCTTCACAGAAGTGGAGCTCAATGCTTCCATTCCACTGGTGGGCAACGAGGGACAGCCTATCGATTGGATGGCCCCCGTCCAGGTAGACCGCCCCCGGCGGCAGGCGTGGATGCAGGCCTTCGACCGGGACGGACGGTGCCACTTTGCCCGCATCGACTACGATGCCGTCCTGGACGGGGGCAGTGCTTCCGTGGACTTTTTCCGCGCTGCGTGTCCGGAAGGGCGGTTTGCACTGGGACTTGCGCTGCTAACTCCGGATGGGCGCCTGGTGCTGGCTGGCGGCGTGGCACAGGATGAACGGAAGACGGAGATCGTCGATGATAATTTCGCCACGGCGGAAGATGTCTGGGCATTCCATCTCGAACCATTGGCTGAGGCCGGTTTTCCGTGGGGCTGGCTCCTTGGCGGTATTCTTTTGTCGGGCGGCGCTTGTTTTCTGATTGAGCGCCATTTCCGAAAACGCCATCCGGCCGGGGACGACACTCCGGAAACCTCCGTGGCCAACACGAAACTCCGGACCGACCTGATGACGCAGATGTCCTCCCTGATCGAGGAAAAGGAACTGTACCGACGCAAGAATCTCCGCATCAATGATGTTGCTACAGAGTTGGCCACCAACAAGACGTATATCAGCGCCATCCTGAACAACCTCTCCGGCGAAAAATTCACATCCCTCATCACGCGCTATCGCATCGAGTATGCCCAGCGTCTGATGCGCGAGCATCCAGAAATGCTCCTGGACGAGGTTGCCGACGAATCCGGCTTCTCCTCCCGAACCTCTTTCTTCCGCAGTTTCAAGGCCCTCACCGGCATGACACCGCAGGAATGGAAGAAAATCGTATAGTGTTGGCGACAGGTAAGCATGGTTCAATACAACACGAAGCCATCCTTCCATAACGGCGAGGGTGGCTTTCGTGCATTCAATTGCGGAGGAAATGCCCGGCAAATCCAGGGGCTGTCCGTCTCTGACGATCGCTTATTGTCGCTTTGGTCAGAAGCAAGCGTTATCATGCTATGCCTCTCAAAAAATATCCTTAAATTTGTATTTGAATATAGATAGATGACATCGTGTATGGCAGAAGAGTCACATATTGCACCCGTTGTTAGAGAACGACCTTCTCGATTCGCAGAGAGAGTTGGCCAAGCCTATGCTGACTCTTCCTTTCATAAGGATAAGAAACATAAAGGGCAGTTCTTTACTCCTTTAGCAATCTCGGAGTTCATGGGAGGACTGGCAACTCCGTCCGGTAAGAAAGCATTATCCGTCATGGATCCTGGATGTGGGCTAGCCATTTTATCGTGCGCATTAATTGAACACCTTGTAGAGAAATCGAAGCCTGAGCATGTCTCTTTGACTCTATTTGAGACGGACAAAAAGGTTATCCCTCTTGCAGAGTGTGTTCTTTCATATCTTAAGGCTTGGTGTGAAGATAGAAGGGTGAAGTTGGATTATCAACTAAATGATTCAGACTTCGTTCTTGAGAAATGTGAGTGTCTGGATGGTGCAAACACCATCTTTGGAGACCTGTTCGGGACAGAGAAATATGACTATATTATCTCAAACCCGCCTTATTTTAAGTTGGCCAAGGATGATGTCCATACTCGATCCTGCGCAAGCATCGTTGATGGCCAGACCAACATCTATGCCTTATTCATGGCCATTTGCGCCAAACTCTTGGCAGAAGACGGCCAGATGATTTTCATTACCCCCAGGAGCTTTGCCTCCGGTAGATACTTCCAGTCGTTCCGGGATTTCCTATTCCGGCACGTTAGAATAGATCTGATCCACCTTTTCAATACGCGAAAAGACACCTTCGCCAAGGATGAAGTGCTGCAGGAACTGGTCATTATGCGGATGCTTCCGGCCGGGAACGATTCCCGTATTACCGTCTCGTA
>JAFPWF010000041.1 GCA_017395085.1 Oscillospiraceae bacterium | reverse complement strand
GAGGATCAGCTTGATTTTATTTCCGTCATGCGGAAGGTGCTTGTGGACGCGGAGTTTCGTGCGAAACAAAAGCACACTCCGAACAAATTCCGCACCCCCGAATGGCAGGAGAAAAATGCTGCCATGAGAGCCGAGGTTGGCAGAATCATGAGCGACGCGGATTCCGAAGCGTCCGACGGAAGCGATGAGTGAGTCCGTTTCGACTGCCCAAAGGAGGTGTCGCAAATGAAACTGGAGTATCTGCAAAAGATGGATCGCATCATCCGGACGGTCGGTTCCCGTGACCCTGACGAAATTCTTGCCTGCATGGGATTCATTTACATTGACCCCGGAGAAAATCTTTCGGGATTTATCACTAAAAGAAAAAACACCGTGTATTACGGCGTCAACAAAAAATTCAGCCCACAGCAATATGCCTTCGGCTCCTTCCACGAAGCCTTCCACGGTATATGCGGTCATCTGAACACTCCCGATTTTTTGCAAAACGGCGCTCACGCCGATACCTTCCGCATCATTCACGCGGTTGCCAGGACGGAACGGGAAGCCAACATCGGCGCAGCCGACACAGTTATCGACACCGAATCATTTCTTGAAATGGTCGGATATGACAGCGCGGATGTACAGGCATACACCCAAAGTACCGAATCATTTGAGCGGGCGGTGGAGGATTATAGAAGGCACTATGTGATAGCGGTAGCGAACGGTTCTCCCGAAACACGCATCCGCAGAATGGAAGCCTATCAGAGTGAACTGTCCCGAATGTGCGCGGAGTTGCAGGAACAGGCGCAGGATATTCTGAATTCCGGCACCTGCCTTTCCGTTCCGGAAATAGCCCGGGAATACGGAGTTCCCGAACACGTTGTTCATCTGAAATATGAAGCGGTGGCAATTCGCAAATACAAAGTGCCTTCCCTGGAACTTCCGACATTTGACAAAGTATTTGGCGGCTGGTAAATTTTTTATAAAAGGAGTGGTTTGATGCGACGGCAAACAGAAAGAGTGTATGTGAAAGTGACCTCCGACTTTGACGCGACAGGCTATATGCTGCCGCGCACGATCATATGGTCTGACGGTCGTATATTCAAGATAGATGAAGTTAAGGACTTCCGTCCGGCTTCCACTCTCGGAAACGGTCGCACGGGCGATTGCTACACCGTGGTGATATGCGGCGTGGAAAAACATCTTTTCTTTGAGAAAACGAGCGAACTTTTTGCCGCACGGTTCGGACGCTGGTATGTGGAATGTCCGGTTATAGATCAGCAATGGAGGAAAGAAAAATGCGCTATCAAATGAAACTGCGGTCACAGCCCTTTGAGATGATACATTCGGGCAAAAAGACCTTTGAACTGAGATTGTACGATGAAAAACGTCAGCAGATTAAAATGGGCGATGAAATCGAATTTTCCTGCGCTGACGAGAAAAGAGAGCCGTTTGTCGTGGTGGTGACCGGACTGCATTTGTTTAAGAATTTTGCGGAACTGTATGCTTCGCTGCCGCTGCTGCAATGCGGCTATACGGAAGAGAATGTGGACAAGGCAAACCCCAACGATATGAACCGCTATTACAGCGTGGAAGAGCAAGCGAAATACGGCGTGGTGGGCATTGAAATCAAATTGATTTAACCGGAAGGAGATGACGCAAATGGAGCGCACTTACATCGCAATTGACCTCAAGAGTTTTTACGTCAGCGTGGAGTGCGTGGAGCGTCACTTCGACCCGCTGACGACCAATCTTGTGGTTGCTGATTCCTCACGAACCGAGAAAACCATCTGCCTCGCCGTTTCTCCTTCGCTGAAAGCCTACGGCATTCCGGGCAGGGCAAGGCTGTTTGAGGTCATTCAGAAGGTGAAGGAGGTCAACCGGGAACGGCTGTCCG
>JAFPWF010000086.1 GCA_017395085.1 Oscillospiraceae bacterium | reverse complement strand
AAATTGAAGGCACCGATATTCTTTGAGATCTCCGCATTCCATTGCCATTCAGGTTGGCCATAGCCTGCCGCATAGCCTTTGTAGAACACGTAGGCAATATCAGAATTGAATTCAAATTCGTGTTTGGTGGTATATGTGCCACTCGCAGTAAACCTGGTGTCCAGCGTATTCAAGTTGGCCTTGGGATTCAACGAGTAACGGGCAATGCGGCCGGCGGTCCTGGCTCCCGCGCTTACAGACCAATGGTCTGGATTGTACTTCACTGAGAAACCGGCCGAAGGGCTGAAGGAACGTGTCCTGCTCTCTGCAAAGCCGCTCTGTCCTCCATAGAATTGGTCACCGTCGGCATTTCCCCAGAAGTCGGTCATAAACGCTGAATAATCAAACGTATCTTTATCAAGTGCCGGGAGCGTTGTCTTTGCCTGATAGCTGATGGAGGAAGAATAACCGGCGCCACCGCTCAAGGTCAGGGACCAGAGTTTTTTGGCGTCCAGGGGCGTAGTATAGTTTACAACCAGGTTGGATGTCAGGCTCGGTTTTATAGCATTCACAGGGATGGAATACATAATGCCGTCGCTATCATACCAGAGCGCGGAAACAATGGGATTGTTATTCACCTGACCAGACAGATAAACATAAAGCGTAGAGAACTTTTCCCGATTATTCCTGGTCCAATTCGAACTTATGAAGGTATATGAATAAGGCTTCAGATAGACGTTTCCAAGGCTCAGACGCGATGGATTCCTAATACCCAAAACCGGGAGCATCAGGGAGGAGGAAGGCTGCCTTCCATATCCGTAAGCGGAAAGTGTTATCCGGTCATTTCCTTTTGCATACTGGAAACGGAGAGAGGGCGCAAAGAACCAGTTCCACTCATCTTTCCCCGTTGTCTCCTCTATCCCATAGCTTTTGGAGAAGGTTTCATTGAGAATCCCGATGGCCCGGCCGCCAAAAGTAACCCAGCTGCCTTGTCCGAACTTGTACTGTGCAGTCAAATCATATCGCTGTTCCAGATAGTCGGACTTGCTTTCAGAGGAGTAGTAGTCATTTCTGCCAGCCTCATCGAATGCATCCCGAATGTCATCCGAACGAGACCAGTCATATTGTGCCTGGGCGGATAACGTCCACTTCTCTCCAATAGGTTCCGTGTACCGGACACTCCCGTCCATCCCATACGACAGGCCGTTAGAGTGGTAGGTCATCGAGCGGGTTTCATCTCCGGCATTTGTAGTCAGGAGGGAAGACTCCAGGCTTTCCCCGTCATTTCTGCTGTAATAGGGATCAATCGCCAGCTGGAGGGTTCGGTTTTGTTTGCCACCTATCTCGCGGAAAGTCACGTCGGCATCAAAATATGCGTTTTTCCTTTCCGAAAGACTGTGGGTGGTGCCAGTGGATCTGTTTACGAAACTTCCTTCACGGCTGATCTCCGCCTGGTTGCTCTCATAGGAATCTGCTCTATTGTAACGGAAATCAGGACGAAGGTGGAACCAGACCTTGCCTGTTTCTTTCTCGAATTCCATATTGACGGACAGCCCGTGAGCATAGGATTTACCGATGTCTTCCGTTGTGGATGACAGGTTCCCGTCTTCTTGATAGGTGGTCCTGTCCGCCCTAGTGCCGGAATCCGTATCCGTGTACTTGTAATTGACGCTGACGGTAGTCTCGACGTCTTTGATACGGGAAGTATTGGCATTCACCGCCAGTTGGGCAGCCGTGGACAGACCCTGGTTCGCCGTGGAGCGCTCACCTGCATCGCTGATGACAACGACGACCGCATTAGAGTCGTTGATATTCTGCCCATTGGCAATCACCGTCACCTGATCTTTCTCGGAGTAGGCTGATACAAGGGCATTGCCGTTCCACAGCAGGCCGCGATTGTCACGCAGTACATCGTCTCCCTCTTTTTCTCCAAGCGTAGCGCCTCCCTTCAGACCCACATTGCCGAACCATCCTTTTTCGTATTCCTTCTTGAGCGCCACATCCAACACCTTTTCCCGTTGGCCATCCTGGATGCCGGATGCACGGGTCTGCTCGCTTTCACGGTCTATGACGCGAATCTTGTCCACCACTGCAGCGGGCAGGTTGTTCAGGGCGGTGGATTGGTCGTTAAAGAAGAAGGTCCGGCCGCCCACAGTGAGTTTGTCAATCTCCTCGCCGTTGAACTTGACCTTGCCGTCCTCGGTTATTTCCATACCCGGCATTCGCTGCAGCAGGTCTTTCAGCATCGCATTGGCTCCCACACGGAAGGAGGAGGCATTGAACTCTACAGTGTCCTGTTTGACAACAATGGGGTTACCTATATCGGTGATGGTTGCCGCCTGAAGAAACAGTTCGTCCTGCTGCAGCCGGATTGTTCCCATATCCACTTGCTCCTCGCGGAAGAAGCGCTCTTTCACAAAAGGTTTATACCCCATCATCTCCACGTGGAAGACATAACTGCCGAAGGGCACCTCATCCAGCTTGGCTTCGCCCTTGGCGTCAGTTAGGGTGAAATTGGTTATGGTGGTATCCTTGGAAGGTATCACGTACACCGACGCAAAAGCCACCGGCTCATTGGTGAGCGAGTCCAGCACCATGGTCTTGATTTCGCTCATCCGGCCCTGGAATACATTGTCATTCAAGATAAACACTTGCGCCAGTGCGGCAAGGCTGTTTACAAACAGCAATACAAATAATGAAAGAATTTTCTTCATCTTTCAAACTACGGTTCTTCCATAAACAATTCACCCTTCAAGAAGGTTACGCTTTTGGTTGCGAATTCATACCCCTGTGTTCCCGGGCGGGCTACTTCCAGATATTTTTCGTACCATTGGAGCGCTTGTTTGTAATCCTTCTTGACTTCGTAGCAATACGCAATGGTGGAGAGGGCTGAAATGAATTTGGGATTATATCGGTATGCTTCCTTGTAATGCTCTATGGCTTTGTCCCAGGAGTCCTGCCTGCGGTAGTAGGCAAGGCCATATTGCTGCTGAATGCGGGAGGCCAAAGCTGGGTCCGGTTGAATCATCTCCCAAGCTTTATCAAGCCAGGGTTTTATTTCCTTATCAAAAGAACGGTATGCCTCCAATTTGACGGCTGCAATGGAATAGGCAAGGTTTACATCGCTTGAATCAATCTGCCATGCTGCGATGAGTTCTTTCTCGGCCCGGTATGTCACCTGTGTATGCCAATAGCTCTGCCCCAGATAATAGTGGATGGGGTAAGAGTCATTCCCGATATCCTCCTGTCGTTGGAACGCTTGTACGGCACCCTCGTAATCGCCTTTCCGATAGAGGGCAAGGCCTTTCAGCGGAGCAATGGCGGTGTTGTCTGGATCTTCGGAGAGGAAAGGCTCCATGACGGCGACGGCCCCGTCGTAGTCTGCCTTCGTGATGAGAATATTCACCGCTTTTGCCACCACCGACTCATTCATCGGCTTCAATGCCAACGCCTTGCGGTAGTACCATAGGGCCGAATCGGCCTGTTCCATCTGCCGAAAAGCGTCACCCACATAGCTTACCACAGCAGGAATGGAGTCCAACTGGAGGATGTCCCGTCCGGCTTGAACGCTCTGGGGAAACGCTTTGAGACGGAAGTATGCCTGCATCAGCCGAATCTTATAAAGGATATTGTCCGGCGCACGCGAAGAGAGCAGGAAATAGGTGCCGGAAGCACTCTCGTAATCCCCACTCTGAAAGTGGCAGTCGGCCAGTTCGGAGAGCACGGCGTCGTCCATTGCGCCAGGCTGCACCAGCGTCGACAGCATATCAATGGCGTCATCGGTGCGGTAAATACTCTTGAGGTACCGGGCTTGGGTGAGCACGGAGTCTCGATGAGTGATCTGCGCTCCCAGCGGGATGCAAACCACCATCCATAACAATATCAGCAGTGTTCTTTTCATTATCGGAGTTGGAATATGACAGGGAATATGAATGTGACGGGAACCGCTTCACCTTGTTGCTTGCCCGGTTCCCATCTGGGCGACGAGGAAATCACCTTGAACGCCTCGGTATCCAGCAACTCGTGTGCGCCCCGTAGCACGGACACGTTCCGGACCATTCCATCGACTCCAACTGTGAATTGCAGGGTTATACGACCCTGGATGCCATTCTGCTTGGCTTGTTCTGGATACTTCAACTGACTGTTTACCCATTTGGAGAACTCCTGCGTGTCTCCTCCGTTAAATTTTGGCGCGCACTCAATGAGACTGTAAGGGACAGCTTCCTGCCCGGTGATTTCTCCGGACTTTTTGATTGTGATCACTGTGGCTGAAGGTTCATCCGGCTCCAAATTCTCCTTTGGAGCATTGCAGGCATACATCAGTACTGCCAGTACAGGGATAAGGGCTAGGTAAGACCAACTCTTCCACGCAGAAGAAGAGGGCTTCAGCATCATAGTAATCCGGCTGCTTAAATTGGCGTGCTGGAAGCCGCTGGCCATGGAAAACCGCTCGTCTCCTACGGCTTTCCGAACAAGAAGTAACTGATAACTTTTTGCATCTATGCCTTTTTGGATCACTCCTT
Source organism: Oscillospiraceae bacterium (assembly GCA_017395085.1). GTDB lineage: Bacteria > Bacillota > Clostridia > Oscillospirales > Oscillospiraceae > Limivicinus. The sequence continues at coordinate 892 of JAFPWF010000086.1, read as the reverse complement.
CATCGGCCTCATATTCATGAAGCAGTCGCAGCTCTTCTCTAGTAATCCACACCAGCGGATTCCACCAAAACAGGAGTTGGATGGGAAGGAGAAACAGCAGGTCCAGCGAGTGCCGGCACTGCACATGCATCCATTCATGTGTAAATATAGCAGGGTTCTCCAGCAAGTCTTTTCTGCCCATGACAATGGTCTGGCCCCAACTGAACGAAGAAATATCCTCCTCCAGGATAATCAAGCGACATCCTTCGCGCTCCGTTTTTTCCCCTTTCCGAATCAGACGTCCCATCTTCCAGGCCGATATGCCATATAGCGTCAGCGTTACCAGGGCTCCCGTGATATAAACCCCAAGTAAGATTTCATGCCACGGGAAAGCGACTGGTGCAGCAACGCCTTCTGATTCGGCGCCGACGGCCACCATCGTCAATTCTGCTGCAGTACTGGCCGCCCTAACGCTTCTAAGCCGGATAAACGGTAGCAAAAGACACAAATAAGACCCGGAGAGCAGAAGTGTGCGGTTAAGCCGGAAGAAAGTGGTACGCCGCATCACCATTAGGTAAAAGGCGTAGAACAGGCTCAGATAGAGACCTGCACGTGCGATATAGAGAAGGAACGGGCTCATTTCTGGTTGTCTTCTATTTTGGCGATGAGGTCTTTCAGCTGCTGCAGGTCCATCTTGTCCTCCTCCACGAACTGAGAGACCAGGCTCAGGTAGGAGTTATCATAGTAGCGAGCTACTACCTCAGAGACCGTTTCCCCGTGGTATTGCCGCTCACTGATCTTTACCTTGTAACGGAAAGAGTTAGCCATAGGCTCCCTTTCCACAAAGCCCTTTTCCTCAAGAAACTTTACCAGAGTGGCTACAGTATTATAATGCGGCTTCGGCTCCGGTAAA
>JAFPWF010000040.1 GCA_017395085.1 Oscillospiraceae bacterium | reverse complement strand
TACCTGAATCCGTGAAACTCATTCCAGCGGCCAGTTGCTGAAGACTGCGAGACCAATTTCCAACGACCATTCAGCAAAAGCCGCCAAAATGGTAACCCAAACAAAGCCCCGCCCGATGACTCTGCACTTGTCACCGAACTATGTAAGGGCAAACCGCTGCCAGACACCCCAAAAGGCATGACGCCATGTATTGCTGCATCCCAAAGCCATAATCATGCGGCGTGCGTGCTTCGTGAAATGGCTGGCACAGAGCATCAGATTCTCGATCACTGTCCGCAGTCTCCGGCGGCGAACCTTCCGCTTCGTTGGCTGCTTGTGTTTGAGGGATTCCTGGCCAATCATTCTCAGCAGATTGAAGGCGATCATCGCCAGTTCCAGAACAAGCGCATTGGTAGCAAACTTTCCAGAGGGAAGCCGTTCCACATCTATGTCTGTCTTCAGTTCACTGTGGTACTGTTCGCATTCTCCGTGCGCATGGTAGGAAGCAATGACGTCATCATCGGACCATCCAAGGTTGGTCCAGAACATGTTCAGTTCAATATCCGGGATCATGAGGATCTGGCCGTGTTTGTCAATGGTACGCTCAATGATTTCGTAGACGATCCGCATGCCCATCGTCTTCGTTTCCCCGGAACTGTTCTTGTAGGTGACATCCTTCCAGGTTGTTCCTACATAAACATCCTTTCCGGGACGGGGATGGCGGATATCCTTACAGCAGCCCTTCAGCTCGTTCAGCCATCCTTCTTTGGACTCCTTGCGTGGATTCCGCTTGACGATGAACCAGGAACCATCCTCTATCAGGATTCCCAGATTCTCAGCAGCATCATTGCCGGAATCCATCCGGATCAGTAACGGCTTATCTGGCGCCATGCGGTGTGCTACAGAAAGTGTTTCTTTCAGGAATTCCGGGGTATGGGCCTGACAATGCTGCTTCCCTTCACGAAGCTCGATGTTTGCCATGAAGCCTTCCGTACCAACATAGGCAACCATTGGCGCAAACCCGTCAAAGCCCTTGTATGTCCGGGATACACCTTCCTTCATCGTCTTGGAGTTGTCGAAAGGAGTCACATCCATGTCAACAGGAACTTCTCCTCCCGGTAATGCGCTGGGAGATACGCTATGGGCAACGAACATATCCACATTGGCATCCAGCAGATTGGCCCGCAAGCTATCGCCGATGTCATCCATCCGCTGACGTATGGTTTCCGCTGACGGAATCTCCCTGGCGATTCCCAGTGCATTCTGGAAATAGTCCGGATCGTCATCAAATTCATGAACGGAATCATACGCTGTCTTGCCCAATGTCAGAAGGCCGATATATGTCAGCAGGATATCACCATCTTTAATCTGAGGCTGACTACGCTTCGGATCAACCTTCCGACGGTCACACCGCTTCTTGATGTCACTTTTCCCAAGCATTGCACCAACGATATTCAGTCCGCTGGGAGAGATGATCCTCTCGTTTTCGAAGACGACTTCAATGCGCGGTTTGTACATGTGAATCCCTCCGTTCCTTGTGCTTCTATTATACTACGGAGGGCTTGAAAACACTATGTCTTCAGCACCTGTTGGGTGTATTTCTACAGTACTTGATTATGTGCCATGGCGCCAATGATTCCAAGGTGCCTGGCAAGTTTTCAAGGTGCGAGTTTCACGGATTCAGG
>JAFPWF010000029.1 GCA_017395085.1 Oscillospiraceae bacterium | reverse complement strand
TCAGGTTCGGCTGTATATCAACCCGACCCTTGGAGAAATCAAGCTGTCCGGTTTGAAGCCTCCCGCAATCCAGAAGTTGTACAACAGCCTGATTGACGGTGGGCTGAGTCCCAAATCCGTGAAAAACACCCACGGGTGCCTTCACAAAGCCTTGGATATTGCCGTCAGGGTGGGTTGTATCGCCAAGAATCCCACGGAAGCCTGCATCCTGCCCCGGATCACCCAAAAGGAAATCACCCCGCTGGACACGCCGGATTTGACGAAGTTGATGAAGTATCTGGAGGGCCATGAGCATGAGGCACTGTTCAAAACTGCATTGTTTACCGGGATGCGCTCTGGTGAATTGCTGGGGCTGACCTGGGACTGCGTGGATTTTGAAATGGGTGTGATCCATGTAAAAAAGCAACTTCTCCAGCCGCGCAAAAAAGGCGGTGCTTTCAAGTTTGGGACGCTGAAAAATGACAAGCCTCGCACCATCGCTCCTGCACCTTTCATCATGGAGGTTCTCAAGGAACACAAGAAGTTCCAAGAGCGGCAGCGAATGGACGCGGGGGATGTCTGGAACGATGGCGGATTCCCTGATCTGGTCTTTACCCATGCTGACGGCAGCCACCTGTCCCAGCCGACTATTTGGAAAATTCTCCAGAAGGTTTTGACCGGTGCAGGGATCGAACATCACCGTTTCCACGATTTGAGACACACATTCGCGGTTTCTTCTCTTCGGGCCGGTGATGATGTGAAAACCCTCCAGGAGAACATGGGGCACTTCACAGCTGTATATTTCGTCGCGATAAGGCCACGTGCACGGAGAAATAAGGCCACCGTCACGGAGATTTAGGGCCAGTACCACGGAGCAGAAGGCCACCCACTATAATGGACATAGCACGCAAAAGCGTGACTACTGTTCAGGAGGTGGCCACATGGCCAACTATCGTGAAATTCTGAGGCTGCACAGCCTCGGAACCAGTCAGCGCGGAATTGCCTGGGAGGTTCAAAGCTCCCGGGATACTGTCGCTGATGTCATCAAGGCTGCAAACGCAGCGGGGATCACCTGGCCGTTGGATGAGGACATCACCAACGCGGATTTGCAGGAGATCCTGTTCCCCGGGAAGTACGCATATGCTTCCCCATACACGATGCCGGACTTTGCGCAGGTTCATCAGGACCTTGCAAAGAAGGGCGTGACGCTGACGCTGCTGTGGCATGAATACTGTGAGAAGGTACGCGCCACCGGCGGCGTTCCGTACATGTACACCCAGTTCTGCGACAAGTACCGGAAGTGGGCTCGTGTCACCAAAGCAACCATGCGGATCGTCCACAAACCCGGCGACGCCATGCAGGTGGACTGGGCCGGAGACCCGCTGTGGATCACAGACCGCATGACAGGGGAACTGACCCCGGCGAATATCTTCGTAGCCGTTCTTCCCTGCACCTGGTACACCTACGCTGAGGCGTGCAGCGACATGAAGTCGGAGAACTGGCTTCTGTGCCATGTGCATGCGTTCAACTACTTCTGCGGCGTGCCGCGCCTGCTGATTTCGGACAATTGCAGAACGGCCACCACAGTCAATAACCGTTACGAGACAGTGCTGAACAGGAGCTACCAGGAACTGGCTGACCACTACGGCACAGCCATTGTTCCGGCCAGGGTACGCAAGCCAGACGACAAGGCCGTTGCCGAAGGCTCGGTGCGCTTTGTCTCAACCTGGATCACGGCGGCGCTTCGGGACAGGACGTTCTTTTCCATTACGGAAGCACAGCAGGCCGTATCTGAAAAGCTTGAAGAAATCAACCGGAAGCCCTTTCAAAAACGAGTAGGCTGCCGCCTGTCCGCCTTTGAGCAGGAAGAAAAAGCATTCTTGCAGCCTTTACCGGTGCTGGCCTACGAACCGTCTGTATGGTCTCGGCCGAAGGTGGGAACCGATTATCTGGTCTCGGATGGCCGGAACAAGTATTCCGTTCCCTATGACCTGATTGGTGAAACTGTCGATGTGCGTCTGACCAGGAACATTGTGGAAGTCTACTACAGGGGCGACCGGGTCGCCGCCCATGTCCGCCTGGCAGCGGCACAATGGGAACCCGTGGTGAAGCCCGAGCATATGCCGGAGGCTCACCGCAAATATATACAGTACAACGCGGAAGAGTTCACCGCGTGGGCTGTCGGTGTTGGCAAGAGTACAGCCGGTGTGGTGCGCTGTTTCCTGACCAGCGGAAGGGAGGCAGAGCAGGGGTACAAATCATGCGCCAGTCTGACCAAGCTGGCGGAGCGTTATGGCAAAGAAGTTTTGGAAGACGCCTGTGAGCGTGTGCTGCGCCTCACTTCTGTGCCGACGATCCGCAACATTAGCACCCTGTGCCGTTCCTCGGCGGACAGGAAAACTGCCGGAGAAAAGCCTGCTCAGCAGCAGGAAACGCATAGCGGCGGAATCACCAGGGGTGCCGGATACTACAGCAAGGGAGGGCGTCGCCATGATGAAGCAGGCAACGACTGACCAACTGAAAGCCATGAAGTTTACCGCCATGGCCAATGCCTTTGCAGCCCAGGGAGCAGACCCTGCTACTTATGGCCAGATGGGATTTGAAGAACGCTTTGGCCTGCTGGTAGACGCTGAATGGAACCGGCGTCAGCAGAACAAACTCCGCAGCCGCATCCAGGAAGCGCATCTGGACACGCCTTCCGCCGTTATGGAAGGGATTGAATACCTGGAAGACCGCAAGATTGACAAGGGCTTGCTGCTTCGCCTCTCCAATTGCGCTTACATTGACGAAGGACACCATATCATCCTCTCCGGCGCTTCCGGCTGTGGGAAATCCTACATTGCCTGCGCATTGGGCAACGCCGCCTGCCGCAAGTTTTACCATGTCCGCTATACCCGTATGCGGAATCTGTTGGATGAAATGAGCCTTTCCAGGACAGAAGAACGCTGCAGAAAAGCGGTAAAGGCGCTCGCCAAAGCGGATTTGCTGATTCTGGACGACTGGCTCCTGCAGCCGCTTACGCCCCAGGAAGTCTATGATTTGCTGGAACTCGTGGAAGCCAGAACCAAGCATGGAGCAACGATCTTCTGCACCCAGTATGAGACCGACGACTGGTATGTCCGGCTGAATCCTACGCCGGGTGAAGACAGCCCTGTGACCGACGCCATTATGGACCGGATCGTCCACAATGTTTATCTGATCCCGCTGGAAGGCAAATCCATGCGCGAACGTCATGGACTGGCTTCCACGGGGAAGGACGGTGCAGGGGCATGACCGGCAGGAAAGCCTATCTCCGCCAGGAAATGAAACGGTATCTTCGCTCGATTCCAGATGCCACGCCGGGTGAAATCGCGGAACTGAAAGCCTGGGTTGAGCAGGGCAATGACCCCTACAGCAATCCCTCGCACATTGCTGACAGCTGTGGCTGGGAAATGCCCTTCATTCAGGGAATACGCGCTGAACAGGATTACATTGAGGCTATGCAGGCTGGTTTGATTGATCCTCCCGAACCTGCCGGTGAATGTGATCTGTTCTAAGCGGGGGCTCTGCCCCATATGCACTAACTTATAATACGAGACATTTGTAACGGACGTTTCTTTTTGCGTTTTTCCACTTGAAGCCCAGGGCATATTTGAGATATTACGGCGCGTGGGTCAAACAAGTTGGTCATCAGCAATAAAAACACCATCTTCGTTTCCCTCCACATACTCCTCATCGCAGTCAAAACAGGGGGAAAAATCAGCATCAGCGATTATTGATTCAATTAGCAATGCCACCATCAGTTTACCATTCAGCCATGCCAAAATGCTCTTTTCGGATTTCTTCGGCATTTCTCCATAGTTTAAAATGCTTTTCAGTCTTTTAAAATATAGTTCTACTTGCCATCTATATCGATATAGACCCAGTATATCGTCAACGGAAAAGCTGCTATCAAGAGAGGTTACAACGACCATGTATTCATTAAAGACGTAAGTTTCATCATTGATACTAACTTGCTTTTTGCTTTCTTTTCGCTTCATTTTCTTCCTTGTAGAATCAATGGCGTCAGCAGTTTTTTTCTTAAAACAAATGCGAACAGGATAAAGTTTTCCAGCGTTTTCGCCACGCTCCTTTTTTACGTATGCGTACAGTTCCCCTGCTTCTTTTGCTTTTATGAAGGAAAGAAGGTCTATCTGATTTCCCGCTTCATCATAGGGTTTGAAACTGTTTATTCTCATTCTGGCAATAAATTGGCATCCTTTCCCAATACAGTATTCTATACCGGAAACAGAGGAGTATATGCGATCTGCCAAAACCAAATCGTTTTCTGCTACGGCAAAATTTCGGATATGTTCTCCTATACTGTTGCTTGTAATATTATACAGTACGGCGTGCATATGAATTATATCCAGGCCAAAATGTAATCGGTATATTCTGCCCGATCTCCCCTTCTCTGTTACATCCGATGCGTCTACTGCCACGATTCGATACCGCTTCAGCCGTTCGGGTAACTCGTACTGTATTATGCTTTGGTTTTTGTTCTGCAACTTTGTCAGAATCCACTTAAACCAATCCGTACAGTTACTAAACCGTTTCATAAACCCTACGTCACTGATATTTCCAAGCTTTGCTAACTTTGATATCTCGCTAATCTCGATCAATGAGCATCCCGAAACAAGATGAAATAAAGAAAGCATCATCAAATCGTTTGGATCCTTGATGTCCCGGTTTCTTATGATCGCTTTTGTCCTATAGCATGCTTCTTCATATCCTGTCGGCATTCCCCTCATCAAGCTTGCGACTCCTACCATCTCCATTTCTTATGCCCCCCGCTTATTTTCTTTTAAACATTATAGCGGGTCGTTTTCTTTTTGTCAATATTAAGTTAGTGCATATGGGGCAAAGCCCCGCAGGTTCCTTCCCCTACAAATATCAATTTCTCATTCATGCGTGAGCCGTGGGGCAGAGCGCCCTCAACGTCGCTTGTTCACGAGATACCTGACAGATCATCATTTTTTGAACTTTTTTGAACTTTTTCTTTTCATGCCCCGCAAAATCGTGGAAAAACGGCGCGGGATATGCTATAATAATCGAAACGCGCCTGAAAAGCGCGGTTTTTCCCCCATCAAAATGAAAGATACGACGCTTTGACCATGAGGAGTGCTGATTCATGATCCGCCAAATCAGCTTCGCCGGTTATTCCCCCATCGGAGACCTGACGGCTGTGTCCATCTGTGTGGTGATGGCCTGCCTGATTTTTTTCTCCTACACGCAAAAAACCCACAGCTTCCGCGTGTTCATTTCCCTGATCGTGCTGATCGCGGCGGCGGCCATCACCAACGTGATCACCTACACTGCGGCGGTGAACGGCGGGCATATAAAGCTGGCCAACGGGCTGCGATGCGCGTTCCACACCCTGCTGTACATGGTGTTCGTCCACTATGTGATTTATATCATTTCCGTCACCCGGGTGGAATGGCCGGAGAAGGGCGTTTATATCGCGGCGGCTCTGGGGATGTTTGCTCTGCTGACGGCGTTGGAGGCGTATTTCGTCCAGCGGGACGGCGGACTGTCCATCGGCCCGGACGGCGCGATCACTTATCGGGGACGGAATTTCTTCCTGTACGGATATTTGGGCTTTGTGGCCCTGAATATTTTGCTGCTGGTCCGGGTGCGCAACCGGCTGTTCCGGCGCGTGATGTTAGGCTTTTACAGCTCCATGGCGGTTTCCTTTCTGATGCTCGCGCTGCAGCAGCTCAGCAGGCAGAATTCCTACACGGTGGTCACCTTCCTCTACCCGGTGATCGCCATGTTTTACGTGATGCATTCCACGCCCTACGACGCCCTGATCGGCGCCATCGACAGCAGCGCCTTGGGCAACCTGGTGCGTTACGCCTACGAACGGAAAAAAGGCTTCGTTTTCATGAGCCTGTATCTGCACCAGTTCAACGAGGAGGGCAAAGACTTCCCCGAAGCCCTGCAGGCCGCCATCCGACGCTTCACCAGCGACTTTTTCAGGGGCGCGGTACTGTTTCAGGCGGACAAGGGCCACGAAATGCTTTTGATCCCCGTGAAGCGCAACCCGGATTATGAGGATCGCATTCGCAGCATCCTGCACGCTTTCCAGCATGAATACGCCAAATTCCAATATGATTACAAGATCGTCATCGGGGAATCGGTGGAGGAGATCAGCCGGAAAAACGAATACGTCAGCCTCGTGCGCCACATTCACCGCTTCATGCCGGAAAACACCGTACACCGGGTCACGGCCAAGGACGTGGAGCGGTTCAATTCCTACGAGGTGCTGGTCAAAGAGCTGGAAAGCATCCATAACACCGCCGATTTGAACGATCCCCGCGTGCTGGTGTATTTCCAGCCGGTGCTGAACATCAAAACCCGCAAGTACGATTCCGCCGAAGCCCTCATGCGTCTGCGCATGCCCGACGGCACCTTGGAATACCCGGATCGGTTCATTCCTCTGGCGGAGGAAAACGGGTTCATCCACACCATGACAGAAATCATCCTGCATAAAACCTGCAAGGAGATCAAAAAGCTGCTGGACGCGGGCTACCATTTCGCCCGGGTGTCGGTGAACGTATCCGCCCTGGAATTGAAGGACGACCGCTTCTGCCAGGACATTATCGACATCATCGCCCAGTGCGGCGTGCCGGACGATATGATCGCCATCGAGCTGACCGAGTCCCGCAGCGACGACGATTTTATCCTGATGAAAAACAAGATCTCCGAGCTGCGGGAGCAGGGCATTAAAATTTATTTGGACGATTTTGGCACGGGCTATTCCAATATGGAGCGCATCATGGCCCTGCCCTTCGACATCATCAAGTTCGACCGCTCCCTGGTGCAGGCCAGCGGAAGCAGCGAACGCAGCGAAAAGCTGGTGGAGGGGCTGGCGGGCATGTTCTCCGAATTGCAGTATTCCGTGCTGTACGAGGGCGTGGAAAGCGAATCGGACGAAAAGCTGTGCAGCGAAATGTACGCCTCCTACCTCCAGGGCTACCGGTATTCCCGGCCGATCCCGGCGGAGAAGCTGGCCGAATACTTTGAAAAATGATTCCCTGCCGGAAGCGGCGCGAAAGAGGGTTGAGTCGATTGAAGATCATGAAAAAGAATGAAGGCGGAAAGGGCGTATCGGTGCACGCGCTGGTGCTGCCCCTGGTGATCGTGCTGGCGGTGCTGCACGTGGCGGTCATCTGGCTGTTTTTTTCCATCAGCACCGAAAGCAACCGCCTGTCCACCATTATGCGGAACGCCGGAACCTACACCCAGGACGCCACCTCCCTGCTGGCAGGCTCCAGCACGCTGTCAGAAACGGCCAGCAGCTTTGTGCTGCTGCCCATCCTGGAAAACGGGGAAGTGAACGTGGGCCCCTTAAACGCCTACGCCCAGGAGCTGACGATGGATCGCCGGGGCGATCAGGTAATGGCCCGGTTCCGGGAATACGATGTGAGCGCGGAAGCGGAGGCCCTGCTTGCCCAGGCTGCGGACAGCGCCAACCAGCTTTGGGAGGTCCAGCTTCACGCCCTGGCTCTGGTCAACGCCGTATATCCCATCCCCCAAACCCCGGTGCTGGCGAACATTCCCCTGCCGGCGCTGACGGCGGAGGAAGCGGCCATGCCGGACGGGCAAAAGCTTTCCATCGCCCGGGGACTGTTGATAGGAACGGAATACGGGCAGAAAAAAAATGTCGTTTCTCAGAGTGTGAGCGGCTGCGTGGCCCTGATCCAGCAGCGATCCGCCCAGGAATCCGCCAGCACGGGCCAGCGCGTGGGCCTGCTGCGAACGATGATGTGGGTGTCCACCCTGTCCATCATGGTGATCCTGATCTGCGCCTTCATCATCATGTATTTTAAGATCATTCGGCCTCTGGGGCGGTTTGAAAAGCTGATTCCCCTGGACGAATCCCTGGACGAAAAGCGGGGCTTCAGGGAAGTGCGGCTGGTGGCGCGGGCGTATAACGGCGTGCTCAAACGCCGGAACGATTTGGATCAGATTCTGCGCTCCGCCGCCGAGACCGACGCCCTGACCAACCTGCCCAACCGCTACCGGTTCGAGCAGTACGTGGTGGAATCCCAGGAAAGCGGCCGCTCCATGGCCGTGGCGCTGTTCGACGTGAACTTCTTGAAGCGCACCAACGATACCGAAGGCCATTTGGCGGGGGACGAGCTGATCCGCCACGCGGCGGCCTGCATTTCCGCCTGCTTCGGGGAAAACTGCTTCCGCTTCGGCGGGGACGAGTTCGCCGCCATCGTGACGGACTGCACCCGTGATACCATTCGCGGCATGATCCACAAGTTTGAGGAAATGGAGAAAAGGGAAGGCGTGAGCATTTCCCTGGGCTACGCCTATACCGATGACATCGGCAAAACCACTGTGAAGGACCTGCTGGACGAGGCGGACAAGTATATGTACGCACAGAAGAAGATCGTACACAGCAAAGCTGAAAACGGAGAGTGAAGAGCGGAGGACGGAGAGTTAAGAGTTGAGAGTTGAGAGTTGAGATAATTATAGCTGACAATTTTCGGAACCCGATGATATCCACTATATAAATCTCAACTCTCAACTCCCAACTCTCAACTCTTTATTATTTTCTTTCCCACGCAGACAGGACAATGTGTTTTCGCGCCGAATAGGAAGATGGTAACTTTCGGAAACAAAGGACAGGAGGAGTTTTTCCATGCAGTACGGTTATTTCGACAACGCCCGCCGGGAATACGTGATCACCGACCCCCGCACCCCCATGCCCTGGGCCAACTACTTAGGCTCGCCGGAATACGGCGCCATCGTGACCCAGAACGCGGGCGGCTACAGCTTCGTCAAGTCCGGCGCAGCGGGCCGCATCCTGCGCTATATGTTCAACCAGTTCGACGAGCCGGGCCGCTATATCTACCTGCGGGACGAAGCAACCGGCGATTTCTGGTCCGCCTCCTGGCGGCCCGTGGAAAAACCCCTGAAGGAATATGAAACCGTCACCCGCCACGGCACCAGCTACACCCAGATCGAATCCGCCTACGACGGCGTCGAAACCAAGGCCCTGTACTACGTGCCCATGGACGCCACCCACGAGGTTTGGCGCCTGGCCGTGACCAACACCGGCGACGCCCCCCGGAAGATTGGCGTGTTCGGCTACTGCGAATTCACCACCGACAGCTTCTATACCCAGGATCTGGTGAACATGCAGTACACCCAGTTCATCACCGTGACCGAATTCCACGAAAACCACATTTTGCAGCGCATCAACCAGTTCTGCGGCGTGAACGAAAACGGCGAGAACGGCCGGGAGCGCTTCTTCGGCCTGGCGGGCGCGGACGTGGTCAGCTACACCGGCCGCCGCGACCGGTTCTTGGGCGTACACCGTTTCAACGCCCCCAAGGGCGTGCAGGACGGCAAGCTGGACAACAGCCTGAACTTCAACGGCAACCCCTGCGGCGCGCTGCATACGGTTCTCGAATTGCAGCCCGGCGAAACCAAAACCGTCGCTTTCCTCTTAGGCCAGAAGGGCGAGCAGGAAGCCAAGGCCCTCCTTCGCCGCTACCGGGACACCGCCTACACCGTGGACGCGGAATGGCGCACCCTGATCGACTACTGGCACGGCAAGCTGAACAACCTGAACATTCACACCCCGGACGATAACCTGAACACCATGGTGAACACCTGGAACGCCTTCCAGTGCTTCACCACCTTCGTCTGGAGCCGCGCCGCCAGCCTGATCTACTGCGGCGAGCGCAACGGCTACGGCTACCGCGACACGGTGCAGGACATCCAGGGCATCATCCATTTGGATCCGCCCATGGCCAAAGACCGCATCCGCTTCATGCTCTCCGCCCAGGTACACCACGGCGCGGGCCTGCCCCTGGTCAAGTATTCCCACAATCCCGGCCATGAGGACACCCCGGAGCAGGACAGCTACGTGAAGGAAACCGGCCATCCCGCCTACCGCGCCGACGACGCCATGTGGCTGTTCCCCACGGTGTACAAGTACATCGCCGAAACCGGGGACAAGGATTTCCTGAACGAAGTGATCCCCTTCGCGGACTACGACGAAGGCACCGTCATCGAGCATTTGAAGCGGGCCATCGACTTTACCATGCATCATTTGGGCGCGCACGGCATGCCCGCCGGCCTCCACGCCGACTGGAACGACTGTCTGAAGCTCGGCGCTCAGGGCGAAAGCAGCTTCGTGGCCTTCCAGTTCTATCTTGCCCTCAAGCAGTTGGACGAGCTGCTGCCCGACACAGAAGAAAACAAGGCGTACAGCGCCTGGCTCAAGGAAACCGCCGAAAAGCAGCTGGCCCTCATCAACGAGCATTTCTGGGAGGACGACCGCTTCCGCCGGGGCTACACCCAGGACGGGGCCGTCATCGGCAGCAAGCACGATCCCGAAGCCGCCATGTGGCTGAACCCCCAGTCCTGGTGCGTCATTTCCGGCGGCGCGACGAAAGAGCAGGCCGAAAAGAGCATGGAAACCGTGTATCAGCAGCTCAACACCCCCAACGGCATCGAGCTGATGACCCCCTGCTACCGCAAGCACGCCTTTGACGGCGCGGCCATGCTGCTCTTTAACCCCACCACCAAGGAAAACGGCGGCATTTTCTGCCAGGCCCAGGGCTGGGCCATCTTAGCCGAAGCGCTTCTCGGCCACGGCGGCCGCGCCTTCCAGTACTTCAAGGAAAGCTGTCCCGCCGCCTACAACGACCGGGCCGAGATCCGCGAGGTGGAACCCTACGTCCATTCCCAGTTCATTGAGGGCCACGAAACGCCCCAGCCGGGCCGCGCTCACGTCCATTGGCTCACCGGCACCGCCTCCACCGTCATGGTGGGCATGGTGGAAGGCATTCTCGGCCTCCGCCCCACCCCCGACGGTCTCCGTGTCTGCCCCGCCATCCCCGCTTCCTGGGACGGCTTCACCATGGAAAAGACCTTCCGCGGCAAGCGCCTCCACATCACCGTGGATAACGCCGCCCACCACGAGAGCGGCGTCCAGAAGCTGCTGGTGAACGGCCAGGCCGTCACCAGCGAAGTCCTCACCGACGACCTGCTCCACGACGGCGACCAGATCACGGTGGTCATGTAAGGGAAGGAGGAACGCTGGGGCTATCCGCCCCCAGTTCCGCAGGCTCAATAGTCGCAACTCCCCTTCGTGGGGAGATTGCTCCTTTTCGCCTGATCTCACCGCCGATGAAATTCCCGCCACAGGCGGTCATCGGTGGTTCGTCCCCTGACCAGGGGCATGATGCCCCTGGACCCTCACTTACAGATATTGCTCCATACGACAAACGAGCAATCTTCCGTTGTTGCTTGGTGAGAACGACCAAGCTTGACGGCGTTATGCTTCTGGCCCGGCGGCTTTCAGCCGCCATCCCGGATGCGAAGCATCCGGAAAAAGCCGAAAAAATACCCGAGGGGAAAGCTGGCTTTCCCTCCGGGTAATTTTTTTCGGCTTTCTTGGGCCAGAAGCCTTCTATCTGTCGTGTCCTCAGCGCATCAGCCGGAAACAACAAACATTTTCAAATCCAAGTATCATCGGCAGGTGAGGGTCCAGGGAGATCATCTCCCTGGTGGGGTGCGGGGCAAAGCCCCATATGCACTAACTTATAATACGAGACATTTGTAACGGACGTTTCTTTTTGCGTTTTTCCACTTGAAGCCCAGGGCATATTTGAGATATTAC
>JAFPWF010000003.1 GCA_017395085.1 Oscillospiraceae bacterium | reverse complement strand
TTAAGCTTTCCAGCTCTCAAAAGAATTTTCCGGAACATCGTTTCCGATGCCCCTTTAAAGTTCCCGTTTGGTGCTAAATTTTGCTTTAGCTTTCTTGCATTGTTCAATTTTCAAGGTGCTTCCCGCCGCTTCCGCGACAGCCTAATTAGAATACTACAGTTAAAACCAAAAGTCAAGAACTTTTTTATAAATCCTCAATCTTTTGTTTAATTGTTAGAAATCCGGGCCGTCTTTCCTGCGGCGCTTGGCTAATATAGCACCCGTAATCCCAAAAGTCAAGTTCTTTTTTCATGTTTTTGCGGGATTGTTGATTCTGTTTTTTTACCACAAAATATGGTGGTTCAGCTATATGCTGAACCACCATTTATCTGTGCATTTTGCTGCAAATCCGTCATTCTGCACCAATTGCAGGCCTGTCAGGAAATACTTCTCTCGGCATACCGGCGCCTGCCGGAATGTTTCTGTGCATGTTCCCGGCTTATTCTGTCAGCAGCTTCTCCAGTGCAGCAATCTTCATACTGACACAGAAGACTTCCATGGCCTGCTCCAGTTCGGAAACCGGGGGCAGGCTCGGCGCAACGCGAATGTTGCGGTCCCGAGGATCCTTTCCGTAGGGGAAGGTCGCGCCAGCGGAAGTCATCACGACGCCCGCTTCTTTGCAAAGCGCCAGAGTCCGCTTCGCAATACCGTCCATGGTATTGACGCTTACAAAGTATCCGCCCTTTGGCTTCTGCCACTCCGCAATGCCCAGCGGAGCAATCTCGCGTTCCAGAGTATCAAGCACCATCTTGAACTTCGGCCCGAGAACTCCGGCATGCTTCTTCATAACAGCAATGGTTCCCTCTTTGTTCTTCAGGTACTTGACATGGCGCAACTGGTTCACCTTGTCGTAACTGATCATTTGGATGCCAAGGAGTTTCTGCATGTACTTCTGGTTCGCCTCACTGGCCGCCATAACAGAGATGCCTGCACCGGGGAAGGTGATTTTCGACGTGGAGGCGTACTCAAACACCATGTCGGGATTTCCTGCCTCGCGGCAGAGGCTGATGATGTCCGGGAAGGGCACATAATCCCCGTCGAACTCGTGGACGCAGTAGGCGTTGTCCCACATCAGCACAAAGTCAGGCGCTGCCGGCTTCAGATGGGCAAAACGGCGGATGGTTTCCTCGCTGTAAATGATGCCGTCTGGGTTGGAGTACTTCGGCACACACCAGATGCCCTTGACTTCCGGATCTTTGACCAGCTCTTCCACCTGGTCCATGTCCGGGCCGTCCGGTGTCATTTCAACCGTGATGAGCTCAAACCCGAAACTCTCGGTGATTTTGAAGTGGCGGTCATACCCGGGAGCCGGGCAGAGGAACTTCACCTTGTCCAGTTTGCACCAGGGTTTTTCACTGTGCAGCAGACCGTGGGTATAAGCCTTTGCAATCGTATCATACATCAGGGTCAGGCTGGCGGTACCGCCGATGAAGCATTCTTCGGGCTTGCAGCCCAGAACATCGGCAAAGAGCGCCTTTGCTGCCGGCAGGCCGGCCAGGATGCCGTAGTTGCGAACATCCGTTCCGTCCACGATACAGTCGGCCGGGTCGGTCAGAACCGTCAGAATATCGCTGACCAGGTCCAGCTGTGCCTTTCCCGGTTTGCCGCGGGACATGTCCAGCTTCAGTCCTTTGGCCTTCAGGACTTCCAAATTTGCCTGCTGCTTCTGCAGCTCTTCCATCTGCTCGGATCGACTCATGCTCCTGTAGTTCATTGTTTCCGTCCTTTCATCACGTAATTATATAATGATAAAATGGATTCAGGCTTCGGATGAATTCTCTTCAGGGGTCAGGCTTTCAAATACGGTTTCCTTCACTTCTGCGGGCGCCGCTTCCGGTTCCGCGCTTTCCGGGGACGCTTCCTCGGTTTTTTCCGGGACTTCGGCGGGTACTTCTTCCGGCATGATCACCGGGGCCGGGGTCTTTGGCACAGGAGCTGCTTCCGGCTCTGCTGCAGGAGCAGGCATGGTCGGCCCTTCCGCGGGTACAGGCGCTTCTGCATATGCCGCAAGGGGCTTCGGCCGGATCAGGTCCGTGCGCTCCGCCTCAAAGATCTCGTCGCAGCGGCTGCGGATCGACAACACGGTATTCAGCCTGCGGAGCGCCTTTTGATACCCAGTATAATCAAATATAATAATGAAGGTAAGAACAACCGCGGCAACAGCAACATACGCCAGAATATCCAGGCCGGGCAATTTGAGAACCTGACCGTTCAGGAAATACATCACAACCGGATAAACCAGGAAAAGCAGTGCCAGCACAAAAAAGACCAGGCTGACAATGCCGTTTCCGACTGTCTTTTTCTGCAGCTGTTTGTTGTTCTTCTTCTCCCAGGCAAGTTCCTGAAGAGTGCGCTCCCGGACGTCTGAAATCGACCTCAGGCTGGCGTTGAAGTCCAGTTCATTGGCCGCAGTTTTATGGTAGCGTTTGTCGCTCAGATCGTGACGGTCAAAGGCAGGCTTCAGAATGGAGGAAGAAAGCACTTCCAGAAAATCGTTGTCCTCCAGAAGCCGATAAGCCCAGTCCGACGCAGCGAACATCACTGCCGCCAATCCCAGTGTTGCCGCAAACACCTTCCAGAAGCTGCCGTCTGTCGTCGGCGCGGGTCCAAAGCCCAGCCCTTCCGGTCTCAGAAACAGCAGCACCAGTGCCGCCGCGATACAAAGAAAAATGAAAACGCGGGAAATGATATGGCAGACTTTCAAAAACTTGCGCATCTGTCACGCCCTCCTTCATAATCGCATGGAATGATGGGTTCCGGGATTCGATAGCTGAGTTATTCCGGCCCTTTTGTTATTTTATCAAATTCCCGGCCCGCATACAAGTTCAATCTGAAGAAAAGCTGGATTTTCCTCCGGGTTTTTTACCCTTCCCTTGCATCCTCCTGCTTTCTGTGTTATTCTTGCCGCACGCTGATGCCGGAACTGTCCGTAACACACCGGAATGAGGAGGTTTTTGGATGACCTGGGACTGGGAAAAAGACGGACGGCGGGTTCTCGCCGTAATCCTTGCTGCAGCGCTGATGGCGCTGAATATCAAAACTTTTGTCCGAACCGGAGATCTGTTCCCCGGCGGGGTAACCGGCCTGACCGTGCTGATTCAGCGCCTGGCTGAAAATTTCTGGGGGATTCAGCTTCCCTATTCCCCGATCAACATTCTGTTAAACGCCTTCCCGGTTTATGTTGGTTTCCGCTTTGTCGGAAAAAAGTTCACCCTTCTCTCTCTGCTGATGATTCTGGTCAGCAGCTTCCTGACGGACCTGTTCCCTGCCTATGTCATCACCTATGACCCTTTGCTGATTGCCGTTTTCGGCGGAATTCTCGGCGGTGTTGCGGTCAGTCTCTGCCTCTATGTCGACGCCACGAGCGGTGGTACCGACTTTATCGCCATCTACCTGTCGCAGAAGCGCGGTGTTGAAACCTGGAATCTGGTTCTGGGCTTCAACGTTGTGATTCTCTGTATCGCCGGCCTATTCTTCGGCTGGGACAAAGCGCTTTATTCCATCATTTTCCAGTATGTTTCCACGCAAACTCTGCATACTCTCTATCGCAGCTACCAGAAGCAGACCTTGTTTGTCGTGACCAGAAATGCACAGGAGGTCTGTGACGCAATTCACATTGCCAGTCATCACGGGGCAACCATTTCCGACGCAATCGGATCTCACAGCCACAGCCCTTATAAGCTGGTTTACTCCGTCATTTCCGGCGCGGACGTCAAGACAGCCCTGCAGGCTGTCAGGGAAGCAGACCCCGAAGCGTTCGTCAACTCTATCCGCTCCACTGAGGTGCGCGGCAACTTCTACATGCGGCCGAAGGATTGATTTTTTATCCCTGACAAAAATATTATACCGTCAGCAAGTGCGGAGGATCCAAAAAGGATCCTCCGCACTGCTGTTTTATGATGCGGTTTTCCGTTTTGTTTATTTGCCCGCCAGCCGTTTGTATTTTGCGTAGCGCTGTTCGGTAAACCTCTCTGCCTCGGCGAAGAGTTCTTCCGCGCGCTCCGGGAAGGTGCGGGTCAGGGAGGAGAAGCGAACCTCGCCCATCATGTACTCACGCAGCTTGCCGTTCGGTTCTCCGGAGTCCAGCAGGAAGGGGTTCTTTCCTTCCTCTTCCAGATCCGGGTTGTAATGCCAGAGCGGCCAGAATCCGCATTCCGTCGCGGCCTTTTCCTCGTCCATTGCCTTGGCCATTCCTTTCGAGAGGCCGTGGTTGATACAGGGCGCATAGGCGATGACAATGGAGGGACCGTGATAGGCCGCCGCTTCCTTCAGACATTTGATGGCATGCTCAGGGTTGGCGCCAAGGTTGATCTGTGCAACATAAATATAGCCGTAGGAAGACAGAATCAGACCGAGGTCCTTCTTGGGCGTTCCCTTGCCCGCGGCAGCAAACTGAACCGCAGCTCCGATCGGCGTCGCCTTCGAGGATTGGCCGCCCGTGTTGGCATACAGCTCATTATCCAGCACCAGAACGTTGACGTCCATTCCGGTTGCCAGCACGTGATCCAGGCCGCCGTATCCAATGTCGTATGCCCAGCCGTCGCCGCCGATCATCCAGATGGCCTTCTTTGTCAGGGTGTCTTCCCTCCTGCGCAGGAATTCGATGTCTTCGCTCTTTTCCGGCGATGTCTTCAGGGCTTCCCGCACGAGATCTGCAATCTCTTCGGTCCGGTTCATATCGTCCCCTTCGTCCAGCCAGGTCTGCAGGGCAGACTTCAGCTGTTCGTCCGCGGTAACCTCGATCACATTTCGTGCATGCATTCTGCTTTGCTCTCGCAACTGCTCTGCCGAAAGGCTGATGCCGAGGGCAAATTCCGCATTGTTCTCAAACAGCGAGTTTGAGAAGGCAGGGCCAAAGCCGCGCCTTGTAACCGTCTGCGGGAATGTCGGTGCAAAGAAACCGTAAGCCTGAGAGCAACCCGTGGCGTTTGCGGTATACATCCGGTCGCCGAAAAGCTGTGTCAGGAGCTTGATGTACGGGGTTTCGCCGCAACCCGGGCAGGCACCAGAGAACTCGTACAGCGGCTGTTCGTACTGGCTGCCTTTTGCGGAGAATTTTGACATCGGGTTCGGCTTCTCGGAAAGAGACATGCAATAGTCCCAGTTCTTCTGTTCCTCTCGGACGTCGTCCAGCGGAACCATGGTCAGGGCCTTGTCCTTCGCCGGGCATACGTTTGCGCAGCTTCCGCAGCCCTGGCAGTCGAGAACGCCTACCTGAATGCGGTACCGGAGACCTTCGAATCCTTTCCCGATCGCCTTTTTGGTTTCGCAGCTTTCCGGCGCAGCAGCAGCTTCCTCTTCCGTAAACAGGAAGGGCCGGATGGCCGCGTGCGGGCAGACCAGCGAACAGCGGTTGCAGCCGATGCACTTGGCGGCATCCCAGACAGGAACATTATCGGCCACGCCGCGCTTCTCATATTTCGCCATCGAAATGGGCATGACACCGTCGGCATATTCCGTAAAGGCGCTGACCGGAATATTGTCGCCGTCGGCTCGGTTCATCGGGATCAGGATCTTCTTCACATAGCTCGGCAGCTTCGGATCCACCTGCGCCACTTCGTCCTTCAAATCCGCCCATTCTGCGGGAACTTCGATTTTCACCAGATCTGTCAGGCCCCGTTCAATGGCCGTCAGGTTCATATTGACGATCTTTTCTCCCTTCTTGGAGAAGGTTTTGACCGCCGCTTTCTTCATGTAGTCTTCCGCTTCGTCAATCGGCAGGACGCCTGACAGCCGGAAGAAAGCCGCCTGCAGGACGGTGCTGGTACGGTTGCCGAGGCCGATGTCTGCGGCAATCCCCGTGGCGTCAATGGTGTAGAAGTTGACCTTGCGTTCCGCCAACAGCCGCTTTGCTCGGTTCGGCAGGTTTTCCACCAGTGCATCGCCTTTCCAGTGGGTGTTCAGCAGAAAGATACCGCCCGGCTTGACTTCGTTCACAATATCGTAGGCCTGCATATAACTCGCCTTGTGGCAGGCGACGAAATCCGCCATCGTAACATAATAGGTGGAACGGATCGGCTCATGCCCGAAGCGCAGATGGCTTCTCGTCAGGCCGCCGGATTTTTTGGCGTCATACTGGAAGTAAGCCTGCACATACTGGTCGGTATTGTCACCGATGATTTTGCAGGAATTCTTGTTGGCGCCGACCGTGCCGTCGGAGCCGAGACCCCAGAATTTGCAGGAAATAATGCTCTTTCCCGCAGTCACGATGTTTTCGCCGATCGGCAGGGACAGGTGCGTTACATCATCGTGGATGCCGATGGTGAAGTGGTTCCTCTTTTCGCCGGCCATGTTGCCAAAGACTGCTTTGATCTGTGCCGGCGTCGTATCCTTGGAGGAGAGGCCGTAACGGCCGCCCAGCAGGGTCACCCCGCGGCCGGACTCCAGCAGTGCGGCGCTGACGTCCTCATAAAGAGGCTCACCCAGTGCGCCGGGTTCCTTGGTGCGATCCAGCGTCGTCAAAATCCTGCAGCTTGCAGGAAGCGCGGCAAGCAGATGCTCCATGGAAAACGGCCGGTACAGATGCACCTGAATCATGCCGACCTTTTCTCCCTGTTCGTTGAGATAGTCCACCACTTCGCGTGCAGCTTCACAGACTGATCCCATCGCCACGATGACGCGCTCGGCGTCCTGCGCACCGAAGTAATTGAAGAGCCGATAGTCGCGCCCGGTCAGGCTGGACATTTTTTTCATATACTCTTCCACAATGGCCGGGAACGCAAAATAAGCAGGGTTCGATGCCTCGCGGTGCTGGAAGAAAATGTCGTCGTTCTCACCGCTGTTCCGGATAGTCGGATGCTCCGGGTTCAGCGCACGGTCGCGGAATTTTTCCAGTTCGTCCCAGTCTACCATGGCCTTCAGGTCGTCGTAATCGAGGACTTCGATCTTTTGAATCTCATGGCTCGTGCGGAAGCCGTCAAAGAAATGCTGTACCGGCAAATGTCCCTTGATGGCGCAAAGGTGTGCCACAGCTCCCATGTCCATGCATTCCTGCACGCTGGAGGAAGCGATCTGTGCCCAGCCGATCTGCCGGCAGGCCATAACATCCTGATGGTCGCCGAAAATGGACACCGAATCCGTCGCAACGCTGCGGGCGGCTACGTGCATGACGGCAGGAATCTGCAGGCCGGCAATGCGGTACATCGGCGGGATCATCAGCATCAGGCCCTGGGCGGAAGTGTAGGTTGTCGCAAGAGATCCGGCTTCCAGCGCCCCCTGAATCCCTGCGCAGGCACCGGATTCGGCCTGCATCTCCATCAGTCTTACCTGTGAACCGAAAATATTCTTCTTCCCGTGTGCAGACCACTCGTCTACATGGTTTGCCATCGGGCTTGACGGAGTGATTGGATAGATCGTTGCAACTTCAGTAAATGCATAGCTCGCGTAGGCGGCCGCTTCATTGCCGTCCATGGATTTGAACGTTTTAGACTTTGCCATTACGAACCTCCTGTTTTTTGTTTGGGTGCTCAGACCCCACCTGTCAATATATCACTTTTCCGCCTTTACTTCAACCTCTTGTTTGGTACTTTCGCACAATCATATGCGACTCTTTCTCATGGTGATTTTCTTTTCGTATCGCTGCAGCTAAGATGCAGTTTTTGCCGCTGAGGGGGTAGCGGATTCGCTCAAACCGTGATAAACTCAGACTTGGATTTTCACAGTTTTCCCGCAGCAGCATCTCAAAAAGGAGGGTCAACATTGCAGTTTAACGTGAACCATCCCGTGCTGTTTCTCCTGGCCGGGATTATTGTTCTGGTGGTTCTGGCGCAGTCGGTCTGGTTTCTGCGCAAGGCCTGGAAGCGCGGCATGGAAATCGGCATGCCGATGGGCAAGCTCAAACGCATCGTAATCGGCACAGCGGTTTTCACCATCGCGCCGGCAACAGCTATCGTGATCAGCGTGATCAGCCTGTCCAAAAAGCTCGGCATCCCGCTTCCCTGGATGCGGCTGAGTGTCGTCGGTGCCATTACCTATGAAACCCCTGCTGCCGCCAACGCTCTCAGTGCCATGGGGTTGGAATGGGCAAAGGTTACGAGTCTCTCTGCCACTGAGTATGTCACCGTTGCTTCGGTCATGACGGCAGGCATCATGGTGGGCATCTGGCTGGTGCCGGTCGTCGGCAAAAAGCTCATCAGCGGCATGATCAACCTGGAAAAGCGGGACAAAAAATGGGGCGAAATCTTTTCCGCCTCCATGTTCCTTGGCATGATCTCCGCATTTCTGGGTTATGTGTTCTGCAACTTTGCCGGTGTTTTCCGCGGAGAACTGAGCGGACTGATTCCCCCGCTTGTCATGCTGGTATCGGCGCTGATGATGGGCCTCTGTGCCCTGGCGCTGAAAAAGCTCGGCTGGCGCTGGATGAATGATTACGCCCTGCCGATCAGCCTGATTGCGGGCATGGCTTCTGCCATCCCCATCACAGCCTGGCTCGGCTGAGGAGGTGTGCAGATGAAAAAAGAACTTTCCTATCTTGATTCCGTTCATCGGGACGGCCGGATCTGGAATCTTTCGGTGATGGTGATTCTGCTGCTCTTCCCGGTTGCAGTCGGCCTCATCTTCCATGCAGGGCTCGACTGGCGCGGCTTTGCTTTCGGCATGCTGGCTACCGCGCCCATGTATTGGGCGGTCGGCGTCATTGAGACGTTCACCTTCGTCCCTATGCTTGGCGCGGGCGGTTCCTATCTTGCCTTTGTCACCGGCAATATCACAAACCTTAAGGCGCCTGCTGCGCTCAACGCGCTTGAACTCGTCGGTGCAGATATCAAGACCGAGGAGGGCGAAATTGTCTCTACCATTGCCATCGCGGTCTCGAGCATCGTGACCACGCTGATCATCGTTCTCGGGGTGCTTCTCATCACACCGCTGACTCCGGTGCTGAATTCTCCCGCTCTGGCTCCCGCTTTCGACCAGATTCTGCCGGCTCTCTTCGGCGGCCTCGGCGTGGTATACATCTCGCGCAACTGGAAGATCGCCATCGCACCGGTTTTGCTGATGCTGATTCTGTTTATCGCCATTCCGGCGCTCGGCAAGGTCGTCAGCATCATGGTACCGGTCGGCGTGCTGTTCACCCTTGCAGTCTCCCGTATCCTGTATCAAAAGAATCTTCTGTAAAAGAGGGAGCATCATGGTGATTCTCTACATTCTGTTGGTTTTCGCAGCCGTCATTCTCGCACGTACGCTGATGTTTACACCGCCAAAGGAAGAACAGAAAGTATTTGAAGAAATCGAGCTGGACGGTGCGGAGAGTATCCGGAACCTCTTTACGCTTGTCCGCTGCAGAACCGTTTCCTATTCCAACCCGGTTCTGGAAGAGGAGGCGGAGTTTGAAAAACTGATCGGGCTGTTGCCTGAACTCTACCCAAATGTCTGGAAAAACTGTCCTCTGCAGCGTTTTGAGGGGAGAGGTCTTCTTTTTCGCTGGCAGGGCCGGACGGAGGGAGATCCTGCCGTCCTGATGGCACACTACGACGTCGTGCCGGTCGAAGAGGAAAACTGGCAAAAGCCGGCTTTCGACGCCATTGCGGAAGATGGCGTCATGTGGGGCCGCGGAACTCTGGATACCAAGGTAACCTTCAACGGGATCCTCTCCGGGGCGGAAAACCTGATCCGGCAGGGCTTTCAGCCGGAACATGACATTTATTTTGCTTTCTCCGGCGGAGAGGAAATCAACGGTCCCGGCGCTGAAAACATTGTCCGTTTCTTCCAGGAAAAGGGCGTGAACCTACGCCTTGTTCTGGACGAGGGCGGCGCCGTGGTGGAGGATGTCTTTCCGGGTGTCAAAGGTCCTTGCGCGCTGATCGGCATTGCGGAAAAAGGCCTTTTGAACCTGGAGTATTCCGTTTCGGGCGCTGGAGGGCATGCTTCAGCCCCCGCGCCGCACACTCCGGTAGGCAAACTTGCCCTTGCCTGTGCGAAGGTGGAAGCGCATCCCTTTAAAATGCATCTTACCAAACCGGTGCTGGAGATGTTCAATACCCTCGGCCGTCACTCAAGCTTTGTCTATCGGATGATCTTCGCAAACCTCTGGGCTTTCGGCTGGGTGCTGAACCTGCTCACCAAAAAATCCGGCGGCGAACTGAATGCCCTCCTGCGCACCACCGTCGCCTTTACTCAGATGTCCGGCAGCAAAGCGCCGAATGTCATTCCGCCCAAAGCATCCATGGTTTCGAATCTCCGGCTCAATCCTGCTGATTCCGTCAAGTCTGCCGTCGATTATATCCGCAAGACCATCAGGGATGAAGATATCCGGCTCACCTGCCTGGAGGCCATGGAGCCCAGCCCCATTTCAAGAACCGACTGCGAGAGTTGGGACATCATTTGCAATGCTGTCTCCGGCACATGGAAAGGATGTCTGGTCTCACCCTATCTGATGGTCCAGTGTTCTGACAGCCGACACTACAGCAGCATTTCCGACCGGGTTTACCGCTTTTCCGCGCTGGAAATGACAGCCGAGGAGCGGCGCAGCATACATGGCAACGACGAGCATATACGCTTGGAATGCATTCCCCGTGCTGCGGAGTTCTTCATGCGTGTGATGAAGCAGCTGTAATTCTGCCGGAAGCGGACCGGAAAGGATCTTTTTATGAAAAAGGTGATCATTCTCATCGGGAACTACGGTTCCGGAAAAACCGAGATCGCGCTGAATCTGGCTGTCCTGGCTGCAGCGAAAGGCAAAAAAACCCAGGTCATTGACCTGGATCGCATCAATGATTATTTCCGCATGTCGGATCATGTGAAACTTCTGGAGGAAAGCAACATCAACCTGGTTTCACCAACATTCGTAGGCGCCGGGATCACACAGACGAATATGCCCGCTGCAGTGGGATCTGCTTTCGCTCAGGACTGGGATCTGGTCATTTTTGATGTGGGCGGCGACCCTGCCGGCGCACTGTCGCTTGCCCGCTACCATATGGATTTTGCCCAGCTCGAACCCGGCCAGCTGGAAGTCTACGACATCGTCAATATCCGCCGTCCCATGTCCGAAACGCCGGAGAAAATCCTGAAACTCAAGGCAGATATGGAAGGGTTTGCCCGCCAGACTGTGACAGGCTTCATCAATAATTCAAACCTGCAGGCATGGGCAAGCACAGCCGATCTGCGAGACGGTTACCCGGTCATCAAAGCTGCGAGCGAAATGAGCGGAATCCCTGTCGTGCACACCACAGGCCGGAAGCAGTTTCTGGAAGAATTTTTGCAGGATAATGGTCATGACCCGAACTACATCGGCACACCCATCGCCTTGAAGCCTTATATGCACCGCAGCTGGGATACCTTCACCGACGGGCTCGGACTCTGAACCCCGGTTCCATATCCCGTCCTTTTTATAAAAAGAAATCTAAGGGAGAGATTCTGATGGAAAAACAAGCTTCGGTACCGTCCGTTGACCAATGGTTGAAGGAAGCGAAGGAGGATCCTTCCGCTTCCGAATGCGGTATGTACCTGATCCATAACGGCACCGTTCGTCAGACCGCCCGTGCCATGGTACGGCAGGGAGCCGATAATACGAAGCCTGTGACCGGAATGGTTTTCCGCCGTAATGCGGAAAAAATAGATCAGGCTGTTCGAAAGGCAAAGGAAATGCCCGGTATTTTTTATGTCCGCGTCTGGCTGAACGAGGGGGTCCTGACTTTGGGCGATGACATTATGCTGGTTCTCGTTGGCGGTGACATTCGTCCGCATGTGATTGACGCTCTTCAGAGTCTGGTCGGAACGATCAAGAATGAGTGTGTTATAGAGCAGGAACTTTTTTGAAACAGATACCGCACTTCATTGACTTTTTTCCTGCTGCATGTAATAATCATTTTAGGCCGATTATACTGAATTTTAATGAATACATGAATAAAGGAGAGTTACCTTGTGAAAATTGTTATTCTCGACGGTTTTACCGAGAACCCCGGCGACCTGAGCTGGGAAGCACTGGAAGCCTTTGGCGACCTGACGGTATATGACCGTACGCCATATGATGACGCCGTGATTGCCGGGCGGATCGGCGACGCCGAAGTCGTTTTCACCAACAAGTGCCCCATCCGCAAACCGGTCTTTGATGCCTGCCCGAACATGAGGTATATTTCCGTTCTGGCCACGGGCTACAACATTGTCGACTACAACTACGCCTGGGAGAAGGGCATCTGTGTTTCAAACGTCCCCACCTACGGCACTGCTGCCGTCGGGCAGTTTGCCATTGCCCTGCTTTTGGAACTCTGCCACCATGTGGCACATCATTCCGACGCCGTACATGAAGGCCGCTGGGAGAAAAACCCGGACTGGTGTTTCTGGGACTACCCACTCATTGAGCTCGCAGGAAAGACCATGGGAATTATCGGATTTGGAAAAATCGGCCAAACCACCGGCAGAATTGCAAAGGCGCTGGGAATGACGGTCCTGGCCAGCGGCAGCCGCGAGACCGACAGCGGGAAAGCAATTGCCGAATATGTCGACCGGGACACTCTCTTTGCTCGCAGCGATGTGGTGGTCCTGCATTGCCCGCTTTTCCCTGAAACAGAAGGCATGATCAACAAAGAAAGCATTGCCAAAATGAAGGACGGCGTGATCCTGATCAACAACAGCCGCGGCCAGCTGGTCGTAGAGCAGGACCTCGCTGACGCTCTGAACAACGGAAAAATCTACGCTGCAGGGCTGGATGTGGTCTCCACCGAACCGATCAAGGCTGACAACCCTCTGCTGAAGGCGAAAAACTGCCTGATTACTCCGCATATCAGCTGGGCGCCGAAGGAGGCTCGGCAGCGGATCCTCGACTGCTCAGTTCAGAACCTGCAGTCGTATGTTGATGGTGCACCGATTAACGTTGTGAACAGGCCGAGGGAGCCCCGTTCATGAACCGTACGCTTCGTGCGGATGCCGACAGCATCATCCGTGCATCCATTTCTGCGGTTTTGCCGGACAACGCGGTTCAGCGCGCATTGCGCGATTACCTCCCCGGCCCGGGAAAAACTCTTCTGGTTTCTGTCGGCAAAGCCGCATGGCAGATGGCAAAAGCTGCGCTGGACACGCTTGGCCGTGTTGATGACGGTCTTGTTATTACCAAATACGGCCACTCCAAAGGAGAACTTCCCGGCGTGCGCTGTTTTGAGGCCGGGCATCCGGTCCCGGACGAGAACAGCTTTGCTGCAACAAAAGAGGCGCTTGCGCTGGTTTCCGGTCTCTCCGCAGATGATACGGTCATTTTCCTGCTCTCGGGAGGCGGCAGCGCGCTGTTTGAACTCCCGCAAATACCCGCCGGGGAGCTGCAGGACATCACCAGGCAGCTTTTGGCTTGCGGCGCCGATATCGTGGAGATGAACTGCATCCGGAAAAGGCTTTCCTCTGTCAAGGGCGGGCGTTTTGCCAAAGCGTGTGCACCCGCCAGAGTCCTCAGTATCGTGCTCAGCGATATTTTGGGTGATCCGCTGGACAGCATTGCAAGCGGGCCGGCCTATCCGGACGGCAGCACCTGCGCCGATGCGATGGCAGTGGTGGAAAAGTATGGGTTAACACTGACTTCCGAAGCGTTGGCACTGCTGCAGCAGGAGACTCCGAAATCACTTGACAATGTAGAAACGCAGGTAAACGGTTCCGTGCGGGAACTCTGTGCCGCCGCTGCCGCCGCTGCCGTCGCGCTTGGTTATGAGCCGGTTTTCCTGACCGACATGCTCTCCTGTGAAGCGCGGGAGGCCGGCCGTTTTCTGGCTTCGATTCTGCGCAGCCATGCCAATGGGAAGAAGTCCCTCGCATTCATCGCAGGTGGGGAAACCGTCGTACACCTGACCGGAAGCGGGATGGGCGGGCGGAATCAGGAACTTGCCCTGGCTGCCTGCGAAGGCATCGCCGGTCTTGAGGGCGCAGCCGTCTTCTCCGTCGGCAGCGACGGAACCGACGGCCCGACAGATGCTGCCGGCGGCTACACGGACAGTGAGAGTCTCTCCGCAATGCAGGCTCTCGGGCTGAATCTGCATCGTATCCTCGCTGACAACGACGCTTATCACGCGCTGCAGGCCATTGACGGTCTGATCTTCACCGGCCCGACCGGTACAAACGTCAACGATGTTGCCGTTGCTCTGTTGAAAGTCTGAACAGAAAAACTCTGCGGCAGGGCATAGAAAAACCGCCGCATTTCCCCGGATGGTCTTTGGGGAGATGCGGCGGTTTTCTCTGTCCTGATCAGTCCAGATGGTACATGTCTGCAAACTTTTGGAAGTAGCGGGAAAACTCCTCATCCTTGCGGGCAATCAGGTTGTCGACGTAATTGTGGGTGTCAAAAGCATCTTGCTCCAGTTCAATCATCGCAACGGCGATATTGGAACAGTGATCACTGATGCGTTCAAAGTTTGTAATCAAGTCGTTGAATACAAAACCGTGCTGCAGTGTACAGAGTCCTTTCTGCAATCGGGCGACATGGCGATTTTTCATTTCATCGCTCAGGTTGTCGATCAGTTCTTCCAGCGGTTCCACCATGTGCGCACTTTCTGGATCCTGTTCCGTCAGAGCACGCAGGGCAAGCGTCACAACCTCACGAACCGCGGCTTCCATTACCTTCAGCTCCTCCAGAGCGTCCGGACTGAGAACAATCTCCTTATCATGGAGTTCTTTCGCGTTTTCCGAGATGTTGGTCGCGTGGTCTGAAATTCGCTCAAGGTCTGTAATTGCATGCAGAAAACGGTATAAATCTTCATTCTGGAGCTGCGTCAACTCTGAAGAGCTGATGCGGACCAAATAGGTTCCGATCTTATCCTCATAGCGGTCGACCGTGTCTTCCAGTTCCTGAACCTCACGGAAGCCCTCCTCGCTGTAGTCGTGCAGCAGCTCGACAGCCACTTCGAGGTTCGCCTGCGTGTGAGCTGCCATGGAGCAGACCACGATACGGCTTTGTTCGATGGCAATCGCAGGATGGCTGATAAAACGCTCATCCAGCAGATCCCAGTCGCCTGCCGGTTCCGTGTCCGCCGCTTTTTCCGGTTTTTCCTTCATGATGGCGCAGGCAAGCTTTCCGAGTGTGCGGATGAACGGAGTAAGCACCAGCACCGTCACAATACGAAACACCGTGTTCAGTGCCGCAATGCGTACCGGATTCATGGCTGCCCCCATAAAAGCAAACGGATGCGCTGCGTTGACGGCATAGAAGACCGCGCCGCAGAAGACCGCGCCGAAAATATCGATCATCAGATGAATCAGCGCCGTGCGCCGCGCATTCAGCGAGGCTCCGGTTGCGCTGAGTAGTACCGGCAGCGCGCCGCCCACCGCGATTCCGAGGATGATGGGATAGGTCTCGGCGAAAGAAAGGGTTCCTGTCATGCTCAGGGCCTGCAGAATACCGACCGCCGCAGCGGAAGACTGGATGATCGCTGTAAAGACAATGCCCACCAGGATACCGAGCAGGGGATTTGAAAACCTGGTCAGCAAAGCGATAAATGCCGGATTTTCCCGCAGAGGAGTTACCGCACTGCTCATGGCGTTCATGCCGAACAGCAGAACCGCCAGGCCCAGAAGAATCGAACCCAGATGATTCTGCATTGGTTTTTTGCTGAATTTGTAGAGGAAGATACCGATCACGGCCAGCACGCCCGTGATAAAGGTGGTCGAGAAGACCATCAGGATCCCCTCGCCCTGATTCAGGGCAGAGAGGCTGACAATCCATCCGGTGATGCTGGTGCCGACGATGGAGCCGAGAATAATGCTGATCGCTTCGTGAAACTGCATCAGGCCGGAGTTAACAAAGCCGATGGCCATAACGCTGGTCGCCGAAGAAGACTGAATCAGCGCCGTCACTCCGATTCCCAGCAAAATCCCCTTAAAAGGGTTGCTCGTCAACTGGTACAGAACCTTCTGCAGTCTGTCGCCGGCAACCTTGCTGAGGCCGTCGCCCATCAGTGAAATACCGTATAGAAAAAGCGCCAGACCGCTCAAAAGCCCGATCAGGTTCAAAACGTTCATATGGTCCTTATCTCCCCTGTTTTTGCGGGAAAGCAGCCCCGCATGAAACCACTTTACAGTATAGCAGACCGCAGGAAAAGAGTCTACAATCAATTTCTACAAAAAGCAGGCCGATTCCTGAAAGCCGGAATTGGCCTGCTTGCTTTCAATTTTGCGGGATTTCTTTCCGTTCACCGCCGCGGGCAGAGGCAAAATAAATGATGTCGCTGATCTCCTTTTCCCAGCCGAACTGAACGGGGTTGATGAGTGCGCCGCCGAAGACGGTCGTGGCGGTTTGCCCGCCATCCAGGGCATACGCCTTTCTGCAGCCTCTGGCCATCATGGCATCCGTCGCCTGCCGCAGCGTGGCCAGATAATAATACTCTGTTCCTGCCTGTCCGCAGTTGATGTTCATGGTGAGATAGTGGTGCTCTTCCAGAAGCCCGAGGGCTGCGCGTGCATACGTGTCGTTCACTTCGCCCCAGGGGTAGTCCTCTGGAGTCACATCCAAAAAATCATCAATAAGCACCGGGCCGAAGCCAAGGGAAAACAGCACATTGTTTTCCTTTGCGAACTGTTCCGCTTCCTCCTGCTCCGCAAACTGCCCGCGATAGGAAAACAGCATATCGCCGTCCGCAGTGATGTAACAGGTGTCACAGGTGACGGGATCAAAACGGTAAAACTCCCGCTGATAAATGCCGATGCCGCAGGCCCGCCCGTGGTAATAAAAGTCCCCTCCGAAGGCCAGCACGGCGTTGGTGTCTGCCGCAAACTGGCTGGTCGTTTCAAATGCGAAGCTCCAGAGCTCATCTGCAGAAATCTTCCGCCGCAGCTGTGATCCGTCTGCAATAATGGTTTCCGAAAAAGTTCCGACCGCCTGTGCCTCGACTTCCTGCCAGACAATGCAGAGGATTGTTTCGTCAAAGTACCAGCGAAGCGGAGTATCGGGAAAGCGTTCGATCTCTGCATTCCAGACCAGCTGCCGGCCGCCGATCAAAGCCTGCACTTCTTCGCGCTGCAGAAAGGCCGACAGTTCCTCCGCATCCATGCTCTCATGATAGCCGTCCGGGTCCGGTTCCATGCCGGTCAGAGAATTCTCCGGGATGGTGTAAACGCGGATAGGTTCCGGTGTCGGCGATGGGGTGGGTTCCGGTGTTTCAATAGCGTCTGAATCATCGCCTTTTGTGGGGGAATCTCTCCCTGTTGATTCTGTATTAACGGTATCCTGTGGGGTTGTATCGTTTGCTGCCTGAAGTCTGAAGTTCAGCAGCATAATGACTGCGGCAGTGCTGAGCAAAACCAGCAAAAGCGGCAGCAAAAACAAGTTTCGCTGTCGCTTTTTATTCCGGTTTTTATGTTTGGAATTCTGCATGATCGGCAGTGCTCACTCCAACCCGGATGGTAGTCAAGGCTTCTGTTGAAACCCTTACTTGTTTCTTCGTTTGAAGGCTTTAAAAAATCAGTTGAACCGGCGCGTGATGATTGCAGAGCGTCACATCCCGGAATTTTCCGCCTTCCTCACCGTCTCTGGTCCAGGCAACAGGCTTCTGAAAATGGAATGCCGCACGGCGCGTGTGGAGAATGATCAGATTTTCATTGTCAAAACGGCGGGAAATCACGGACGCCGCAAGCTCACCGTAAGCATCCACCCGTCCGGGATCTTTGAGCAGAACCAACTCACTCATTCCGTCGCCGAGGCTGACCATCGATTCCGGAAAATGAACGATTCCGGCTACCGATGTGGAATTGGACATGCTGCCATACACCAGTTCCCCCTCAAAAACGCCGTCGTCATATTCAATGCGTGCGGGGATTTTTTCAATTTTACCTAGCTGAGCAGCGCCCTGCAGAACATAGGCCAGCTGGCCCAGCGCTCGTTTCTGATCCTGTGGGGTGGCATAGCTGACCTCGGTAAACGCGCCGAATGCGGCTACATAGGCAAAATACGCGTCTTCTCCGAAACCGCCGACGTCAAAGGGATGCGGTTCTCCGGAGAGAATCCGTCTTGCAGCGGCAACCGTGTCATTTTTCGGCAGGCCGAGAGAACTTGCGATATCGTTTGTCGTTCCCATCGGGAAATATCCGATTGGGGGCGGACCCTGAACCTTCATCAGTCCGGAAATCACCTCGCTGAGGGTTCCGTCGCCCCCGATACACGCTACCGTGTCGTAGTCCTTCGCATAATATGCGGCAAATTCCGTTGCCTCGCCCGGTCTTGTGGTAAAAAACAGCGAAATCTGATACCCTCCGTCTGCCAGTACCTTCATGGCATCGCCGAAATAGTAGCGGTATCCGCTGCGGCCGGCATTCGGGTTCACAATCAGCATCATTCTTTTCATGCTTCGTTTTCGCCTCCAAGAAAAGCCCAAGGGACGCAGCTTCTGCGCCCCTTTGTCATCCCGGCAAGAATGTCAATCAGCCCAAATCGTTGAGCTTACCGGCCATCGCGGACTTTTTGCGTGCAGCATTGTTCTTGTGCAGCAGGCCTTTTCCGGCAGCGCGGTCAACAGTCTTAACAGCAACTTTATAGGCATCGGCGGCTGCGTCCTTATTCCCTTCGATCACAGCAGCCTCGAACTTCTTCATTGTCGTTTTCAGCGCGGTCTTCTCAGCGCGATTCTTCGCGCGAAGCTCCTTCGACTTCAGGTCTCTCTTTGCAGAAGACTTGATGTTTGCCATGCAGTTTGCCACCTCCCCTGACAGTTTTCTGCGGGTTCTCTCACTCGCGTTTAGTGATTATAACAAAGAAAAAATGGAAAAGCAAGCATTTTTTCGAGCTTTTTTGCGTTTTTTTTGCGCATTCTTTCGCCGTTTTGCCGGCATTTCCGGCGGCTCAAATTGTTGTGGTTTTTTCTACTTTGAAATACAAGATTTTGATTTCAGTAAAGTGTTTCACGTGAAACATCCCGTGAGGCGCCGTGTCAGATACACAGGAAACAGGCCGATCGGCAATTGTTTCACGTGAAACATTCACAAATGCTGTTTTTGCCGGTCATTCAAATTGTTTCACGTGAAACAATTGCATTTGCCGTGCCATGCTGATATAATTCTGCATAGATTTTTGAGGAGTTACCATATACCATGGCAAAAATCGTTGCTTTCGCCAACCAGAAGGGCGGCGTTGGAAAAACAACAACCTGTGTCAACCTCTGCGCCGCTCTGACGCTGCTCGGTCAGCACGTTCTTCTGGTTGACTGTGACCCCCAAGGGAATGCCACTTCGGGAATGGGTGTGAAAAAGAACCGCTCTCCCAACATTTACGATCTGATGATCCGGGATGTTCCCTGTGAAGAATGTATTGTTTCCACCCCCTTCGGTGATGTACTTCCCAGCGGACGGGATTTTGCCGCCGCCACGGTGGAACTGATTGAGCGTGATCATCGGGAATCCATCCTTTACCGCGCTCTGCAGCGGGTCTATACTGAGTATGACTATATTTTTCTGGACTGCCCGCCTTCCCTCGAACTCATTACGGTCAACGCGCTTGCGGCAGCGGACAGTGTTCTGATCCCGATGCAGTGCGAATATTATGCACTGGAAGGGATCACGGACCTCATCGGCAGCATCCGGCTGTGTTCTTCCCGCCTTAACAGCCGTCTGCGCGTCGAGGGTATTGTCCTGACCATGTACGACGCCAGGGCAAACCTGACGCTGCAGGTAGAAAATGAACTGCGGCGCTTTCTGCCGGATAAAGTATACCAAACTGTCATTCCCCGTTCCGTACGACTGTCCGAGGCCCCAAGCCATGGGCTTCCTGGCATTCTCTATGACAAAAACAACAAGGGCAGCCGGGCGTATCTTTCCCTGGCAGAAGAATTTTTGAGCAAGGATAAAGGAAAACAAATATGGCAGTAAAGGAAAAGCGAGGCCTTGGTACAGGACTCGATGCGCTGTTCGGTCCCGATCTTCAGGCCGTGCAGGAAAAGCAGATACAGACGCTTCCTCTTTCCCGCATCGAACCGCGGCAGGATCAGCCGCGTGACCAGTTTGACGAAGATCGTCTGCAGGATCTTGCAGCCTCCATTGCAAGGCATGGCTTGATCCAGCCCGTCATTGTCCGCCATCTTCCGAACGGCGATTATCAGATCATCGCCGGAGAGCGCCGCTGGCGCGCCGCGCGGATTGCGGGTCTCTCGGAAATACCTGTGCGGGTACTGGAAGCGGACGACCGCAGTGTTGCGGAGCTTGCTCTTGTGGAGAACCTGCAGCGGGAAGACCTGAATCCGATGGAGGAGGCACGCGGCTATCAGAAACTGATTTCAGATTACAGCCTGACCCAGGAAGAGGCTGCCGCCGGCGTCGGAAAATCCCGTTCTGCCGTCACCAACGCCCTTCGGCTGCTGAATCTTTCTGCCCCTGTCGCGGATCTGGTCGAGCGCGGAGCGCTTTCCGCAGGGCATGCGAGAGCTCTGCTTGCCGTGGAAGATCCGGTGCTGCAGCTTTCTGCGGCAAAACAGGTGCTCGAAAAGTCCCTTTCCGTCCGGAAGGCAGAGCAACTCGCAGCAAAACTGGCAAAGCAGTCCTCCGCACCGCCGTCCTCTCCGGAGGAGGGGCCTTTCGTGGATTATGCCGCGGCACTCTCCGATGAACTGTCTTCGCTACTGGGAAGGCGCGTTGCTTTGACGGAAAAGAAAAACCGCGGAAAGATCGAACTCTTCTACGATAATGCCGACGATCGGGAATCTTTGATTGCCGCACTGCGCAGCCTGAATCACATCGGATAAAGCAATAGAGATTATAGAAGGAGACACAAAAAACATGTTGGACATCAAATTTGTCCGGGACAATCCGGAACTGGTCAAAGAAAACATTCGCAAAAAGTATCAGGATGCCAAGCTCCCCCTGGTGGACGAAGTGATCGACCTGGATGCCAAAAACCGCGCCGCGATCACGGAGGCCAGTGAACTTCGCGCCCGGAAGAACCAGCTCTCCAAGGCCAACGGCCCTCTTTTCGGAAAACTGAAGAAAGCCTCTGAAGAAGAAAAAACTGCCATTCAGGCCCAGATTGATGCAAATATGGCTGCAGTCAAGGCCGACGACGAGCGTCTCGCGGAACTTGAACGGCTGGAGGAAACGTACAAGGATGAGATCTACCGCCGGATGCTGCTGATTCCGAATATCATTGACCCGTCGGTTCCCATCGGCCCGGATGACAGCGCCAATGTCGAAGTTCAGCGTTTTGGAGAACCGGTCGTGCCGGATTACGAGGTCCCTTATCACACCGAAATCATGGAACGCTTCAACGGCATTGATATGGATGCTGCCGGCAGAACCTCCGGAAACGGCTTCTATTACCTGATGGGCGATATTGCCCGTCTGCACTCCGCCGTTCTGGCCTACGCCAGAGATTTTATGATCGGCAAGGGCTTCACTTACTGCATTCCTCCTTTCATGATCCACGGCAATGTGGTGCAGGGCGTCATGAGCCAGACTGAAATGGATGCCATGATGTACAAAATCGAAGGCGAGGATCTGTATCTGATCGGAACCTCCGAACACTCCATGATTGGAAAATTCATCGACCAGATTCTGACGGAGGACCAACTGCCGCAGACGCTGACCAGTTATTCCCCCTGCTTCCGAAAAGAGAAGGGTGCGCACGGAATTGAAGAGCGCGGAGTCTACCGCATTCACCAGTTTGAAAAACAGGAAATGATCGTCGTCTGCAAGCCGGAAGACTCCATGGCCTGGTATGAAAAGATGTGGCGCTTCTCGGTGGAGCTGTTCCGCAGCATGGAAATCCCCGTCCGTCAGTTGGAATGCTGTTCCGGTGACCTTGCCGACCTGAAGGTCAAGTCCTGTGATATTGAAGCCTGGTCCCCCAGGCAGAAAAAGTATTTTGAGGTCTGCTCCTGCTCCAATCTATCCGATGCCCAGGCACGGCGGTTGAAGATCCGTGTCAAGAGCAGCGACGGGAAAACCACCTATCTTCCGCATACCCTCAACAATACCGTGGTTGCGCCGCCCCGCATGCTGATTGCTTTTCTGGAAAACCATCTGCAGGCAGACGGAAGCGTCACCATTCCCGAGGTCCTGTGGCCTTACATGGGCGGAACCAAAGTCCTGATCCCAAAAAAATAAACTGTTTCATTTCGGCATCTTTACAAAAACTTAAAATTTTTTAATTAAAAGGAGTACTATCATATGAAAAAATTTCTGGAAGAATTCAAGAAATTTGTCACCCGCGGCAACGTCATGGACATGGCGATCGGCGTCATTATCGGCGGTGCCTTCACTGCGATCACTTCCGCCCTGGTTGCTAACGTTATTACTCCCCTCCTTGCCGTTGCCTTCAACAGCCCGAACCCTGATGCCCTGAATATCACTCTGCGCGCCGCGGAAGGAGAAAAGGAAGCCATCGTTCTCGGTCTCGGTACCTTTATCGGGGCAATCATCAACTTCCTGATCATTGCTCTGGTACTCTTCTCTGTCATTAAGGCAATCAACAAAGCTTCCGAAATGACAAAGAGCAAGCAAAAGAAGGAAGAGGAAGAGGCCGCTGCAAAAGCCGCAGCAGAGGCTGCCGCAAAACCGACCACGGAAGAACTGCTTGCCTCCATCCTGGAAGAACTAAAGAAAAAGTAACTCGGAAAAAACTGCACAGTTTCAAATACCGCAAGACAGCCCGTTCTTTTGATCCGGTTGTTTTGCGGTATTCTTTTCCATACCGGAGCATTGCTTTCTTACATTATTATAATTATATCTTCTGTTTTTATTGCATCTCCTTACCGAATCTGTTATAATAGATTGCTTATTAGTATATCCATGCAGACACATTTTTTCTCGAAAGAAGGTCTTTCCGTGAACTCGCTGGACGATATCTGGAAAATGCTCATGCAGAGTCTTTCAACCCAGCTGACCCCGACCGCCATTACCACCTGGTTCAGCGACTGCAGCCCCGTGGAACTGGAAGAATACCGCCTGGTCATCCGCACGACAACACAGTTTAAAAAGAAAATCATTACGGAACGTTTTGCCTCTTCCATCAAGGCTTCCCTGTCTGAACTTTTTTCCTGCGACTTTGATCTTCTGGTCCTGGTCGGAGAGGAAGAATACATCAAGGGAGAGGAGAATCCGACCGATGGGCCATTTCCGGAAATGGCCGGATACACCTTTGACAACTTCATCGTCGGAAATTCCAACAAATTCGCCCATGCCGCTGCCATCTCCGTTGCCGAGAATCCAGGAAAAGCCTACAATCCCCTCTTCATCTACGGCAATTCCGGCCTTGGAAAGACACACCTTCTGATGGCTATCGGACACTCCATTCATGAGCGTTTCCCGGAAAAGAAGATTTCCTACATTAAAGGCGATGACTTTACCAATGATCTGGTCAATTCCATCAAGGAAGGCAAAACGCTGGAATTCCGCACCAAACACCGAAATGTTGACCTTTTTCTGGTCGATGACATTCAGTTCATTGCCGGCAAACAGAGCACACAAATTGAATTTTTCCATACCTTTAATTCCATCTATGAGGCCGGAAACCAGATTGTGATTACCTCAGACCGACCTCCGATGGAGATGTCCCTGCTGGATGATCGTCTGCGTACGCGCTTTGAAGGCGGTTTAATGGCCGACATTGCCCCTCCCGATCTGGAAACGCGCATGGCCATTGCCCGCAACAAGGCAACCAGGCTCGGTCTTCTTCTCCCGGATGAAATTATTGAATACATCGCTGCTTCCATTACCGCAAACGTCCGTCAGCTGGAGGGTGTCATTAAACGCCTTACCGCGTACAGAGATATTTTAAATGACGATATCACCAAAGAATCAGTTGACCGTGCGATTGAAGATGTGACTCGAAACGGGACTGATATTCCAAACCCTGATAATATTATCCGGGAAACAGCAAAGTACTTTTCCCTGAAGCCGGAAGATTTGAAAGGAAACAACCGATCCCGAGAAATTGCCATTCCGAGGCAGATTTCCATGTATCTCCTTCGGCAGCTGACCAATCTTTCTCTGAATGACATCGGAAAAGAACTTGGCAGAAATCATACCACTGCGCTCAGTTCTATTCGTAAAATTGAAGAAATGATGCGTACAGACTCGGAAATGACAGGTGTAATTCGGGATATCACCTCCAATATTACCACCAGTTCCGGATCCAACTGATTTTCAACAGAAACCTGTCGGAATGTTGTTTTTCCCCTGTTTATCATTTTTAATCTTTACTTTTCGACATTATCGACACATTTTTGAACAATTTTTTCGACAGCAGTTTTTGCCCATTTTTCTTTATATTTTTCAGTTTTCGACAGATTTTTTTTCTACTACTATTTATTCTAAAAATATTATATATCTTTTACTTTAATGAGGTGATTTTCTTGAAGATTCTCTGCGAAAAAAACACTCTTCAGACAGCAGCTGCAAATGTATCCCGTGCGGCAGCCAGCAAAAGTCCGGTTCCTGCTATGGAAGGCATTCTTTTTGAGGCCCGGCAGGGAAATCTGAAACTGACGGCATTTGACTCAAAAATAGGAATGTATACTTTTATGGAAGCGGACATACAACAGGAAGGAAGCGTGGTATTACCGGCACGGTTTCTGGTGGATCTGCTTCGAAGACTTCCGGACGGGATGATGAGTATTGAATCGGATGAAAATCTTTCCGTCAGTATCCGCTGCGGAAGAACGGAATTTCATCTCATCGGCCTGGATCCGGATTCTTTTCCGGAATTGAATGTGGTAAATCCCCGCCAGACGATTCGGATTCCGGAAGGTCTTCTGAAGAGCATGATTAATCAGACTGTTTTTGCAGTTTCCACCTCCGACAGCCGTCCTCTGTATATGGGTGTTCTGTTTGAAGTTGGAGCAGGAGAACTGACAATGGTGGCTATTGACGGATACCGGATGGCCAAGCGAAACGAGGAAATCGAAAGCGGCGGCATGGAACCGTGCAGTTTTATTATTCCGGGAACTTCTTTGAACGAAGTGGAGCGCCTTTGTGCCGCAGATGGAAAAGATGAAGTTGTCATTGCACTTGGCGATAAGCATGCTTCTTTTTCCGTAGAAAATACCGTTCTGATAACCCGTCGGCTTGAGGGTGAGTTTATGAACTACCGCAAGTCGATCCCAACCAGTTTCCGTTATGAAATCATTGTGGAACGCGAGGAAATGATCCGTGTGATTGACCGCGTTTCCCTTGTCATTAAGGAAAAACAGAATTCTCCGGTCAAAATGATCGTAGGAGAAGGCCTGCTGCAGTTTTTCTGCACGACTTCTTTCGGACATGCAGAAGACGTATGTATTTGTGAAGGCAGCGGAGAAGGAATGAGAATCGGATTCAATGACCGTTACTTTATGGATGCTCTGAAAGCGGCGAACGAAGAAAAGCTTCGGATTTCCATGAATACGCCGACGGCACCGATTATTATTGAAGCCGCGGAAGGAGGACAGTATCTCTACATGGTGCTGCCTGTCCGTCTGCGCGAAGGCGACTGAAAGAATGGAACATATTTCGATCAAAACCCCTTTTATCAAGCTGGAAGCTCTTCTGAAGTTTTCCGCACTGACCTCTTCCGGCGGTGAAGCAAAAACCGTGATCGGCGACGGGCTGGTCGGTGTGAACGGAGAAACCTGCCTGCAGCGTGGAAAGAAAATCTATCCCGGAGATATTGTTTCTTTCTGCGGGTCGGAACTCCTGGTGGAAAAGGAACAGAACAAACAGAGATGATACCTGTTTACGGGCTTACTGGTAAGTACAGATGAAAGTTCTTAAAATTGCGCTGAACGGATTCCGAAATTACGAATGGGAAACGGTGGATTTTTCGGAGAACACAAACATCATCTGCGGAGATAATGCGCAGGGAAAAACAAATCTGCTGGAAGCGGTTTATTATTTATCCTGCGGAAAAAGCTTCCGGACCAGGATGGATCGGGAGCTGGTCGGTTTTCCGTACTCTGAAGCCGAAATTCTGGCGGATGTTTTCAGCCGCGGAAGAGAGCAGACCATCCGGATCCGGCTCTGTCCGGGACAGGCAAAAAAAATCACAGTTAATGGCGTCAGGAAAACAGGAACGGAACTTGCAGAGACAATGAATGTTGTTCTCTTCTGTCCGGATGATCTGAACAT
The DNA here is from genome assembly GCA_017395085.1 of Oscillospiraceae bacterium. Lineage (GTDB taxonomy): Bacteria > Bacillota > Clostridia > Oscillospirales > Oscillospiraceae > Limivicinus. The sequence goes on along the minus strand of JAFPWF010000003.1, from coordinate 148,311 downwards.
CATCAAAGACGGTGCTCAGATTCGCAGAAGAATGATGGACCAGGCTATTTCCCAGATTCGGCCGAAGTATGCCGCACTGCTGACGGAGTTTAACCGGCTGTATGAACAGAAAACCCGGATTCTGAGGGACTGGAAAGAAAAGCCGACGCTGCTGGATACACTGGATGCCTTTTCGGACGGATTGTGCAGGGTTTCCGCACAGCTGATCCGTTACCGTGCCGCTTACCTGGTACGGCTGAATGATGCGGTAGGAGGAATTCATGAAGAGTTTTCCGGCCGGGGAGAGCATCTGGAACTGCAGTACCGTACGGTCAGCACCGTACGGGATCCTTTCGCGAGCGCAAAGGAAATCTATTACGACATCTGCGACCATCAGGAAACACACCGTCAGGCGGAACTGGACAGCGCACTTTGTCTGACGGGCGCACATAAGGATGATGTGGAATTTCTGATTAACGGCGTCTCTGCCCGGAGTTATGCCTCACAGGGGCAAACCCGTACAGCCGCCCTGTCCGTAAAACTTGCGGAACGGGATATTATTCTTCAGGAAACGGGAGAATACCCGGTCCTTCTGCTGGACGATGTTTTATCCGAACTGGATGAAAAAAGGCAGTCGTTTGTCCTGAACCGCATCGGCGGGGGACAAACCCTGATCACCTGCTGTGAGGACTTCAATATTTCTTCACGGACCGGAGGAAAGGTCTTTTTTGTTGAAGGGGGTCGAATTCGGCCTTGTACCTAAACATCGGAAAAACAGCCGTGATTCCGGAAGAAACAGTGATCGGTATTTTTGATCTGGACACGACGACTCAGTCATTCCTCACGAGAGAATTTTTGGCTGCCGCAGAAAGGGGAGGGGCTGTGACGAATGCAGCGGAAGATATACCGAACTCCTTTATCCTGTGCGAAGAAAAAAAAGCAGCCAAAGTCTATCTTTCACAGAGCACATCCAGAACTTTATCAAAACGCATGAACCAAATGGAAGAAGAACGGAGAACAAAATGGCGGAAATCAATGAACTGACCCAGAAAGTGACAGAAGAATACGATGCATCGCAGATTCAGGTGCTGGAAGGCCTGGAAGCGGTAAGAAAAAGGCCCGGTATGTATATCGGATCGACTTCCTCCTCCGGCCTGCATCATCTGGTCTATGAAATTGTGGATAACTCTATCGACGAAGCGCTTGCCGGATATTGCACCCATATCGAAGTGGTCATCGAACAGGGAGATATTATCCGGGTTTCGGACAACGGGCGCGGAATCCCGGTGGATATTCAGGAACAGACCGGCAAGAGCGCGCTGGAAGTTGTCTTTACCGTGCTGCATGCAGGCGGAAAATTCGGCGGAGGCGGATACAAGGTATCCGGCGGTCTGCACGGCGTCGGTGCGTCAGTCGTCAACGCACTGTCCGAATGGCTTCAGGTTCAGGTTCATAAAGACGGAAAAATCTATCAGATGGGTTTTTCCCGCGGTGATATTACGGAGGAAATCCATATTGTCGGGGAAACCGACCGTACCGGCACCACGGTGCGCTTCAAGCCGGATCCCGAAATGTTTGACGATACGGTCTACGATTATGAAATTCTGCACACTCGCATGCGGGAACAGGCTTTTCTGAACGGCGGTCTGAAAATCACTTTGGAAGACTGCCGGGAAGGCAGGGAGCGCAGCGACAGTATGCGCTACGAAGGCGGTATACGCGAGTTTGTCACCTGGCTGAATCAACACAAGACGCCGATTCACGAAGACGTGATCTATCTTTCCGGCAGCAAAAGCGACGCCATTGCGGAAGTTGCGATGCAGTATAACGACGGCTTTAACGAAACCCTGATTTCGTTTGCCAACGACATCCACACGCCGGAAGGCGGCATGCATGAAACCGGATTCAAGACCGCCCTGACGAGGGTGATCAACAATTACGGTCAGAAATACAACATCATTAAGGGCGACGACAAGGTTTCCGGAGAAGACGTGCGGGAGGGCATCTCCGCTGTCATATCGGTGAAGCTGCCGGAAGCGCAGTTTGAGGGGCAGACCAAGCAGAAGCTGGGCAATGCCTATATCCGAACGCTGGTCGATTCAATCGTAAACGAACAGTTGGCGGAATATTTTGAGGAACATCCGGCTGCGGCAAAAGCCATTCTTGAAAAGGCCATGATGGCAAACCGCGCCAGAGAAGCCGCCCGCAAGGCAAGGGAATCCGTCCGGCGCAAAACCGGCCTGGAAAGCGGCCAGATGCCCGACAAGCTGCAGGACTGCAACGAGCGGGATCCTTCGCTTTGCGAAATCTACATCGTCGAGGGCGACTCCGCCGCAGGCTCGGCCATACAGGGCCGGGACAGCCGTTTTCAGGCGATCCTTGCCATGTGGGGCAAGATGCTGAACGTCGAAAAGGCCCGTGCGGATAAAATCTACGGAAACGACAAACTCTATCCCCTCATTGTGGCTCTCGGCGCGGGCATCGGGGATGAGTTCAACATCGAAAAACTCCGTTATCACAAGATCATCATTATGGCAGATGCCGATGTTGACGGCTCACACATCCGCACATTGCTGCTGACCTTCTTTTTCCGCTATATGCGGCCGCTCATTGAGCGCGGCTATGTCTATTCCGCAGTTCCTCCGCTGTACAAACTGACCCGCGGGAAGACGCAGCGCGTTGCGTATTCCGATGAACAGCGCGATCAGATCAGCAATGAGATGCGCGGAGACAATCCGAATGTCAAAGTGGACATCTCCCGCTTCAAGGGTCTCGGTGAGATGGACCCGCACGAGCTCTGGGAAACCACCATGGACCCGGAAAAGCGCTCGCTGCGGCGCATTACGCTCGGCGATGCCATTCATGCCGACCGCGTATTTACCGTTCTGATGGGGGAAGAAGTGGAACCGCGCAAGGAATGGATTGAGCAAAACGCCCGTTATGTGGGCAATCTGGACATCTGAGGTACCGGAGTATGGCACATAAAAGAGATTACAAACCGGAAGACATCCTGTTCCCGAACCAGGTGATTACCGAGTCGGAACTGGTTGGCGAAATGCAGCGCAGCTATATCGACTATGCCATGAGCGTCATCGTCGGCCGTGCACTGCCCGATGTGCGCGACGGCCTGAAGCCCGTGCACCGCCGCATTCTGTACACGATGTACGAATCGGGCCTGAGTTCGGATAAGCCCTTTAAAAAATCCGCCACCTGTGTCGGCGATGTGCTCGGCCATTATCATCCGCACGGCGACGCATCGGTCTACGATGCCATGGTGCGCCTGGCGCAGGATTTCTCCATGCGCTACATGCTGGTCGACGGACACGGCAACTTCGGTTCCGTCGACGGCGACCCCCCTGCGGCCTATCGGTATACCGAAGCCAGGCTTTCAAAAATTTCCAACGAGATGCTGCGCGACATCGAGAAGGATACGGTCGACTGGGACCCGAACTTTGACGAGAGCCGCAAGGAACCGCGCGTCCTTCCCTCCCGTTTCCCGAACCTGCTGGTAAACGGTTCCAGCGGAATTGCAGTCGGCATGGCGACCAACATCCCGCCGCACAACCTGACCGAAGTCATCAATGCTTGCGTCTGCGTCCTGGAGAATCCGAACGCCAATCTCATGGATCTGATGCAGCACCTGACGGGTCCGGATTTTCCGACCCGCGGGATTATCATGGGCAGAAGCGGTATTATGCAGGCCTATGCAACCGGCCGCGGAAAGATCGTTCTGCGAGCCCGGGCGGAATTCGAGGAGCACGGACAAAACCGCACGCGCATCATAGTGACGGAACTTCCTTATCAGGTCAATAAGCGTCAGCTTATCCGCAACATTGCCGACCAGGTTCATGACAAGCGGTTGGAAGGCATTTCGGACCTGCGTGACGAAACCGACCGCAACGGCATGCGCATTGTCATTGAACTCAAGCGTGATGCAAATCCGCAGGTCGTCCTGAACCGGCTGTACAAACAAACGGCTCTGCAGTCCAGTTTTTCCATCAACATGCTTGCACTGGTCAATAACCAGACCCAGCCGAAGATCCTGAATCTTCGCAGTATCCTGGACGAGTATCTGACCTTCCAGGAAGACCTGATTGTCCGCCGCACCCGCTTTGATTTGAAAAAGGCCGAAGAACGTGCGCATTTGCTGGAAGGCCTGCTGCTGGCGCAGGACAATATTGATGAAGTGATCCACATCATCCGCAACAGCTACGACAATGCAAAACAGAACCTGATGGCACGCTTCGGTTTCTCCGATGTGCAGGCACAGGCCATCTGCGACATGCGTCTGATTCAGCTGCAGGGCCTGAACCGGGAAAAGCTGGAAGAAGAATACCGCCAGCTGGAGGAAAAGATCGCCTACTACAAAGAACTGCTGGAGGATCCGGAAAAGATCAAGGGAGTTTTAAAAGACGAGCTGATCGCCATCCGTGACAAATTCGGCGACGAGCGGAAAACGGAAATCCAGGATGTGGATGACGAGATCGTCCTGGAAGACCTCATCGAAGAAGAAGAATGTGTCTTTACCCTGACCCACGGCGGATACATCAAGCGCCTGCCGGTCAGCGAATACCGTGCCCAGGGGCGCGGCGGAAAGGGCGTCCGCGCCATGTCGACCAAGGAAGAGGACTATGTCAGGACGGTCTTTACGGCTTCGACCCACGACAACATCCTGTTCTTTACCTCCAAAGGCCGTGTCTTTGTCCGCAAGGGATATACCATACCCGCAGCCGGCCGTGCTGCCCGCGGAACCAATATTGTCAACATTCTGCCCATCGAACTCGGCGAACAGAACGAGAAGGTCAGTGCAATGATCCGCGGCCGGGGTTATGAGGAGAATAAGTATCTGTTCTTCGTGACCCGGAACGGAACCGTGAAACGCATCAGCCAGGCGGCGCTGAAAAATCTGCGAAACAGCGGAATCCGCGCCATCAGCCTGGATGAAGGCGATGAACTGATTGCCGTCCTGCCGACCGAAGGCGAGGAGAAAATCATTATCTCGACCCATAACGGCCAGTCGATCCTGATTCCGGAGACGGATGTCCGCGTCATGGGCCGCACTGCAGTAGGCGTCCGCGGCATCCGGCTGCGCGGCGACGACTATGTGGTTGGCGCAGGCAGCAGCGCTGAGGGCGAGTGCCTCCTCAGCATCACGGAAAAGGGCTTCGGAAAGCGTACGGCTCTGGAGGATTACCGGTATCAGAGCCGCGGCGGATCCGGTGTCATCAGCCACAAAATCACGGATAAGACAGGTCCTGTTGCCGCGGTCAAGGTGGTGCGGCCGGAAGAGGACATTCTCCTGGTAACCGATGACGGTACCATGATCCGGGTCCGGGTTGACCGAATTTCGGAAATCGGCAGAAACTCCCAGGGCGTCCATGTAATGCGACTTGCGGAAGGCAGCCGCGTCATCGACATTGAAAAGACCGAGCGAGTCACGGATCCGGAGAGCCAGACGGCAGAGGAATCGGACACGATTCCCGGTGCGGAAGTCCCAGAGGAAGCACAGGAAGCGGGAGACCTGCCGGAGAATGAAAAACCGTGAAACAGGTCAGCATCTATACGGACGGCGCCTGCAGCGGAAATCCCGGCCCCGGCGGCTGGGGAGCGATCCTGATCTACAACGGCCGGGAAAAGGAACTCTCCGGCGGGGAAAGGCAAACCACCAATAACAGAATGGAACTGCTGGGCGTGATTTCAGCCCTGCAGGCATTGAAGGAGCCCTGTGAGGTTGACCTTTGGTCCGACTCCAAGTATGTCATTGACGCGCTGGAAAAAGGCTGGGCGGAAAGCTGGAAGCGGAGAGGCTGGATAAAGCCGGATAAAACCCCGGCAAAGAACCCGGACCTCTGGGAAACACTTCTGCAGCTCACAGCGCAGCATGTGATGCGCTATCACTGGGTAAAAGGCCATGCCGAAAACCCATACAACAACCGCTGTGATGCACTTGCGGTTCAGCAGCGGGACCGCTTTATCGAAGCGGAAGGATAAAATGATGCTGAAACTCAGAGAAGCAACCACAACAGAACTGGGGCGCTGGTACAGCGCCCTTGAAACCGACTTTGACCGGCGGGAGCTGCTGCCGCTGGGAGCGATCCGGAAAGCGGTTCGCCGGGGAGACCAGGAGTTCCTGCTGTTTTATGAGGAACAGACCGGAATCCCGGAAGGCTATGCTCTGGTCTGTACGAAGAATGTCTACGGCTATGTGCTGCTGAAGTATTTCGGGATTTTCCCATGGTACCGGGATCATGGTGTCGGAGTCGCGGCTATGCGCCTTTTACACAAGCGTTACGCGGATCGGCAGGGCATCCTTGCCGAACTCACGGCATTTGATGACAGTGAAGACGATTCCTATCTGCGGAAACTTGAGCGCTTCTTCCGTCGCTTCGGCTATGTCGAAGTGCCCTGCAGATACCGCCTCGGCGGCGCAGATGTGACATTGACGGTTAAACCCGTCTGCGGCACTGCGGAAATCGCGCCGGTTGCGCGGCGGATGTTGCTGGACTTCTATTCACGCTGTCTCCGCCCAAACCAGATGGAAGGAATGCTCCGTTTCGATCCATGAAGGTACTGACCGATCAGATTCTGCAGCATAAGGAGCTGGCCGCTCTCCCGGATCTGCCGGAGAGCGGCGGGCTCCCTGCGCTTATTTCTGGCCTTTCGGCAGTGCATCGGGCCAACCTTTCGGCGGCGCTTTCCCTCAGGCTGGGCAGGCCGCTTTTTGTTCTGACGCCGGACGACACGGCGGCGGAAAACTTTGCCCGGGATCTGCAGAGCATGCTCGGTTTGCCGGTACAGGTGCTCGGCCTGCGGGAATTCTGTTTTCTTCCCGCCGAAGCGGTCTCCCACCGGACGGAACAGCAGCGGTTAAACGCGCTGTATGCCCTTGCTGCAGGCAGTGCCGGGGAAACACGGCCTCCGGTTACGGTGGCTTCGGTATCCGCCATGCTGCAGCGGACGATTCCGGCGGAAATCCTTCATAAGGCTGTGTTTTCCCTGCGCGTTGGGGAAAGCGTCCCGCTGGAAGATGTGCAGGATGCCCTGATCCGCTGCGGATATGAACGGACCGAGCAGGTCGAAGGTCCCGGACAGTTTGCCTGCCGTGGCGGAATTCTGGACCTGTTTTCCCCGGCGGAAGATCTTCCGGTGCGCATGGAGTTCTGGGGCGATGACATTGACTCCATGGGCTTTTTCGACATCTCCACCCAGCGGCGGGAAGAAAATATCGAAACATGTAACGTTCTCCCTGCGGCCGAAGCCCTGCCGACACTGTGCCCGGGCGGCGCCGAGGTACTGAGCCGGAAGATCGAAGAGCTTGCGGAGCGTTATACAAAACGCCGAAGCAGCGAACTATCCGGAAAGCTTGCCGCCTCAGCCAGGGCAGATGCGGAGAAAATCCGGACGGGTCTGCGGATACCGGATCTAGATCGCTGGCTGCCGCTGCTGTATCCGGCGGCAACAGGGTTTGACTATATTCCCTCCGATGCACTTGTGTTTGTGGACCAGCCGACCCGCTGCAGCGAAATGGCAAGAGAATACCGAAAGCAGCTGGGAGAAGATCTTCGCATGCTGCAGAAAGACGGACTTTGCCTCTTCGAAGCAGATCCGTTCTGCTTTCCTCCGGAAGAGATCTGGAAAGAACTGGAGCGCTTTCCGGTCTATGCGGCGGACGCGTTCACACTGGGCCGCGGAGGATTTCAGCCGAAAACCCTGCTCAGCATCCCGGCAAAACAGCTGCCGACCTATGCCGGAAATGCACAGGCGGCCGCTGATGACATGAAGGTCTACCGGAAGCAGGGCTACCGGGTTGTGGTTCTGGCCGGCGACGAGCGCCGCGCAAAGGTTCTGCAGGCTTACCTGAAGGAGCACGATGTCCCGGTGCTGATCCGGCCAGAGATGGAAACGCTGCCGGAACCCGGCGACTGCTGCATCGGGATCGGTGCGCTTTCTTCCGGCATGGAATACCCCGGCCTGAAGCTTGCCGTACTGACTGACGCGCAGCTGCTTCGCGGGAAATCCCGGAAGCACAGCACCAAAAAACTCCCTGCCGACCGGAAACGCATCGAAAGCTATGCCGACCTCTCCGTAGGAGACTATGTCGTGCATGAAACTCACGGTATCGGCCGCTTTGCCGGCATTATCAAAATGCAGGTGGACGGCTTTGAGAAGGATTACATCAAAATCAACTATGCCGGGACGGATATCCTGTATGTTCCGGCCACCCAGCTGGACCTGGTTTCGAAATATACTGGCGGCGGGGAGGAGCGCAGTGTTCGCCTCTCCAAAATGGGTGGGACCGAATGGGCAAAAACCAGAAGCCGGGCCAAAGGCGCGGCAAAAGAAATGGCGCGCAAACTGATCTCTCTCTACGCCGAGCGCCAGCGTCTGCCGGGTTATGCATTTTCCCCGGACAGCACCTGGCAGCGGGAGTTTGAGGAAAACTTCCCCTACACCGAGACCGATGACCAGCTTCGCTGCACAGCCGAAATCAAAAGGGACATGGAATCATCCGTTCCGATGGATCGGCTGCTCTGCGGAGACGTCGGTTTCGGAAAGACGGAAGTCGCCTTCCGCGCGGTGATGAAGTGCGTCCTGGACGGAAAGCAGGCAGCCATCCTGGTTCCGACCACAATTCTGGCCCAGCAGCATTACCAGACCGCCCTCCAGCGCTTTTTTGGCTTCCCGGTTGAAATTGAAACTCTGAGCAGGCTGGGCAACGGCGGCGGAAATGCCCAGACCCTGCGGAATCTGGAAAACGGCAAGTGCGATCTGGTCATCGGGACGCACAGGCTGCTGTCCAAAGACGTGCATTTTAAAAACCTCGGCCTTCTGGTCGTGGACGAGGAGCAGCGCTTCGGTGTGACGCATAAGGAGCATATTAAGGAACTATCACACGGCGTCGACGTGCTGACACTGTCCGCAACGCCGATTCCCCGTACGATGAACATGGCGCTGAGCGGTATCCGCGATATGTCCACCATCGACGAAGCGCCGGAAGACCGCCTGCCGGTGCAGACCTTTGTCATGGAGCACGACTGGAGCCTGATTGCTGACGCCATCCGGCGCGAGCTGCAGCGAGGCGGACAGATCTATTATCTGCACAACCGCATCGAAGACATCGACCGCACTGCATACCGCCTGTCGCAGCTGCTGGAAAACGCCAGCATCGCAGTGGCACACGGGAAAATGGACAAAAATGAACTTGCCCGCGTTATGGACGGCGTTGTGAACGGACAGACCCAGGTCCTGGTCTGTACCACAATTATTGAAACCGGCATTGATATTCCGAACGTCAACACCCTGATTGTCGAGGATGCCGACCGGCTCGGCTTGGCACAGCTGCATCAGATTCGCGGCCGTGTTGGCCGTTCGTCACGCAGGGCGTCGGCCTATCTGACTTTCCGGCGGAACAAAGTTCTGACTGAAGACGCGGAGAAGCGGCTGACGGCCATCCGCGACTTTGCCCAGTTCGGTTCCGGCATCAAAATCGCGATGCGCGACCTGGAAATCCGCGGCGCCGGAAACCTGCTCGGTGCGGAACAGTCCGGCCACATGGTCGACGTCGGCTACGACATGTACATGAAGCTCCTGAATGAGGCCGTCCTGGAGGAGCGCGGCATTCCGGTCCCGCAGCGGGCGGACTGCTCGGCGGACCTCGCGGTTGCCGCCAGCATCCCGGACCGGTATATCCCTTCCTCCGAGCAGAGGATGGACATTTACCGGCGTATCGCCATGATCCGGACGGAAGATGAAGCGGACGATCTGCTGGATGAGATCATCGACCGGTACGGCGACCCGCCGCCGGGGGTAAACTCTCTGATTCAGGTAGCCATTCTCCGCGGTGTTGCCGGGAAGGCCGGCATTACGGATATTGTCCAAAAGCAAGGAGAACTGCGGTTTACCCTGAAGGAGTTCGATATGGAGAAGGTCTCCGAGTTGTACGCACGGCCGGAATACCATGGAAAACTGCGGGTCGAGGCGGGATCGAAACCCTGTCTCAGCCTGAAGATTCGGTCCAAAAAAAATGTCATCAATGAAGCGCGCGAATTTGCCCTCGCCTGGAGCGGGAGCGGTGCGGAAAGGAACGAAGCATGAAAAAACTGATGATTGCCCTGATCGGGCTTTGCCTGATTGCCGCCGTTGTCTTCGGCGTCGTAAGCATGGGCAGCGGCGCTCCTGCAGAAAACGAGACTGTCGTACAGGATCCCGTGGAAGCCGGCTGGGTCATGGACGAAATCGGCCCGCTCGAGGAAGCGGATTCTGCCGCGGACGCGGTGACCGGCGCGGTTACCCCTGCCCCGGAAGCTTCTGAGGAGCCGGTAAAACGGGTGGATTTCGAAGCGCTGTATGCGCTGCATGACCCGGATGAAAAGGTTCTGTCCATCGGCGACCGGGAAGAAAGCTGGGGCGATTACTACTATCTGCTTTACACCCAGAGCGAGCAGATTGAGAACTATTTTGATTCCATGGCGGCCTATTACGGCATGCGCTTTTCCTGGGACGATCCCGTGGAAGAAGACGGAAAAACCACCTATGCCGAAGCGGTGGTGGAAAGCGCCGGGAACCTGCTGAAGCAGCTGACGGCGCTGGAAACCTTTGCGGCGGAAAACAAGGTGGAAATCAGCGACGAGATGCTGGCCATCATTGAAAAACAGAAACAGGAAGATATCAGCTCTGTTTTGGGCGAAGAAGGGACGCAGGAGGCATTTTTTGAATATCTGAGAGGGATCTATCTCTCACCGGAGATGTACAACCGTGCGGTAACCCAGAATGTGCTGTATCAGGAATGTTTCAACAGCCTTTACGGACAGAATGCGGAAAAGGTGACGAAAGAAACCGCCCTAAATTACCTGAATGAAAACGGATATGTTTCCGCGGCCCACATCCTCTTCCTCTTTAACGACCCGGAGAGCGGAGAGGTCAGGGACGAGGAAACCCTCGCTGCAAACAAAACCAGGCTGGAAAGCCTGGTAAAAGAACTTCGCGGCTATCCCGATCAGCGTGCCAGGGCAAAAGCATTTCTGCAGAAAGCGGCAGATCTCAGTGAGGACAGCGGAAAGGCCTATTATCCCGAGGGATATACCTATACCCCTGGGACCATGGTTCCGCAGTTCGAGGATGCGGTAAACTCACTGGCGGAATACGAGATCTCGGATGTTGTGGAGACGGACTACGGTTATCATGTGATCATGCGTCTTCCGCTCTCGGCCGATGCCGTGGTCGAATTGAATAACAGTACCGGAGAACCGAGAACGGCCAGAATGCTGAGCGCAAACAAGGATTACGGAGAACGGCTGCAGAGCCTGTCGGACTCGCTTTCGATGGAATGGCTTCCGGGCTGTGAGGCTCCGGTTCTGACGGACTTTATTCACTGATTTAATAACCGCAGGAGAACAACATGAAAGTATCACAGCTGCCCTATCGCCGCATCACGCTGGACGAGGTACAGGATGTTATGGGCGACGTTCTGCCCCGCATTCGGAATGCGCAGTCGGTACAGGAGATTCTGGATGCCAGAGAAGATTACCTGAAGCTGATGCTGGAGTATCAGAGCTACTCGGCCCTTGCCTATATGCGCTATTCCATCGATACGGCAGATGAGTTCTATGTCGCGGAAAACAGTCATTACGATGAAATCGGCCCGGCGGTTCAGAACGCGTCGGTCGAGTACGCTTCAGCGCTGCTGGAGTCTCCTTTCCGTGCGGAATTGGAAAAAGCGCTGTCGCCTGTGCTGTTTCAGTCGATGGAAGTGTCCCGCAAGGCCATGTCCGCCGAAATCATCGACGACATGGTGGAAGAAAACAAACTCGTCCGGGAATACTCCGATCTGATGAGCGGGCTGGAGTTCACCTTCCGCGGCGAGACCATGCCGCGCGCAATGCTGATGAGGTATGCCAAAGATGAAGAGCGCGCCACCCGGCAGGAATGCTATGAGGTGCTCGGCCGCGGGCTGGAGGCACACCGGGAGGAACTCGACGGGATCTTTGACCGCATGGTGCATGTCCGCGACCGGATGGCGAAGAAGATGGGCTACAAAAACTTTGTCGAGCTGGGTTACTACCGGATGGGCCGCCTATGCTATGACGAGGAGAAAGTACGAGTGTTCCGGGAGAACATCCTGCACGATGTCGTTCCGGTGGTTTCCCGCCTCCGCACCGATAATGCAAAACGCCTCGGCATTGAGGACTACCGCTTCTATGACGACGGCGTCATCATCCCCGGCGGCGACCCGAAGCCCTGCGGCAAGGAGGGAATATTTGCCGCAGCAAAAGCCATGTATCATGCCATGGGCAGCGAGACAGGAGCTTTCATCGACATGATGCTGGAAAACGAAGCCTTTGATGTCGACAGCCGCAAAAACAAGTGGGGCGGCGGCTACTGCACGGAATTTCCGAAGTATAAACAGCCGTTTATCCTGGCAAACTTTAACGGTACGGCAGGCGACGTCGATGTGGTCACGCATGAAGCCGGCCATGCCCTGAACGCCTGGCTCATCGCCGACAACCGCTTTGCCCTGGAACTGGGCTGCGGCGGTATGGAAACGGCGGAAACGCATTCCATGAGCATGGAATTCTTCGCATGGCCGTATATGGAACATTTCTTCGGGAAAGACGCAGAGAACTACAAATTCATGCACGCGCTGGACGCCTTCTCGTTCCTGCCATACGGAACGATGGTGGACGCTTTCCAGCACATCGTATACGAAAATCCGGAGTTGACCCCTTCAGAGCGCAATGCCCTCTGGCTGGACCTGGAAAAGCAGTATCGCCCGCATATCTCCTTTGAGGGCATGCCTTATCTGGAAGAAGGCACTCGCTGGCAGTATCAGATGCACATCTACGAAACGCCTTTTTATTACATCGATTACTGCCTGGCGCAGACAGCGGCCTTCTGCTTTCTGTTGGCCTCGCGCGAGGATTATGACGATGCCTTCACCCGCTACATGCGGCTGAGCCGTCAGGGGGGCGAAAAAGTCTGGACCGATCTGCTGAGTGAGGCAGGATTTCCGTCGCCGTTTACGCCGGGCGCGCTGAAAACTCTTGCAGAACAGGTGGAAGCGCTGCTGCGCAGCCTTCCCGCATCTGGATCAAAGAGCATCAGGGGAGATAAACTGTCATGATTCAAAACCCTGCACTTGCCGATGTGCATGTCGGAGACGAAATTGAAGGATATTATCTGCTGTCGGACGCAGCGGTACGCACCTCAACAAACGGCAGCCGGTTTCTGGCTGCGACTATTTCCGACCGCAGCGGCAGCCTGGATCTGAAGATGTGGGACTATGCCGGAAGCATCGGAACGGACGAGAGCGGGAGTGCCGTGCGGGTGCGGGGGACGGTCAGTGATTACCGGGGCGTGAAACAGCTGACGGCGCGATACCTGCGGCTTGCTGAAGAGAAGGACAACGTGGATCCGGAGCAGCTGGTGCCGATTGCCCCGATGGATCCGGGCGAAGCCATGCGGGAAATCCGTAATCTGATGAACAGCCTGCAGGACGAGGACTACCGGAGGGTGGCAGAAGCCCTGTTTTCACGAAACGAAGCGCAGTTCCGGACGGTTCCCGCCGCCAAAACGGTCCATCACGGCTTCCGGGCAGGATTGCTGATGCATACCGTAAACATGCTGCGGACCGCGGATTATCTTGCCGAGCTGTACTGCGAAGTGATTAACCGCGATCTGCTGCTGGCAGGCACGCTGCTGCACGACATTGCCAAAATCCGTGAGTTCCTGCTCTCCTCCCTCGGCATGGTGAAGGACTATTCTGTCGAAGGCCAGCTGCTCGGCCATTTGGTAATGGGGGCGCAGGAAATTGCGGAAGTAGCCGCAGAACTGAATATTCCGCAGGAAAAGTCCGTTCTTCTGCAGCATCTGGTGCTCTCGCACCACGGAGAACCGGAGTTCGGCGCTGCGGTACGGCCCATGTGCGCCGAAGCGGAACTGCTGCACCTGATCGACATGGTGGACAGCCGCATGGAGATCTATGCCGAGACGCTGCAGACTATGCCTTCCGGCAGCTTCAGCGACCGCATTTATGCTCTGGAGAAAAAAATATATAAACCGCAGGATATGGATTAATCTGAGAAAAGAAGAAAACAGCACGAACGCCGGACGGTTTGAAAACCGTCCGGCGTTTGCAATATAGGGCTTATGAAATTCAAAGAGTAGCGGCTTTACTTAATGGAGAAGAAAGCGGCCTTTCCGGGATACTGCGCCACGTCGAAGAGCTCTTCCTCAATGCGCATCAGCTGGTTGTATTTCGCAACGCGGTCGGTACGGGACGGGGCACCGGTCTTGATCTGGCCGGCGTTCGTTGCGACGGAGATGTCGGCAATGGTGGTGTCCTCGGTCTCACCGGAGCGGTGGGAAACGATGCAGGTGTAGCCGGCGCGGTTGGCCGTCTGGATGGCGTCGAGGGTCTCGGTCAGGGAACCGATCTGGTTGACCTTGATGAGAACGGCGTTTGCGGCGCCGAGCTCAATGCCCTGGCGGATGCGGGCAGGATTGGTGACGAACAGGTCGTCGCCGACCAGCTGAACCCGGCTGCCGAGACGCTTGGTCATTTCAACCCAGCCGTCCCAGTCGTTCTCGCCAAGACCGTCTTCAATGGAGATGATGGGATACTTGTTGACGAGGTCTTCCCACATGTCGATCATCTCGCCGCTGGTCATGACGGTGCCGCGCTTCGGCAGGTGATAGCACTTGTCGTCGGCGTTCCACCAGTCGGAAACGGCGGCGTCCATGGCGATCATAAAGTCCTCGCCGGGCTTGTAGCCGGCTTTCTCAATGCCCGCAACCAGAGCCTTCAGGGCGTCTTCGTCGCTTGCAAGGTTCGGGGCATAGCCGCCCTCATCGCCCACACCGGAGGGAGGAACAACCTTCTTCAGGGCATGGAAGACTTCGGCGCACATACGCAGAGCTTCGCGGAAATTCTCGGCGCCGACCGGCATGATCATGAATTCCTGGATGTCGACGCTGTTGTCTGCATGAGCGCCGCCGTTCAGCACGTTCATCATCGGAACCGGAAGGGTCTTGGCGTTCACGCCGCCGATATAGTTATACAGGCTCTGGCCGGTAGCTTCTGCGGCGGCCTTGGCGCAGGCAAGAGATACGCCCAGAATGGCATTGGCGCCCAGACGGGTCTTGTTCGGGGTGCCGTCCAGCTCAAGAAGGAGCTTGTCAATGGAAGTCTGGTCCAGAACGTTCAGGCCGACGACCGCCTCGGCGATCTCGCCGTTGACATTCTCAACAGCCTTCAGAACACCCTTGCCGCCATAACGGCCTTTCTCGCCGTCACGGAGCTCGCAGGCTTCGTACATACCGGTGGATGCGCCGGAAGGAACCGCTGCGCGGCCGATGGTGCCGTCGTCCAGGGTGACTTCGACTTCGACGGTGGGGTTGCCGCGGGAATCTAGAATCTCACGGGCCATGACATCAACAATTTCAAAATACTGCTTCATATGGTGAATTACCTCCTGTACAGTTGTGGCATGATTATAAACCATAGAACCGCAAAAAGAAAGACATAGTTTACGTTGCACAAGTAAAAAGTAGTGATTTTGTAAAAAATGACGAATCTTTGACAAACATTTCCAGCTTGGTACGGCGGCATCTGATGATTGCGAACAGCGTGAAAATGTGCTATATTCGGCAGGACAGAAGATGTGAGCCGGGATTCCTTCTGTGCCCGTTTTGCACAGGGGAAGAATCCCCAAAAACAGACCATCGTAGACGGAGTGCAACATGAAAAAGATCCGCCGGTATTTACCGGTTCTCATTCTGGTTCTCGCCCTGCTGATCCTGTTTTGGCCTGCGGGAAACAACGATACCGGCACGGAACCGGCTCTTCCGACAACAGAACCTGTCAGTTCCTCACCGGACGCCGGTGCGCTTCCTGACGGCGGGGAGCTTCAGCTGCTGGAGCCGTCCCCCGACGCGGAAACCCAGACAGACCATTCGGAAGGCGAGCCCGAACAGCCGCCGGAGGAAGCTCTCCTTCCCGAAGACGGAAGCTATACCAGCAAAGAGGATGTCTCGCTCTATCTGATGACATACGGCCATCTGCCGTTTAACTTTGTCACAAAAGACGAGGCCGAAAAAGCCGGATGGAACGGAGGCAGCCTGGAATACGTTCTGCCGGGCAAATGTATCGGCGGCGACCGCTTCGGCAACCGGGAGGGCCAGCTCCCGAAGGCAAAGGGCAGAACCTGGCGCGAGTGCGATATCAACACCCTGGGGAAACGCTCCCGCGGGCCGGAACGGCTGGTTTACTCGAACGACGGCCTGATCTATTATACCCCGGATCACTACGAAACCTTTACCCGCCTGTATTGATCCCCTCCTAAAATAATCATAAAACAAACACAGCCCCCGCTTCCGTCTGTAACCGGAAGCGGGGGCTGTATGTAGGAAACGGCGGATGCTTTGGTCTTATGGGTAAGGATAGCCGTCGGACTTCATCTGCTTGTAGTACTTGTCGTTCCAGGGAAAGCTGTAGCGCAGTCCATCGTAGCCCATCTGATCCCGCAGCAGGGCATATCGCGGAGCAAAGAACCTCCGGTCTTCCCGGTAATAAGGCTGCTGCTTGTACCACTCCAGCGCTTCCCCCTGCAGATTCGCACCCCGGCGCCAGGCACCTTCAGAACTCTCATAGGAGATGTTGTCCACTTCACAGTCCGGGTGCAGTTCCCGGTAGTGGTTGACCTGTTCTGCCGGAACCGGGCAGTAGGCAAAGGCCCCGAGATAAAAGCGCTCCAGTTCCAAACCGTAAATGGGCGAGATGTCGGTGAGGCGGGGGCAGTGCCCCACATTCAGATGCTTCAGGCTCTTCAGCCCAGCCAGCGGCGAGAGGTCGTCGGTATTGGAATAGAACAGTTCCAGATATTCCAGGTTTTCACAGTCGGTCAGGGGAGTCAGGTCGCCCAGAGGGTTCATGGCAATAATCAGTACTTCCAGATCTGGCATGTAGCGCACAAAAGAGAGATCGGTGATGGCCTCGTTGTGACCGAGATCCAGATATTTGAGCTTGGTGAAGTATTTGAGCAGCTTGTTATCCCGGTTTTCCACACCGCCGTAAGATGCAAGGATTCTGGTTTCGTTGGTTCTGGCAGTATACTTGCCGCCGAAATCGACGCGCCAGACAACTTCGGTATCGGGCAGCGCATCGCGGATCGTGGCCATATCCTCATTTGCAACTCCACAGCTGTCCATCAGCAGGGTTTTCAGGTTTGGCATGCACTTTGCGATGGAGAGAATCTCTGGCCAGTTCTTCCGAACCGGACGGTAACTGATGTCCATTTCCTCATCTTCCAGGGTAAAGGGATATTCAAAGACGGAAAAGCTGTAATCAATTCTGGCACCGGGGGCAGCTTCCCGCAGGGCAAGGATCTGTTCCCAAGAGGGAGCGTCTTCCCGCGCGTCGCTGCCCAGTCGGATTTCCTTCAGGCTCCGCAAGGCGGCGATTGTATCCAGGGAGGCCATGATTTCGTCTGGCGGAACGGCCGTCAAATCCAGCTCTGTTTCCTGCAAATCGCTGTCTTTGCCAAAGAGTCTGCAATGATAGGAAAACGAAAGCTCCGGAAAGCGGTCGGAAAACGAAAGCGCAGTTTTTGGAGATAATCCGCTTTGATCGCTGCCCAGGTTTACCGTTTTCAGCAGCGGAAGATATGACAGCTTCTCCATGGCATCGTCTGCATCAGCGTCTGTCAGACCGCTCAGATCCAGATCTGTGGCCGTGTTTTCCGCCACGATATTACCGGGGAAGGGCAAGGTATAACGGACATCCACCCGGGGATGTACCTCCGACCATTTCAGAATCTCTTTGTAGCAGGCGCTGCCGCTGAAGTCGGCGGAAACCAGGTTTTCCATTCCGTCCAGAAGCGCAAGATCTTCCGGCGTGACAACTGCAGTAACGCTTTGGTCCGAATCTTTTATCTCGGCACCGCTCAGGCCGATCTTCTTTGCACAGCCGCTGAGCAGCAGACAAAGCAAGAAGAGAAACACGGGATACCAAAATTGTTTTCTCATAGGACAAGCCCCCTGATGGAACAAACTGTGTATACGAAGATAGAACAACTTGGCCGGGTCTTTGATGGACCCGGCCGAATGATCAATAATAGGCGTAACCGTCTGCATTGAGATACTTATAATCCGGGTCATACCAGCTGACGGTGTATGCCAGGTTGTCGTAACCCATCTGGTCGCACAGCAGGGCATAACGCGGAGCATAGTAAATCCGGTCTTCCCGGTAATAAGGCTGCTGCTTGAACCACTCCAGTTCTTCCCCTTCCAGAGAGCGACCGCGTCGCCATGCACCTTCAGAGCTCTCCCAGGAGGTGTTTTCCACTTCGCAGTCCGGGTGCAGTTCGCGGTAATGGTCGACCTGTTCTGCCGGAACAGGGCAGTCTTCAAAGCGGCCAAGATAAAAACGATCCAGTTCCAGATCGTAGATCGGTGAAATGTCGGTCAGAAACGGGCAGTGGCCCACGTTCAGATGCTTCAGGGTTTTCAGCCCAGCCAGCGGGGAAAGATCGTCGGTATTGGAGTAGAACAGCTCCAGGTATTCCAGATTTTTGCAGTCCGCCAGCGGAGTGAGGTCACCCAAAGGGTTCATTGCGATGATCAGCACCTCCAGATCCGGCATATACCGGACAAACGAGAGGTCCGTAATGGTTTCGTTGTGACCGATGTCCAGATACTTGATCTTGGTAAAATATTTGAACACCTCAAGGTCACTGTTGTACAGCGTGCCGCCGAGAGAAGGTTTGGAGGCGAGAATCTTGATCACATTGGTTCGGGCACTGTAGGTGGCGCCAAAATTAATGCGCCATACGACTTCGGTATCCGGCAGCGCGTCACGGATCGTAGCCATATCCTCATTTCCGACGCCGCAGCTGTCCATCAGCAGGGTCTTCAGGTTCGGCATGCACTTGGCGATGGAGAGTATTTCCGGCCAGTTTTCCCTTACCGGGTGATAACTGATATCCACTTCCTCATCTTCCAGGGTAAACGGAAGCTCAAAAATCGTAAAGTTGTAGTCAATTTTGACATCGGGCGCGGCTTCGCGCAGCGCGAGGATTTCCTCCCAGCTTGGGGCGTCTTTGCGCTCTTCGTCGCCCAGGCGGATTTCCTTCAGGTTCCGCAGCGCCGAAATGGTATCCAGGGACGCCAGAATTTCTTTTGGAGATACCTGGGTCAGATCCAGTCGGGTCTCGTCCAAAACACTGTCTTTTCCGAACAGTTTGCAATGATAGGAATAATCAAGATCCGGATACCGGGAAAAGAATTCACAGGCTGTCTTCGGCGAAAGACCGGTCTGTTCGCTGCCGAGATCGACCGCCTTGAGCTTGGGAAGATACTCCAATGCATCCATGGCCTCTTCGGCATCCGCATCGCTCAGGCCGGTCAGATCAAGCTTTGCCGCAGTGTTTTCCGCGGTCACACCGCCGGGAAAGTCTACGGTATAACGTACCTCGACCAAAGGATGCCGCTCCGCCCAGTCCATCAGTTCCGGATAGCAGGTGCTTCCGCTGAAGTCGGCGGAAACCAGCGATTCTAACCCGTCCAGGAGTTTGAGATCCTCAGGGGTAACAACCGCCGTGATGCTCTGAGCGTCGTCCTTGACGGTGGAACTGCTCATCGTTATTTTCTTTGCGCAGCCGCAGAGAAGAAGTAGGCAGATCAGAACAAGCCCGGAGAAGAGAGCTTTCAGTTTAAGTGTGTTCATCCTGAAAAGCCTCCAACCGGAGTGTCTTTCGCTCCCATCTTGATGACAAACACATTGTCAACCATCTGCATGCAGCCGTCTTCCGGGAAACTGGGCATCGCCTGTACCCGGGGATCTCTCTGCATGCGGTTCCATGTGCCGGAATCGGCCATCACAGCGGGGCAGTTGAGAATATACCGGAAGTATGCGGCATAAGAGTTATAATTATAGGACGCCTGCGCCTTTTCGATGGGAGAACTCTCTTCACAGCCGATGATGTCGTAAGTGTTCTCAAATCCGGGCATCTTTTTCTGCAGCTCATCGCTGATGCCGACCAGAACAAGCACCGTTTCTCCCGCGTGGTAATCCGATTCCTCATCCAGGTTGGAAAGTACCCGCGTCATCAGCGACAGGGTGGCATTCTGCTCCAGATTTTTGCGGGTGTATACGACATTTGCGGTTTGAATGTTCGCACCGAGCAGCACCATGACCAGGATAACAGCTGCGGCGCGGGACAGGCGGGAACGGGTTTCCGGGAGAACCAGAAACCCCGGCAGAAGGCATAACAGATAGAACAGCCAGAAGGCATACTTCATCAGTTCGTGTACGTTCATGGAAAAGGCCAATTGTGCGGTGTTCATGCCCAGCGGCAGAAGGAGAAGCAGAACCGCGAGGAGCAGCTTTTCCGCGGAGCCTGCCTCCCTGCTGCAAAGCCAGCGCAGCAGCGGGATCAGCGCAAAGAGCGGCAGCAGAATGTTGGTAACCAGAACCGGTTTCTCAATGTGCGCTCCGGCGGGATTCCAGAACGCCCAGACCCAGGTCCGGTAGGTATGCAGGATCCGTTCAAACAGGGAGAGCTCAGCCGTCTGTGAAACGTTGTTGTAGCTGTCCAGTGCCAGATTAATGCCTTTCCAGCTGCACATCAGCCGGATGGCCAGCCAGTAGAGAAGGGCTCCCAACGCAAGCATCGCCAGTGCGCGCAGCCCATTTCGAAATACTGGACGAAATGTCTCGCCGCGCAGCAGCGCTGCAATACTGAGCAGCATCACCAGCGTGATGGGAATGGAAACCATACTCTGGTAGGTCCCCATACAGGCGGCGACAAAAAACGCGCCGATCAGCGCTCCCGGCCAGCGGCCGCGATCCCACAGCAGCACGGCAAAAACACCCAGCAGCAGGGCAAAGCAGTCCGCATCCATCTCGTACAGGAATGTGGCAGTCATGGCAATGGTTGACAGGTTCACAGCCAGGATTCCCCCCGTCAGGACAACAAACCAGGGGTTCCGGATTTGGAACAGTTTTGCCGTCAGAAAGCAGGACAGGCTCAGCCAGAGAAGGCTGAGAAGGCCGAGCATCCAGGGTGCGGCAATCAGGCCGCGGATCGTCCGCCGGTAGAGAACAATACCCGGGCGGCCGAGCTGCATTTTCCAGTAGGTTTCCACCGGCTCCACGACCAGGGCGTTCAGCATATCGTGGGAAAACCCTGCGCGCAGGAAACCGTATGCATGGGCAGCGAGCCCAAAGAGAAAAACTGCGCCAAAACTGAGCAGCAGCATTCGCTTCTGCTCATCCCGGCTCAATCCGTCCCGCCAGCAGTCAGTTATGGTTGTTTTCCACATGGTGCCCGCCTTCTTTAACTGTTTCAGAGCTTCCTTGTTTGATTCTGAAACAGAAATCAACAGAGTAATTAATTATAACAAGTTCGGAATGGGAATGCAAGGAAAGAGCAAAAAAGAGAACAGGCTGCAAAAGCACAGCCTGTTCTCCGGAATTGCTATTTGTTTAAAGTTTAGGCAGCCGCTGCAGGACGGCGCCTGGAAGCCAGAATCTGCCAGACCAGCGCTGCAGCAAAGACTACTATACCGATCAGGTCGGTAGCAACGGAAGGATCCAGCATCAGCAGCCCGCCTGCGGCAAAGAGGATCCGAATCACAGGATTGATCGGGCAGAACAGATAGCCGTTCAATGCGGCCGCAACGCCGAAGATGCCGATCAGCGAAGTGAGCACGACCAGCACTACCTGCAGCGCCGTGGTATTGACAAACAGCATCGCCGGATTCATGGCAAAGATATACGGCACAACAAAGGCGGCGATGGCAAGCTTGGTCGCGTTTACAGCGGTCTTCATGGGCGGCGCCTTCGCAATGGCGGAACCGGCGTAGGCGGCCAGCGCGACCGGCGGGGTAATATCAGCCACGATACCGAAATAGAATACAAAGAAGTGCGCTGCAACCTGCGGGACCCCGATGGTGATCAGGATGGGAGCGCAGGTGGAAGCCATAATGCAGTAATTCGCCGTGGTGGGAACACCCATGCCGAGAACAATGCAGCACAGCATCGTAAGCACCAGGGCAATCAGCACCCGTCCGCCGGAAACCGTTACGACAGCGGTAATCAGCTTGGAAGCAAGCCCGGTCGAGGTGATACACCCGGCTACCAGACCTGCCATCGCGCAGGCGACAGCCACGGTAATGCAGCTCTTGGCGCCCGCTTCCAGCGCATCGA
The DNA here is from genome assembly GCA_017395085.1 of Oscillospiraceae bacterium. Classification (GTDB taxonomy): domain Bacteria; phylum Bacillota; class Clostridia; order Oscillospirales; family Oscillospiraceae; genus Limivicinus. Next base: position 126,128 of record JAFPWF010000003.1, on the reverse strand, counting down.
GCACTTTAGTGAAAGTCAGGTTGTCACTGGTGTCCGGTTCATGGGTGAATTTATTGACGTAATTGTTGAGAATACCGACGGCGATGGTAATCAGAATTGCAATTGCCGCAGAAAACTGCATCGTGTGCCGGTTGGTCGAAACCAGGATTACCAGAACCACCAACGGAGTCAGCAGGTAGATTTTCGGCAGCAGGTGAAGGATCTTCGGAAGTTCCTCTTTCGGAATCCCCCGCAGACCGAGTTTCCTGGCTTCCAGATGTACGGCGATGTAAATCCCGGCAAAGTAGAGAACTGCAGGGAGAATCGCGGTCAGAGCTACCTTTCCATATGGGATGCCCATGTATTCCGACATCAGAAAAGCGGCGGCTCCCATGATCGGCGGCATGATCTGTCCGCCGGTGGAGGCTGCGGCTTCCACAGCGCCGGCAAACTCTGCCCGGTAGCCGGTTTTCTTCATCATGGGGATGGTGACGGAACCGGTTGTAACTGTGTTCCCGACCGAAGATCCGGAAACCATGCCGCAGAGGGCTGATGAAATAACGGCGACTTTGGCAGGGCCGCCAGAGGAGGCTCCGGCAATGCAGTTGGCCAGATTAATAAAGAAGTTTGAAATTCCGGTCCGCTCCAGAAACGCGCCGAAAATGATAAACACCACAATGTACTTGGCGCAGACATTGATCGGCGTATTCATGAGGCCGGTCGTGGTGTAATACAGGTCGTAGATGACTTTGCCGAAACGGACGTTGGCAAAAGTATAGATCAGCAGTGCGCCGACAACACAGAGAATCGGGATGCCGACGCAGCGACGGCAGAGCTCCATATACGCGAGAATGGAGCAGACCGCCATTGCCACCATCACGGGGTTGTTGGTGACGCCGGTCGCCATCTTGATAATGGAATGTGCGTTGGCGGCAAAATAGAAGAAGGGAACCGCACCCAGCAACATAATGAGAATGTCATACCAGGGGATGTAGTTGGGGCGCACATGACTTTTTTTGATCGGATAGTGCAGATAACCGAAGACCAGAATGAGCCCGAGGAAAATATTGAGCTTTTCTTCCGGCATCATTTTGCCGAACAGGGTGACGAGGATGCAGTAGACCGAAAAAGCCACACCGACATAGCGAAGAATCACTTTCGGGACGCCTTCCCAGATACGGACATTAGACTCCCGGTCGTATTTCTTCATCATCTCCTCGACATCCTGCGCGGTGCCGACATCGACATCTGCAGGATGGGTAAGGTTCTTGTTCTTTTCGGACACGAGCTCATCTCCTCTACGGTTTCAAACTGCGAAAACAACTCCTGCCAAACCAATATTCGGCAGAGAACGAAAAGCAGGGCGCCGTTTTTACGCGGCGCCGCTGCATCAGACGCTGGGAATCTGCGCTGGATGATTACTTGGTGGGTACTTCAAAACCCTTTTCGGCAAAGTACTTCGCAGCGCCGGCGTGGTAGGGCACACTGGTAACGGAAGTTGCAAAGTCGAGGTCGAGCTCCTTGGCCTTGTCGTGTGCCAGATTGTCTGCATTTTCAAAAACGGTGGAAACGAAGTTGTAAACATCATCAGTGGAGACGTCGTCGCGCGCAATGACGACCGCGCCGACGGCAACGGTGGTGGCGTCTTCAGGCATGCCGTAGGTGGCGGCGGGGATCACATACTTGCTATAGTAGGGGGAAGAGGCGAGGAGTGCATCGATATGCTCATCATCCAGGCTGACAAGATAAACATCACGAGTCGCGGCAAGAGAGGTGACGGCAGTGGTGGGAGCGCCAGCAACGACAAAAGCGGCATCAATCTGGCCGTCCTGCAGGGCTTCAGTGCTGTCGCCGAAGGACTGGTAGGTGGGCTTGATATCATCTTCGCTCAGGCCGTAAACACCCAGAACATCAATGGCATTGAAGTAAACGCCGGAACCGGCAGCGCCGATGGAAACAGATTTGCCTTTCAGGTCGGCAACGGTTTTGATGTCGGGATTCAGCGTAACGATCTGGACCTGCTCCATGTACAGTGCGGCAACAGTGGAGAAGTTATCCACAGCGGCGTCAAACAGACGGTCGCCGGCAAAAGCATATGCCATAACATCAGACTGGACAAAGCCGAACTGAGCGTCATTCTTCTGCAGCGCCTCAATGTTCGCCTTGGAGCCGCCGGAGGTGATGGCAGTGACCTTGGTAGCGGTTTTTTCACTGACTTTCTGAGCGAGGACGCCGCCGAAGCCGTAATAGGTACCCTGGTCGCCGCCGGTGGTGAAGCTGTACTCTTTTGCGGAACTGCCGCAGGCGCAGAGTGCGAAGACCATCAGCGCTGCGAGCAGAAGAGCGATCATTTTTTTCATTTTGTTTTCCTCCTGTACTTGCTTGAAGTTGGGATGTGCTGTATCATATTACAACAAAAAGAAGCAGAATGCAAGAGTAAATGTGTTGAGTTATGAAAATATACTTGTATACATATTGCCGAGGAGAGCCAAATGCCAGTTAAAATGATTGCCTTTGATCTGGACGGAACTCTGTTCGACGACCGGAAACAGTTGCCGCAGGAAAACATCGCTGCGCTGAGGGCGGCAGGCGACGCCGGAATCCATCTGGTTCCGGCAACCGGACGGATTCTGCAGGGGCTGCCGGACCAACTGCTGCAGCTGGGTCTGTTTCGGTACTTTATTTTTGCAAACGGTGCGTCGGTTTATGATCTGGATACGGAGACACAGCTTTTCAGCGCCTGCATTCCGCCGGACCTTGCGGTCAGTATCTGTGAACATATGGATACCCTGCCGGTACTCTACGATTGCTACCGCGGGGAATGGGGCTATATGACGCAGTGGATGTATGAAGCCGCCCCGGACTTTTTTGCTCTGGAACCGGAAATCCTCAAACTGGTCCGGCGGCTGAGAAAACCGGTGCCGGAGCTGAAGGAAAACATCCGGGAAGTCGATGTGCCGCTGGAGAAGCTGCAGATGTACTTCCGGCCGGAACAGATGGCGGAGCGCGAGCGGCAGCTTTTTGAATTACCGCGGCTGTTCCCGGAGATCGCCGCGACCAGTTCCCTCAAGAACAACATTGAAATCAACAGCATCAAAGCGGGAAAAGGCCGTGCGCTTCTGGAACTCTGTGCGCAGCTCGGGATCGCCCCGGAGGACACCGTTGCCTTCGGAGACGGGCTGAACGACGCCGACATGCTGGAGGCAGCAGGTTACGGCGCTGCCATGGAAAACGCCGCAGACGCCGTGAAACAGAAAGCCGACGCCGTGATTGAAAACAATAACGACGCCGGCGTAGGGAAAGAAATATTTCGTCTGCTGAGTTAAACGGCAGGGACATCGGTCAGATTCTCCGCAATCCGCAGAAGATCCAGATCATCACCCACATTCCCCGGAAAAATCACGAATGGGAGCCCGGGGAATTTGCTTTCTTCGCCTGTCTGCCAGACCGGAATCCCGGGGCGGATCTGACCTTTCACGAGCGCTTTCCGGACATGCAGAGCTTTTGTGCCGATATCGCTGGAAGTAATGCCGCCTTTGGCAACGATGAACGAAGGACGGATAGACAGATTCCCGATGATGCCGGTCAGCGCATCGGAAATCCGTACAGAGATCTGCAGCTGCCGGTCGCTGTCCGCTGAATCAAGGTCCAGACGCTCCCGGCGGGTATACACGGCGATGCTTTTCCCCGACGAAAGCAGAGCTTCCGCCTTCCGCAGAATCCGGCCGGCTTCGTCTTCCAGACCTCCGGTTTCCAGCACCCGGTGCTGGTTGAACTCAAGAAACGCAACGGGGCAGGAGCTGTCCCGCAGCACTGCCAGCTGGCGGCTCGTCCGGTCGACGTGAGAACCTATCAGGATGATACCGCCGTTTTTGTTTCCGGGATCCAGCAGATCCTCCCGTTTCAGCAGCGGCCGGTCGGGAACACCGCCCAGCACTTTCGGGAGCGCTGCGGCACAGCGAAACAGGAACTCTTTCCCATCGGCGAGAGCCCGGCAGAGAGCGGTCACAAAGACGGCGGTGTCTTCATAATCAACACTGTCGGCGACAATTTTTCCAAAACCGTTTACGCATGCCAGTTTTGCGGCAATTTTGTCCGTTTCTTCTGTGCGCAGCAGGGGGAGATCAATTCGGCAGCAGGCGTCGGCAGGATATCGCCCTGCGGACTTCTCTTCACACCAGGCAGGGAGCGAAGAAGCCGAATAGCCGAAGCTTTTATCCTTTGCGAATTCCGTCTGTCCGGCAGGAACCAGAAGATCTCCCTGACGGACATAATGAACGCCGTTTATGGTATAACGTCCGCCCTCCGGGAAAAACGGATAGATCACTTCCCCGTCATAGCGTTTTCCCGTCAGCGGCTCGAGCGTCGTCCGGAGAACCTCGGTCTCCATTGGCCAGTGACCGCGGAGCGTGGAGTCACCCCGGCTGAGCAGCAGAAAATCAGCCCCAGAGGCTCTGGAAGCGGCGGCCAGGTTCCTGGCGATTTCTTCATGCTGACGCCGGCTTTCCGAAGCGGTCAGGCCGCGGGAATTGGTCAGGATGAAGAACATCTGTTCCGGCGACCGGAAAGCCTCCAGGATGGTGCCGGTATCCCAGGCGGTATATACATACACACCGTTGACCGTCTGTACTCCGGTAGGGTCGTCATCCAGAACGACGATTTTCCGCTTCATGCCGCCGAGCGCTGCGGCAAGCGCCGTGCAGGAATTTCCGGTATGCGGCGGATACCGGGAAAGAATGTGGAAGGGCAGTACGGATTCCATGGTTCACAACTCCTTTGTGTTTCAAGTGTATTCCAGATCGAAGAAAAGATCAACTGCCAAAAACTTGACTGACGGATGGGCCTGTGTTAAACTAACGATGACAATTGCTTCAAATATTTGTTGGATTTAAACCAAAAAGGAGCAGTGCAGCATGAAAACACTCTTTCGGAACGGATTGATTTATGACGGAACCGGTTCTTCACCTGCCGTCGGCGATGTATTGATCGAAAACGACCGTATTCTGGAAGTCGGGGGCACGATTTCCGCGGAAGCGGATCGGGTCATTGACCTGGAGGGGCTTGCCATCTGCCCGGGGCTGATTGACGCCCATTCGCACAATGATTTCTTCTATGACCGCGAGGATGCGGAAAAGTTCTACAAACCGTTTATCGTACAGGGCATTACCACGCAGATTACCGGAAACTGCAGTTTTTCTCCCTTCGGTATGGAACCCGACACGCCCTACCGGGACAAAATCGGCGGCGGCCTGTTTGACGCGCAGCACCCGGGCAGCTTTGCGGAATTCAAGGCGAGAGCCAAAGGACGCCTTTTTGTGAACCTGGTACCGTTGATCGGCCAGGGCTCCGTCCGCGCCGGGATGACCGGATATGACCCGACGCCATATACGCAGGAGCAGATTGAGAAGGAACTCGGCTATGTGCGCGAGGCCATGGAAGGCGGCGCGTTCGGCGGATCCTTCGGCTTCATGTACGAACCCGACCGGTACGCAAAGGAGGACGAAATCCTTGCCTTTGCAAAGGAGATTGCGAAATACGACGGCATCGTCACCATCCACCCGCGGGCCTGCTCCATTGTGAGCGCAGACTATCCGCTGCTGACCAAAAAATCGCATCTGGAACTCGGGCTGGACGAGGCGGTGAACATCATGGAGAAATCCGGCTGCCGCCTGGAGTACAGCCACCTGATCTTCACTGGTGCCCGGAGTTGGAAGCTGTTGGACAAAATGCTGAACACCTTCTACCGGGAGAAGGATAAGGGCTACCCTATCGCCTTTGACAACTACGCCTTCCACTACGGTGCCTCAGTCATCACGGTCGTCTTCCCGGAGTGGTATGCGCAGCTCTCCAAAGAAGAAGCGAAAAAGCCGCTGAACCGCTTCAAGCTGGAACTCACCATCCTGATGTACCGCAAGGTCCTCGGCATCGACTGGGACGATATGGTGATCGCCTACATCTCCGATGAGTACCCGGAATATGAAGGCAAGACTGTCCCGGAGGCTGCGGCGGAAGAAGGTCTTTCCAACCTGGACATGTATCTCAAGCTGGTGGATCTCTCCGGGCGTGCGGGCAGCATCTACCTCGGCAAGTATTATAATGATGAGATTGTTCACCGCCTGATGGAGGACGAACTGTCTGTTTTTATGACGGACGCCTGGGTGGAAGAGAAAGGCTTGCAGAACATTGCGGCATTCCAGACCTTCCCGCAGTTCTTCCTGCTGGCGAAGCGCTACGGAATCCCGGTGGAAAAAATCGTCCGCAAGATGACCGGTGCGACAGCCGACCGGTACAGAATCCCCGAGCGCGGCTATCTGCGGCCGGGCTATAAAGCCGACCTCACGGTGCTCGACCTGAAGAACATCCGGGTCAATGAGAAACAGCCGGACTTTAAACCCGGCGGCATTGTCCACGTTTATGTGAACGGGCATCCGGTACTGGAAAACGGAAGCTTCCTCGGCGGCTGCGCCGGCGAAGTGGTTCTGAAGCCGCAATAAAATGTGCTGTAAATACTGAGTAAAAGACCGCCGGGATTGTTCTCCAGGCGGTCTTTTCATGTATAGAGTTAGGCTCAGCAGCTTAGTCTCTTGAAGCCAGCGAAACCACATTACCGCTGCGGTCGGGAACGAAATAGGTTTCACGGATTTCGGAATAAACGCCGTTCACGTCACGCTCGGTAAGAATCCGGAAAAGCTTCTCATGTGCAGCATAAAGCTCATCAGACTTTCCGGCATTCAGCATCAGCTTTACGCTTTCCATGCGCATGTCGTGTGTCATGGTACGTACGATACCGGCGATCTGAGAGACGATCCGGTTGTGGGAAAGCTCCATGACAGCCTCATGAAAGGCATTATCTTTTTCAAATACCTCATCCACCGATAGCCTTTTTCTCGCACAGGCACTTTTCAGTGCGGAGAGCGGCTTCTTGAGCGTGGCGATTTCCTCGTCGGTAGCGTTGCGGATAACTGTCAGCATGGTTCCGGTTTCCATGATCTCCCGCAGATCCATCAGTTCATCATAGCTGTCGCCCCGGCCAAGGATTATTCCATACAGAAGCGGGCTGATCATCGGCTCGGTAAAACCGGAACAGACAAAGGTCCCGACCGGCCGGCGGATTTCGAGTACGCCCATGGCGGCCAGGATCTTGATTGCCTCACGGACGGTATTGCGGGCGACGCCGAAACGCTCGGCAAGTTCCACCTCGGTGGGAATCTGATCCCCGGGACGGAGCTGGCCTTCCACAAGCCTTTGCGTAAAAGCGTCAATGATCTGCTGGACCGCGTTGTTGCTGATCTTCTGGATATCCATCACGAATCTCCTAAGTATAATATTGAGCGTTGAACAGAGTGTAGCAGGGGAGCGGGACTTTGTCAAGGGCGCGCTGAAATTTGTCAATGTTGAACAATGAACAGGGCAGAAATCTGTGCACATCTCCAAAATGTATTAAATCATACAAAAAAGGCTTGACGGGCCCCGCATTTCGTGATATGAATAAGCCATAACAATCAACGTTGAACGTTGACCAAGCAGAGAGGAGACGAACCCATGACGCTATATATGCTTGCAATCGCATTTTGCGGCGGGATCATCGCCGCGCTGGTCGGAGCCTTTGAGGAATGTCTGCTGGCCGGTCTGGTCATGGTTGCCATGTGCGCCTTCCCCGAGTATGCGATGATCGGTGATGTGGTTTCCTACGGCCTCTTCCCCTATATCGCTTTCACCGGCGCCGTGGTCGCCACGGCATTTGCCTCCAAAGTCCGCAAGCATGAGCTGAGCGGCGCCGCCATCCTCACAAGCCTGGCCAAGTTTCAGGATGTGTCGGTGCTGTTGGTCTCGGGTCTGACGGCGGTCGCCTCCCTGGTTCTGGTCACGCTCATCAACAAGCTGGGTATGGCGATCGACGGCGGCAGCGTCTCGGTGATCCTCTTCTCCTGCCTGGCCAGGGTTTTCTTCGGAGACGGCAAGTTTCTCAACCGGAACATGAAAGCCATTCCCCGCTACGCAGGCAACAAAAAGGAATGGATCTACTGGGCCTTTCTGGGCCTGGCGGTGGGCTTCATGGCAGGCGGGATCATCCAGAGAAGCGGCAACGCCTGGCTGCCCTTCTTCCTGAGTCTGGCCTCTCTGATCTTCTGGTTTCTGGAGCCGAACTTCCCGCCCACACATCACATTACCTGCACGGCCGGGTACGCCATGCTTGCCACAAACGGAAGCCTGCCGGCCGCGGCGATCTGGGGCATGCTTGCCTCGCTCGTCTGCACGGTGATCGGAGATGCGATCAACACGGACGCCAGCACCCACATCGACCCGCCCGCCACGACGATCGGCGTCATGAGCATCATCATCTATATCCTCTACTATGTGATCCTGTAATCCCTTTTGCAAAGTCAAATCATATACAAATTTTTAATGAAAAGGAGAACCCGCCATGAAAATCAAAAAACTCGTCGACTGCTCCCAGACCTTCTTCCACAACAACCCCGGTTACCTGCCCTATGAACTGTGCGAAATTAACTTTGAGACCAAGATCGCAAGCGAAGGCTATCAGTCCGAACGCCTGAACATGAACACCCACACCTCCACCCATTTTGACGCGCCGCGCCATCACTTCATTGACGGCATGGACGCCGCCGAATATCCCGTCGAGAACCTGGTGGGTGAAGCGGTCCCCATGGATTTCTTTGATCTGCCTGTGCATAGCGGCATCGGGCCGGAGTTGCTGGATCGCTACGCCGATGAGGTCAGGCCCGGCGACATCGTGCTGCTCTGCACCGGGCTGGGTCTCAAGCGCGACTGGGGCGTGGACTACGTGGACAACTGGACCTTCCTCACCCCGGAAGGCGCACAGTGGATGGTGGATCACGGCGTCAAGGGCGTATGCATCGACGGTCTGAGCGTAGGCGGCCCCCGGCCTGAGGATGGCGGCGGCCCCACCCACAAGATCGCGCTGAGCAACAACATCTGGTACGGCGAGGAAGTGTATCTGCCCAAAGAGCTGCTCACCGAGAAGCGCTGGAACTTCGCCTTCCTGCCGCTCAAGATCGAAGGCGCCAGCGGAGCTCCCGGCCGCGCCATCGCCTGGATCGAGGAATAATCTTCACCGATCAAACCGAGAAAGGAGATCGACATGCAGAACACCCCTGTCTCTGAACTGAAAGATACAGCCCGGGAGCTGCGCAGGCATATCATTGACATGATCTGGAAAGCGCAGAGCGGCCATCCGGGCGGCTCCCTCTCCGTGGCGGACTTCATGACCGCCTGCTACTTCCGCTACATGAACGTAAAACCCGAGGAGCCCCGCTGGGCCGATCGCGACCGCTTCGTCCTGTCCAAAGGCCATGTATGCCCCGCCCAGTACGCGGCGCTGGCCATGAAGGGCTATTTCCCCATGGAAGTGCTGGATACACTGCGCAAGGAGGGCTCCCCCCTGCAGGGTCACCCCAGCATGACAAAGTGCCCCGGCATCGACATCTCCACCGGTTCTCTCGGCCAGGGGCTGGCCTGCGCGGCCGGCATGGCGCTGGCTGCAAAGCTGGACGGTAAGAGCTATCATGTCTTCTGCGCCGTCGGCGACGGCGAGTGCAACGAGGGCGAGATCTGGGAAGCCTGCGGCACCGCCTACAAGTACAGGCTGGATAACCTGATCGTCTTCGTGGACTGGAACAATCTGCAGCTGGACGGCACCTGCGAGGAGATTATGCCCCCCGTCGACCTGGCAAAGAAATTCGAGGCCTTCGGCTTTGAAGTCTACAGCTGCGACGGAAACGACATGGCGGAACTGGTCGCGGTTATGGACAGGGCGCTGGCTTCGAAGAACGGCCTGCCCAAGTGCATCGTGGGCAAGACCGTCAAGGGCAAGGGCGTGAGCTACATGGAGAACGTCTGCGGCTGGCACGGCACGGCTCCCAACGATGAGCAGTACCGGCAGGCCATGGAAGAGCTCAACCGCGGAGAGGAGGCGTGAGCATGGAAACGAAAAAGATCCCTACCCGCAACGGCTTCGGCGATGAGATCGTCGCCCTGGGCAAAGAGAATAAAAACATCCTTGTTGTGGATGCAGACATCGGCAAGAGCTGCAAGACCGGAGACTTCCGCAAGCAGCTGCCGGAGCAGTATCTGAACGTCGGCATCGCCGAGCAGAACTGCGCCGGCGTGGCGGCCGGCCTCGCGACCTGCGGCAAGATCCCCTTCGTGGTCACCTATGCGGCCTTCGGCTCCATGAGAATGTGCGAAATGATCCGCCAGGAGATCTGCTACACCAACCTGAATGTCAAGATCGCCTGCTCCCACGGCGGCGTGACGCCCGCCAATGACGGCGCGAGCCACCAGGCCATCGAGGACATGGGCATCCTGCGCACCATCCCCAACATGACCGTCGTCATGCCGGCGGACTATGCCTCCGCCCGCAGGCTGGTGCGCGCCGCCGCGGAATTCGACGGCCCCGTGTACCTGCGCTTTACCCGCGACGCCGTTCCCGTGATCTATGACGAGGACGAGCAGTTTGAGATCGGAAAAGCCAAAAAACTCCGCGAAGGCAAAGACGTCGCCATCCTTGCCAACGGCGATACGGTCCGTCTGGCCATCCAGGCTGCCGAAGCGCTGGCAGAAAAGGGCATCGAGGCCCGTGTATACGACTTCCACACCATCAAGCCGCTGGATGAGGCCGTTGTGAACGCCTGCATCGGCGAGATTGGAAAGATCATCACGGTTGAGGACCACAACATCCTGAACGGCCTGGGCAGCGCAGTCTGCGAGCTGGTGGCCGAAGCCGGCAGGGGCAGGGTCAAACGCATCGGCATCCGGGATCAGTTCGGCCAATCCGCCCCCTATGAGCGTCTGCTGGCGATGAACGGCGTCACGGTGGAAAATATCGTCGCCTCCGCAGAGGCGATGCAGAACTAAAAGAGGAGGAGCAAACATGAAGGTATTTTTAATCGGCTGCGGCGACATCGCCCGGCATCACGGCCGCGCTGTCGTCCGTCTGGGCGGCGAGGTCATCGGCGGATTTGATATCAGCGAAACCAATGCAAACCTTGTGGCGAAAGAGTTTAACTGCCCCACCTGCGCGTATGAGGAGATCGAGAGCTATGTCGTCAAGGCGGACTACGTCGTCATCTCCACCCCGCCCACAAAGCGCCTGGACTATGTGGAGATGGTGCTGAAAAACCATGTGGCCTGCTACATGGAAAAACCGGTTGCCTGCACCATGGAAGACGCCATGAAAATCAAGGACATGGCCGACCGCTACGACGGCAGAATCATGGTGGGCTTTGCGCACTACTATCGCCCCGCATATCGGAAGATGCTCGAACTGGTGAAGACAGGCATGTTCGGAGAGCCGGTTGACATCGCCTTCTCCCGCCTCAGCCCCGGCTTCGGCTTCCACGCAAAGAACCTGGGCGCTTCCTGGCGTACCGACCCGAACCTCGCCTGCGGTATGACGGTGGAATCCGTCAGCCACGACTGGAAGCTGATCACAGCCATGGCAGGCGGTTTTGACACCATTGCCTGCAACTACACGGGTACGATTGCTTCCGTGCCGAAGTTTGACAACCACACCAGCATTACGATTCGCCTTCGCAACGGAGCCATCGGGACCATCGCAGCTTCCTGGGCCTGTGACATTCCGACCTGCTCCCGTGCCTACATCGGCACAAAAGGATCCATCTTTCTCACCGGGGAAGGCATGTTCGAGTTCACGAAACTTACCTGGAAGACTGAGGATATGCCATACGCTGAGACCCTGACCTTCAACGACAGCTATGACCGCGCCACCGGCGATGTGATCTTCTACGCGCACGAAGCCTTCCAGAAGGCCATGCGCGAAGGTACGGAGTTTGAGACCCCGCTTGCAGACGGCATCTCCGCGCTGATCTACTCCCTGGCTGCGAAAAAATCCTCGGAAGAGCAGATTACCGTCAGAGTGCCCGACTGGGGCGAAGTTTGAGTGAAACAAAAACAGAAAACCCGGCAGGCTGCTGATGATTCAGCGGCCTGCCGGGTTCCTTTAATATAGTATTATGCGTTTCAGATATGAAGATTAAAAACCCAGATCTTCGTCGATGAGAACCAGTTCGTATTTTGCTGCGTTCATGGGCCGGAACATAATGACCTGCATCACGCAGCAGCCGCGGGCGGGAGAGCGGCAGTCCCAGCACTGGCCGGTGGTGTTGCATGGGCGGTTTCCCGGCAGCTTCGGCACGTTTGCCGGAGCAGCTACCTTTCTCGCCCGATCCATCGCACTGTTGAGATCCGGGCAGACTTTTTTGGAGCTGGCCAGCAGGAATACCCGTTTCCCGACAACATAGGTCAGCGCGGCGACGCGGTTCCCGCGGCCATCGATGTTCACGAGTTCCCCAGTTTCCGAAATGCCGTTCACACTGGAGAGATAAACTTCGGCCTGCTCGGCGGCGCGGTAGACTTCCGGCAGGGCGCCGTCTTTCCAGTGCCAGTGGACCTCGTTGGTTTTGCAGAGTTCATCGTACAGGCCGAGGGCGTCCACGGTTTTGCTTCCCCCGATGCCGACGGTGGTGTTCCGCACCTGCTCCAGCACATGCTGTTTTGCCTCTTCAGCGGTCCGGGCGTAGAAAAACTCCATCCCGCGTGCGGTAACATTCTTCTTCAGCTTTTCCAGATCCATTTGTTTTCACGCTCCCTGATTTTGATTGATGACATCTGTAATAATTAAGTTGGTATCCTCCACCCGGAAGCGGATATCCAGCCCGGCGAATGCCATACCGTAGATGCGTTCCGGGTCGTCCTGATAACGCGGCCGCGGATCGTGCGCGAGGACCGAAAGAAGCCCCGCGCGCTTTTCCTCCGGAACCGCGTTCAGCAGTTGTTCCGGAAAATCCACGGCCAGTACCCGGCCTTCGTCCGGGGCAAAGCCGCCTGCGGCGTCCGGAATGCTGTCGGCATAGGGAATGTAGGGTTTGATATCGTAGATCGGAGTGCCGTCCATCAGGTCGGCCCCGGCAACAAGAAGTGTGGTGCCGAGCATAGGCTCTTTCTTCAGGGAAAGCAGCCGCACACAGGAAAGCCCGAGACCATTCGGCCGGAACGGCGAACGGGTTGCAAAGACCCCCATCCGCACATTGCCACCCAGACGCGGCGGGCGTACGGTAGGCGTCCACGAACTCCCTGCGTTTTCCGAAAAGCCCCAGATCAGCCAAAGGTGTGAAAATCCTTCGATTCCGCGCAGGGCGTCATCCACACGGAATTCGGGCTCAAACACGACGGTTCCTTGAAGCGCGCCCGCTATACCGGCCTGGCGTGGGATCCCGAACTTGGTCGGGAAATCCGTCCGGATATGCGCGATGGGAACGATGCGCAGTTCCTTGGCCACCGGAACTCAGACCTCGGCGGAACAGGCACGCTCGATTTCGGCCCGGTAGACTTCAAAGGTTCCAGAATCAAAAAGCACCCACATGATTTGGTCCAGCGCTTCCGGATTCTGCGTCACGAACTCTCGCGCGGTCCATACGGCGATTTCCGCCGCCTCCTGCAGTGGGAAGTGGTAGACTCCGGTGGAAATCGACGGGAACGCGACGCTGCGGATGCCGTGTTCCATGCAGAGCTGCAGGCTGGTGTAGTAGCAGGAAGCCAGCAGTTCCCGTTCGTCATGATCGCCGCCGTTCCAGCGCGGACCCGGGGTGTGGATGACATAGTCGCAGGGAAGGCGGTATGCCTTTGTGATTTTTGCATCTCCGGTTTCACAGCCGTGAAGGCCGCGGCATTCTTCCAGCAGTTCCGGCCCGGCGGCCCGGTGAATGGCGCCGTCGACCCCGCCGCCGCCGAGAAGGCTGGTGTTGGCGGCGTTGACAATGGCCTGCACGCCGTGGTTTTTGGTGATGTCACCCTGCACGGCGAGAAATTCGGTATTTTCCCAGTTCATGGATGGTTCCTCTTTCAGAATCCTGATTCCGGTTCCCCTGCCGTCGCTCTATATGCGGCCGGAAGCAACCGTATTGCCATTGTATCATATGAACGAAAGCACGTAAAGAACCATGGATAAAAACGGATAATACGGGGAATTTTCGGGGAATGTTGAAATATTTGTTGCATTTGGAACTTCCGAGTGATATCATGCGAACATAATTCAATACCATTGATGCTTCCGGAATCCCTGTTGTGAGACCGGAGGCGGAGGAACTCTGGAGAATCCCTTTTTGGGTGCCGAAGGTGCAAGGCGTCAAGCCGAATCTCTCAGGCAAAAGGACAGAGCGGAAGAATCAGGCTGCTGCAGATGCAGAGCCGGCGATAATCCGGAGTTGCTCAAAAGGGCAGCTCTTTTTTTGTGGTGTTGGAAGAAAACAGAGAAAAGGATGGAGAAACATGGAAAACTTTATTGCAAAAGTGGAAGCCGTCAACGGCGCGGTCAACAGCTTTGCCTGGGGCCCGCTGATGCTGCTCCTGCTGGTTGGCACCGGCGTTTTCCTGACCGTTAAGGTCAAATGGCTGCAGGTCACACACTTCGGCAGGATTCTGAAGAACACGGTCGGAACACTGTTTAAGAAAAAGGCAAAGACGGACCACGGCGCGAACATTTCGCCCTTCCAGGCCGTTTCGACTGCCCTTGCCGGCACGGTCGGCACCGGCAATATCGCGGGCGTGACGGGCGCCATCTTCACCGGCGGCGCTGGCGCGGTGTTCTGGATGTGGGTTGCTGCCTTCTTCGGCATGGTGACCAAGTACGCCGAAATCGTCCTTGCCATGAAGTACCGCATCAAGGATGAGAACGGCGTCTACCACGGCGGCCCGATGTACTATATTGAAAACGGAATCGGGAAAAAATGGAAGTGGCTGGCAATTGTCTTCTGTCTGCTGGGCGGCCTTGCCTCCTTCGGTATCGGCAACATTGCCCAGAGCAGTGAGATCTCCGGCGCGCTGGGAGACCTGTTCCACTTCCCGCCGGTGCTGTCCGGCCTCCTGATCGCGTTTGTGGTTGCACTGGTCACTCTGGGCGGCATCAAGCGCATCGGCAAAGTCACCGAGCTTCTCGTTCCCTTCATGTCGGTGTTCTACATTCTGGCCGGTATCATCCTGATCATCATGCGCATCGGCCAGGTCCCGGCAGTGTTTGGCAGGATTCTTGCCGGTGCCTTCTCCTTCAAGAGTGTCGGCGGGGGCCTCTTTGGTTATACCATCATGATGGCGATGAAGCAGGGTTTCGCCCGCGGCGTCTTCTCCAATGAAGCCGGTCTCGGTTCTGCGCCGATTGCGCATGCCGCCTCCTCCACCGAAGAACCCTGCGAACAGGCCGTCTGGGGTGTGTTCGAGGTGTTCATCGACACCATCGTCATCTGCAGCATCACCGCGTTTGCCGTGCTGCTGTCCGGCATCCTGAATGCCGACGGAGGCCTCTCGGCCTATGCCTCCAAAGGCGCCGCAGCCGCAGCCGCATTCAATACCATTCTCCCCGGTACGCTGGGCGGCAAAATCATTGAGCTGAGCCTGCTGTTCTTTGCCCTGTCCACCATTCTCTCCTGGGCCTACTACGGCGAGAACTGCTGGGGATATCTGACAAAGAACAACAAGACCTTCCTGCTGGTGTATAAGATCATCTTTGCCCTGGTCTGCGTGGTCGGCGCGGTTGGCTCCGGCACGCTGATGTGGGATATTGCCGACACGCTGAACGGCCTGATGGCAATCCCCAACCTGATCGCCCTGCTGATGCTTTCCGGCGTGGTGGCAAAGGTTACGAGGGATTACTTTGCGGATCACATGCTGAAAAAGTAATTCGCCTTAACGAAAAACGATAGAAACGGCATCGCCTCGCCGCGGAACGGAGCTCTGTCCTGGCAGAACTCCGTTCCGCGGCGGGTTTTTCTGTCTGCAGGCGGTTTTGAACGCTGCGGCGTCTTTTTTCGTTGACAAAAGTCGGCGGGATTTTTATACTACCCAACAGAAACACGTCAAGGAGGCTGCCCCATGCTTTCTGTTTCCGTTCTTGTCCTTGCCACTGCACTGTTTCTGGCAATGATGATGAATCTCGCGCTGAAGTCGAAGTACTCCTCAAATATCGCCGCGATCTGCATGGTCATCGGCGTAGTCGGGGGCATTGTTTTCTACGGCGTCGGCTTTGCCGAAACCACCGGAAATCTCGTGCTCAGCGTTCTCAGGACGCCGTTCTGCATCATCCGCATGTTTATCGGTGTCAATGAACTCTCCTCCATCCAGGGGTCCAGCCTGGTATCCACGGAGTTCGGCATTACGGCCTTCTGGTTTGTGCATCTGTGTGCGTTCTATTCGATCACCAGCGCCGTGCTCACCACCATCGGCGCTGCTGCGGTGCGTCAGCTTCGGCTGATGCTGTCCCGCCGCGGGGAACTGACGATGATTTACGGCATCAACGAACGCAGCCGGGCGATCGCCAGGGAATGCCTTTCGGAGCGCGGAATGTCGGTGGTGTTTGTTGCCGAACAGGCGACGGAGAGCATGATCGGCGAGCTCAATGATCTCGGCGCGTCCGCTCTGGTCGGCACGGCGGCTGCGGCGTCGGAGGATCAGGTGATGAAAAAGCTCCACGTGAAAAACCGCACCGTGACCGTCTACGCCCTGGAAGACGATCCGGACAGGGATCTGCAGTATGCGCTGCGGCTGCGGGACGCGCTGAAGCGCGCGGAGGTGCCTGCGGAAAATACCCGCCTGACCCTGCCCGGAACCGAAGACATCATTTCCTCCATGCTGCAGGTTTCCGAAGATCAGTATGGTTTCGGCTTTGTCAACGTCTACAATCCTGCGGAACTGACGGCACGCGCACTCATCCGCACCTGCCCGCCCTGGGACCAGGTTTCTTTCTGGGAAGACGGACATGCAAAAGAAGATTTTTCATGCGCGATTGTAGGCTTCGGCAGCCATGGGCAGGAGGTTCTGCGGCAGCTAGTCATGAATTCCCAGTTTGCCGGCAGCAGCTTTCATGCAGCGGTCTTCTCCCTGCGCAGCAATCTGGAAGCGGGCTATCTACTGACGGATTGCCCGGAACTGCAGAAGCAGTATGACATTACCGGCATGCAGGGTGACGGCCGCGGCAAAGAGTTCTATGAGTATGTCGAAGCGCATCTTTCCGACCTGAAGCTGATCGCCATCTGTACGGGCAGCGACAGCATGAACCGCGAAATCTCCGACAATCTGATGCTGTTCCTTCACCGCCGCCATGCGGAAAACATTTGTGTGGTGCAGTGCGGCGCAAACGGGGTCCGGTATCAGGCGGCGGTCGGGAGTTCCATTGTCAGCACCAAAATCTATACCCGCGCATTTCTGTCCGCGGAGGAAGCGGACAGAAATGCAATTCTGTTAAACAGCACCTACGACACTTCCGAGCGTTCTGACTGGGAAAAGTGGGTTGCCTGCGACAGCTTCAGCAAGATGTCGTCCCGGGCTTCGGCGGAATTTCTGCCGGCATTTATCAAAATTTCCGGCAGCAGCAAAGAAGCCATGCTGAACGGAGAATGGACCCCGACGCCGGAAATGCAGCAGGTTCTCGGGGAAACGGAACATCTGCGCTGGTGCGCATTCCACTATGCCATGGGCTATACGCCTATGACGCCAGAGCAGTTTGAGGCGAATGCGGAAACCTGGGCCAGGCTGCAGAAAGAAGGCAGCACCAAAAAAATAAAAATTGCCAAGGATACACAGGCAAGGCGCCACGCCTGTCTGATTCCATGGTCAGATCTGGACGAACTCTCCGAGCGGGAAAACAGCCTGACCGGCCGGAATGTGGATTACAAACAGCTCGACATCAACAATGTACTGGAACTGCCGCATCTCCTGCAGGTACGGGAAGAGGCCGCACAGAAAGCGGCAAAAGTGTAATCGAAGGCTGGGCTTTCCGCCCTGAAAAAGCGGAAGTCCGTTATTCAGGGATTTCAGGAAGGAGAAAACCGGTGAACAATCAGAAGAAACAGCCGAAAAAGGGTTCTTTCTGGGCAATACTTGTGTTCCTGATAGCCATGGCCGTTGCAAACGCCGGAGACATTGACGGGGAGCTTCTGGTGTTTATACTCCCGGTAATTATTATCATCGCGGCGATCGCCCTGGGACTGCGCCTTCGCATGAAGCTCGGAGGCAGGTCGAAAAGCGGCTCCGGCGCGCGGGACGGCGGACGGGCGCGCAACATCCGGGAGCTGGATGCGTCCTCCATGCAGTCTGCGATTCACCGGTTTGACCCGCGCAGCAAAAGCTTTGTGAAGCCAGATGCACCCTGCATCGTCTGCGAGCACACCGGGGAAGACCATCTGGAACGGGACAAGCGGAACCGCATCCGCCAGCTGGATGACTGGCTGAAAACCGGTCTGATCGACCGGAGCGAATACCGCGTCTTGAAAGACCGGTTCGAGCGGGACCTGTAAAGAACACAGAAAACAGATTAAATCGAAGTCAATAAAAAGCCCGGCCGGAATCCCTGAGAGGACTCCGGCCGGGCTTTCTGTGATGGCGTAGATTGCTCAGACAGCGCCGGGCTTGCCGAGCATGCGGAACATATTCTTTTTGTAGGCTTCGACGCCGGGCTGGTCAAAGGGGTTGACGCCGGACATGTAACCGGAAAGCGCGCAGGCAAGTTCAAAGAACCCGACCAGTTCGGCGAGGCCTTCCTCATCCCGGGCAGAGCAGTTGATGACCAGGTTCGGAACGCCGCCCTCGATATGGGCTTCCTTGACAGCATCGGCGGCGACCATGCAGATATCCGCCAGATCGCGCCCGGAAATGTAGTTCAGGCCGTCGGCGTTGTCTTCTGAGTCCGGAACCAGATAGGAATGGCGGGAATGGTTAAAGCGCACGATCGACTCCATCAGGTTGCGCGGGCCTTCCTGAATGTACTGGCCCATGGAGTGCAGGTCGGCCGTAAATTCCACTGAGGCGGGAAGGATGCCCTTGTTGTCCTTGCCCTCGCTCTCGCCGTAGAGCTGCTTCCACCACTCGGCCATAAAGCGGAAGCTCGGTTCATAGCAGCCGAGAATTTCCACATCATAGCCCTTGCTGTAAAGGTTCTGCCGCGCAGCGGCATACTGCCAGGCGGGGTTTTCTTCGCTGCGCAGATCCAGAGCCTCAAACTCGCGGATGGCGGCCGTAATGACCCGGCGTACGTCGATGCCGGCCACGGCCATCGGCAGCAGGCCCACCGCGGAGAACACGCTGAAGCGTCCGCCGACGTCGTCGGGAACCACAAAACTCTCCCAGCCGTTTGCATCGGCGAGGGTCTTCAGCACGCCGCGCCTGGCGTCGGTTGTTGCAAAAATATGGTCTCCGGCATCTTCACCGTACTTCTTTTCCAGAAGTTCCCTGAAAATGCGGAACGCGATGGCCGGTTCCAGCGTCGTGCCGGATTTGGAAATGACGTTCACGTCAAAGTCCCGGCCGCCCAGCTTTTCCAACGTGTCGCAGAACGCGTCGGCAGAAAGGCCGTTTCCTACAAAGAACACTTCCGGATCACCGCGGCCGGGAACCGGGCGCAGCAGCTCAATCGCACCGCGGGCACCCAGGTAGGAACCGCCGATGCCGATGACGACGAGCGCCTTGGAGCGGGAACGGATTTTGTCAGCAGCGGCAATGATGCGGTCCAGTTCCGTATCCTTGACGGTTTTCGGCAGATGCAGCCAGCCGGTAAAGTCTGCGCCGAGACCGCTGCCGGAGGTAAGCACCTCGTGCGCACGTGCCACAGCGGCAAAGTCCGGACCGGCTTTGGTAAAGAAGCGCTTTGCACCGGATAAATCCACTTTTATCATAAAATGAGCCTCCTAAACGATTACGATGCTCCTATTATATCTGTTTTTCGAGGGAAATCAACAGAAATTATCCGCACGGAACGGTTTACAGAATATCGCATAAAAATTTGTCATTTATGAATAAACGGTTTCAAAATAGCAAAATAATGTCCATATCGTGGGAGTTATCGACTTTTTAAACCGTTTTTTCGACAGGTGAAAATGAATATAACCAATGCATCAGGTAACATAATCTGATACAGTCAGCCATCCTTTACAGTTGACAAATTCGGAGCGGAGAGTTACAATAACAACTGTAAAATCAATATGGGCGCTGGGTTTTCCCGGCTGAGATGGAGTAATGGAGCTCCAACACCATGGAACCTGATCCGGGTAATTCCGGCGTAGGAAAGCGAAACTGCTTGTCGTCAGGCTCATGGTTGAGCCTGATTTTTCACTTTCCACGGAAAATGAAAGGGAGGTAAACATGAAAAATTCCAAATTCACACTCCGCGCACTCACTGAGGGGGCCATTATGGTTGCTGTCGCCCAGATTCTGAGTATGATCAAGCTTTGGGAAATGCCTTGGGGCGGAAGCGTTACACTCGCCATGATTCCCATTCTGCTTTATGCTGTCCGTTGGGGCCTGGGGCCCGGCCTGCTCGCCGGTTTTGTCTTTGGCGTGCTGCAGTTCACCTTTGACGGCGGCTTTGCCATCGGATGGCAATCTATTATCGGAGACTATCTGCTTGCATTCACGGTTCTCGGTCTTGGTGGTTTAATGCACAATAAAAAGAATGGTATCTTTACTGGTACAATCATCGGCAGCCTTGCCCGTTTCCTTGTTCACTATGTGGTTGGTGCAACGGTCTGGGCGGCGTATATGCCGGATGAATTCTTTGGTATGAGTATGCACAGCCCGTGGTTCTATTCTCTGCTTTACAATCTGGCCTACATGCTGCCGAATATCATTATTTGCCTGGTAGTATTTGCGGCGATCTATCGTCCGTTGGGCAAATATCTCCGCGGAGAGGACCTGAAGAAGGCTTGATTCCTTTATATCGCAAAACAATAAAAACCTGCAGGGCGGGCTTATTGAAGCTCGCCCTGCAGATTTTCTTCCGTGGCCGTAGTAATCCGGACGTTTCGCAGCTGCCCGCGCAGCCCTGGTTCCGGAACCCAGACGCGAAGATAGGTGTCGCTGTGGCCGGTGCAGCCTCCGTCTTCCTCGCTTTCAAACAGGACCTGCAGCACCTGCCCGATACAGGCTTCCCGGAATAAGCGCCCGGTCTCTTCCGAAACCGCCTTTGCCTCATGCGCGCGGCGGTTTTTTACTGCATGCGTAAGCTGACCGGGCAGGCGGTCAGCCGGGGTGCCGGGGCGGCGGGAGTACGGAAAGACATGGAGTTCGGAAAAAGCGCAGCGGCGAAGAAAGTCCAGCGTCGCGGCGTGGTCTTCATCCGTCTCCCCGGGAAAGCCGGTGATGAGATCACCCGTCAGAGCGCAGCCCGGGAAGTGCTGCCGAAGGAGCGCCGTCCGCGCCAGAAAGAATGCGGAGTCGTACTTGCGGTTCATGGCTTTCAGTGTGCGGTCGCAGCCGGACTGCAGCGAGAGGTGGAAATGCCGGCAGACCTTGCCTGTCGCGGCGAGACGGCGGCAGAAGTCTTCGGTGATCACCGTCGGTTCCAGGGAGCCGAGGCGCAGGCGCATCCCGCCTGACGCTGCGGCAACCGCCTCGACCAGGTCTGCAAGCGTCGGAGAGCCGTCCAGGTCAATGCCGTAAGACGCAACTTCGATGCCGGTGAGCACCAGTTCCCGGAATCCCTCTGCGGAAAGCCTACGGGCTTCCGTCACGGCGTTCTCAATCGGCATGCTGCGCAGGCTGCCGCGAACGTATGGAATAATGCAGTAGGTACAGAAGTTCCTGCAGCCGTCCTGCACCTTCAGCATGGCGCGGGTCCTGCCGGCGACTGCCCCCGCGGGGAGCAGCTCCAGCGCTTTCCGGGAGAAGGGCCGGTCAATCTTCTGTTCCGACCCGCCCGACTCCACCGCGCGTTCCACGGCGTCCACAAAGGCCATCCGGTCTCCGGTACCGAAAATCACGTCTGCGCCGATTTCGGCGTTTTCCTCAGGGCTCAGCTGCGCGTAACAGCCGCAGACCGCAAGAACGGCGCCGGGGTTTTCATCGCGCAGGCGGCGAATCATCTGCCGGGATTTGCGCCCGCTTTCGGCAGTGACGGCGCAGGTGTTGACGATGACGGCTTCCGCCTGCTCCCCCGGAACGATGGGAAAATGCCCGTCCTGCTGCAGGCGCTCTTCCATGGCCTGGGTTTCAAACTGGTTGACCTTGCAGCCAAGAGTGGATATAATATACTTCATTCAAAACCTCTCAATGACAGATACGGAGAACAGAATGCATTATCTGGACAATTCCGCTACCACCCAGGTCTGCCCGGAAGCGGCGCAGGCGGCGCTGGAAGCCATGACGGTCACCTTCGGGAATCCGAGTTCCACCCACACGGCGGGCAGGGAAGCAAAAAAGCTGCTGGACCGCTCGCGCGCGTCGGTCGCGAAAGCGCTGGGCTGCCGGCCGGAGGAACTGATCTTTACCTCCTGCGGTTCGGAGAGCGACAACTGGGCGCTCCTATCCGGGGCCGATGCGATGCGCCGTAAGGGAAAACATATCATCAGTTCCATGGCGGAACACGATGCAATCCGCCGCGCGCTGGACCTGCTGGAGGCGCAGGGGTATGAGATCACCCGCCTGAAGCCCGACCGGTCCGGGGCAGTGCCCGTTTCCGATGTCGCCGCCGCCCTGCGCGAGGATACCGTTCTTATCTCGCTGATGCTGGTAAACAATGAAACCGGCGCCGTCAGCGACATCCCCGGGGTGGCATCGCTGCTGAAGAGAACCGGGTCGCAGGCGCTGCTGCACACCGATGCGGTGCAGGCCTTTTTAAAAATCCCCTTTACGCCGGCGTCCCTCGGTGCGGACCTGATCAGCGTCAGCGGGCATAAGGTCCATGCGCCGAAAGGCGTCGGAGCCCTGTATGTACGTAAGGGACTGCGCATGAAGCCGATGATTGTCGGCGGCGGTCAGGAGGAAGGGCGGCGTGCCGGCACCGAAGCCACCGCGCAGATTGCCGCCTTTGCCGCGGCCTGCGATGCGGCTTACCCGCACCTCAGGGAAAATGCGGAAAAGATGCGGCTGCAGCGGGAGGAACTCGTCCGGCGGCTGCAGGCGGACATCCCGGAGCTGACCGTAATCGGCGGCGGAGCGCCTCACATTCTCTCGGTTTCCCTGCCGGGCTGGCGGAGCGAGGTGCTGATGAACTTCCTTGAAGCGCGCGAAGTGTTCGTATCAAAAAGCTCCGCCTGCAAAAAAGGCGGGCGGAGCCATGTGTTGGAAGCCATGGGTCTGGATGCGAAAACCATTGACGGGGCCCTGCGCATCGGCCTGAGCCGCTTTACCGCGCAGGCAGACCTGGACGCCCTCTGCCTGGGGCTGAGGGAAGCCCGCGCGACGCTGGCCCACCGCTGAAGCTTATTTCTTTCCCTGCGGCGCTTCATGAGCCCCCGTTCCCGCTTCTGCATCCGACGGATCGGGCGGGAACTGCTCAAACGGCACTTTTCTGCTGAGCTTTTCCCGGGCAAGTTCTTCCCGGCGGACGCTCGCCTTCTTCACCACCTGCAGGGTGGCAGGGTCAATATAATCGAGCTCTTCATAATCGGCGATCTCCCACGGGAGGTCGCTTTTTTTCAGCTTTTTCACAATAAGTTTGGTGATCAGGGTATAGATGACCACAAAAACAGGCACCCCGAGCAGCATGCCCCAGAAACCGAACAGCCCGCTGCCGAGAATAATGGAAAACATGACCCAGAAGCCGGTGATGCCGGTGGAGTTGCCGAGAATCCTCGGTCCGATCAGGTTGCCGTCGACCTGCTGCAGAATGATGATGAATACAATGAAGATCAGGCATTTGGTCGGGTTGACCATCAGGATGATCAGTGCGCTGGGCACCGCGCCGATGAGCGGCCCGAAGAAGGGAATGATGTTCGTGACGCCGATGATGACGCTGACCAGCAGGGTGTACGGCATCTGCAGAATGGAACAGACGATGTAGCAGATAATGCCGATGATCAGGGAATCCAGTAGTTTGCCGTTCAGGAAGCCCATGAAGGTCTTGTCCACGAACAGCATGCCGTTGCGGAGCCGGTCAGCCGTCTCAACGCTGAACACGGTATAGGAAAGACGCTTGACCGCGGCCAGGTAGCCTTCCTTGTCGCTCAGCAGATAGATCGAAACAATGATGCCGATGATCAGGCTGTAGATGCTCCTGGCAACCCCGTAAACACCCGAAGTGACCGAGGTAATCAGGCTGCCCAGCTGCGGCAGGACTTTCGTCTCCAGCCAGTTGCCGACATTGGTGTTGAAGTTGCCGAACACACCGGCCACATATTCGTTGAGATCTGGATAATCCTCCAGCAGCCCGTTCAGCCAGCCGGATACGTTTTCCGCATAGACACCGCTGTTCTGCACCAGCGTCTGAACGCTGCTGAGCACCTGCGGGATGATCAGATAGACCAGAGCGGCCAGGATCAGCAGAAGAATGATTTCAGAAAACAAGACCGACAGAACGCGGGCAAACTTTTTGGCACCGTTCTTTTTGCTTTTCCGGTAAAGCCGCTTTCCCAGCGGCAGGAACAGCCTGTTCTCCATGGCGTTCATCATCGGGGAGAGGAGATAAGAGATTACAAAGCCCCAGATGAAGGGAGAAAGAATGCCGGCAAGCCGGCTGAGAGCATTGCCCAGAACGGCGATGTGCGCGACGGCAAAGTAAAACAGAAGCGATGCCGCGATGACAAAAAATGCGGTAAGGCCCCAGTTCATGTATGTTTTGTCCCATTTAAAGCGCCTTCTCATGGCAGGCTCCTTTCCAGTACGGGAACGCAGCTTCTGCGCGTCAGTAAACTATATTCTACTATTCCGCACCGCGTCCGTCAAGCTTTTTGCCCTGCGTTTTGGCTTGCCGGCGGCGCGCGGCAAGGAAATCATTTGACAGCAGACAGCGCTTCATATATAATCATTCGGAATCGATGTCATGAGGATTTGAAATCGTGAGGATACTATGACAGAAGGAAGAGTTTACAATTTTTCTGCAGGGCCGTCCGTCCTGCCGGAACCGGTACTGCAGCGTGCCCGGGCTGAAATGATGAATTACCGGGGAACCGGCATGTCGGTCATGGAAATGAGCCACCGCAGCCCGGCGTTTTCCGAAATTTTCACGGAAACCAAGGAAAAATTCCGCAGTATGCTGCGGATTCCGGACAGCCACGAAATTCTCTTTCTTCAGGGCGGAGCCACGCTGCAGTTTGCCGCAGTTCCCATGAACCTGATGGAAGGCAAAACCGCGGACTACGCCGTGACCGGGAACTTCTCCGGCAAGGCCGCGAAAGAAGCCGAAAAATACGGCACGGTCCGTCTTGCCTGCAATACCGAAGCCTGCGGGCACAGCCGCATCCCCGCACAGGAGGAACTGTGCCTGAATCCGGATGCAAAGTATTTCTACTACTGCTCCAACAATACCATCTACGGCACGGAGTGGCAGTATGTGCCTCAAACCGCCGCGCCGCTGGTGTGCGACATGTCATCGGATATTCTGTCGCGCCCGGTGGATGTTGCCCGCTACGGGCTGATCTTTGCAGGCGCGCAGAAGAACATGGCGCCGGCCGGCCTCACGGTGGTCATAGCTGACAGAAGTCTTACCGGCCGGGAACTCCCGTACACGCCGCAGATCATGAGTTACAAAACCATGATCGAGCACGACTCGCTGCTGAACACCCCGCCGTGCTGGTGTATTTACATGCTGTCGCTGGTGCTGGACTGGCTGCAGGAACAGGGCGGCGTGGAAGGTATGGAGCAGGGAAAGCGCGAGAGGGCAAAGCTGGTATACGATTTTCTGGACGGGAGCAGGCTGTTCCGCGCCCATGCGGAACCCGGCTCCCGCAGCGACATGAACGTTACCTTCCGGACGGGAGACGACGGGCTCGATGCGGAATTCATCGCCTTTGCAGCCCGGAGAGGGCTTGTGAATCTGAAGGGACATAAAATTGCGGGCGGCATGCGGGCGTCGCTGTATAACGCCATGCCGCTGGAAGGCGCAGGGGAACTTGTGAGAACCATGAAGGAGTTTGAGCGGAAGCATGTTTAAGATACAGACCATGAACAAAATATCCGCAACGGGAATCGATGCGCTGGAAAAAGTCGGCTGCGAGGTTGGCGAGGACATCCGGCATCCGAGCGGTCTCCTGCTGCGCAGCGCCGACCTGCACGACATGGACTTCCCGGAGAGCCTCCTTGCCATTGCGCGCGCAGGGGCCGGATACAACAACATTCCGGTCGACCGCTGTACCGAAGAGGGAATCGTGGTGTTTAACGCGCCCGGCGCCAACGCGCAGGCGGTCAAGGAACAGGAGATCTGCGCTCTTGTGATGGCATCCCGTGACATCCTCGGCAGCATTGCATGGGTCCAGTCCATTTCCGGGGAAGGCGAGAAAATCCCGGAACTGGTGGAAGAAAAAAAGGCGGACTTCGCAGGTCCGGAACTGCTGGGCAAAACGCTCGGCGTTATCGGGCTCGGCGCGGTCGGCGCACTGGTTGCGAATGTCGGTGTGGACCTGAACATGAGGGTGCTGGGCTATGACCCCTTCCTCTCCGTTGACGCGGCCTGGCGGCTTTCCCGCAAGGTGATCCACACGGAGAATCTGGAAGAGCTGTATGAAAACTGCGATTACATCAGCGTTAACGTTCCGTTTACGGACAACACCCACGGCATGCTGAATGCCGAGGCCTTTGCCAGAATGAAGGACGGCGTGCGCATCATCAATGAATCCCGCGCCGAAGTCGTAAATGACGAGGACATGACCGAAGCCCTGCGCAGCGGAAAGGTCGCAAAGTATGTGACGGACTTCCCCAATGAAACGATCCTGAAGGCACCCAACGTGATCGCCATGCCGCACCTGGGCGCCTGCACCCCCGAGAGCGAGGACCGCTGCGCCGAGATGGCAGCCAATGAGATGTACGACTATCTGCTGAACGGAAACATCCGCAATTCCGTAAACCTGCCGGACATCTACCTGAACCGTGCGGGCGTCTGCCGGCTCTGCGTCATCCACCGCAATGTTCCGCGCATGATTACGAGAATTCTGGACTTTATCAGCGAAAAGAACATCAACGTCGAGCACATGATCAACAAAAACCGCGGGAAATATGCGGTTACCATCGTGGACCTCGGCAGCGCGATCTACGAGGAGACCGTCAACGGCATCCGGGAGATGGACGAAGTGGTCCGGGTGAGAGTCATATGAACAGAAAAAAGCGGATCGGCCTGCTTGTCGCGGTGGAAATGGACAGCGTTTTTGCCCGTTACGGCGAGGCGGTAAAAACCGAGCGGCGCGGCGGCTTTGATGTGTACCGGTTTGAAAACGACAGCTATACGCTGCATGTCATCCACAGCGGCATCGGCGAAATCGCGGCTGCGGCCGCAGCGCAGCTGCTCATTGATCGGTACGGGGTCGAAATGATTGTGAATTTCGGCGTAGTGGGCGGACTGACCGAAGAAATGGCCGAAGCGAAACTCTGCGTGGTCTCCCGTGTGGTACACTACGACTTTGACCTCTCCGGCATCGACCCGGTCGCGCCGGCGCAGTACCCCGGCTATGAGGATGCCTATCTGCCGGCGGATAAGATGCTTGTCGAAAAAGCACTGGCCATCTGCCCGGAACTCAGGCCGGTCACCTGTGCCTCGGCTGACAAATTTGTCGGAAACCAGGCGGACAAGGAAAGGCTGCACCGGCTTTACGAAGCGGATATCTGCGAGATGGAAAGCGCGGCGGTCCTGCTGACCTGCCGGCGCTGTGAAGTCCCGTGCCTGATGATCAAGGCCGTTTCCGACGGCCTGACCGGCGGCGGAGAGGAATACTACGAAGCACTGCAGAGCTGCGCGGCCCTGTGCTTTTCGGTAACAGATCAGATTATTCGGGAGCTGACATGACAACACGACTCTATTATATCGACAGCCACCAGTTTGAGTTTACGGCAACCGTGCTGAGCTGCACGGAGAACAAAAACCGCTGGGAAGTGGTTCTGGATGAAACAGCCTTCTTCCCGGAGGGCGGCGGACAGCCGGCGGATACCGGTGTCCTTGGGACGGTTTCGGTAACCGACGTGCACGAAAAGGACGGGACGGTTTTCCACTACTGCGACGGCCCGCTTGAACCCGGCGCCGAGGTGACCGGACAGCTTGACCGGGAACAGCGGCTGCGCCGGATGCAGAACCATTCCGGCGAACACATCCTCTCCGGCACGGCGCACCGCCTGTACGAGTGTGAGAACGTCGGCTTCCACATGGGCGAGAGCAGCATGGTCATCGATTTTGACCGGGAACTGACCCGGGAGGACCTGCTGTGCCTGGAAACCGAAGCCAACGAGGCGGTGCGGGCAAATCTTCCGGTCAGGACCTTCTACCCTTCGGACGAAGAACTGAAAGTCCTGGAATACCGCAGCAAGAAAGAACTTCAGGGGGATGTGCGCATTGTGGAGATCCCCGGTGTGGACCGCTGCGCCTGCTGTGCACCGCACGTCAATTGTACCGGAGAAGTCGGGCTGATTAAAATTCTCGAGGCCGAGCGGCACCGCGGCGGCGTGCGGCTGCAGGTCATCTGCGGAATGCAGGCACTGGAGGAAGTCCGGAAGCGCCAGCAGAGCGTGACCGAGATTTCGGCTCTGCTCAGCGCAAAGCGCGACGAGGTGGTTCCTGCGGTTCAGCGCCTGCTGCAGGAACGGGACGGGCTGAAGGAAAAGAATGCGGCGCTTGCCATGGAACTGGTGAAATTCCGGGCGGCACAGCAGCCGGATACCGACGGGAACATCTGCCTGTTTGAGACGATCCCTGACGAGATTGCCGTACGGGAACTGGTCAATCTCCTGATGGAAAAATGCAAAGGCATTGCGGCGGTGTTCTTCCCCGGCGCAGAAGGAAGCCTGCGCTACATCATCGGCAGCCGGACTGTCGACCTGCGCAGAGCGTCCAGGGACATTAACACCGGCATCGGCGGCCGCGGCGGCGGCAGGCCGGAAATGATCCAGGGCAGCGCGTCCGCGCGGCAGGATGAGATTGAGGCCTTCCTGAAGACATTCAGCGCCTGATCAAAAGAGAACAGGAAAAAGCTGCCGGAACTCTGCAGAGTTCCGGCAGCTTTTTGATGGAGAATGGATTTACAGCATGCTCTGCAGGGCCTCGAAGAGTTCCACATCGCTCTGCCGGACACGGATGCCGGACTTCAGTTCCGATCCGTCCGGATAATGTGCGATAATCTCAAACTGAACGTCTTCTTTGATCCCCTTCTTCAGCACGTCCTTCAGAAAAGGCGGCAGGTTCGGGTGATTGTCGCGAAAAGTATGCCACGCGCTGCGCAGCTTCATCATGGTCTGGATGTTGTATTTCATCATTTCCTCCTCAGTCCGCCACGGCGTAGACATCTTCCCGCAGGTGCAGGAAGGTCGGCAGCTGTGCGCGGATTTCATCAATGCGGTTCAGGTCGAGCTCAGCCAGAATGATCTGCTCGGTCTCATCGGCTGCTGCCAGCGCGGTTCCGTATGGATCAACAATCATGGAATGCCCCCAGCACTCATAGGAAAAGCCTTTGTACCGCGCGGCGGCAGCGGCGACGAAGAAGACCTCGTTATCCACGGCGCGCATCCGCATGGTGGCTTCCCAGTGGGCCGGTCCGGTCGTCATGTTGAACTGCGCCGGGAGGCAGATGAGTTCGGCACCGCGCCGCGCCATGGCGCGGAAGAGTTCCGGAAAGCGCACATCAAAGCAGATGGCCAGGCCGAAGCGCCCGAAACGGGTGTCGAACACGGTGATGTCCTTTCCGGGTGTGAAGGTATGCGACTCGTGAAAGTGCATTCCGGGCAGGTCCA
Source organism: Oscillospiraceae bacterium (assembly GCA_017395085.1). GTDB lineage: Bacteria > Bacillota > Clostridia > Oscillospirales > Oscillospiraceae > Limivicinus. Next base: position 96,464 of record JAFPWF010000003.1, on the reverse strand, counting down.
CGTCAAACAGGTGGATCTTCCGGTGACGGGCGAGCAGCCCACCGCTCTCGTCATAGACAAAGGCGGTGTTGTACAGAAGCCCGTTCTCCGCCTCGGGAACGGAACCGCCCACCAGAATCACGCGGTTATCCCGCGCAAAGCCGGCAAGCTGACGGCAGACGTCTGAATGCCCGCGTTTTGCAGCCGCGTGAAAATACTCTCTGCTGTAAGGGCAGGAGAACATTTCGGGCAGGACCACGACGGAAGCGCCGGAAACAGCGGCCTCGTGAATCATGGCTGCGGTCTTCTCCATCGTCACATCATAATCCGTTTCGGTCCGAAGCTGGCAGACAGCCAGCGGGAAGCGGCTGCGGCTCATGCGTCTGCTTTCCAGAGCCCGTGGAGATTGCAGTATTCGTACGCCGCCACGGCGCGTTCGCCTTTCGCGAGTACAAAGCAGGCGCTCGGCTTCTCTCCGGGCTGCAGGGTTTTCTTCAGATAGCCGGAACCGGTTTCCAGAACGATCATGGTGATAAAGTGGGCGGGCAGCATGGGGTGCTCCACCGACCCGACGGTGACCGTAACGGTATTCCCGCTTGCGGCGATGACGGGCACATGCTTCTCACCGGAAGCGTCAGCGGTGTTCGGAACCAGAAGTTCCACCTCGCCGGCGCAGCAGTCGAGAGCATCATCCGAGATCAGGATGCTGTCGCAGCTCCTGCATTTGTAAAACTTCATGTCGGACCCTCCTGTTATGTTCTGGTATGAAGTATAGCATGAGAGAAGGAAAATGAAAAGCACAATTGAAAAGGAGGTCTCAACATCATCGTTGAGACCTCCCAATTATTATGGGTGAGACTTAAAGTTCCCAGATCCGGTCGGCATATTCCTGAATCGCACGGTCGGCGGAGAAAAAACCGCTCTCCGCCGTGTTGACCAGTGCGAGGCGGGCGCGTTCCCGGTCGTCGGCCAGCCGCTGATACAGCCGGTCGCGGCATTCGATGTAGGGGCGGAAGTCGGCAATCAGCATATACTGGTCGCCGCCGTAAAGCAGGCCAGACACGAGATCGGAATAACTCTTGCCGTCCGAGAAGCCGCGGCTGAGGCGCGTCACAACACGGTTGACCTCGGAATCGCTGTTTGCGATATCCGCCGGGCGGTAGCCGTTCCGGCGCCATTCGGCAATCTGGTCGGTGTGCAGGCCGAAGAGGAACATGTTCTCGTCGCCCAGGCGCTCATACATCTCGACATTGGCGCCGTCCAGCGTACCGATGGTCACAGCGCCGTTCATCATCAGCTTCATGCAGCCGGTGCCGGAAGCTTCCTTGCCGGCAGTCGAAATCTGCTCGGAGATATCCGCCGCGGGGACAATTGCCTCGGCGGCCGAAACCCGGTAGTTTTCCACAAAGCAGATCTGCAGGCGGTCTTTGCAGACCGGATCGCTGTCGATGTCCTTCTGCATGGAGAGCAGGAGCTCAATGATGCGCTTGGCCGTCTTGTAGCCCGCGGCGGCCTTCGCACCGAAGACAAAGCAGCGGGGCCGGAAGTCCTGGTTCGGGTTGTCGTGCAGGCTCATCTGGAGGCTGGCGATGCTCATGGCGCACATCAGCTGGCGCTTGTACTCGTGCAGGCGCTTGATCTGCACGTCCATCAGGGCATCGGGGTTCAGCTGAACAGGGCTTCCGCTGCGCTGCAGAAACGTATTGAACCGTTCGCGGTTTGCGCGCTTGATGGCGTTGATGCGGTCAAGCACTTCGGCGTCCTGCTCAAAGGCGCGCAGACCGATCAGCTTGTCGGACTGTTTCAGATAATCATCGTTTCCGAGCAGCTCCGTAATCAGCCCGTGCAGGCCGGGGTTGATCTGGGCGAGCCAGCGGCGGTGATCAATGCCGTTGGTGACATGGGTAAAGCGCTCGGGCTTCAGGGCTGCGATGTCCCGGAACAGGTCGTTGCGCAGGATCTCGCCGTGCAGGCGGGAAACGCCGTTGACCATGCGGCAGGCGGAGAGGCACAGGTTTGCCATGTGCACCTGGCTGTCGCGGATGATCAGGTTGGGGCCGACGCGGCCGTCCCACCCGAAGGACTGCACCAGATAATCGCACCAGCGCTTGTTGATCTCACACATGATCTCCCAGAGGCGGGGCAGCAGCTGCTGGATCAGGCTCTGCGGCCACTTTTCCAGCGCCTCGGACATGACGGTGTGGTTGGTGTAGGCGACGCTGTTGCGCACGATTTCCCAGGCGTCATCCCAGCCGAGCTGGTACTCATCCATAAAGATGCGCATCAGTTCGGGGATAATCATGGCGGGGTGAGTGTCGTTGATCTGAATGACATGATGCTCGGCAAAGCTGCGGATATCGCCCCACTTGCGGATGTGCTTGCGGACGATGTCCTGCGCGCTGGCCGACACGAAGAAGTACTGCTGCTTCAGGCGCAGGGTCTTGCCTTCAATGTGGTCGTCTGCCGGGTACAGCACCTTGGTGATGACCTCAGCCATGGTGCGCTGCTCCATGCTCTTGACGTATTCGCCTTCGGAGAAGAGGTACATATCCAGCGAGTTCGGACTCTTGGCGTCCCAGAGACGCAGGGTGTTGATGCTGTTTTCCCCGTATCCGGCGATCAGCATGTCGCGCGGAACGGCAATGACGGCGGTATAGCCGGTATGCTCGGCGGAATAGTGGCCGCGGCTGTCCCAGTGCGGGGCGATCTGTCCGCCGAAGCGGACTTCCACCGTGTCCTCGTAACGGGGGATCAGCCAGCTTTCAGCGGCCGAACGCCAGTTGTCGGCGACTTCGGTCTGCTTGCCGTCCTTGAACTGCTGTTTGAAAATCCCGAGCTCATAGCAGATGGAATAACCCGTGCCTTCCAGTCCGAGGGAAGCCATGCTGTCCATGTAGCATGCGGCAAGACGGCCGAGACCGCCGTTGCCGAGCCCGGCGTCTGGCTCCGCCTCAAAGATATCCGAGGCGTTGAAGCCGAGATCCTCCAGAGCACCGGTCAGTTCTTCGCCAACGCCGATGTTAAAGGCGTTCTTCATCAGGCTGCGGCCCATGAGGAACTCCATCGACATATAATGGACTTCCTTTTCGGCCCGTCGGGGATCCTCGACGGCGAGGAAGCGGCTCATAATTTCACGAATGACGATGGCAGAGGCCTGGAAGACCTGATCGTCAGTAGCGACATCGGGAGAAACGCCGAAGTGCGCACAGAGCTTGTCGGCAATGGCGCTGCGGATTTCGTCCCGGGAAATCTGTCCATGCATGTATCAATAACCTCCAATTGAGAGTAAAAAGATCGGAATCCTGTGCCCTTTCCGTGCAGCGGGATCTTCCGGATCCCGTACAGAGGACGACTCAGTATAGCGAATCCTTTTGACCGCGTCAATCGTTAAATGCCACAAAATTCGGGAAAAACGCCCGGAAAAACGGCAATTGTTCACGGTTTCACACTTGACGGCGGCAGGATCCTTTTCTAGAATGAACGCATCTTTTCGCAAAGGGCGTGATGCGATGCCTCCCGGACGCGGACTGGGCCCAAGGGGCTTTCTGACCGAGGAAGAAAAACAGAACATGCCGGTGGTAAACGGCACACTGATCAAACGGATCCTTTCGTATCTGGTTCCGTACTGGCCGCAGTTTCTGCTGGTGTTCCTGACCATCCTGCTCTCGGCGGTGCTGGGGCTGCTGCCCAGCATCATCACAGGGAAAATCGTGGACGAGGCGCTGGTCGGGAAAAACATGGCGCTGCTGGTGCGCCTGCTGGTGATGGCGTTCGTAACCCTGACCGCATCGCAGGTGATCTCCGTGCTGGAGAGCTACATCAACTCCTGGATTTCCCAGCGCATCATCTTCGACATGAAGAACCAGATGTACGACCACCTGCAGCATATGCCGCACGCATTTTTCACGTCCGAAAAGCAAGGCGACATCATCACCCGCATGAACACCGATATCAGCGGTGTAAGTTCCGTCATCTCCGGCACGCTCAGCAGCATTGTCTCGAACATCGCAACCGTCGTCACGACGCTGGTCGCCCTCTTTACCATGAGTTGGCAGCTGGCCCTGGTGGGCATCGTTGTGCTGCCGCTGCTGGTGCTCCCGACCAAGAGTGTCGGGAAAAAGCGCTTCCAGCTGCTGACGGCCGGCCAGGCCAAGCACGACGAGATGAACCAGCTCATCAACGAGACGCTGTCCGTCTCCGGCTCACTGCTGGTCAAGCTCTTCACCCGTGAAAAACGGGAGTATGAGCGCTTTGTGGCGGTAAACGAGGAAGTCACTCAGCTGAACCTTAAGGAGCAGCAGAGCGGCCGCTGGTTCCGCGTCGTAATGGGGATGTTCACCCAGCTCGGCCCGCTGCTCATTTACTTCGCAGGCGGTTACTTTATCATTACCCGATCCGATCCCGGGCTCACCGTCGGTACCATCACGGCGACAGTCTCGCTCGTCAACCGTCTGTACCGGCCGGTGGAGTCGCTGCTGAACATCCATGTGGACTTCACGCGCTCGCTGGCACTGTTTACGCGCATCTTCGACTACTTCGACATGGAAAACCCGATCCAGTCCCCGGAAAACGGCCTGAAGCCGGACGTCTCGAACGGGGACATCGTTTACGACCATGTTTCCTTCTCCTATGACCCGGAAAAGCCTCTGCTGACGGACATCGACTTTACGGTCCCGGCCGGAAAAATGTACGCCATTGTCGGGCCGAGCGGCTCGGGCAAATCCACGGTGGTGAACCTGATCCCGCGGCTTTACGACGTGCTCGGCGGCAGCGTGAAGATCGCCGGGGTGGACGTGCGGGACTTTGACCTGGAGTATTTGCGCTCCTGCATCGGCGTGGTCACCCAGGACAGCTATCTCTTCAACGGCACCATCCGCGAAAACCTGCTTTACGCCAAGGAGGACGCCACGCAGGAAGAACTGGATGCCGCCTGCTTTATCGCCAACCTGAACGACTTCATCTCCACACAGCCCGACGGCTATGAAACCGTGGTCGGCAACCGCGGCCTGAAGCTCTCCGGCGGCGAAAAGCAGCGCCTCAGCATCGCCCGCGTCATCCTGAAGGACCCGAAGATCCTGATTCTGGACGAAGCGACCTCGGCGCTGGATTCCATCACCGAAAACGCCATCCAGGAAGCACTGGAAGCCCTGATGGAGGGCAGGACCAGCATTGTCATCGCCCACCGGCTGTCCACCATCCTGAAAGCGGACGAGATCCTCGTCGTCCGGGACGGGAGGATTGCCGAACAGGGCACGCACGAGGAGCTCCTCGCCAAGGGCGGCACCTACCGCGAGCTGTACGAGACCCAGTTCCGCAAGATCCTGGATATCGAAAAATAAACCCGGAGAAAAACGAAACCGGCCGCTGTCCTGCAAATTTCAGAACAGCGGCCGGGAGTGTTTTATTGGTTTGCTTTGCTCAGGCGTTCAGCAGTTCGGCACAGGCTTCGCCAAGGATTTTGATGCCCTTTTCAATGGCTTCATCGGTGCTGTTGGAGTAGTTGACGCGGAAGGAGCTGACATTGCGCTTGACCTCATAGAACGGGTCGCCCGGGCAGATGGCAACGCCCCGTTCAAGGGCCTTGCGGTAGAGCTCGACGGCGGAGATGCCGTTCGGCAGAGTAACCCACAGGAACATGCCGCCCTCAGTCGGGGTCAGCTGGCAGCCTTCGGGCAGGTACTTCTTGAGGCACTCGACCATAAAGTCGGACTTGGCCTTGTAGAGGACCTTGGTCTTCTCGATATGCTCGTCCACATCGTTGTCGGCGAGGTACTGCGCCAGGACCATCTGGCTGAAGATGTTGGTGTGCAGGTCGGCAGTCGCCTTGTAGGCAAGGAGCTTTGCACGCAGTTCCTTGTTGCGTACGCAGACCCAGCCGATACGCATGCCGGGGGTGACGATCTTGGAGAAGGTGCCGAGCATGCAGCACTGTTCACCCAGTTCCTTGCCGAAGCTGTCGGTGGCGGTGCCGGCGAAGCGCAGCTCACGGTAGGGGTTGTCCTCAAGCAGCAGCACGTTGCTGTTCTGGAAGATCTCAACGACCTTGTCGTGCACTTCCTGGGAATAGCTCAGGCCGGTGGGGTTCTGGAAGTTCGGGATCAGATAGGCGAACTTGGCGTCGGGGTGATTCCGGATGGTTTCGGCCAGTTCGTCACAGTCAATGCCGTCGGGATTCATGGTGACCGGCAGTACAACCGGGTCAAACACGTGGAAGGACTGCAGTGCGACCAGATAGGTGGGGTCTTCGACGATGACTTCGTCGCCGGGGTTGATCATGGCGGCGCCGATCATGGCAAGGGCCTGCTGTGAGCCGTTTGTGACGATGATGTCGTCCGGGCTTACATCGTACACGCCCATGGTCTCATAACGCTTCGCAATCCATTTGCGCAGTGCGGGCCAGCCGGCCGTGGAGCTGTACTGCAGCGCGGTAACGCCGTTTTCTTCCAGGACCTTTTTTGTCGCGGCTTCCATCTCTGGTATCGGGAAGGAAACCGGATTGGGAAGGCCGCCGGCGAAGGATATAATGTCAGGGGATGCAGCCGCAGCCAGAATGGAAGCGGTGAACTCGCCCTGGAAATCAGGCTTTGTGATTCTGTCGGATAGTTTCAGTTTCATTTTTATACACTCCTTACATCAGAATGTGAATGTTTATTAATCATAGCAGAAATGTATAAGAAAATCCATTGACAAAAACGAAAACAACTGGCGGAAGGAAGGGCACGGAACTGTTAGATATCATAAAACAGGGACAGGCGCAGGACGAAAGAAATCAGCGGTACAACATTGACAAAACCCGAGCGACAGGATATTCTTTTCCCAGACAGAATTCAGAAAAAATCAATACAGGAAGAGAGTGTGATAAACATGTTAAAAGACAAAGCCTATGAGTACTTTATCACAAAGGATCACAACTGCGCGGAATCTGCGCTGCTTGCCATCAGCGAAGAGTACGGGCTCGGTCTCGGACCGGAGGAAATGAAGCTGGTCAGCGCTTTCGGCGGCGGCATGGGCTGCGGGAAGCTCTGCGGCGTTCTGGCGGGAAGCATGGCGGGTCTCGGCAAACTGGCTGTGACGGGCAGAGCGCATGCGACCGAGAATTTCGGCCCGCTCTGTGCCGGACTCTGTGAAAACTTTGAGGCGGACCTCGGAAGCCTGAAGTGCTCGGAGCTGAAGGCCATGTATCGGAATGACGAAGTGCGCTGCCTCAGGACAGTGGAGCTGGGCCTGGAGGTGTTTGAGGCCTACGCAAAGGAAAAGGGGCTTGTGCCCGCGGAAGAATAAAGAAGCGGAAGAGAGGGAACAGCATGAAGGTAGTGATTATCGGCGGCGTTGCCGGCGGAGCTACAACGGCGGCGCGGCTTCGCAGGCTGGATGAGCATGCGGAAATCGTCATTCTGGAGAAGGGGAATTTCATCTCCTATGCCAACTGCGGGCTGCCCTATTTTGTCGGCGGAACGATAGAAGACCGTGAGGATCTGGAGCTGCAGACGCCGGCTTCCTTCCACGCGAGATTTGCCGTCGACGTCCGGGCCAGGGCGGAAGCGGTAAAAATCGACACGGCCGCAAAAACCGTGACGGTGAAAAACCTGGACAGCGGCGAGGAGACCGAGGAGGCCTACGATAATCTGGTCATCGCGCCGGGCGCCTCAGCCAATGTGCCAGGCTTTGTGCCCCGCGATGACGAGCGGATCTTCACGCTCCGCACGATTCCGGACGCGGTGCGGATTCGGGAATATGTCCTCGAGAGGAAGCCGAAGACGGCCGTTGTGGTCGGCGGCGGCTTTATCGGGTTGGAAGTGGCGGAAAACCTGATCGACCGCGGAGTTGATGTCACGCTGGTAGGCAGAGCGCCCCACGTCCTGCCGAATATCGACACGGATGTGGCGTGGGACGTCCATCGCCATCTGAAGCAGAACGGGCTGAAGCTGAAATGCGGCGTGAGCCTGAGCGGGATCAGCAGGGGGGAAAAGAGCCTGTTCGTGGAAACCAGCGCGGGCAGCCTGGAGACGGACCTGCTGGTCATGGCATCGGGAATCCGACCGGATACCCAAATAGCGTCCGACGCCGGCATTGCCTGTGACGCGCAGGGTTATATCCTGGTGGATGAGGCCATGCGGACTTCCGCAGAAGGCGTCTATGCGGTGGGAGACGCCGTGGCGGTTAACGAGTTTCTCAGCGGAAGCAGCGCGCACGTTGCCCTGGCAGGGCCTGCAAACCGGCAGGCGCGCATCGTCGCGGACCGGATCGCGGGCATTCCCTCCGTCTATCACGGCAGCCAGCGCTCCTTTATCATCAAGCTCTTTGACAAAACACTCGCCGCCACCGGCATGACGGAGAAGTTTGCGCTGTCTCAGGGCTTTGACTGTGAAAAGGTGCACCTGTACCTGGGCAGCCACGCCGGGTACTACCCCGGGGCGAACATGATCGCAATCAAGCTCCTGTTTGACAGAAAAAGCGGCAAGGTTCTGGGCGGGCAGTTCTTCGGCGCCGAGGGCACGGACAAGCGTGCGGATGTGCTGGCGGCGGCCATCCGCGCAGGCATGACCGCTTCCGAACTCTGCGATCTGGAACTCTGCTACGCACCGCCCTATTCTTCGGCAAAGGATCCGGTCAACGTTGCGGGGATGGCAGCCGAAAATATCGTCACCGGCAGGGTCAAAGTGTTCCACTGGGAGAACCTTGCTGAGCTGGATCCGGCTGCCGTCACGCTGCTGGACGTCCGGGAACCCGGCGAATACCGCAGGGGGCATATCGACGGCTTTATCAACATCCCGCTGAGCCAGTTCCGGGCACACCTGGATGAGCTGGACCCGGCGAAACCGGTGTATGTGCACTGCTTCAGCGGCATGCGCAGCTACATTGCCTGCAGGATCCTGACCGGGCACGGCTTTGACTGCTGGAACATCTCCGGCGGCTACCGCCTGTATGCGGCGAAAACCGAGTTCGAAGCATAAGAAAAGAGCAAAGCAAAATCCCGCCCGATGAGGGCGGGATTTTTCACGGTTTGGAAATCAGTTTCGCATGCAGATACCATGTGCTGTTTCTTCCGGCCCGGATCAGGCCGCAGATCGTATGACTTGCTGCTTTTTCATAGACAAATCGCTGTTCCATATGGTACAATTTATCCAACTATGATTCTCGACTGGAGGACGAATGATATGCCGGAAAGTCATCTGAAGTTCCACTCTGCCAATGGAAAACGGAGAATTCTGGTCATTGAGGATGAATTCATTAACCGCGAGATCCTGGGCTATATGCTGCGGGACAGCTATGACCTCATTTTTGCTGAGACCGGTGCGAAAGCGCTCGAACTTCTGGAAGAACAGCAGGATACGCTGAGTCTGGTGCTGCTGGACCTGAACCTTCCCGACATGAAGGGAATGGACATCCTGCGCCGGGTGAAATCAGAAGACGTCAACGCCCAGCTGCCGGTCATTGTGATGACAGCCGACCAGGATGCGGAAGTGGAATGCCTCAACCTCGGAGCGATCGACTTTATCCCGAAACCGTATCCCAAGCAGGAGGTCATTCTGGCGCGCGTCCTGAGGACAATCGAACTTTTTGAAGACCGGGACATCATCCGCTGGACGGAACGCGATCATCTGACGGGCCTGTACAACCAGCAGTATTTTTTTCGGTATGCGGCCCAGTTTGACACTTTCCACTCCGCGGTGCAGACCGACGCAATCGTGCTGGACATTAATCATTTTCACCTGCTGAACGAGCGGTACGGCAGACACTTCGGCGATGAGGTGCTGAAATGCGTGGCGGCGCAGCTTCTGAACATGGTTCACGGATCCGACGGGATTGTCTGCCGGAGGGGAGCGGATTCCTTTCTCATCTATTGCCCGCATCGTACGGATTATGAAGACATCCTGGAGCAGGCATCTGTGGAGATGGCCGGGGGCTATCAGGTCCGTGTCCGGATGGGGGTATATCCCCAGGTTGACCGAAGCATCGATGTAGAGCGCCGCTTTGACCGCGCCAAGCAGGCGGCGGATCAGGTAAAAAACAGCTTTTCCAAAGAAGTCGGCTTCTATGACAACGCCATGTATGAGAAAGAGCTGCGGATGGAACAGCTTCTGGAGGGCTTCCAGACCGCCGTTCGGGAGAAGCAGTTTACGGTGTATTATCAGCCGAAGTTCGATGTTCGCGGGGCGGAGAGCGTGCTGAACAGCGCGGAAGCGCTCGTTCGCTGGAAGCATCCGACCCTTGGGATGATCAGCCCAGGCGACTTTATTCCGCTCTTTGAAGATAACGGCCTGATCCGGGAACTGGATTTCTATGTCTGGAAAGAAGCCGCCGCCCAGATCCGGGAATGGAAAGATACGCTCGGGCGGTCAATCCCCGTTTCCGTCAATGTTTCACGCGTGGATCTGTTCGACCTGGAGCTTCCCGAGACACTGGAAGGAATTGTGAAGGCCGCCGGCCTAGAACCGGGAGACCTGCTGCTGGAGATCACGGAGTCGGCCTATACGGAAAACCCGGAGATCGTCAACGTGATCAAATCGCTGCGGGACAGGGGCTTCCCGATCGAAATGGACGACTTCGGCACGGGCTACTCTTCCCTGAACATGATTACCACGCTGCCCATTGACGCCCTGAAGCTGGACATGCAGTTTATCCGCACCGCTTTCCGCGGCAACAAAGACACAAGGCTTCTGGAAGCGGTCATAGGGCTTGCGAAATCCCTGGAGCTTCCCACTATCGCCGAAGGAGTGGAGACGGAGGAGCAGATGCTCACGCTGAAGACCATGGGCTGCGACTTCGTACAGGGGTATTATTTCTCCCGGCCGCTCCCCGCGGCGGAATTTGAGGCCTATGTCCGCAATCTGGAGCAGCCGGGGAGAAAGCTGTGACAGAGGGAGTACCAAGAAAAGTGGAAGAAAACAGCAAGGTAAAGCCGCTGGACCGCTATCTTTCCCCGATCGACGTCTGGGCACTGGCCTTCGGCTGCATGGTCGGCTGGGGCGTATTCGCCATGCCGGGGACGGTTTTCCTTCCGGTGGCCGGCCCGGCGGGCACGATTCTATCCATGCTGATCGGCATGGGGATCATGCTGGTGATCGGAAGGAACTTTTCCTATCTGATGGGGCGCAACTCCATGACAGGCGGCGTATATACCTATACCAAGGAAGCGTTCGGCCGGGATCACGCCTTCCTGAGCTCCTGGTTCCTGTGCCTCTCCTATCTGACGATTGTGTTTCTCAACGGCACAGCGTTGTTTTTTATCGTGCGCACGCTGTTTGCCGATACGGTGCATACCGGTTTCCACTATACGGTAGCGGGAAATACGATCTACCTGGGAGAGACGCTGGTTTCCGTGCTGGTCCTGGCGGGTGTGGGGGCGCTTTTTATCGGTGCAAAGCCGCTGCTGCAGCGCATTCACACCGTTCTGGCGATGGTGCTGTTTGCGGGCGTGCTCGTTACGGCGGCCTTCTGTCTGCCGCATGCGGTTTCCGGCGGCGCGTGGAAGGATTTTGGTATTCGCGGCCTGAACAGGGGCTACGCGGTGCTGAGCCTGATTGTGATGGCGCCTTGGGCCTATGTGGGCTTTGAGGTGACGGCCTTCGATACGGCGCACTTCAAATTCCCGATGAAGAAATCGGGGAGAATCATCACGGTTTCGATTCTTGCTGCGACACTGGCTTATATTGCCATGGCGCTGGTCGGTGTGGCTTCCGTACCCGACGGGTTCGGCTCCTGGCAGGCATATCTGGCCGAACTGGACGGACTGCGGGGAATTGCTTCGGTGCCGACCTTTTTTGCAGCAAGATCCATCATGGGCTCTGCGGGGCTTTTCGTCATGACGGCGACTGCCGTGGCGGCGATCCTGACCGGCATCATCGGCGGATACCGCGCGACGACCAGGGTCCTCTCCACCATGGCGGAAGACCGCATTCTCTCAGAGAAGTTTTCCAAGACCACCTACAGCATTCTGTTTATCATGCTGCTTTCCATCCTGCTGTCTCTGCTCGGCAGGAACACCCTGAACTGGTTTGTGGATCTGACCTCGTTCGGGGCGATCGTGGGCTTCGGGTATACCTCCGCGGCGGCGTATAAGATTGCGAAAACGGAAGACAACAAAAAGACGATGGCGACCGGGATGATCGGCGCAGTGATTTCCGTCGTCCTGGGCATTGTCCAGCTTGTTCCGAGGCTGGCCGCCATGGAAGCAATGGGACGAGAAGCTTTTCTGATGCTGAGCCTGTGGTGCCTTCTGGGCTTTGTATTTTACTGGAGGACGGTGGTGCGCAGTACCCTCGCGGAATTCAGCGGCCTGTCCACCTCGGGCATAGTTCTGTTCGCGCTGCTGGTCTATTCCGCGCTGATGTGGCTGGCAAAGCTGCTCGCTTCCGGCCAGACCGCGGAAGAAATCAAGAAATCCCTCCTGTGGGGCGGTATCGTGCTGATGCTGATCATTTTTGTCGGCCTCGCAGTGATGCTGTACGTACAGAATGTTGTCCGGAAGAAGCATGAAGCCTCAGAACGGGAAAAAATCCATGCAGTGGAGAGCAGCCTCGCCAAGAGCCAGTTCCTCTTCAACATTTCGCATGATATCCGTACGCCGATGAATGCGATCGTCGGCTATACCAATCTGGCGCAAAAAGAAACCAGCCCGGAACAGATCCGTACCTATCTGGATAAAATCAACAGCTCAAGCCAGCACCTGCTCGCGCTGATCAACGACATTCTGGAAATGAGCCGCATTGAGAGCGGCAGAGTGGAACTGGAATTTGTGCCGGTCGACCTCCGCGCAGTGTTTGACGGGATGCGGGATCTCTTCTCCGAACAGATGAAGCAGAAAAACATGGACTTTCAGGTTCACACAAGCCAGGTACAGCACCCGTATGTCTGGTGTGACCGGAAGAACCTGAACCGTGTTCTGCTGAATATTCTGAGCAATGCATACAAGTTCACACCGGAGGGCGGGACGATTACCGCAACGCTGTGGGAGTCGGGGATCAGTGAAAACGGATACGGCTCCTATGAGATTCGGGTGCAGGACACCGGGATCGGAATGTCCAAGGAATTCGTTGAAAAGCTCTTTAACGCCTTCGAGCGGGAACGGACCTCCACCGTAAGCGGTGTGGAAGGAACGGGGCTCGGCATGTCGATCACGAAGAGCATTGTGGATCTGATGGGCGGCACCATCGATGTGATGACTGCCCCGGGAACCGGGACGGCAATCATCATCCGTTTAACCTTCAAGCTGGCGGAAGAAAACGATCTCCCGGCCGAGGAGAAGGCTTCCGGAGAAACCGACGCCAAAGAGCCGGAAGTCGACTTTTCTTCCAAACGGCTGCTGCTGGTTGAGGACAACCTGGTCAATATGGAAATCGCCGTGATGATTCTTGCGCAGGCCGGCTTCCGGGTGGAAACCGCCGAGAACGGGAAGGTCGCGGTGGACATGGTTTCCGCATCCCAGCCGGGTTACTACGATGCGGTCCTGATGGATATCCAGATGCCCGTAATGGACGGGTATGAGGCGACGAGAGCAATCCGGGGCCTCCCGGATAAAGCTCTTGCAGGCATTCCGATCCTCGCCATGACGGCCAACGCCTTTAAGGAGGACGAGCAGGCAGCGGCAGAAGCAGGCATGCAGGCGCACATTTCCAAGCCGATCGATGTCGGCGCCATGATGAAAACACTGACCGCAGTGCTTGCAAAGACCGAAAACGCAGAGCACCGGGATTGACAGAAGAGAGTCTGGTCAGGGAGGAAGGAACATGCAGACACGGCAAAGAAGCACCGCGACAATCACCATTATCGGCAGCGTGATCCTCATGCTGATTCTGGTGGTCGGCACGGTTTGGATGGGACAGAGCGCAAGAAAAGGCACAGACAACGCCGCCCGCACGGTAAGCCGGCTGTATCTGGACGAGCTGGCCGGACGCAGGGAGCAGGTTGTCGAGCACAACCTGCAGGAAAAGATCAAAGTGATTCATACCGCCGTCAATTTGATGACGGAGGAAGACCTGAGCGATCTGCAGCACTTCCAGGCGTATCAGAGCCGGATCAAAAAACTGTTTACTCTGGACAAGTTCGCCTTTGTCGATACCGACGGCCTGATTTACACCTCAACAGGACCGCAGACCAACATTGACGAATACGATTTTGACTACCGGACGATTTTGACTACCGGACGATTTCAGAACCGGAGATCTCAGTCTTCCATCCGGAGGGCGACCAGAGTCAGGTCATCATTGCCGTCCCTGTCACGTTTTCTTTCCAGGGCAAACCCCTTTCCGTTTGTTTTATGGCGATCGACATGTCGGAGATGCTGGCCGGCGTGTCCATGGACTACCAGAGCTCGGATACCACCTTCAGCAACCTCTATACCGGCGAAGGCGTTCCGCTGACCAACCAGGTGCTCGGAGGCCAGGCTTCCGGAACCAACCTTCTGGAAGCGCTGGAGAAGGCTTCGTTTGAGAAAGGCTATTCCCTGGAACAGGTGAAAGAGGATTTTGCCCAGGGAAGACGGGGCATTGTCTCGTTCGATTATAACGGGATCCCGGAAACGCTGAGTTATGCGCCCGTAGGCGGGACAAACTGGCTGATGACCTACCTGATCCGGGAGAGCGTCATCGATGAGCAGATCAACACCATCTCAAGAGGAATCATCACACGCAGCGTCGCGCAGTCTCTCCTGACGGTCCTGGTTCTGATGGGAATGTTTTTCTACATCTTTCAGCAGAATAAAAAAACAGCGCATCTGCAGTTGGAAAAGGAAACCGCCGATACGGAGCACCGCATTAAGCAGGAAGAGATGGAGCATCGCATTGCCCTGCAGGAGGAACTGCTCTCCCAGAAGGAGCAGGGGCAGCAGCAGAACCGGATGATCCGGGCGCTGTCCTCCGATTACCGGAGTGTTTACTATCTGGAACTGGATAAAAACAGCGGCGTCTGTTATCAGGAGCGCACCGACCTGCCCGGCTTTAAAACTGGGGAAAGCTTCCCCTACCTGGAGGCTGTCACGGCGTACTGCAACCAGTATGTGATGGAACCCTACCGGGAAGAATTCCTGAAGTTCATTCAGCCGAATGCGGTTCGCAAAGGATTGGAAGAAAACCTGGTCATCTCCTATCGCTATATGATCAGCGTGAACGGGCGTGAGTCGTGGGAGATCGTGAAGTTTGCCGGCGTGCGGCATCCGGATGAACGCGAAGACCATATTGTGCACACAGTCGGCGCATGTTTTGCCGATGTGGACGCCGAGACACGCAAATCGCTCGAGCAGCAGCAGGCGCTCAGCGATGCGCTGGAGACGGCAGAACAGGCAAACCGGGCGAAAACCGCATTTCTCTCCAATATGAGCCATGAAATCCGTACGCCGATGAACGCCATCATCGGTCTTGACAACATTGCCATCAACGATCCGGAAACGCCGGAGAAGACAAGGGGCTACCTGAAAAAAATCGGTGCGTCTGCGAACCATCTTCTCAACCTGATCAATGACATTCTGGACATGTCCCGGATTGAATCCGGGAGGTTATCCATCAAGAATGAGGAGTTCTCGTTTTCAGAACTTCTTCAGACCGTCAACACCATGTTCAGCGGCCAGTGCATGGACAAAGGCCTGGAGTACCTCTGCCACATCCGGGGAGAGGTCGATGATTATTACATCGGCGACATGATGAAACTTCGCCAGGTACTCATTAACATCCTCGGCAACGCCGTCAAATTCACACCGGAAGGCGGGAAAGTGGAGCTGACGGTGGAGCGCCTGGCACAGTTTGAAAACCAGACGACCCTGCGTTTCACCATTGCGGATACAGGAATCGGCATGAGCAGGGAATTCCTGCCCAGGCTGTTTGATACCTTTGCCCAGGAGGACTCCTCCACCACCAGCAGGTACGGAAGCTCCGGCCTCGGCATGGCGATCACAAAGAACATTGTGGAGATGATGAACGGCAACATTGAGGTGGAGTCCGAAAAAGGTGTCGGCACCACCTTCTATGTGAAAGTCACTCTGATGAATGCCTCCCGGCACGAAGACGGAGAGGAAAGCATTGTGATCTCTCCGAGCGAGATGAGCGTGCTGATCGTTGATGACGATCCTGTCGCCTGCGAGCATGCAAAGCTGGTGCTGGAAAAGGCGGGCATTGCCGCAGACCTCGCGTCGTCCGGTGCGGAAGCAATCGAAAAGGTAAAACTGCGCCACGCGAGACGGGAGCCCTATAACCTGATCCTCCTGGATTGGCAGATGCCTGAGATGGACGGCGTGGAAACGGCGCGGCGGATCCGGGAGATCATCAGCCACGAGTCCGCAATCATCATCCTGACGGCCTACCGCTGGGATGATGTGTTGGAAGAAGCCCTGCAGGCAGGGGTTGACAGCTTTATTCCCAAGCCGCTTTTTGTAGCGACGGTTCTTGACGAATTTAAGTCCGCCATGAAGCGCAAAGGAATCACCGCGGGCAGGAAGCAGGAGAAAGCGGAGCTGAGGGGCCGCCGCATTCTTCTGGCGGAGGATGTGCAGATCAATGCGGAGATCATGTCCATGGTGCTGCAGGCGAGGGAGATGGAAGCCGATCTTGCGGAAAACGGGAAAATCGCGGTTGAGAAATATGAATCGCATGAACCGGGCTACTACGACGCCATTCTCATGGATATGCGGATGCCGGAAATGGACGGCCTGGAGGCAACCCGAAGAATCCGCGCCGCGGACCGGCCGGATGCGCAGATCATTCCGATCATCGCGCTCACGGCAAACGCCTTTGATGAGGATGTGCAGCGTTCTCTGCAGGCTGGGCTGAATGCGCATCTGTCCAAACCGGTTGAACCTGAGAATCTGTACAGTACCCTGGAAAGCCTGATCAAAGCCTGACCAGCGCGGGCTTTCAGAATGACGGAAAAGAGGTGAGAACATGGATGAAAGGATTGCGGGCAACGGCAGGGAAAAGAGGGACGGAATCCGGCTGAGTTATTTTTATGCGGTTGCCGCGGTGATCTTTGCCGTCATGACTTTTGTGCTGCTTCTTTCAACGTATCTCACAAGCAGGGGATATTCCCGGATGGAAGAGGCGACCGAGCGTTATATTACCGCCCAGCAGGCGGCAGCGGACATGCAGGCGGGCTCAGACTACCTGACCGCGCAGGCGCGCGCCTTCGTGGCGACCGGCGACCTGAAACGGATGGAACAGTTTTTTGAAGAAACGAATGTGACCCGGAGACGCGACCATGCCCTTGAGGCAATCGAAGATCTTCTGGAAGACTCTCCCACCTATTCCTATCTGAGCGCCGCCATGGACGCGTCCAATCAGCTGCTTGAGATTGAACACAGTGCCATGCGGCTTGCGGCGGAGAGTTACGGGTATGGTTCCGCAGCGCTTCCGGAGGAACTCAGAGCCCTGAAGCCGAGTGAAGCGGAACGGGCGCTCTCACCGGAAAAACAGCGCGATGAAGCGCTGAACATGCTCTTCGACGAGACTTACCAGAACTATAAGGATGAGATCCGAAAGAACGTCTCCCAGAGCGTCGAAGTGCTGATCGGGGAAACGCATCAGCAGCAGAGGGAAAGCTCTGACCGGCTGCTGCACCTGATCCATCGCGAAGAGGCACTGATTGTCGGAATGCTTCTTCTGGCGTTGCTTCTCATTCTGTCCACAGCCCTTCTGGTATCGTATCCGCTGCGCAGTTATATCAGCCACATCCGCCTGGACGAGGAGCTCCCCGAAAAAGGTGCGAGCGAACTGCGCTTTCTTGCCCGAACCTACAACCAGGTCCGCGAACAGAATCTGCGCCACAGTGAGCAGCTCCGCTACGACGCAACGCACGACGCCCTTACCGGCCTGTTCAACCGAGGCGTGTTTGAAAAACTGCGCTCGCGCCTTGAAGGGCGTGACAATGCCCTGCTGATCATCGACCTGGATCGCTTTAAGGAAATCAACGACCGTTACGGGCACGATATCGGCGACAGAGCCCTGTGCTGCGTGTCTGCGCTGCTTCAGGAGAACTTCCGGGCGGAAGACTACATCTGCCGCATCGGAGGAGACGAGTTTGTGGTCATCATGGTGAACATGAATTCCTCCCTGCGCGATCTGGTGGAAGAAAAGATCCGCAGAATCAACGATACGCTGAAAACGCCGAAAGACGGACTGCCGCCCATGTCGCTGAGCGTCGGGGTTGCCTTTGGTGACCGTGAAAACCCAAGCGGGGATATTTACAAAGACGCCGATACTGCCTTGTATCGCACCAAGACCCAGCACCGGGGCGGCTGCGAATTCTACTGAGTCCGGCCGCCCTGGGCATCGGACCGTGTGCGCCGGCTCTGAAACAACACCATAAATCTATAGGTAGAATCCGCATTTATCTGCAGCCGGATAAAAAAAGCCGCACCCAAACGGGTGCGGCTGAAACTTTGTGTGGTTTTTCGAGATGCCTGCTTGAGATCAGATGCGCATGCAGACGTCCCAGGCACGCCACACGACGGTGCGCAGGTTGCCGATAGCAACGCAGTCGCCGACGCGGTGGACGTGTGCGCCCTTGTCGCCGACCGGAGCCGGGACGAAGCCGATGCCGTTGACAACCGCATCGCACTCCTGCTTAAAGGTGCCGTCCGGGGTCTTGATCATGCAGTAGCCGTCGCCGATCTCGGTGATGGTGCTGTGCAGGTATACGGGAACCTTGTGATACTCCATCGCGTCACGCAGGAACGAGGTGTTGGCAAGGCAGGTGGCCTGTGCGGCGACCAGGTCGTTGCCGTACTCGACGACGATCGGGTTCTTCTTGAAGTTGTAGACCATGTCGTAGGCGGCCTCGCAGGAGGACTGGCCGCCGCCGAGGAAGACGACGGTCTGCAGCTTCTCGTCCGCGATCTTGCCTTCCTTCAGGAGTTCGGTGAAATTCATGGTCTTCTCGAAGCCCTTGATCTGCGGCATGGTTCTGGGAACGGAACCGGTGCAGACAACGATCTCGTCAAACTGGCGGCGGATGGTGCCCAGGTCGTTGACTTCGGTGTTGTAGCGGACTTCAATGTTGTAGCGTTTGATCTCGTCTCTGTACCAGGCGAGGAGCTTCTTGTCGTTCTCCTTGAAGGTCATGGCGGAAGCAGTCAGGAACAGACCGCCGAGCTCGCCGCTCTTTTCAAAGATGACCGGGTTGTGGCCGCGCTTTTTCAGCACCAGGGCGGATTCCATACCGCCGACGCCGCCGCCGATGATGGCAACCTTCTTCGGGTTCTTGGTCGGGACGATCTTGTAGCGGTTGTGCTGCATGGTGGGCGGGTTCAGAGCGCAGCGGGCCAGGTGGAGGGAGTCGCCCAGGGCCTGCATGTTCTCGGTACCGGCAGCCTTGGAGAAGTTGAAGCAGCCGTTGTGGCAGCGGATGCAGGGACGGATCTCATCCTCACGGCCTTCCTTGATCTTGGTGATCCAGTGCTCATCAACCAGGTTCTGACGGGCAATTGCAACGGCGTCCAGACGTCCGGCGGCAATCTCTTCGGCAGCCTTGAGCGGCTCCATACGGCCGGCGCAGGCGACCGGAATGTCGATGAACTGGCGGATGTGCTCAACATCTTCCAGGTTGCAGTTGTCCGGCATATACTGAGGCGGATGTGCCCAGTACCACGCGTCGTAGGTACCGTTGTCACAGTTCAGGAAGGCGTAGCCGGCATCCTGCAGGATCTTGACGGCCTTTTCGGACTCAGCCATGTCACGGCCGAATTCTTCGAACTCCTCGTAAGGCATGGCACCCTTGCGCCAGCCCTTGGTGCAGGAGCGGACGGAGTAACGCAGGGAGACGGGGAAGTCGTCGCCGGCCTGCTCATGGATGGACTGAACGATCTCAGTCGCGAAACGGAGACGGTTCTCCAGAGAACCACCGTATTGGTCGGTACGGAAGTTCATGTTCGCGATGGCGAACTGGTCGAGGTTGTAACCTTCGTGAACAGCGTGGATCTCAACGCCGTCGATGCCGGCTTCACGCAGCTTCTTGGCGGTGGCGCCGAAGTGCCAGACCATTTCCTGGATCTCTTCCACGGTGAAGGGACGGGAAGTCAGGTTGTCGGCCCAGCGGTTCGGGGTGGCGGAAGCGGAGGCGCAGGCATACTGCACGTCGACAACGGGGCTGGCCAGCTTGTTCAGCAGGTCATTTCTGGCGAGGGCTGCCATCCACGGGGTGACGGCCATCGAACGGCCGAAGCCGCCTGCCAGCTGGATGAAGAGCTTACCGCCGGTCTTGTGATACTCGTCCATGTAAGGCTTGAGCACACGATACATCTGACGGTTGGAGTCGAGCCACTTGCGGCCCATGGTGTCGCGGATTACCTGCATGCCGGGGAGAACCAGGCCGACGCCGTCCTTAGCGCGCTTGAGCAGGAAGTCTGCACCTTCCAGGTCAAAGTGGGAAGGCTCCAGCCAGCCAAACAGGGTGGTGCCGCCCATGGAGCACTGAACGATGCGGTTGGGAATTTCTACGTCTCCGATTTTAAACGGAGTAAATAGCGGTTCGTATTTTGGATTCATCAAACTACCCCTTCTTCAAAATAATTTTCCGCACACCGATTACGGAAGCAGAGCTCTGACGAAGTCGACCGGCCACATGAGCAGATCGCCGAGGAGATATACCTTGTCCTGAATGGCAAGATAGGTATCCTCGCCGAGAACTTCGAACAGCTTCTGCTTCACTTCGTCCTTCTGAACCAGTTTACCGGCCAGATAGGCAAAGCCGCCGAAGCATACGAGGAACAAGAGCTTCTTTGCTGCTTTCTTCATAAATGATACTCCCTCCTGAAAAAATAAGTTTGGACTGTCTTTTGCACTATGGAACTTCCGATAAAAAGCCACAGTATCATACTCGGTTATTATAATAAATTCCCAAAGAAAAGTCAATTCACAATCATTTTATACAAGACAAACTGGCAGTTTTGCACAAAAAACAGAACATTTTTCGTGCAAAACAGGAAATTAACAAGTCGAAATAAAACGGCCGGAATTGCTTTGTTTATACACTCAAAGCGCAAGTGTTAAAAAACAGGCAGGCCTTTTTGTCCGGGGCTGACGCCGAATACCCGCTTGCCCTGCTGCGGTGATTCTGATATGATATGGGGCGCAGACCGGCCGAAACGCCGGAACCCATCGACAGGAATGGAAAAGCCATGCACACGTTTGTTGAGATTACGGATTTCCACGCACCGGAGCTGGATATCTATGCCCGCCTGACTGAAACCCAGCTGCGCAGCAGCCACGGGATCGAAAATTCCCTTTTCATTGCCGAAAGCCCGCATGTCATCGAGCGGGCGCTGGACGCCGGCTGTGTGCCGGAATCGCTGCTCATGCTGCCGAAGATGCTGGACGGCCGCGAAAAGGGACAGGAAATCCTTGCCCGCTGCGGTGACGTGCCGGTCTATGTTGCCGAAGAGGGCTGCCTGAAGCAGCTGACGGGCTTCCCGCTGACCAGGGGCGTCCTCTGTGCCATGCGCCGGCCGCCGCTTCCGAATGCGGAGGATCTGCTGAAGAGCAGCACGCGCATCGTTATCCTGGAAGACGTCATGAACCCGACCAACCTGGGGGCGATTTTCCGCTCGGCTGCGGCGATGGGAATGGACGCTATCCTTCTCACCCCCGCGTCCACCGACCCGCTCTACCGGCGCTGCATCCGCGTCAGCATGGGCACTGTCTTTCAGATCCCCTGGGCGTGGATCGGCGAAGAGCTGACCGACTGGCCGGGTCCGGGCATGCAGCTGCTCCGCGAATACGGCTTCCGGACTGCAGCCATGGCCCTGCGGGACGAATCGGTCAGCATCGATCACCCTGCCCTGCTCGCGGAAGAGAAACTCGCCGTGGTTCTGGGAACCGAAGGCGACGGCCTTGCGGACCGGACCATTGCCGACTGCGACTATACCGTGAAAATCCCGATGGCCCACGGGGTCGATTCGCTGAATGTTGCGGCGGCAGGCGCGGTGGCCTTCTGGCAGCTGGGAAATGCCAGGAGATAAAACACGAACAGTCAGAGGAACGCCGCATCGGGGAGGAAATCTCCCGGTGCGGCGTTCCTTGTCGGCATTTTTATAGTCCGGCGGCCAGCCGGATTTGGAATGCGAGGCGCCGTTACTGCTGCGCGGCCAGCCCCATCGGTGCGTCCCGAAAGATGCGGGGATCCATCAGCGAGAGGTTTTCGGCGATTTGCGGGGAGAATTCCATCTGCGCCAGGATATCCCGTTCCAGTTCCACCCCGGGAGCAATCTCGGTCAGGAGAAGTCCCTCCTCCGTCAGCCGGAAGACAGCGCGCTCGGTGATAAACTGAACGTCCTGATGAGTGCTTCTGGCATATCTGCCGGAGAAGGTGATCTGCTGGACCACTTTGACAAACTTCTTCTGCCGCCCTTCCTGCAGGATGACCAGCCGTCCGTCCCGGATCTCCTCTTTCAGCCCGCCTGTGGTAAACGTGCAGACAAACCGGACTTTCGGCGTGTTTTGACTGATGTTGATAAAACCGCCGGGACCGGTACAGCTGCTGCCGAACCGGGAAACATTGACATTGCCGGTCTTGTCAACTTCCGCAGCGCCGAGGAAGCTCATGGACAGCACCCCGCCGTCGTACAGATGGAAGGTGTCGGACAGGGAGTAGATTGCCTCGGCGTTTACGTTTGCGCCGAAGCCCAGCCCGTCCAGCGGCACGCCGCCCTGTGGGCCGGATTCCAGGGAAAGCGTGGCGTGAATCCCTTCTTCATTGGCAACGCTGCCGATTCCGGAAGGAATTCCGATGCCGAGGTTGATGAGTCCGCCCGGAGCAAGGTCTATCGCCGCCCGGCGGGCAATCAGCTTGCGGTTGGACATGGGCAGGGGGGGAAGCGTGTCCGGCTCAATGCGCTTCCTGCCGCAGAGTTCGGGCCGGTAAACCGCCGCGTAGCCCTGACGGTACAGGTTCGGGTCTGCAGGCACCAGATAGTCGACGAGACTTCCGTGCGCAACCACGTTGCGGGGATTCAGCGTTCCGGACGGCACGATCTTTTCGACTTCCGCAATCACGATTCCGCCGCTGTTGTGTGTTGCGGCGGCAATGCCGAAGGTCACATCGCCAACGGCCTCATTCTCCGCGGAGAGATTCCCATCGGCGTCGGCGAGCGACGCGCGGACGAAGCAGATGTCTATGGGAAATGTGAGGTATGCAAGCCGCTCTTTCCCCGCCACCCGAAGCAGCTCAACCACCGTACGGTTCTGCTCGCGGGCTTTTGCATTCACCTTACAGCCCTCTTCACGGGGATCGGCATAAGTCCCGAGACCGACATGGCTGAGCACGGCGCTCTGATGCCCTGCGATTGCCTCAAACAGATGGATCATCACCCCCAGGGGCAGAGCATAGCCGGCGACGAGGTTTTCCGCAATCAGATCGCCGATCAGCGGCGGGTTGCCGAAATGAGCGGCGATCACGGTATCCAGCAGTCCCCTTTTCGCGATTCGGTTCAACCCGACCGGATCCCGGGAGTAGTCGCCGGGACAGATCCCGCAGGTGACGGTCAGACCCTTCGGAGAGGCTGTTTCGTCAAAGAGGCGGCCCAGTTCGGAAAGCAGTGTTTCCGGAACGGCATAGGCGGCAAAACCGCCTACAGCCAGCGTGCTGCGGTCCTGCACCAGCGCCGCTGCCTCTGCTGCAGAAATAATCCTTGCCATTCGTCGGCCTCCCTTTCATTCCTTTAAAAGGAGTATACACGGGATCCGGCAAAAAGGGTAGAGCGAAATACAGGCGTGACGGATTATTTTGCTCCAGTCCCTTCAAAAAATATAAAATTTTTGCCAGTGATCACAGCAACATTTTAAATCCCTATCATAATTATAGGAATATGAGCGGCAGCAAACAGCGCAAAAGAGCGATAAAATAATAGAAACTGCATCTATTTCAATGCAAAGCAAGAAAAAATTCGTCAAAATGCAACTTCTATTCGTGGCTTTCTGTCTATTTTGCTCATTGACGCTGCTTCTTGCCCGGTGGTACAATGTAAATGTCAAAAAGCGCTTAGTCAGCGGAGGCGTACTCATGAAGAAAATGATGGTTCTGATCGGCAATTACGGCAGCGGCAAGTCTGAACTGGCGCTGAACTTCGCGTTCCGCGCGGCCGAGCGCGGTGAACGCACCGAACTGCTGGATCTGGACATGGTCAACACCTACTTCCGCCTGACGGAACGCGGCAAACAGGTACAGATGAAGGAAATCCGCCTGGTTTCCCCGAACTTTGCAAACTCCGGCATCGAAACACTTTCCCTGCCGGCTGAGGTCGCCTCGGCCTTCGCCATGGACTGGGACACGGTCATCTTTGACGTCGGCGGCGACGCAGTCGGTTCCACGGCGCTGGGGCGCTACCATGAAGACTTCCTGGCGCTGGAGGAAGGCGCGCTCGAGGTTCTGAACGTGGTGAACATCCGTCGACCCCTTGCCGGGACGGTGGAGAAGGTCATCCGCCTGCAGGAAGAGATGCAGATCCATTCCCGCCTGAAGATTACCGGCATGATCAACAACACGAATCTCGCCGAAGTGACCGGGCCGGACGAACTCCGTGACGGATACGAAATCATCCGGGAGGTCTCCAGGAAGACGGGCGTTCCGGTCAAATACACTTCCGGAAAAGCCGCCCTGCTGGAGCAGTTCCTCAGCGAAGGGCATGACCCGAAATACATCGGCGAGCCGCTCCCGATCGACATCTACATGCGGCGCGACTGGAACAGCTGGATCGCGAGTCTGCCGGAGAAGCGGCCCCAGCAGCTGGAATACCTGTAATACCCCGCGCGGTGCGGTTTACATACGAGCTACCAAAATAATGTAATATTTCAGAAAAGAGGTAGGGTTTATGGCAAAAGTCACTGTAACCATCAACGAGCTGGTCTGCAAGGGCTGCGGCCTGTGCGTGAGGGCATGTCCCAAGAACGTGCTGGAGCTCTCCAAAACCAAGCTCAACGCGAAGGGCTATCATCCGGCAGAGTTTGCAAGACCTGAGGACTGCATCGGATGCGCGTCCTGCGCGAGAACCTGCCCGGATGTGGCCATCCGGATCGAGAAAGACTGAGAGGGAGGGAAAAGAATATGGCACTGACTCTGATGAAGGGAAGCGAAGCGATCGCAGAGGCCGCCATTCGTGCCGGCGCACGCTTTTTCTTCGGCTATCCCATTACCCCGCAGACTGAAATCCCCGAGTACATGTCCGCCCGTATGCCCGAAGTCGGAGGATGCTTCCTCCAGGCGGAAAGCGAAGTTGCGGCAATCAATATGGTATACGGCGCTGCCGGCACCGGCGCACGCGTCATCACCTCTTCCTCCAGCCCCGGCGTCAGCCTGAAGCAGGAAGGCATCAGCTACTGCGCGGGTGCACAGCTCCCCTGTGTCATCCTGAATGTCATGCGCGGCGGCCCCGGCCTCGGCAACATCCAGGCATCTCAGGGCGACTACTTCCAGGGCGTCAAGGGCGGCGGCAACGGCGACTACCACCTGCTGACCTATGCCCCGTCTTCCGTTCAGGAAGCCATCGACATCATGATGTTTGCCTTTGACAAGGCAGAAAAGTACCGCATGCCGGTCCTCTTCCTCGCTGACGGCATCATCGCCCAGATGATGGAGCCTGTCGAGATGCCCGAGATGGTCGACTACAAGGTTGACCCGGAGAAGAAGCCCTGGGCCTGCACCGGCTGGAAGCCGGGCGACGACCCCGAGAAGCGCGGCGTCATCAACTCCATTTATATCGACACCGAGTCCCTCACCGTCCACAACGCCAGACTGCAGAAAGTCTACGCCGAGGCGAGAGCCAACGAGCAGATGTGGGAATGCTACAAGACTGACGATGCGGAAATCGTGGTCACGGCGTTCGGTACGGTGGCCCGTATCGTAAAGACCGTTGTCGACCAGATGCGCGCAGATGGCTACAAGGTCGGCCTGTTCCGTCCCATTTCGGTATGGCCGTTCCCGTATGACGCGCTGAAGGAAACCTGCTGCGCGCCGCAGGTCAAGGGTATTCTGGACGTTGAGGTCAACGAAGGCCAGATGCTCGAAGACGTCAAGCTTGCTATTCTGGGAGAAAAGCCGATCCACTTCTTTGGCCATCTGGGAAGCCAGTTCCCGACCACAGCCGAGATCAGGGATAAGATCCTCGAGATGAAGGAGGGTAAGTAAAATGTCCGTCGTATTTGAGAGAACCAAACTTCTGACCGACAAACAGTTCCATTACTGCCCGGGCTGCAACCACGGCATTATCCACCGTCTGGTTGCCGAGGCCATTGATGAGCTGGTTCAGGAAGGCAAGCTGGAAGCCGGCAATGTCATGGGCGTGGCTCCTGTCGGATGCTCCGTCTTTGCTTATGATTACTTCAACTGCGATATGTATGAGGCTGCGCACGGTCGTGCTCCCGCTGTTGCGACCGGCGCAAAGCGTGCCCGTCCCGGCACATTGGTCTTCACCTATCAGGGTGACGGCGACCTTGCCTCCATCGGTACCGCTGAGATCGTCCACGCCGCCCACCGCGGTGAGAAGATCGTCACCATCTTTGTCAACAACGCCATTTACGGTATGACCGGCGGTCAGATGGCCCCGACCACCCTGGTCGGCCAGAAGACCACCACCTCTCCCTACGGCCGTGACGAAGCCTGGTGCGGTGCGCCCATCAAGATGTCCGAGATGCTCTCCGAAGTTCCCGGCGCCTACTACATCGAGCGCTGCGCGGTGAATACCAACGCAAACATCCTCAAAACCAAGAAGGCCATCAAGAAAGCGTTCCAGTACCAGCTGGAGGGGAAAGGCTTCTGCATGATCGAAGTTCTGTCCACCTGCCCGACGAACTGGGGCCTGAGCCCGGTCGAGGCCATGAAGTGGCTGGAAGAGAACATGATCCCCTACTATCCGCTGGGCGTGAAGAAAGACAAGGGGGCTGAATAATCATGATGAAACAGTATGTTTTTGCGGGCTTCGGCGGACAGGGCATGCTGCTGATCGGCAAGTTCCTGGCCATGGCGAATATGCTGGAAGGCAAGCACGTTTCCTGGCTGCCCTCCTACGGCCCCGAGATGCGCGGCGGCACGGCCAACTGCTCTGTCGTTGTCTCCGATGAGCCGGTCGGCTCTCCCCTGGTGGATAACTGCGATGTCCTGATTGCCATGAACCTGCCCTCTCTGGACAAGTTCGAGCACACCGTAAAATCGGGCGGACTCATCGTGGTGAACTCCTCCATCATTGAGCGCAAGGTCGAGCGCGACGATGTGCGCGTGGTCTACTGCGACGCTGCCGGTATTGCCGACGCCGTCAAGAACCCGAAGGGTGCGAACGTCGCAATTCTCGGCGCCATGATGGGCGCAGATCCCGATGCCGTGGAGTTCGACAAGATGGTCGATGCCATCAAGATCGAGCTCGGCGAGCGCAAGATGCGCTTCCTTGAGGGCAACAAGGCGGCTCTCGTCGCCGGCATGGAGGCTGCCAAGGCCTGAAGCCTGCAGCGATTGCCCGAAACAGAAAACCAAAAACGCCGCTCCTTTGGGAGCGGCGTTTTTGCTGCCGGAAATCAGATGGCATCGGCTTTCTCTGAAGCGATTATGCCTTTTTCTTTCGGTGTGCCTTCAGAATAACCCAATACAGGATCGCGCAGTACACGGCGGCCAGCAGCACTACCAGCCAGGGAGAACGGGGCGCAATGCCGACCAGAATCAGGACCGGCGCGCCGAGCACAATGCCGAAGCTGCTGCCGACAACCAGGTTGTTTGCGGCGGGCGTGGCGAGATCGGGGTCGATTTCACGCAGCAGCAGAACGCCCGAACTGATGGTGCCGGTCAGCATGCCGTACATGGAAATCAGGCCCTCATAGTAATAGTCCCGGTACACGGCCCTGCAGACAAAGGCCAGATGGATCCAGGTCACAACGGCGCCGGCGATCACCAGCAGCGCAAAGGGGAGCCAGAGCCCCCGGATGTCTTCCGGGTTGATGGATGCAATGCCGGCAACGATCATGACGTCAAAAAAGAAGCCGGAAAGCCTGTTCAGCAGATAGTTGTTCTGATACTGCCGGAGAACGATTCCCGTCCGCTTGCCGTGGGCGAGCAGGACGCGCACCAGCATGGCGAGCGCTGCGCCGATGATGAAGTTGAAGCCCCAGATCAGCGCGTTCAGCGTGTTGGCCAGACCCTCGGAAATCGCCGAGAGTCCGGAGGTAATGCCCCAGGCACAGAGATAGGTGAGGACGTATACCAGCAGCACCATCGCGATCTGGATGGAGAGTTTGTCGATGGAATCCGAAATGGGGATTTCATCCTTCCCCTGAAAGAAATCGGCGGCGGGAAGCTCTGCATCAGAGGAACGTGTTTTGCCGATTTTGCCGCGGCGTGACAGAATGTTCAGAATGACGACGCCGACCACGCAGGCGACCAGGTAGCCGGCCGCGGCAATGGCGAGGCCGAAGCTGCGCCCGCCGGCAAAGCCGAGGGCCTCGTAACTGGAACCCACGTTGTTTGCCTGGCCGGGACCCTGTCCATAACCCATGGGCAGCAGCAGACCGGAAGCCTGGAAGAGATTCGGCATCAGGGTAAAGCTCAGCATCAGGGTGATCAGCAGACCGGTTACGCCCTGAACCAGATAGGAACTGACGATCACGGCGCCGGATTTCAGGCCGGTCAGATCGCTCCTGCCCTTATCCTTTTCCGCGGGAACACGAAGACTCATGGCGATAAAGCCGAGTGCGATGCCGTGGTAAACCAGCATCTCCATCAGGGGCTGATCGATGTTTACCAGGCCGATAATCTTGGCAAACAGCAGAAGAAACCCAGCCAGAACGGCAACGGGCAGCATGCTCTTGCGGATAAAGGACAGCTTTTGCCGCAGCAGATTCGCCAGGAGAATTGCTCCGGCCAGCAGACCGAACTGCACAATGACGTTCCACAAAGCGTGATTGGCTGCGGAATAATCCATGTCAGTGTTTCCTCCAGATTTCCAGATATTTACGGAAGCTTACTCCGTTGGAAGACAGAATCTCGTAGTACTCCCCGTTTACGGTCAGGAGCAGCCGGCTGGCAAGGACGTCTGCCATATAGCTGATCTCCGAGAGAGGGAAGGAATGGCCTGCGCAGACCAGACGGTCCTCGTACATCTGCAGCGCGCCCGCACCGAGCTGTTCTTCGCTGTGACCGGAGCCGATCTTTGTCAGCGTGATGCCGCCGTCCGAGAACAGAAGCCCGTCTTCCGCCGGGCGGTTAAACTCGCGGGCGGAAAGCTTTTCCCGCTGCCAGTCATCCCATTCGGCCAGGTTGGAAAAGGGCTGTTCGGGAGAGAAGAATCCGGTTTCGGTGTATTCCAGGTCCAGCCCGCAGTCACAGAAAATCCGGTTGCCGTTGGTGTGCAGGCTGCCGATGCGGCGGCAGCGCGGGCAGAGATACAATGCACGCTCAAGGCCCTCGGCGCGATGCTTCCCTATGTAGCGGACGGGAGAGAGACGCTGCCGTTCCCAGGCGTCCTCGGCGGTATCGCGTTCAATCAGAGCGTTGATTTCTTTCGGCGTCAAGCTCTTGAGCTGCTCGGGCGGATAAATACCCACGGGATGCCCGTAGACCCTCCCGCGACGCACGCCCTTTCCCCAGCGCGGCAGGCTCAGGTAAGCGCCTTCCAGCCGGTAGGTGACCAGCGTGGCGCCGGAACTTTTCACGAGTTTTCCGGTTGCCGGGAATATCGGGATGTTCCGCCCGTTCCAGCTCTGTTCCCCTTCTGCGAACAGACAGATGGAGTGGCCTTCCCGCAGATGCCGCAGGCAGGCCTTCACGGTGTCGGTACCGGTCGAAGCTTTGCGGCGGGGGATCGGCGCAACCACGAATTCCAGGAGCTTCGAAACGGGACCCATTCGGAACAGGTGTTCGCTGGCAACAAAATAAGCCTGTTTATCCCGCAGGCTCATCGCGACCAGCAGCGGATCCCATGCGCTGACATGGTTCGGCACGATCAGTGCCGGACCGTCCACGTGCAGGTCCTCATGGGTCATGTTAAACTTCCGGGTAATCCAGCCGCTGTTCATCGCGTAGAGCGCGTGCCAGAGCTTGAGATGCCGGGAATACTCATCCATATTTCTACCATCCTTCTATGGCACAACTGTACAAAAAATTGAAGCAATTGTCAAGCAAGGATTACTCTGCTGCGAACTCGTTCAGCAGTTCCCAGGCGTAGGCGTCCTTGTTTTGATCTTCCAGGCTGAGTTCCCGGTAAGGGAGGATCATCGGGTGCCGGCGCAGGGCGTTGTCACGGACGGGATTATAGTCCCAGTTATACATCCAGTAAAAACGAAGCCAGCGTCGGTGCTCCATCTCCTGGAAGAGGTCGGCCTCGGCGTCACGACGTGAGATATAATGCCGGTATGCCTGCCGGTATTCTTTTGGGCCGATGCTGGTCAGGCTGTCATCCTGCAGCAGATATCGCACTTTCACCGGCAGGTGGTCAGCCGCGGCGATGTTGGACTCGCGCAGGAATTCGCTGAGGTCCCGCCATGCCGTTGGGTGCGCGGCGTAGCGGTTGTACAGTTCATTCATCCGGACGGCAAGACGGTTGATTTCATCCTGCATCACGAATTCCGGCGTCAGGACGGTTTCGCGGTCGCCAAAGGAGTTAAGTCCCGCAACAGGGGTCTGCAGCAGCAGATGAATGGGCGCTTTCGTTGCAAACCAGCTGTGCAGCTGGCCGTACATGCTGAGGTTTTCCTGCTCGCTGTCGGCGCAGAGAAGAATCCGGTCCGCAGTCTGAAGAAGTTCCCGCTGCTCGCTCCAGCTTCCGGAATACAGGTGCAGGATGTCGTCGTCCCCTTCCGGAACGAGGGCGCGCACGATGGCCGGATGGAGTGCCGCAAAATCATCGGGGTTGCCGAACACGTGATAGGTAACGCGTCTGCCGGGTTCAAACACGTTGGTCAGCAGCGCTCTCTCCAGAAGTGCGCTGCCTGCGCTGCCGCTGCCGATCAGGACGATCTGATTTTCATCGCTGCGCAGGGGATGAGTTTTCCAGTAGCTGCGGCTCAGAACATCGCGGAGACTGAAGAGGTGCATCTCCGCAGGCAGACGATCGACCGAGAAGTCGGTCATACAGTAGGCAGGGATGCCCTTTTCAGCGGCGTCCAGGCCCTGTTCGTAGTTCTTCCAGCAGTCCCCGCTCATCCCAAAGAACACCATGCCGTCCGAACTGCCGCGCAGGGCGGTAAGCGCCTCACAGCCGGCGTCCATCAGAACAAAGGAAGCGTCCTTTTCGGTGCTTTCGGCAGCCTGTGGAAAGAGAAACAGACTGTGCGGTTCGGCTGCTTTCAGCCTGGCCGCCAGAGTCAGCGCTTCGGGAGTCTGCTCGTTGAACACATACCACTTCTGTTTCCGGTTCATCTGCAGGCGCATCCGCGGGAGAAACTGGCCGCTGATCAGCTGAATGCCGAGGCTGATAAGCGCAGTCAGAATGCCGATGCTGCACAGAGCAAAAATAAGCCCGAGTACCCGGCCCGCAGGCGTGACCGGTGAAAGGTCGCCGTAGCCGACCGTCGTCATGGTGATCAGGGAAAACCAGACAGCATCCCAGAGCGTGTGAATGGAGGCGTCCGGCGAACGGGCCTCCGCCGACAGCAGGAGTATCAGCAGCAGCAGGTAAACCGCCAACGCTGCCAGAAGGATTCGAATACTCTTTTTCACGGTCGGTCAGGCCCCTTTCGTTCTTGGCTTTGCGGAACTGTCATGTTGCGTCGGGCGGGTCGCGGCGGATGCGGCCGCGGTACCAGCCCGAGACGCCGTTTCGCTTGGCCAGATATCCTCTGCCGGTCTCTTCCACAATGCGCAGGGTATCGCCGGCATGAACCGGCAGCACGTAGTCCGTCGAGTCGTTGCAGCCGGTCACTTCGGAATCCGCAAAGAGATACTTTGTGAGGATGTCCATCTCATACCCGGTCCGGACGTGGCGGCAGTGCGAAAACTCCGGCCCGCGGTCCAGCACCTGCACCTCACTGTCTCCCCAGCGGATATAGTAGGAACGGCCGCCCTCTGCCTGGTCATCCAGCGCGGTACCGGTCGGAAACGGGTCGTAGCCCACAAAGGAGAAGTCCTCGCTGTCGAGTTCCGGCAGGATCAGCACGTTCAGCTGCCCGTCGTCTTTCAGGGTGCAGCCGCCGTCAATGCTGATGATTTTCCGCTCCCGCTCGATGATGGGATTGGCACAGACGATGTTTTCGCCGTAGAGCATCACGGGCCAGTGGCCAACTACCAGCCAGCGGTCAAAACGCCGGTCGGTCTGCAGCAGCGCGTTGACGCGGTCCAGCTCGGAGGCGCTGTGATCCCGGAGCGGTTTGCCGGGCGCCATACCCGCATGGGCAAATACAAAGCGGTCGGTTTCCAGCGCATGGGGCAGCGAACCCAGAAAATCCCAGATCTCGGGATACTTCTCTTGGAACAGTTTTTTTGCAGGGCGGAAATCCGTCTGCTCCAAGGGGTCCATTCCCTGTTCCAGATACATATCCCAAAGCAGGCCGCAGCGTTTAAATTTGATGTAGCGCAGAATGTAGTCGTGAGCATAATCCGGAAAGGCAGGCAGGTACATCTCTGCCCAGTCATCGCAGTTTCCGCAGATTATATGGACGTTTCCCTGCTTCTGCAGTTCCATCAGCATCCGGCACAGGCGGAGGCTTTCGGATCCTTTTTCCAGAAAGTCTCCGTTGATGATGAGTTCGTCTCGATCCGAGAAGCCGGCCAGTTTCAGCGCACCCTCAAAGTACGGAATGTTGCCGTGAATATCGGAGGTCACCAGAATTCGCCGGCCGTGCGGCACGGTAAGCCGCTGGATGCGGGCGGGCAGTTCAGCCATGGCTCTGCCCTCCGGGAACCGATGCCGCCGCAGTGCCGGAACAGAGAGCTGCCTGTTTCAGCGGACACTCCAGTACCAGCAGGTTCCCGCCCGGAGCCTTTGTTTCCGAAACCCGGCGGAAGCCTTCCCGCAGATAAAACACCAGTGCGGGCCGGTTGCTTTCCGCCACCTGAAGCTGCAGACAGCGTCGGTCATGATAAAAGGAAATCGCCCTGGCCAGAAGCTGGATGCCATAGCCTCTGCCCCGGAAACCTTCCTTCAGGTACAGCAGGCTGATCCAGCCGATACCATCCGGCTTTCCACGCTCCGGATCCAGGTCGATCAGCCCGGCAGGCTCATCCTGCAGGAAAATCAGCTTGACCGCGCCGGGGCTGACGGCATGATGGCGGCAGGCGGCATTGTAATAGGTTGCGGCGGAATAAGTGTTCAGATTGCCGTGGGCAATGGTCCAGGCGTCGGCATAGCAGCGCTCATACCAGCTGCGGTCCCGATCGGGATCAAACACAACATCCCGCAGGGCGCCGACGGTGTTCCATACGGTGCGTTCAGACTCCCCCAGATGGGAATCGTCATTGATGTACTCAATCTGAAACTGCCCGTTTTCCCAGCGAAGTTTTGTGACGGCAGTGTTCTTGCAGATGGGAAGCCGTTCCGTGTCGGACAGCGGGATCCCGGTAATGCCGGAAAGAATGCAGCGGATGGCAACGCCGTGGCTGACAACGGCAACGGTTTTCCCGTCATTTTCGACGGCGATGCGCCGGAGCTCTGTCAGCGCGCGCTCCCGCACCTGCCCGAAGGTTTCCGCACCGGGCAGCTCCCAGTTTTCCGCATCGTGAATAAAACGGTCGGTCAGCTCCGGCTCCTCGTAACTGAGATTTCCGAAAAACTGCCGCTCCCATGGGCCGATATTCAGCTCGCGAAGAGCTTCCCTTTTCTTCACCAGGCACCCGGATCCGCAGGCGGCGGCTTCAGCGGTAAGGACAGCACGGGTGAGGTCACTGGAATAGACGGCATCCAGCGGGAGTTTTGCAAAACGCCGGCCGAGCGCATCGGCCTGCCGCAGGCCCAGGGCGGTTACTTCTCCGTCCCAGTAGCCCTGCATCATGCGGTAGCGGTTCCCTTCTGCCTGTGTATGCCGTATGAGGTAAATTTCTGTCATTCCGAAGCCTCCACCGCTTGACCATGGGCGCAAGAACGCGTATAATAACATGAACCGCCCGAAAAGCGATTCTATTATATTCTCTTACCGATCAACAAACAAGTATCTTTTTCTTTCGGAGGAATTCTGCGGAATGGTCAGAGCGGCAGCACTGGCATCGGGGGACGGAGCGAGGCTCCAGGCAATTCTGGACGCCGTCTACTTCAATGAAATCCCGAACTTCAGTCTGGAGGCGGTCATCTGCCCCCAGCGCGGTTGCTATGCCATGACCAGATCCCTCAATGCCGGCGTGCCTGCCTATGTGGTGGACCCGGAGCTCTTTCCGAATATCACCAGCCACAGCATCGCGGTTGCCAACAAGCTGAAGGACATGGATATTGAACTGGTGATTCTTGCCGGCTACGATCTCCCGCTGGGCGTGGTGCCCTACCAGTTTAAGAACCGCGTGATCGGGACATACCCCGCGCTGTATCCCGCATTCAACGAAGAGGAAGGGGACCCGGTTGCACTGACCCTGGAAACCGGCCTGAAGGTGGCCGGCGCGACAGCGTACTTTTCCGACGGCGACGGGCGTGTGGGCGCGGTAATTCTGCAGCGCTCGATGGAAGTCCAGCCCGAAGACACTGTTGAAACGCTTTCGGCGCGCCTGATGGAAGAGTGTGAATGGCCGCTGCTGAGTGAGGCGGTCGCACTGTTCTGCGCGGGGCGTCTTTCGGTCCGCGGAAGGCGGGTCGAAATCAGACCTGCGGAAGGAGAATAGGGCAATTATCAAATCCATAAAACGGGGCAGCCCGGGAACGAGAAGTTCTCAGGCTGCCTTTTCGCTTTATCACGGGCGTCCTTTTAAGCGGGATACCGCAGCTTTCCGGGCGCTTCCGCTGCCCGCAGGAATCATGAACCGGATGTGAATAATTCTGCGGACAGGGCTGTTTTTCGGTTCTCGAAATTTGACAAAAGGACGCTTTTGTGGTAAAACATGCAGAACTTCGAGAAGAAAGAAGGAATTATTTGAGTAAAAACGAAACGATGATGCAGTATTTTGAGTGGTACCTGCCAAACGACGGCCTGTGGTGGAAACGCTGCGCCTCGAAGGCGGAGAAGCTCGCGGCCCTCGGCATAACACAAGTATGGTTACCGCCTGCCTACAAGGGGATCTCCCAGGAGGATGTAGGTTACGGCGTTTATGATATGTATGATCTCGGAGAGTTCGATCAGAAAGGGACGATCCGCACCAAATACGGGACGAAAGAAGAATATCTTGAGGCGATACGCGCCTTTCATGCGGCGGACATCCGTGTTTTTGCGGATATCGTGCTCAACCACCGCATGGGCGGCGATGAGCTCGAGACCATCACCGCCGTCACCGACAACCCGGAAAACCGCTGCGAACAGATCGGCGGCGCACAGCGCATCCGGACCCGGTCGAAGTTTACCTTCCCGGGTCGAAAGGGGAAATACAGTGCATTTACCTGGGATCACAGGCACTTTACCGGTACCGACCGGGACGAAGCCTCAGACGAACAGGGCAATATCTACCGCTTTGCCGGAAAGCACTGGGCGGAAGAAACCGATCCTGAAAACGGTAATTTTGATTACCTGATGGGTCTGAATGTGGACATGTCCAACCCCGCCGTCGTGCGGGAGACAAAGAAATGGCTGAAATGGTATCTGCAGGAGACCGGCGTCGACGGCCTGCGGCTGGATGCCGTCAAGCACATCAGCTTCCCCTTCTACCGGGAACTGCTGAAGGACATCCGTGAACAGACACAGCGGAATCTCCCGGCAGTCGGCGAATACTGGAGCGGCGATATCGAACGGCTGCGGCACTATCTGGATGCCGTGGACAACGAGATGTCGCTCTTTGATGTGGCGCTGCATTACAGCTTTTACTACGCCTCCACCGAAAGCGAGGACTATGACCTGCGGGAGATCTTCCGCAATACCCTTGTCAGTGAATGCCCGGAAAGCGCGGTCACCTTTGTGGACAACCACGACACGCAGCACGGGCAGAGCCTGCAGTCATTTGTGGATGACTGGTTCAAACTGCCGGCCTATGCGCTGATCCTGCTGCGGCGGGAGGGAATCCCCTGCGTATTCTACTCCGACTACTACGGCAACCCCGTCAAAAAGCGGCCGCTGGTTCCGAACCTCGGCAAGCTCATCAAGCTGCGCAGTTTTTACGCCTACGGCGAACAGGAAGACAGCTTTGAAAGCAAGAATCTGATCGGCTGGGTCCGCCGCGGCGACGAGGAGCATGAAAACTCCGGCCTGGCGGTCGTCCTCTCCAATGCCGCCGCGGGCGGCAGAATCCGCATGAAAATCGGCAGGCGCTTTGTCGGAGAGAGCTTCCATGATGTGCTGGGGAACTGTACGGAACCTGTTGTGATTGATGAGGCTGGTTACGGAGACTTTTGCACCAAAGGCCGCAACGTTGCCGTCTGGGTGCGCGAGGGCGCCTTTGAAGACCTGATTATTAACGAGTAAAACGGGTGCCGTCAGACCAAAAAAGAACCGCCGTGTGCCATTAGGCACACGGCGGCGGAATCATTCAGAGAGAGTCAGAACAGCGAGCGGATCGTTTCCGTCAGCTGCGTTGCATAGCCTGTGCAGGTGTCGATGTAGGAATTCAGATGGTAATCCGAATTCAGGCTCTGAAGAATGCGGTCGGGGTTGGCACCGGTCAGCAGGCCGACGCCGAAGCAGATCGCACCCAGAAGAATCGCTACGACGACGATGGTCAAAATAATACGCCATCCGGTTCTCATTCCTCAGATACCCCCTTCTTCATGCAGAGCTTCCGATGGAGATTGCCTATCGTACGGATGACTCCGCCCATGCCGCCGCCGATCGTCCAGACGGTCAGCCACAAAAACAGCAGGCCGAGGGCCAGCGTAACCAGTGCGGCACCGATCAGGAGAAGCAGATCCGCCAGCACCGAGAACCCGCTGAACGCCGACACGGCGAGCGTGGCACCGAGGATAATAAGCCCGGCTGAAACGCCGACGAACAGCATCGTCGGGATCAGCAGCAGCGCCAGCAGAAGCAATGCCACAGGGATGGCCACCAGCAGGAAAAGAATGGTTTTCGGAGCACTGGCCTCCTGCGGGGCGGCAGCACTCTTCCGGCTGCCTGCCGGGAGCGGGGCTTCGGGAACAGGAGCGGCTTCTTCGACGGCATCGGCCCCGTCCGAATCTTCGACCGGGATGTCCGTTTCCGCGGCAGCTTCGCTTTCTGCACCGTCCGTTTCGGGCACTTCCGCATCTTCCGGAGCCTCTTCGGCGGCTTCTTCCACAGGGGCTTCCTCCGGTGCGGGCGCCTCTTCCGCAGAAGATGCGGGCAGTTCTTCGGAGCTGATTTCCTCTTCCGTTTCCTGCGCGGGCAGTTCTTCGGCGGCAGCGGGAACGTCCGCCGCAGCATCAGGATCTGCCGCAGTTTCCGCAGTGCCGCCCATGTCCGCCTCGAGGTCCTTCTTCCAGGCAGTGATCAGTTCGTCAATCGTAGCGCCGCCGGCAAGGAAGTCCTGTGTCTCATCCGTGGAATCAGGTTCAACGGACACCGTTTCATCAGCAGGGACGAAATCCGCATCCGGCGCCTCGTCCGCAGCTGTGGTCTCAGCCTCATTCGCGTCGCCGGCTTCGGCCGCCTGAGGATCCAGGCGGAACTTCTGAGTGTCGCTCAGCAGCACCGCGCCTGCAGGCACGGCAGGTTTGGGAGCGGTAAAATCTTCCTTCTGCGCCAGACCGAGATCAAAGAACGAAACCTGATCTTTTTCCAGTGCATCCTCGGCGCTGTCCGGGAACAGATCGTCAAAGATCTTGTTGATGGCCAGCACGAATTTCGGAATCTCACTGCCTTCGGTCTCATCGGTATCGCCTCTCACCTGGGTCGAAACCGACAGCTTGCGTTCCTTGGCGTCATAGGCGCGGGCGATGATCACAGCCTGTCTGGTCGGGGACATCAGGTGCTGAATCAGGCCCTGTTCATCCTCGGTAATGTCAAACATTCTTTCATACATGCTGAGCGCGCGCTGCCGGTCTTCCTCATACATGAAAGTCAGCAGTTTTGAAAGCTCGGCAAGGAATTGTTGCCTGTTGATGGTGTTCACCTCCGCAAAACCCGGAGCTTCCGGGCAAGTGGGTCACTTACGATTGTGTACATAGAAAGAAACGTAAAGGTTTCTTACAAAAGTGCTCTGATATTATAGCTGTTGGGGCCGATAAGGTCAAGAAAATTCTTTGTTTTGTGCCTTGACAGGCACGTGCACGGGGCATAAAATAACAAAGTCCTGCACCGCTGGAGCTTCCTCGAAATATGGAGAAACCCCGGTGCAGAGGGAACATCTGCAAAGGAAGAACGGAGAGCGTCATGGCGAAAGAGAAAAAAGTCGAACAGATTACCGATATGGAAACCGATTTTGCCCAGTGGTATACGGACATCTGCCGCAAGGCGGAGCTGGTCGAGTATGCCTCGGTAAAAGGGTTTACCATTCTGCGCCCCTATGGTTTTGCCATCTGGGAGAACATGCAGCAGATTATGGACGGCGAGTTTAAAAAGACCGGCCATGTCAACGTTGCCATGCCGGTTCTGATTCCCGAAAGCCTTCTGAAAAAGGAAGGCGAACTCGTAAACGGCTTTGCCCCTGAAGTCGCCTGGGTTACCATGGGCGGTAGCGAACCGCTGGAGGAGCGCCTTGCGTTCCGGCCGACTTCAGAAACCATGTTCTGCGACCACTGGTCCAGGGTGCTGCACTCATACCGCGAGCTCCCCATGCTGTATAACCAGTGGTGCTCCGTCATCCGTTGGGAGAAGACCACGCGTCCGTTCCTGCGCTCCCGGGAATTCTGGTGGCAGGAAGGTCACACGATCCATGAAACCGCTGAAGAGGCGCAGGCCGAGACGGAACAGCAGCTGAACTGCTACGCCGACTTTTTTGAGAATGTCCTCGCCATCCCGGTGGTGCGCGGGCGGAAAACCGACAAGGAAAAGTTTGCCGGCGCCGAGGCAACCTATACTGTGGAATGCCTGATGAAGGACCATAAGGCGCTGCAGGGCGCAACCTCGCATTACTTCGGCGACAAGTTTTCCCGCGCGTACGACGTGACCTTCACCGGCCGGGACAATAAACTGCAGTATCCGTTCCAGACCTCCTGGGGCTCCACTACAAGGATGATCGGAGCCGTCATCATGGCCCACGGCGACAACAACGGGCTGGTTCTCCCGCCGAAAATCGCGCCCATCCAGGTCATTGTGGTTCCGATTGCTGCCCACAAGCCGGGTGTGAGTGAAAAGGCACAGGAACTGCTGGATCAGATCAAGGCGCTGGGTATTCGTGCTCAGGCGGACTTCTCGGACAACAGCATGGGCTGGAAGTGTGCCCAGTACGAGATGAAGGGCGTGCCGGTGCGGCTGGAGCTTGGTCCCCGCGACATTGAGAACAATGTCTGTGTCGCAGTCCGCCGGGACAACGGCGAAAAGGTGCAGGTTTCCCTAGAAGAACTGGAAATAGCTATCCCCGCGCTGCTGGATGCGGTGCAGCAGGGACTGTACGATGCGGCAAAGAAGAATCTGGAAGAGCACATCTACGCGGCGAAGAGCATCGAGGAAGCAAAGCAGCTGCAGGCTGAGCACGGCGGGTTTATCAAGACCATGTGGTGCGGCGATGAGGCCTGCGAGCTGAAGATGAAGGAAGAGGGCGGGATGTCCTCCCGTTGCATTCCATTCCGGCAGGAACAGCTCTCTGAAGTCTGTGCCTGCTGCGGAAAGCCCGCAAAGCACATGATCTATTGGGGTGTGGCGTACTGAGCGCAGAGGTATCAAAGAAAAACCTGCGGGAATCGGTTTCAGGATTCCCGCAGGTTTTTTATCGCGTTTTCTGCTCGTCTGCTCACCCTTTTTGAGCGGCTTCCGCCTCGGCGGCGGCAGCGCGCTCCCGGCAGATTTCTTCCCAGCTCTTCTGTTTGGCCACCATGTCGGCCAGCCGGGTCATCTGTGCGGGGACGTCGATCATCTGCGGGCAGGCTTTTCTGCACTGCCCGCAGCCGATGCAGGCATCCGCCCGCTTTCCGTCACCGAGGCTGCTGTAGCGCATCAGCGTGTTGATCACGGTGCCGCCCACATCCATCTCGTTGGCCAGGTTCATCAGCATCGGGATGTCAAGACCGACCGGGCATCCTGCGCAGCAGTAGCGGCAGGCGGTGCAGGGAATTGTTCCGGACAGGGTTCCGGCAATGCCTTCCAGAACTGCCAGTTCTTCCGGGTTCAGAGGCTTTTCCGAGGAGAAGGTCCGGATGTTGTCTTCCATCTGTTCCAGATTGGACATGCCGCTCAGCACCATCATCGGCTTCGGAACCGTCTGCAACCAGCGGAAAGCCCAGGAGGCAATGCTCTCACCGGGGCGCAGGGAACGCATTTTCTCTTCGGTTACGCCATCGAAATGCGCGAGTTTTCCGCCGCGTGCGGGCTCCATGACCCAAACGGGCAGTCCGGCTTTCTTCAGAATATCGCATTTCTGCTTTGCATCCTGAAGCCCCCAGTCCACATAGTTGAGCTGGATCTGGCAGAATTCCAGATCTTTCACGAACTGATCCACAAAACGCTGCAGTGCGGCCGGCCCTGCGTGACAGGAGAAGCCCAGATGCCGGATTCTGCCCAGCTCTTTCTGCTTCAGAAAATAGTCCAGGCAGTGTTTTTCCGGGTTGCAGTAGTACTGCATGGAGTTCTCATTGACGTTGTGCAGCAGATAGAAATCGAAGTATTCGACCCCGCAGCGCTGGAGCTGTTCTTCAAAAACCTGCTCGGGCAGCAGTTCCTTTACGCCCTTGACGTTCTGGTGCCCGGGGAATTTGTCGGCAAGATACCACTGCTCCCGCGGATACCTGGCCAGAGATTTTCCGATTGCGACTTCCGACTTCCCGCCGTGATACGGATGCGCGGTATCAAAGTAATTGATTCCGCTCACGACGGCGGAATCCACCATTCGATCCAGCTCCGCCTGGTCTATGGATCCGTCGCTCTGGAGCGGCAGCCGCATGGTCCCGAAACCGAGGGAGGAAAGCTGGAGGTCCTGAAACTGTTTGAATAACATGGATTTTGCCTGCCTTTCCGGGATTCTTTTTTACTCTGCTTTTGTTTTGATAAGGCGCGGGGCTTTTCAGGCTGATATTCCGTGCAGCCACAGCATAACAGGAAAAACAGGAAATCTCAATGCCTTTTATCGGCATTCTGGAAATCATACGCTGAAAACTCTTCCGTTGCCTTAAATTTGCTTTTTTTAGCGGGCTCTTGTAATCCTGTGAGAGATGTTGTATTCTGGGAAAAACCAAAATTTCGCATCCTGCGGAAAGGAACAAAGCAAAATGAGCAAACTGACCCTGGAACGAGCCAAAGAAATACTTCCTAAATACACGACGGAAAACCACCTGTTTGTCCACGCAGCCTGCGTCAGCGCAGCGATGGGCGCCATGGCGGACTATTATGGCGAGGATAAAGATCACTGGGAAGCTGTCGGCTGGCTGCATGATGTGGACTATGAGCGGTACCCATCCACCGAGGAGCACTGCCACCACGTGCGCGAGTTTTTGGAACCGGAAGGCGTGGAGGAAGAAGACATCCGCAGCATCATCTCGCACGGCTATGGCCTGACCTGCAACGAGGTAAAACCCGAAAGCAATCTGGAGAAGAGCCTGTTTACTGTCGATGAGCTGACCGGGATTGTACATGCATATGCGCTGATGCGTCCGGAGGGCATGGACGGTATGAGCGTGAAGAGCTTTAAGAAAAAGTATAAAGACCTGAAATTTGCCGCAAAATGCAGCCGCAAAGTGATTAACCAAGGGATGGAGATGCTCGGGCTGGATCCTGCGGTCGTCATGCAGTGCTGCATTGACGGCATGACTGCCCACAAGAGCGAAATCGGATTCTGATCATTT
This sequence comes from Oscillospiraceae bacterium, assembly GCA_017395085.1. GTDB lineage: Bacteria > Bacillota > Clostridia > Oscillospirales > Oscillospiraceae > Limivicinus. The sequence goes on along the minus strand of JAFPWF010000003.1, from coordinate 54,625 downwards.
TATAGGATTCTGTTGTTCTGCTGCCCGCGCTTTCTGACCGGCGCGGGCAGCTTTCTGTATGACCCGGCGCTGAGAAAAGAAACATTGAAGCAAACCGGAATCTATGGTATAATTATTATGTATCGGTATAAGCAGTTGCCCGGAAGGTGCAGCGCACAGTCTGCTTGGAAGCGTTTCCGCAGCCTGCTGCAAAGCCATTACTGGCCCAGGGGTTTCTGCAGATTGGAGGTGTGGGAAGCTGAAGCAGGCACGAAGATTGCTGGCGGCGCTGCTGGCTCTGGTGCTTTTGGCCGCGGGCAGCGGAAGAGTTTTCCCACAGTTTTCCGCCAGGGCCCTTGATGCGCCGGAATTTCTGGAAGCTGCATACCATGGTGACCGGGCGAATACCGGCGACCGGGTCAAGCTGGATTTGTCCGGGCTGGAAAAAGGATATGTCGGCGTGTCCGCAGTCTCTGATCGACGGCTGAAGTTCCAGGTCGTAAAAGGGGAAGACACCTATAATTATGATTTAAGTTCTGACGGTGAACCGTCGGTATTCCCGCTGCAGTGCGGAGACGGCAGCTACCGTTTCCGGGTGATGGAAAATGTAGTCGATAAAAAATACTCTGAGCTTTATTCCAAGACCTGTGACATAAAGCTGCTGGACGAATTCCAGCCATTTTTGCGGCCCAGTGACTATGTCGATTACGACAGCACTTCCGCCTGTGTCAAGAAGGCGGCAGAATTTGCACAGGCTGCAAAAGATAAAAATGAATTCATCAAATCCGTCTACGACTTTGTATGCAAAAGCGTAAAGTACGATAAAAAGAAGGCGGCAGAGGTGAAAAGCGGATACCTCCCGATTCCGGATGAAACCATGAAAACCGGGAAAGGGATCTGTTTTGACTATGCTGCTTTGGCGGCGTCGATGCTGCGCAGCCAGGGGATTCCGACCAAGATGATCTTTGGCTATGTATCACCCAAGGATCTGTATCATGCGTGGAACATGTTCTATACCGAAGAAACGGGCTGGATTACTGTAAAATTTGAGGTCAGCGCCGACGAGTGGAACCGATTGGATTTGACGTTTTCCGCAAACGGTGCGGATGCGGCCTTTATCGGTGATGGCAGCAACTATGCCGACGTTTACTGCTACTGAGCTTCCGGTGCAGGAAACGAAGAGACCAGAGATCATGAAATTCGAGACAGAATGAAGCGGGGGCGGGAAAAAGAATGAGCGGAAAGAAACTGGATTATCTCGGTGTCAGTGCTTTTTGTGAAAGTATGGCAATGATGGTGCAGGCCGGCATTCATACGGATGAGGCAATCGGACTTCTGCAGAGTGATCACAGCCATACGGGCGGCGTGCTGGAACAGGGGCTGGCGGCGATGAAGACAAAGGTCGAAGAGGGCGCAGGCCTTGCCGCGGCCATGAAAGAAAGCGGCATTTTCCCTGAATATGCGCTTCAGATGGTGGAGGCAGGTGAGAGTTCCGGCCGGCTGGAGGACATCCTGTTCAGGCTTGCTGCCTATTATGCCGACCAGAAGACGATTTCGGAGAAGCTCCGCAGTTCTGTCACATATCCCGCTGCCATGCTGACCTTGATCATTGCGGTGCTGGCGGTCATGCTGGTGATGGTGCTGCCTGCCTTTACCGACGTATATAACAACCTGACGGGCAGTCTTGCGGCATCCAGCTACGGGTATGTGCGCTGGGCCTACGGCTTCTGCTGGTTTGCCCTGATCCTGATGCTTCTGCTGGCTGCGGCGCTGGTGATTGGTCTGCTGCTGTGGAACAGCGACAAACGGAAAACCGTGGAAGCCTTCCTGAGAAAGAATCGGCTCTGCTCGGAAATCCTTGAGAGCATGGGGAAATTCCGGTTCACCTCCGCGCTTGCGACTTTTCTTGCCAGCGGTGAGATGCAGGACGAAGCCGTGCTGAAGAGCCTCCCGATGACAGACTGCGCACCTGTGGAGGAGAAACTGCAGAAATGCATTCTTCGCATGCAGGACGGACACAGCATCGCACAGGCAGCTTATGACGAGGATCTGTTCGAGCCGGTGTACGGCAGGATGCTTCTGGCTGGAGAACGCAGCGGCAATATGGAGCATGTGCTCAATCGGCTGACGAAGCTGCTGGAAGAAAACTGTAAAAACCTGGTGGAGCGCCTGGTCGGCATTGTGGACCCGCTTCTCTCCGGTGTGCTGATGTTTACGGTGGGCTTGTCGCTGCTGAGCGTGATGCTTCCGCTGATCGGCATGATGAACGCCATCGGGTGACAGCAAATGTATTCCGACCGAGTTGTAAAAGCGGGGAAAAAATGGATTTTGCGGCTGCTTCTGATTGCGGTGGTCGCCGGGGTTCTTTTGCTGTTTTTTGCACAGCATCCGGAACAGCTCCTGGAGGACAGCGGCACCGAAGCAATCCGCGCCGCGGTACAGCGCAGCGCGCTGCAATGCTATGCGGTTGAAGGCGTGTACCCGAGCAGCCTGGAGTATCTGGAAGAGAACTACGGCCTGCAGGTGAACCACGAAGACTATTATGTGACCTATGATGCCTTTGCTTCAAATATGCCCCCCACGGTACGCGTGGTTCTGCGCAGATAGAAGAAACACGATTTCAGAACGAGAATTGAGCGAAGGAGGATGAAACGGTGGAAAACAGAGAGCAATCGACCATCGGCCTGTATACCATCGGAATTGCGGCGCTGTTTCTGGCAGGCTTTCTCCTTCTGGTCGTCTTCGGCGCGCAAAGCTACCGGAACACGGTTGGCGCACAGAACGGTAACATGCAAAATCGCGCCGTTCTCGCCGGGATTTCTACAGCCGTGCGGGGCTTTGACGCAAGGGACGCCGTGTCCGTTTCCGAAGACCAGGTGTTTGGGCAGGTGCTGAATTTGTCGGATGGCGACAGCGGCTATGCGCTGCGGCTTTATTTGGCCGACGGCGCCCTGTTGGAGGAATATTCCCGCGCGGATGCCGCTCCGTCTCCGGAGGCGGCCCAAAAACTAGGTGACACCCGGAAGTTTGCAGTATCTCTGGATCACGACCTGCTGCAGATCAGTACGGATGCCGGAACGGTGCTGCTGCACCTGAGAAGCGAGGCAGGCTCATGAAGAGAAACGGCACGACAACTGCCTTTTATTTCGAAACGCTGGTCATGATCGCTGTTTTTCTGGCAATCATTCTGGTGCTGACGCAGGTCTTTGCCCTTGCACGCATACAGAGCGCCTCGGCAAAACAGCTGACGGACGCGGTCGTCCTGGCGGGAAATGCGGCAGAGGCGATATCATACTGTGACGATGCGGAGAGCCTGCTGCAGCTGCTGAATGAGCAGGATAACGCTGCGGCACTCCCGGACGGGCCGGGAGTCATTGCACGTTATAATGAGACCCTGCAGCCGGATGCGGAAGGGGCGTTCTGCGTGAAAGTGACATGGCAGCCGGAAACAGCCGAAACAGGCAGTCTGATCCGCAGCGAGATTTGTGTGCTGTTCGGAGAAGCGGAACGTGAAGTATACCGGCTTGAGACCGCTGCGTGGAAGGAGACAGGCTCATGAAGCAGGTACCGATCAAACTGGGGCCGCTGGCGCTTCTCCTGACGGTAATCAGCATTTGCCTGACGACCCTCGCCGTTCTGGCCTTCGCTACAGCGCGCGCAGACCAGCGCCTTGCCGCAAAAAGCGCCGAAACGGTCAGCACACGCTATCGGTTGGAAATACAGGGGCAGGAATTTCTGAAAGAACTCAGCGAGACAGATCCTGCCGACTACAGCCTGATGGATCTGGAACGGGATGCCGCCGGCAACTGGCATACCGAATTCCGGGAAGGGGATGCGGTTTTGCGCATCGGGTTTCGACCGTCTGCCGACGGCCACGTACGGATTGTGTCCTGGCGGATGGAAAAAGACTGGGCCGAGGATGACAGCCTTGGCAACCTTTGGGACGGAGGGTTTTCACCATGACCATACTGGAGATTCTGCAAAAGGCCATCTTAATGGATGCAGCGGACATCTTCCTGATTGCCGGGCTTCCGGTCACTTTTAAGTGCGGCGGACAACAGGTCAGGGAGCCGGGAGATTTTTTGCGGCCGAACAATATCTGTGTCCTGATTGATGAAATCTATGAACTGAGCGGCCGTGAACGTGTCAACCTGGAACGCGGGACAGACGACGACTTCTCCTTTGCCGTGCCGCAGCTGGGCAGATTCCGCGTGAACGTCTTCCGGCAGCGCGGGTCGTTGGCAGCGGTTATCCGGGTCATTCGTTTTGGACTGCCGGATCCGAAGGAACTCGGAATTCCGGAGAGTGTTCTTTCCCTCGCCGACAACAAAAAAGGCCTGGTTTTGATTACCGGCTCCGCGGGAACCGGCAAATCCACCACGCTTGCCTGTATGATTGACCGGATCAATCACAGCCGTGATTGCCACATTATCACCATGGAGGATCCCATTGAATACATTCACCGGCACAACCGTGCGATCGTGACGCAGCGTGAGATTTCAATCGACACACCGGGTTATCTGGAATCGCTCCGCTCCGCCCTGCGCGAGAGTCCGGATGTGATTCTGCTGGGCGAAATGCGCGATTACGACACCATCAGTGCGGCGATGACCGCGGCAGAGACCGGCGTTCTGCTGCTCAGCACGCTGCACACCAGCAGCGCGGCCAACACCATTAACCGCGTGCTCGATGTTTTTCCGGCCAATCAGCAGAAGCAGGTCAAGATTCAGCTGGCTCAGATCCTGAAAGGCGTCGTCTGCCAGCAGCTGGTTCCCTCCGTGGACGGAGGGCAGATTGCGGTCTTTGAGATCATGAAGACCACAACCGCCATCCAGAACATGATCCGGGAGGATAAGCTCCACCAGCTGGAGTCGGCCATGCAGGCGGGGGCGGCGGAAGGAATGTGCACCATGGACGGAAGCCTTCTGAAGCTGTACCGGGAAAGGAAGATCACACGCGATACGGCGCTTCTGTCCTGTGTCAATTACGAAAACATGGTCAAGCGCCTGAACGGGTAAGAGAACATGAGAATGACCGAGTCAAAACCGGATGTGCTGTATGTCAGGATGCTGGGCGGGTTTTCCGTGCGCTGGAACGGCAAACTGATTGCCGGCGGCTCCAAGGCCAGCGATTCGCAGTACACAAGTCTTTTGCAGATTCTGATCCATAACCGCGAACATGGCGTTACCCGTGACCGGCTAGAAGAGCTGCTGTTTGAAGACCGGGACATGAGCAATGTTCATCATGCGCTGCAAAGCGTCATTTACAACAGCAAAAAGAAGCTTGAAAAAGCGGGCCTGCCCGCAGCGAGCTGCATCGAACAGCGAAAAGGGGTCTTCTTCTGGACAAACGAGATCGAGCTGGTTGAGGATGCGCTGGAATTTGAAAAATGCTTCCGGGCAGCGGAAGCTGCAGCCGACCCGGACGAGCGCCTTGCCCTCTATGAGGATGCGGCTCACTGGTATACCGGGGAATTTCTGCCGAACCAGACAGCGGCCATTTGGGTTGCACAGGAAGCCCGGAGGCTGAAGGGAATGTTCTGCCAGTGCGTGGAGCGTTCATCCGAACGGCTGCGGGAAAATCAGGATTATTTCCAAATGGAAGAGCTTGGCACACACGCTGCCCTGGTCGACCCGCTTGCGGACTGGGAGGCCGTGACCATGGAGGCGCTGGTTTCCCTGGGAAGATATGAGGAAGCCCGCAAACTCTATGATGATACGGTTCAGTATTATTTTAATGAACAGGGGCTGAGGCCGTCCAAACGCATGCTGGAACAGTTGGAACGTCTCGGGAAGGGCATGCAGCACCAGCATGAGACCCTGGATACCATCCAGGGAGAGCTCTCCGGACAGGATGATCTCTTCCCGGGCGGATATCTGTGCAGTTACCCGATTTTCACCGGAATTTACCGCATGGTCGAGCGCATGCTGGAGCGCGGCGGACAGTCTGTATACTTAATGCTGTGTACGATAATCGACGGGAAAGGAAACCCCCTTCGTGACGGGCCGATGCTCGAGGAACTGACAACCCGTATGGCTGACGCATTGCGGAGGTCCATCCGTCGGGGAGACGCTATGTGCCAGTACGGAAAGGGCCAGTATCTGGCTCTCCTGGTAAACACCACCCGGGAAAACTGCGGCATCGTACAGAAGCGAATTAATGAGCGTTTCATTCTCGGCCGTCAGCGAACAAAGATTGAATACTATGTCAATTCCGTTTTCTGGATTGCGCCGCAGATGCAGCTGCCTGAGCAGGGTACGGAGCGGAGGAATACATGAAAAACTCCACGACTCAACATTATATCGGGGCGCCGAACGGCGTGGTTTTGTGTATCCGTGATTACAACGGAGGAGAACTGGCAGGAGAGTTTTACCACAGCTACAGTCACCGTGCGGTTCCGTTTCAGGGGATCGGACAGATGACCAAGCGGATGGAGCAACTGTATGACTGGCTCCGTTTCCCGTTTCCCGGCACCAACAGCCGGAGCTTCGGCCAGGAAAAGAAGCTGGAACGGCAGACAGAGGAAAGGATAAAAATCATGAGGGATGAAGAGCTTCTCAGCAGGCATGGAGACATCGGCACATTTATTGTCCGGGTTCAGCACCGGCAGAACAGCAGCTGGCAGGGACGTATCACCTGGATGGAAGAAGATCGAACCATTCAGTTCCGTTCGGTGTGGGAGATGATCAAACTCATTGAGAGCGCAGTCGACAGCGTCTGCCAGCCGGAACAGACTGAGGAATTCAACTGGTTTGAAGAGGAAGGAGAACATTAAATGCTGACTCTGGAAAAACTGAAAGAATGCGGCGTCGACACAAACGATGGACTGAAACGCTGCATGAACAACGAAGCGTTTTACCTCCGCCTTGTGAATATGGCACTGGATGACGGCGTGTTTGACCGTATGCGTGCTGCCGTAGAGAGCGGCGATGTGAAGGAAATATTCGAAGCGGCTCACGCCATGAAGGGGATGTTGGGAAACCTCTCTCTGACGCCGCTGGTAATCCCGGCTTCGGAAATGACGGAGTTGGCAAGGGGCGGCTGCGAGGCAGATTATTCTGCGCTGTGGGATATCATCCGTACCAGACGGGAAGAACTGCTCCGTTTACGCGATGAGGCCTGACAGGAAAGCGGATTGAACACGGAACAAAAGCATCGGATCAGCAGCCCCAAAGGGGAAACTGCAGAAGGCGGCACCGACGGGAAGAAACGGAACTACCAGCAGGAGCTGGATCGGATTCTCGAACTGCAGAAGGGAACACGACCGAGGCTTCTGCTGCACAGCTGCTGCGGCCCCTGCTCCAGCGCGGTGCTGGAGTACCTGACGCAGTTTTTTGAGGTGTCGCTTTTCTGGTACAACCCGAACATCTACCCGCAGGCGGAATTTGACCGCCGTCTTCTTGCACAGGAAGAGCTTCTCCGGAAGATGGGTCTGGAAGCCCGCGTGAAGCTGATTACAGTCGCCCGCGACAGTGCCCCGTGGTACCGGGCAACAAAAGGCCTGGAAAAGGAACCCGAAGGCGGCGCCCGTTGTACGGAATGCTACCGCCTGCGCCTGCGGGAAGCGGCACAGACTGCCGCCGAAGAGGGCTTCGGCTGGTATTGCAGCACGCTGACCCTGTCGAGGCACAAAGACCCGATCCGCATCAATGCGGTGGGAGAACAGTTTGCTGCGGAGTTCGGGGTTCGCTGGCTTCCCTCCGAGTTTAAAAAACGCGGGAGAGAGCTGCGGTCACGGGAGCTCTGCGAGGAGTACGGAATCTACCGGCAGAATTACTGCGGGTGTGAATACTCGCTTAAAACAGCGGGACAACACAATATGACATCTGAGGTGTAACATGAAAATCAGGAAAGCAATTATCCCCGCAGCCGGCCTGGGAACTCGGCTGCTGCCGAACACCAAAAGCATCCCGAAAGAAATGCTGCCCCTGGTGGACAAACCGGTTCTGCAGTATATCGTGGAAGAAGCCGTGGCGGCAGGCGTTGAGCAGATTCTGATCATCACCAATCGCGGCAAGTCGCCCATTGAAGACTATTTCGACTACACTCCGGATCTGGAAGAGCGTCTTCTGAAGGATGGGAAAGAGAAGGAAGCCCGCACGATCCGTGAAGTGGCGGACATGGCCGACGTGCTGTTCCTCCGCCAGAAGGAAACCAAGGGTCTGGGCCACGCCGTGTGGCGCGCCAAAAGCTTCGTCGGGAACGAGCCTTTTGCCGTACTCCTGGGTGACGACATCATGCTCGGGGAGAAGCCGGTTCTGAAGCAGCTGGTTGACGCTTCGGAGGCAAACAGCTGCAGCGCAGTCGCCATCCACGAGGTTCCCGACGAACTCATCGTGAAGTATTCCTCCGTGCTCCTTCAGGAGAAGCTTTCTGATCGCGTCTACCGCATCAGCGACATGAATGAAAAGCCCACCCTGGAAGAGAAGTTTTCAAACTTCGCGATTCTTGGCCGCTATGTTCTGACCCCGGCGATCTTTGACATCCTGGAACACACCGCCCCCGGCCGCAACAACGAAATCCAGCTGACCGACGGCATGAAGGAACTGGTTCGGCACGAACCGATGTGCGGCGTTGACTTTGAAGGCCGCCGCTATGACACCGGGAACCTGAAAGGCTATCTGGAGGCGATCATTGATTTTGCCCTCCGAAACGAGGAAGCCGGCGACTGGCTGCGCGAATTCATTCTGGCAAAGGCAGATCTGCTGCGGACTCAAAACTAACCGGTCTCAGAAAAGAGCGCGGGACGCTCTGACCATAAAAAACTCTGCGGGAGACGGACTGACAGTCTGTACTCCCGCAGGGTTTTTATGATTGCTAACGGAAATATTCCGCTCGGCGTGATGGAAATTAATCTTCCAGAGCGGCAAGGAAGATGTCCCGCATCCGCTCCGCATCGGGCGACAGGAAGAGGGCCAGGTAATTGCCTTTTGCCACGGCGACTCCGCGTCGCGCAATCTCGCTTTCCTCAGGCAGATACAGTTCGTAGGAACTCGCTTTCACCAGAATCCGCTCTCGTGCTCTGTCCATCATCTTCTGCACGGCATCTTCATTTTCCAACTCAACCAGCCAGATCTCATCTGCCTTCAAATTGTTGGCGCAGAGGTAAAAGCGTCCGTCCCGGAAGTCTTCGGGGTTCAGGCCGAGGTAACTGCTGATGGTCCGCTCGTTCAGTTCCAGCATTTCGGGGCAGGAAATCTGTTCGCAGATCCGGGCATAGATTTGATCCAGCACGGTTTCCTTCTGCGGTTCCTCCTCAAAGGCGTCCGGCTCCGCTTCTTCGAAGGCGGCAACGGCTTTTTCCAGCTGCTGATTTGTTACGCCGTCATATTCCACATAGTACTGTTCCGGAAAATGATAGTAGTTCCCGCCGTTCATGAGCTGCTGATACCAAATGGGAGCGGCGGATGGTTTCAGGTGGGTGTCGTTGTAGCTGTAGGAAGCGGCCATCTGTCCTTTCTCATCCTTGAAGTACTGGCCCAGCTCAATGTAACAGTAGTCGTATGTCTCCGCGTGTTCCTTCAGCCAGGTGTTGAGGCCGTCCACCTCACCCTGATTGAAGATGTCCAGATTAACCCGGATCGGCATGACCGACTGGATAAAGACCGTCGTGTCGGGGGAGGTCTCCCGGACAAGATTCAGAAACTCCGCCACCGCCTCCGTCGTAGGCTCCACATCCGCACGGGCCAGGTCATTGCAGCCCAGGGCGACAATCAGCATCTTCGGATCTTCCGCTTCCAGCAGTTCTGGCAGGGTGGCGAAGTTGCCTTTGTAAACCAGGTGCTTTCGAACCTGCTGCGCCAGTTCATCGTAGCCCAGCATGGCATTGCTGGCAATGGTGGTGTTGCGGAGCTTGCCGTTGTGGAGGCAGTAATAACTCAGAATTCCGTCGACCGAATCTCCCAGATAATAGGCGCCGTCGAAGAAGTCGTCGGTGAGTTTCTGCGGCGGGGCGTAATAGTTGGGAGGCCGCCGTTCTTCCTCAACTTTTTGACGCAGCGGTTCCGGATCCATGGAGAGAAAGGCCAGATTGGTATCATGGAGGAAATTGTCGACACTGTATTCGATCAGAATTTCGTCGATATCCTCGTCCACGATCAGTTCCGTCAGAGGCAGTTTGTAGTAGCGCAGGTCCACCAGGATCACCTTGTCATACAGATCGGCCAGAAAGCAGCCCAGAGAGTTGGAAAACGAGTCCCGGATCACCAGCAGGTTTCTCTCAGCCCCAATACCGCCGGACAGATTCTCAATGCGTACCAGAGAATGATTTCCGTCCAGGAAGACCGTATATTTATCCCGCTCCTGCAGACGCTCCATATAGAAAACGCCGTTGTTCGCACGCCCCGTTTCATTGCTGACCTGGATCAGCTTCCCGGAATACCACAGGTCCAGACTGTCCGGTGCCGACAGCCACAGGCCGGAACCGGCATAGGCCGAACCGTAAAAAGGCCCGTATCTCTGCTGCGTATACTCCTCCCTGCTCGGACAGGGCAGGCCCAGGGAACGCCGATAGACGCAGGCTGCCTGAAAAGCCCCCTCGCTGGTCCAGTGATGATCGGTACGATAATAAAGCTTCTCCGGGTCGGAAAAGCTCCGGAAAGCTCCCAGAAGATCCACTTCCCCTGTCTGGGCCCGTTCATATGCATAGGAGATGATCGCGCCGTCCGGATAATCCTGCCTGTCCAGCAGAACAGCGCCGGAAGAGGGCACCAGCATCAGGGATAGGGGAATGTCGGCCTCTGTCGAAGCCAGATCCCGTGCAAAAGCGTTGATGGAATCCAGATTGGAATTCAGAATCCGGAGATCGGTGTCTACCGGCCTGGCGAACAAGCGGCCGCCCAGCGCCGAAAAGTATTCCTTTGTTTCCTGGCGGCCGGAAAGCAGATCAAAGTATGCGTTGATTCCGACAAATAGCTCCCGGCCGGGAAAGTGGTCTGCCACATAGCTGCCCAGCTGTTCAGTGAACGAGCCGCTGCGCAGACTCTGAGAAGTCAGTTCCGGCGCTTCCGCCAGATAACGCTTTTCACGTTCCGAAAAGGATTTCTTCGGCTGCAGGAAAAACAACGCCGGCACCGCAAGGATCGCGGTGCAGAAGAGAACGGAAATGAAGATGTTACGGTGTTTCTTTTTCACAGCTGCAGCTTCCTAAAACCTGAAATAAATGAAGGGGTTATAGCTCTGGTTGACCAGCGCTGCGGTGCTAAGGATAAAAAGAACAGAAAGAAAAACGATCTCCATCCAGAAGAAACGGCCCCGTCTCAGCTTCTTGAGCAGGGCGTTCGGCCTTCCTGTTGCGGCGATGCAGGCGGCAAGGAGCGTGGGGAGATACGCTGCGGCAAAGCGAAGGGCTTCCTCCGAGTCAGGCTGGGAAGAAAAGAGCCTGCCCGCAAAAGCACGAAAGAGTCCGAAATCCGTGTAGTAAAAGATTCCCCAGCCGAAAGCCACAATCAGAAGGGTCAGAATATGCTGCAGGAAACCGGGCAGCCGCGCGGTCAGCTTTCCGAAAAACTGCTTTTCGAGAATCAGCAGCGCCGCGTAGTATAATCCCCAGAGGATAAAGTTTGCGGCCGCTCCATGCCAGAGACCGGTCAACGCCCAGACGATCAGCAGATTCAGGTATTGGCGGGCCCTGCCCCTGCGATTGCCCCCCAGAGGGATGTACACATATTCCCGAAACCAGGAAGAGAGGGACATGTGCCAACGCTTCCAGAATTCCGTAATGCTCCGCGACACGTAGGGATAGTCAAAATTCTCCTTAAAGCGGAAGCCGAGCATCCGCCCCAGACCGATGGCCATGTCACTGTAACCGGAGAAATCAAAGTAGATCTGCAGCGTGTAGGCTGCCATTCCGACCCAGGCTGAGAGCGTTCCGGCCTCCGTCTGGAGCATCCGGTCTGCCAGGACGCCCAGCTGGTTGGCAAGAAGGACTTTCTTGGCCAGACCATAGACAAAACGGATCGTGCCGTAGGCAAAACGGCTCCAGGTTTCCTCACGGCCTGTGAGCTGGTCGGAAACATCCCGGTAACGGACAATGGGGCCGGCGATCAGCTGCGGAAACAGCGACACATACGTGCCGAACAGCAGGGGATTGTACTGCGGATCGACCTGGTAGCGGTAGACATCGATCACATAGCTCATGCTCTGGAAAATATAAAAAGAGATGCCGATCGGCAGGACAATCTCCGGCACGGGAAAATGACTCCGGAACAGACGGTTCATGCTTTCCAGGAAAAAGCCGGTGTATTTATAATAACCCAGGATCCCGAGGTTCAGGGCGATGGCCAGCACGAGCACGAGCCTGCGTTCCCGCCACCGGGTCTCAGCCGGAAAAGCAGCGACCAGAAGCCCGGCCAGATAGTTCACGAGGATGACCGTCAGCATCAGCAGCACGTAAACCGGTTCCCCCCAGGCGTAGAACAGAAGGCTGAACAGAAACAGCTCCGTGTTGCGCCACGACCGGGGACTCAGCTTCGTCACAAGAATGACTGCCGGCAGGAAGAAAAACAGAAAGATCAGATCTGAAAAAACCATAACTCCCCCGCAAAAGCAGATGAAAAACCGAAAAACGGCAGAAAAACTCCACTTTTGGCATCGATTATACTCGCAGGAAAGAAGGATGTCAATTCGGGGCTTCCGAGCAGAATTATAGTTGACAGAGGCCCGCCGCTTAAGATATAATAACCACTCAGCGGCTTTGCCGTCGAGTGGATATCTGTTTACTGCGTTGTTCGCTGAGCCGGAGGAATCTCCGCAGATCTTCAGCGGATGATGTTGAGTATATTTTGAAAGGAGTGCAAAACATGCTTCGTACCTATCAGCCCAAGAAACGCCAGCGCAGCAAGGAACACGGGTTCCTCAAAAGAATGCGCACTGCCAACGGCCGCAAGGTTCTTGCTCGCCGCAGAGCAAAAGGCAGAGCAAAACTCAGCGCCTGATTTCCGTCAGGATGAGAGCGGGAATGCGGCGTCAGAACATGTTTTTCAGGGCGGCGTAATCCGCCCTTTCGGCAGTTGTGCCTGAAGGGAGAGTCCGTCATGAATCCCGAAACCAGCCTGAAACAGAACAGCGATTTCCGCCGTGTGTATGCCCGCGGAAAAAGCGCCGTCAGCCCCCGCGTTGTGGTCTACTGCCGGAAGAACCGGCAGGATGGAAACAGAATGGGGTTCACGGTATCCAAAAAGCTCGGCAACGCCGTAACCCGCAACCGGGTTCGCCGCCGTCTGCGGGAGATTGCCCGCCTGAATGCGGAGCATACAAAACAGGGATACGACCTGATTCTGGTTGCGCGGTCCAGGGCGGTTAATGCCGAGTATCAGAAACTGGAAGCTGATGTTCTGCACTGCTTTGAGCAGCTGCAGCTTCTGAAGAAGGACGGTGCAGAATGAAGAGCGTTCTTCTGGCGTTGATTCGCTTTTATCGAAAGTACATTTCCCCGTCCCGCCCCCCCTGCTGCCGGTATATCCCGACCTGTTCCCAGTATGCGCTGGAAGCGGTCGAAAAATACGGTGCATGGAAGGGCGGCTGGCTCGCTCTCAAACGTATTCTGAGGTGCCATCCGTTTTATCACGGAGAGCACGGCTACTACGATCCGGTTCCCTGATGGTGCCGGAGAAGATTTGAGGAAATAACCATGTGGAAGACTATCACGAAACCCTTTGCATGGCTGATGATCTGGTTATATAACCTGACCGGAAGCTATGGCTGGGCCATTATTCTCTTTGCACTGGCGGTCAACCTGGTCCTGGCTCCGTTTATGGCCAAGAGCAAAAAAAGCATGATGCGTTCCACCCGCCTGCAGCCGAAGATCCAGGAACTGCAGCGTCGCCACGAAGGGAATCAGCAGAAGCTGAATGCCGAAATGCAGAAGCTGTACCGGGAAGAGGGCGTGAACCCCATGTCCGGCTGCCTGTGGTCTCTGATCCCGTTCCCGATTCTGATCGCGCTGTACAGCGTCATCCGCATGCCCATGACCCGCATGATGTTCGTGGCGGACGATTTTGTCACCACGCTGCAGAATTTCTTTGTGGAAAAGGGCCTCTACACCATTCCGGAGCGTGCCGACGCCTATGCCGAAATCAAGCTGACCAAGCTTGCCCATGAGAACTGGGATCTTGTGCAGTCCGGCCTTGCCGGAAAAATCGACCCCCACTTTCTCAACATCGACTTTTCTTTCCTGGGCCTGAACCTGGGCGACCAGCCGCGGTGGAATTTCTTTGCCAACACCGACTGGAGCGACGTCCACGTCTGGCTGCCGGCCCTCGGCCTGTTCCTGATTCCCTTCATCTCGGCCCTTCTTTCCTGGCTGTCGATGAAGATCAGCACGGCCACCAACCCACAGATGGCACAGGATTCACAGGCTGCCGCCACCACGAAGAGCATGAACATGATGATGCCGCTGATGAGCGTCTGGATCTGCTTTATCATGCCTGCGGCGATGGGTATTTACTGGATTGCAAACTCCGTATTCGGTATCGCGCGCGACTACATCCTGACAAAGGTGTTTAAGAAGCAGCTCGACATAGAGGATGCCGAACGGAAAGCAGCCCGGGATGCCCGCGAGTGGGAAATTGAACGGCAGCATGAGGAAACCGAACGTCTGCGCGCGGAAGGCAAGACAGAGAAAAATGTAAACACCAGCAAAAAGAAGATCCAGGCAAATGAAAAGCAGAAGAGTGATGAGCGCAAGGCTGCTTTGGAACGGGCTGAACGGGCCGAGCGCCGGGAACGTCTCGGCGTAAAGGAAGCTGAGAAACCGGCTTCCCAGGTCGGAAACCGCCGCTATGCCCGCGGTCGCGCCTATGTGCCGGATCGCTTTACCAATCCGGAGAATGCCGAAGAAGCAACGGCGGCGGCAGCGCTTGCCTCTGAAGACGGCGCTTCCATCGACGAGACGGTGGAAGAAACCGAACTGGCTGCGGAAACCGTGAACGAAGCGGTTGAGACTGCGGAAGCGGCTGTGGAAGCAGCGGCGGAATCTGCGGAAGAATGAACGGCAGCCTGGCCTGAAAATGAAAACGGAGTAAACGCATGATCAAATACTTGGAAAAAACCGGCAAGACCGAAGACGAAGCCGTTGCGGCAGCGTTGGAGGAACTTGGCGTCGAGCGGGATGACGTTTCCGTTGAGATTATCGAGCGTGCCAAGGCGGGCTTCCTCGGAATCGGCGCAGTACCCGCAAAGATCCGCGTCAGCTGGGAGAGCGATGAGCCCGAAGCCGAAGAGTTTCCGGCTGCCGAAGCGGAAGCAGAACCGGAAGCCGTTGAAACCGTGCTTCCTGCGGCACAGCCGGAAAAAGCGGAAGCCAAAACGGCCGCCCCGGCGGATGAACCGGCGGAATATGCCGCCGTACGAAACTTCCTGACCGGCCTGCTTGAGCATATGGGCGTTGAGGCCGATATTGAACTCAGCGAGCGTGAGGCCGGCGGCATTCTGGCAGACCTCTCCGGCCCCGGAATGGGCGCCGTGATCGGACGCCGCGGTGAAACTCTTGACGCCATCCAGCATCTCACCAATTATGCCGTCAACCGCGGCAATGAGAAGCATATGCGCATCAGTGTGGACGCCGAAAACTATCGCGCCAAGCGCGAGGAATCGCTGGTTCACCTGGCAGAGAAGATGGCGGAAAAGGCCATCAAATACAAACGCAGCATGGCTCTGGAGCCGATGAACTCCTATGAGCGTCACGTCATTCATACCGCATTGCAGAATTACGAAGGCGTGACGACCGCCTCATCCGGAACCGAACCGAACCGCCGGGTGATCGTCAGCTATGTTCGCGGCGAAGAAACCAAGTCCCACAAGCGCCAGACCCGGGAATGGGCCTGAATTATACTGGCATTCATACCCTGAGCGATTCACTAATGACAGACCGGAGGAAATGAAGACATGTATTTTGAAAAAATCAGAGAGGCACTTGCCCAGCAGTTTGAGATGGATCCTGAAAGCATCACCATGGACACCAACCTCATCGACGATCTCGGCGCAGATTCCCTGGACGTCGTGGAACTGATCATGTCTCTGGAAGACGAATTCGGCATTGCCATCTCCGATGAAGATGCGGCCCAGCTGTACACGGTCGGCCGTATCGTGGAATACCTCGAGAACCTTCACTGAAAACAGGTTTGTTCGTGCACCGGAATGTGACATCTACTCCGGTACGCGGAGAAAAGCGATTACAAAAGCAAGCAGCAGGAGCTGTCTCAGAAAGAGACAGCTCCTGCTGCTTTTCATCTTCAGTTCTTTTCTCCAGATTACCGTCCGCGGCGCCAGGCAGCGTATTCTTCCAAAGTGATCCCGCGATTCGCGATTTCTTTCGCGAATTTCTCACCCACGTAGCGGTAATGCCAGGGTTCATAGATGATTCCGGTGATTTCGCTGGTTCCGGGCGGATAACGCAGAATGAAGCCGTATTCGGTACAGTGCTCCATCAGCCATTTCTGCGCGTCAGTGTGCTCCTGCCATTCATTCAGATAAGGGTACACCTCGTCCATGATATCCGCGGCAAGGCCACTCTGATGCTCACTGGTACCGGGGAGCGCAACCACCCGGGCTGCAAGCTCCCGGGCTTTATCCCGATCGTTGGTTTCCTCCCACAGGACGTCGTAAACCTTGTTGTCAAAGAGAAACTGCTGGTATTCCTGTGTCCGGTAGGCCGAGCAGATCATTGGCAGACCGTGCCCGGAGTTTCGGCAATCCTGCATCATCTGCCAGCAGACTGAGGCACAGCGCACATCCATCACGTAGTCGCCTACCACAGTGTCCAGCTCCGGCACATAGCCCTCCGGCAGCGGGGAATCGGCGCTTACGATCATCAGCAGGTCCAGCTGAAGATCCTCCAGCCGGTCCTGTTTCCGCTGCGGCAGAGCGGCCATACGGGTCGCTGCGGCGTCCTGCACATCGCGGACCTCCTGAAACGCACTGTGAATCTCATCCAATGCCATGCTGACGACCGCCGCTGCCTCGCGCTGGGAGGCTCGCATCTCGCGGATTTGCAGCAGAACCTGCATCAGGAGCCCGGAACCGACGGTTACAGCAATCAGCGCAAACGCAATGAGGACTTCTTTTTTGGAAGACAGCATTTTCTTCATGGTAAAGAGACTAATCCTCCGCCGGACGGCGGTCACTGAAAGGTTTCGTCAAACTTGTAACTGATATCTTCCTCCAGGCTCATCCGCATCTCAGTTTTGCGCGAAATACGGCGAATGGCCGGGAGATTTTTCACCAGGACGATGGAAGCGGTCAGAATCAGCAGAATGCGGAGCAGGGTACCGTCCACCACCAGCACGCATACCAGAATGGCGCCCAGCGCGCCTGCGATGGCGCCCAGCGACAGATAGCGCGTCAGCCAGGTGAGAACAAGGACCAGAAGCCCGGTGACGATACCGAGCGAAGTGTTCGCGCAGAACATGGTGACAGCAAGGCACACGCTGGCATGGCTGCCGCGGAAGTTGTTGAAGACCGGGAACAAACGGCCAAGCACCAGGCAGAAGCCTGCGAAAGCCCGCCCGACGTCGGCATGGCCCTTGATGCTGAGGAGAATACCGCCGATCAGTACCGGGATAAAGTCGCGCAGAAGTTCCACCAGGATCAGCTTTGCAAATCCCTTATAGCCGTACAGGCGCCGGAAATTCGAAACGAACATGCGCTTTTTGCCGATGCGGTGCAGATCGCGGTGAAACACAAACACCGAAGCGATGGACAGCGTGCTGATGCTGCCGATGCAGTACGCAATAAACGCGGTGATCAGCAGCAGGACCCAGTAACCGATCATTCCTGTTCTCCCTTCTGCCGGATAATCAGGCGAATCGGAGTTCCCTCGAGCCCGAAAACCGAACGAATCTGGTTTTCAATATAGCGCTGATATGAAAAATGGAACAACTCGCGGGAGTTGCAGAAGATCACAAAACAGGGCGGCTGAATGCCGGTCTGAGTCATGTAGTAGATCTTCAGGCGGCGTCCCTTGTCGGTAGGCGGCTGCACCCGGAGCTGCGCGTCCGCGAGAACGCTGTTCAGCATGCCGGTGGTAATGCGCATGCGGCTGCAGGCGTTGACCTGATTGATGAGCTCAAACAGACGGTCGACGCGCTGGCCGGTCACGGCAGAAATAAACAGGATCGGCGCATAGGTCATGAAGCTCAAATCACGCTGGACGTCTTTGCGCATCTTTTCCAGCGTGCCGGTTTCCTTTTCCACCAGGTCCCACTTGTTCACCACGATGACGCTGGCTTTTCCGGCTTCATGCGCCATGCCGGCAATTTTGGTATCCTGCTCGGTGACACCCTCACGGCCGTCAATCAGAATCAGGCAGACATCGGCGCGTTCAATGGCAAGCTGCGCCCGCATGACCGAGAATTTTTCGACCCGCTCTTCCACGCGCGATTTGCGGCGGATCCCCGCGGTATCGATGAATACGTATTTCCCGAAACTGTTTTCAAAAGGCGTGTCCACGGCATCGCGGGTGGTGCCGGCAACATCGCTGACGATGACGCGCTTTTCACCGAGAATGCAGTTGATGAGCGAAGACTTCCCGACATTCGGCTTGCCGATGACGGCAACGCGAATGGATTCGTCGAATTCTTCATCCTCACCATCTTCCGGGAAGTATTCCATACAGGCGTCCAGCAGGTCTCCGGTTCCGTGGCCGTGTACCGCGGAGACCGCAATCGGGTCGCCGAGCCCCAGAGAGTAAAACTCATACAGGGTTGGGTCTTCCGGGCCGGTCGAGTCGGCTTTGTTCACCGCGAGCACGACGGGCTTTTTGGAGCGCAGCAGCATGGTGGCGACATCTTCGTCCGCGGCGGTCACGCCGGTCCGGATATCCGTGACCAGGACAATGACGGTGGCGGCGTCAATCGCGATTTGTGCCTGCTCACGCATAAAGAGCAGGATTTCACTGTCGGTGGAGGGTTCGATCCCTCCGGTGTCCACCAGGTCAAAGCTGCGGCCGCGCCACTCACAGGAGGCGTAGAGACGGTCCCGTGTGACGCCTGGAGTGTCTTCGACAATGGACAGCCGCTGTCCGACCAGCTTGTTGAACAGCATGGATTTTCCGACATTCGGTCGCCCGACAATGGCGACAAGCGGTCTTGACATGGCTTCCTCCCTGTTTAGAATCAGATTAAAACAACAGAACGCTATTCCGGCTCAGTTATAGCGATAAAAACCGTCAGAAGACGAACCGGAATCTTTAGCCGCGGTTGCGGCTTCAGGCAGAACGCCGCAGATGGCGTCCCAGAGCGCAAAACCGTCGGTTTCCGTCGGGAAAACGGGAACCTGCAGCGCTTCCCTGGCGTCTTCCAGCGTGACATCATCCAGAAAATCCCGCTCCTCGCGGCGCAGCATGTTCTGTGAAATCAGAAGCCGGTCACCCAGATCCTTCCCGTGCAGCTGGCGGATCAGATCGCCGCCGGTCACGAGGCCCGCCACGGTAATGCTGTGGCCGAAAAAATCGTTTTGGATGGGATAGACGTCAATTTTAAGCTGCGGATACCGGGCAACGGCAAGATCTGCAAGCATCTGCAGCCAGAGCGCAGCGGCAGCGCCGGTGGCGATGCTGCAGTGCTGCGGACCGGGATCTTCGGAAAGCCGCAGTGCGGACCGGAATTCGGTCTCCAGCAGGCGCAGCATGCCGATACCGTTTTCCAACTGGGTGTATTCTTCATAAAACTCATCCGGCGGCAGTTCCCGCCCTGCCTTCAGATACAGTTCGTCTCCGCACCAGAAGATGCGGGTGCCGTACTGCTCCAGACAGTGGTCACCGAATGCAGTGACCTGGTCGAGCGTTTCTGCCGCATGCTCCGGCGTAAAGGCAGTAAGCGGATAGAGCCCCTCACGGTAACGCGTCAGACCTACCGGGACCACCGAAACGCTGTGCACCGCCGGGTGCAGCGCAGCGAGTTCCCGCATACTGCGGTCCAGCTCTTCCCCGTCGTTCAGGCCGGGGCAGCAGACAATCTGGCAGTTCATGACGATGCCCGCATCGGCGAAGCGCCGCATGATCCCGAGACTCTCTCCGGCGGACGGATTGCGCAGCATCTTCACGCGAAGTTCCGGATTCATGGCGTGCACCGAAACGTTCACGGGGCTGACGTGCAGGTCGATCACGCGCTGAATCTCACGTTCGGAGAGATTTGTAAGCGTAATATAGTTCCCGAGCAGAAAACTCAGCCGGGCGTCATCATCCTTAAAGTACATGGTCGGGCGCATCCCTTTCGGCAGCTGGTCGATGAAGCAGAAGACGCAGTGGTTCGCGCAGGAGCGCGGCCGGTCCATCAGATAGCTCTCAAAGTCCAGCCCGAGGTCGCCGCCCTCGGCTTTCCGGATATGCAGGCGGTATTCACTCCCGTCCGGACGCGCCAGCACAAGGCGCAGGTCCCGGTCATAGGCATAGAATTTGTAGTCCAGCACATCCCGGATCGGCTTTCCGTTGACGGACAAAAGCCGGTCGCCCGGATGGACGCGGCGCTCAAGGGGGCTGCCGGGGTCAATGGCGCGGATGACGTTTTCCATGATCCTTCTCAAAAAACAGAGGAGGAAAGGCTAAGCCCTCCTCCTCAGAATGTTCTTACTTGCTCTCTTCCACATTGATGACCGTACGGCCATTATACTGTCCGCAGGCCGGGCAAGCGCGGTGAGGCATTACCAGCTCGCCGCAGTTGGGGCATGCAACCAGCTGGGGAGCGGTGAGCTTCCATACCGAAGAGCGACGTTTATCGCGTCTCTGTCTGGATACTTTTCCTTTTGGGACCGCCATAGTATAGACACCTCCTGATTACAGCTGTTCTGAGCAGCTCAATCTCATCTTCATTTAATCCAAAAGCTGCTCCAGTACAGCAAATCTTGGATCGATTTCTTTCCCGCAGCCGCAGGGACCGAGATTCAGGTTCCTGCCGCAGCGGGCACAAAGCCCTTTGCAGTCTTCCCGGCACAGAAAGCGGGTTTCCATGTCCAGAATGAAACAGGTGGTCAGCACATCCTGTGCATCCACTTCCGTTCCCTGAAGCGGGAAAACGCCGGGGTTGTCGTGGTCTTCTTCCTCTCCGACCAGAACCACGTCCACTGCCGTTTCCTTCGTGCTCTCAAACTCCTGCCCGCAGCGGTCACAGATGCACAGCATGTCAGCTGTAATCGTGCCGCGCAAGTGCAGGATGCCGGCTTCATTGGTGATGATGCCTTCCGCCAGGGGCGGATCGAGGTACGCCTTCACCGCAGGGAAATCCAGCCGGTCTTCTTCCAACTCCAACCGGAAGGGCTTGCGGACGACAGGGTTCGCAATCAGTTCTCGCAGATCAAGCAGCATCGTACAGGCACCCCTTTCTGCGCAGTGACTGAAATATTATAATCGAAGGGAAAAAACTTGTCAACCGGGAGCGATCTGGGAAGGCCGTACGGGCTTTGCCGGAAACGGCACGGGCCGAACGGGGCCGTGCCGTTTCGAAGTTTCGAAACACTCGCGACAGAGCGCTCTTACTTGAGTTCGACAGTGGCGCCGACAGCCTCGAGCTGAGCCTTGAGGGCTTCGGCATCTTCCTTGGAAACGGCTTCCTTGATCTTGGCGGGAATGCCTTCGACCAGGGCTTTGGCATCGGCGAGGCCGAGACCGGTAATGCCGCGGACTTCCTTGATGACCTTGATCTTCTCAGCACCGAAGCTGGTCATAACAACGTCAAACTCGGTCTTCTCTTCGACAACCGGGCCGGCAGCGGCACCGGCAGCGGGAGCGGCGACAGCAGCAGCGGAAACACCGAAGGTGTCTTCCAGGGCGTGTACGAGCTCAGCGAGCTCCAGGACGGAAAGGCCTTTGATCTCTTCGATCATGGCAGTGATTTTTTCACTCATTGTAATATCCTCCATTAATGATGTGTTCTGCTTTATTCAGCAGCTGCGGGGGCTTCGACGGAGCCGCCCTTCTGTTCCAGAATCTGACCGAGGCAGACGGCGAGACTGGTAATCGGCGCGATCATTGTGCCCAGAACCTTTGCATAGAGCGCTTCTTTGCCGGGCAGCGCGGAAATCTCGACGATCTCCTGCTCGGAAAGAATCTTGCCCTCCATGAATGCGGCCTTCACATTGAAGCGGTCGCCCAGCTTCTTGCTGTAGTCTGCAACAATGCGGAAGGGGGCAATGGGATCGGCCTCTGTGGTTGCCAGAGAGGTGGTACCGTTCAGGACGTGGTCAAGACCATCCATCCCCAGGCTGTCCAGAGCCTTTCTGGTCAGCGTGTTCTTCACGACCGTGTAATTGACAGAATCCTTGCGCATCTCGCTGCGGAGCGCGGTATCCTCTTCAACGGTAATACCCTTATAGTCTACCAGAATACCGGAACCTGCATTCTTGATGCGGTTGGCCAGCGCCTCGACGATCGCCTGCTTTTCGCTGAGAACCTTTGCGTTTGGCATGTGTGATTTCACCTCCACACTTGAACTCACGCTCATAAAGAAAACCCCTCTGCCAAAAGACAGACGGGTACAAAAACCATCGTAAGTACGATCGGATGATTGATGTCCTCGGCAGGACTTACGGGGCAAACCCCACCTGCTGTCTTCGGAGCGCTCCGATAATATATCCGATTCCGGCCGCTTTGTCAAGAGGAAAATTGCGTCTTTTCCCGGGTTTTTCTGTATTTTTCACCGAAGTCCGCGAGACAGGCAGCCGTCTGCTTCAGAGAGAATCGCCCGGTCATCCGACCGGGCGATCAAAACGCTTTTGTTATGGGTTCTGCGGAGAAAAACCGCTACCGCATCCCTTTTTCGTACGGAATTCCTTCCGCTTTCGGCGCGCGGGAATTTCTGGAAGTGAAGGCCAGAACGATCAGGGAGATGATATAGGGCATCATGTTGTAAACGGAACCGGGGATATTCAGCGCAACCAGCCCCGGGAACCCGAAATAAACATTCGACAGGGCGCGGAAGAACCCGAAGAGCAGCGCTGCAAGTCCGATTCGCGTTGGCTTCCACTGCCCGAAGATCATGACGGCGAGGGACAGGAAGCCGAAACCGGCAACGCCGTTTTCAAATTTCCACTCGGAAACGCCTGCCAGAATGTAGCAGATACCGCCAAGACCGCCAAGCATTCCGGAAATCAGAACACCGGACCAGCGCATCTTGTAAACATTGATACCGACGGAGTCGGCAGCCTGGGGATGCTCGCCGCAGGCCATCAGCCGGAGACCGAAGCGGGTCTTGTAGAGAATGATGTAGGCTAGCACCAGCATCAGGAGGGCAATCAGCATGAACCAGTTGAATTCGAAGCCGTTGATGTTGACCAGGAATGCCTTCTTCTGCTCCACATACTGAATGGTGGAAGACACGTCGTCAGGATTTGCGGCAGTGTTGATGGCCTTTACAAACACGGTGGCCGCCGCGAGCCCCAACATGTTCAGCGCGGTTCCGACAATGGTCTGGTCTGCCTTGAAGTTGATGCAGGCTACGGCAAGCAGAGCTGAGAACAGCATGCCGGCCAGGATTGCAGCCAGCAGCACCAACAGTACCATCACAAAGGCGGGGATTCCGGCAGGGGCGTAACGCATCATCAGTGCGCCGCCCAGTGCGCCGATGACCATAATGCCTTCCAGACCGAGATTGATGACGCCGGAGTGTTCAGAGAAACAGCCGCCCAGGGCAACCAGAGAGAGGACCGAAGCAAAAATCAGGGTGTATTGAACCAGAAGCAGCATTACTTATCCCCTCCTTCCTCAGATGCGGCGGCAAGTTTTTTGGCCTTTTTCTCCTCGCTTTTTGCAATACCGGAGTTGATGGCGTACTTAATAAACAGCACGAAGCCGCACAGATAAATGATGATGGAAGAAATCAGGTCGGAGATCTGAGAGGAGTACATGGTTTTGTCCACGTAAGCGCCGCCGGAGGTGATGTGCTGAATAAAATAGGAGGAAAAGATGGTTCCGATGGGATCAAGCCCGCCAAGGAAGGTGGCAGCGATGCCGTTAAAGCCCATGCTGGGGACTGCCGAGGTGGTGCACTGCCACTGCTCGTAGTCGGTCAGATAGAGAAGGGCTCCGCCCAGCCCGGCAAGTGCGCCTGCGATGACCAGCGTCAGAATAATGTTGCGGCGCTCGGCCATGCCGCAGTATTTGGCGGCATTTTTGTTGTTGCCGGTCGCCTTCAGCTCATAGCCGAACTTTGTCCGGTTCAGAACAACGGCGACGGCAATGGCAAGCAGAACGGAAAGCGGGAGCGCGAGGCTGACATAGCCGTTGCCGTTAAAGAGCTTGTCAAGCCCCAGTGAGGGAAGAATGGACGCAGGGTTTTCGTTTTTCAGGTGCAGCGTGTACGGACTGGTCGATTCCTTGACAGTCGTCAGCAGCATATTCGTCAGGTAAAGACCGATCCAGTTCAGCATAATGCCGGAGATAACCTCGTTGACATTCAGGCTGGATTTCAGGAATCCGACGATGGCGCCGAGAGCGGCACCGGCGACAATTGCAAGGAGCATGCACGGGAACCAGCCCCAGCCCCAGGCGAGGGCGGCGTAGATGCTGGCGCAGACGCCCGCAACATACTGGCCGGCTGCGCCGATGTTGAACAAGCCGACTTTATAGGCGAACAGCACCGAGAGTGCGCACATCAGCAAAGGAGCCGTCTTGACCAGGGTATTTCCGAAGTTCTTCGACTGGAGATTTGCGCGGGAATAGTTGAAGAAGTTTTTCACAACCGCCGTGATAGCACCCCAGGCGCCGGTAGGATTGATGAACAGAAGAACAATGTAGCCGATCAGCAGTCCCAAAAAGATGCAGATCAGGGAGGCGATCAGAGACTGGACGGCACTGTTTTTCAGGATGTTTTTCTTCATGCCTTCACCTCATCTCTCTTCGCGCCGGCCATATAAAGACCGAGCTCTTCCTGCGTAGTGGCTTTCGGGTCAAGTTCACCGACGATTTCACCCTCGTACATCACAAGAATGCGGTCAGGCACGTCCATGACCTCGTCAAGTTCCAGGGAAACCAGCAGAACTGCCTTCCCCGCATCGCGCTGAGCCACCAACTGGCTGTGAACAAACTCGATGGCGCCGACGTCAAGGCCGCGGGTGGGCTGAACGGCAATCAGCAGATCGGGGTTTTTGTCGATCTCACGTGCGATAATCGCCTTTTGCTGGTTGCCGCCGGACATGGCACGGGCTGCCGTAATCGCACCCTGGCCGGAACGGACGTCGTAGGCGTCGATCAGCCGATCTGCATACTCGCGGATGGGTTTGCGCTTCAGGAAACCGGCCTTGTCGGTGAATTCCGGCTCAAAATAGCGCTGGAGAATCATATTGTATTCCAGAGAATAATCCAGCACCAGGCCGTGTTTGTGCCGGTCTTCGGGAATATGGCTCATGCCGTCGACGGAACGGGCGCGGATGGAAGCATGGGTGATGTCGTTTCCGTTCATATAGATGTGGCCGGTTTTCAGCGGCTCGAGACCGGTAAGGCCATAAACCAGTTCGGTCTGACCGTTTCCGTCAATCCCCGCAATGCAGACGATTTCGCCTGCCCGCACCTTAAAGCTGACGTGTTTTACCGCGTCATTCTTATGCACCTTGGAGGCTACCGACATATCCTGGACGTCAAGAATCACTTCTCCGGGGTTTGCCGGCTTTTTCTCCACGTGGAAGTTGACGTTGCGGCCGACCATCATGGCGGAGAGCTGCTCCATGGTGACGTCTTTGGTGTTGACGGTGCCGATGTATTTGCCCTTACGGAGAACCGTGCAGCGATCGGCGACAGCCATGATCTCGGCAAGCTTGTGGGAAATGAACAGGATCGACTTTCCCTCGGCGGCGAGATTCTTCATAATCTGCATGAGTTCGTCAATTTCCTGCGGGGTCAGAACGGCGGTCGGCTCGTCAAAGATCAGAATCTCATTGTCGCGGTACAGCATCTTGAGAATTTCTGTGCGCTGCTGCATTCCGACGGTGATGTCTTCGATCAGTGCATCCGGATTTACCTGAAGGCCGTACTTTTTAGAAAGGGCGAGGACCTTCTCTCTGGCCTCTTTTTTCTGCAGAAATCCCTTGCTGGTGGGCTCAACGCCGAGGATGATGTTGTCCAAAACGGAAAAGCATTCCACCAGTTTGAAATGCTGGTGCACCATGCCGATACCAAGATCGTTGGCGTCATTCGGATCCTTGATCTGGACTTCTTTGCCGTCTTTTTTGATGACGCCTTCTTCTGCCTGATACAGACCGAAGAGCACGCTCATCAGAGTAGACTTGCCGGCGCCGTTTTCACCGAGCAGGGCGTGTATTTCGCCTTTTTTCAGCTGAAGCGTGATGTCGTCATTCGCGATGATGCCGGGAAAACGTTTGGTGATGTGCAGCATCTCAATCGCATATGGACTGTCCAACGGAATCTACCTCCTTCTGTTTCCGGTTTCCTTTATTTTACAACAACCCGGGCAAAGCTGTAAATAAAAAAATGAATTTTCTGTGAAACGTGCGCAAAAAAACGGCACGGCCGAAGCCGTGCCGAAAATTGGGTTAGTCGGGGGAATTACTTCAGGTTGCCCTGATCGTTGACCGCAATAACAGTGGCATTGTCAGCTGCGCTGATCGAAATGTCATTGTTGACGGTGATGACGCCGTTGAACATGTCGCCAACGAGCTTCACATAGTCTTCCGCGGAGAAGCCTTCACCGAACTGGGTGGTGGCGGAGGGCAGCTGGACGTAGTTCAGTTCCGGATCCTCGGAGACAAGACCAAGGTTCTCCACCTTGCCGCCGTAGTTGGCAAACTCACCGGCCTGGACTGCAGCAAGCATGGTGTTGACCGTGGCGCCGAGGCCCTTCATGGCGGAGGTAACTGTCATGCCTTCACCGTACTGACCGTCAATGTTGAAGGACTGGTCAACGTCAACGCCGATGACCTTGCCGCCAACTTTGGCAGCAGCTTCAGCTGCGGAGGAGTAGATGCCGCCGCCGCAGGCGAAGACGACTTCGGTGCCGGCGCCGTACCAGGTATCCATGGCGGCGGTGATGTCAGCATCGCCGTAGAACTGGTTGCCGTATGCATAGTTCAGGGAGACATCTGCGCCAAGTTCGGCAGCAGCTGCATCAGCGCCCTGAACAAAGCCGTAACCGTAACGGACAACAGCGGGAACCGCCATGCCGCCCAGGAAGCCGAGCTTGGTGTAGCCGAGCTTCACAGCCGCATAACCGGCCATGTAGCCGCAGAGCTCTTCCTGATAAACAGCAGAGTAGAGGTTGGCTGGCAGGGTCTCAAGTCCGGCGGAGGTCAGGTCAAACTCGGAGACGTCCAGAGCGATGAAGTAAACATCCTCGTACTCGGGAGCGGTTGCTGCAATGGCGGGAGCAAACGCATAGCCGGGCATCACGATGACATTGTAGCCTTCGTCGATGGCCTTCTCGATCATGGAGACACGGTCTTCATCCGAGTCGGAGGCGGGCTTGAAGTAGGTGAAAGCGAGACCGTTGGATTCGCAGTAGGCCTTGCATGCTTCATAGGTCGTCTGGTTGAAAGACTGGTCGGTGATGTCGCCGTAGTCTGTGATCATGGCAACCTGGATGTCGGCAGCAGCTTCGGCAGCGGGCTCAGCGGCAGGTGCAGCGGCGGGCTCAGCGGCAGGCGCAGCGGACTGACCGCAGGCAGCCAGCGCGAAGATCATGCAGAGTGCAAGTGCAAGCGCAAGAATCTTTTTCATTGTTTTCCTCCAAAATAATTATTCGGCTTCTCGTGATCCGGAAACCAAAAAATATTATACCATGACAGGGAAGAAAGAATCAAGGGACAAGTTGGAGAAAATCAAACTTTATGCGGCTTGCTTTTGCCCCCTGCTTCTGATAAGATTGTTTCCGTATCAGGCGCAGAAAACCCGGAGAAAGGCTGACTTTTTTACTGACAGGTGGAGAGCATGCGGCATGGCGCGAATCGACTACGACTACATCAAAAGCTATGACCGGGCGCAGGACCTGGACGGAATCTGGGACACCTTTGAACTGCGGTACCGGAAAAAGAAAATCACGAATATCTGCATTTCCGTGCTTATTGTGCTGCTGGGGGTCAGTTCCTTCATCTTTGGCTGGCATCTGGAGCCGAGCATTACGATCTTTCGTTTTCTGACCGTGGACGGAACCCTGTTTACCACCGCCGGCGCCGCGGTCTTTGTGGTTGCCAATGTGATCGAACTGCTGGCCGACACGGAAGTGACCAGAAAAACGGTTTACTTCATACGCCTGTCCGCTGCAGTGGCGGAATCGGTGATTTTCATTGTGGTCATGTTCAGTCAGCTTCCTTTTTTCTCTCAGCATCTTCCGGTTGTCGACCGGTACGACTCGTTTGTCATGCATGTGCTGATTCCGATTCTGGGAATTGCCTCTTTCCTGATCAACGATTCCCCCATCGGCAAACTGAAGCCCCGGCAGCTCTGGCACGGCACCTGGTTTGTGACTTTCTATGCGGTGATTGTTCTCTCTCTGATTGCGTCCGAGATTCTCCCGACGGAACTGATCCCGTACTTTTTCCTGGATTTCCGGCATGTCCACTGGTCGGTATTTGCGTTTGCATTTGTGTTTGTTTATTCCAGTGCCTACCTGATGGCCGGCCGGCTGTCGGAATGGAACCGCACGCTGTCGTGGCTTTGGTTTAAAGACATTACGGCAAAAAAGGGAAAGCATCTGGAAGGAACGCAGGCAAAGCACCTGAAGCAGAAGACCGTGAGACATCCTTTGAAGCCGGATGGAAAGCATCTGAAAGAATGAAGGGGATGAATCTATGTATTCAACCGGACATCTCATCTGGATCGGCATTTCTGCCGTCCTGATTATCGGCGGCTTTTTCGCCATCAGAGTCCGAAAGCCGACGATGGATCAGGTTCTGAAGGCCTGCCTGATTGTCGGCGTTGTTTCCGAAGTGACCAAGGTGTTCAGCGTGACCAGCATTCTGCCCATGGTGACGCCGGAAATCGCCGCGACGGAGTCCGGACAGGCGCTGACCTATGTGCCGATCGGCCAGTATACGCCCTACCTGAAGATGGAGCACCTTCCGCTGGAGATGTGCTCTCTGATGATCGTGTTTCTCATCGCGGCGTTGTTGCTCAAAAGCGGAATCTGGCGTACACGCCTGCTGACGCTGATGTACATCACGGGAACCATCGGCGGGCTGATGGGCATTCTGCTTTCCTACATTGCGACAGAATACAACTCGGCGGCAGAGTTCCTGCTGGCACCGAGGGCCTGGCAGTATTTTCTCTACCACTCCATGGTTGTGACGCTGGGGCTGTACCTCGGCTTTGAGTATAACGGCGGCGTATCTCTCTGGCACTGGAAGAGCACGATGATCGGGCTTCTGCTGCTGGATCTGCCGACGTTTTACCTGAATTCCATTTTCTCGCAGCCCGCATACCTGAATGGAGAACCGGTCGGCATTCTGTACCGGACAAACTTCTTTTCCTCCTATGTAAACCCGCTGGGTCTTGTGCTGACTGAAAAATGGCAGTGGTTTGCCTATCTTGGGATCCGCCTTCTCCTTGCGACTGCGCTGATTACCCTGATGCTGTGGATCCCGACGATCCTTCAGCACAGGAAGGCGAAAAATGCCGATCTTACACTCTGAGAAATGACCACATAGATTCGGATAAACACAGATGAATCGAAGCATCAACGATCAGAACAGCAAACTAAAGATCTTTGCGTCTTACATCGTTCCTCACCGCGGCGCTTTCGCTCTGGATATGTGCCTTTCGCTTGCGGTTGCGGTGGTGGATCTCGCTTTCCCTTATATGACCCGTCAGAGCCTGAACAGCCTGCTGCCGAAAGGCCTTTTCGGCGCTTTCTTCGCCGTGATGGGCATTCTCTTTGTCAGTTATCTTCTGCGGGCGTGGTTCCAGTACCTGATCACGATCATCGGGCACCGGATGGGAACACTGGTCGAAGCCGACATGCGCAGGGATATCTTTACCCACATGCAGTCGCTGTCCTTCTCCTTCTTTGACCGAAACCGTACGGGCGTCCTGCTTTCCCGCGTGACGAACGACCTGTTTGAGATTGTCGAACTTGCCCATCATGGGCCGGAAAACCTGCTGATCTGCGGTGTGACGCTGCTGGGCTCCGTGATCATCCTCCTGACGGTTAACTGGAAACTCACCTGCGTTCTGATTGTGCTGCTGCCGGCCTGCATCCTGTTTTCTGTCCGCCAGCGGCTGAATATGCAGAAAGCGAACCGCGAGGTCAAGGTGCGCACAGGTGAAATCAATGCGGCGATTGAGAGCGGCATCTCCGGCATCCGGACGTCCAAGGCCTTTACTGCAGAAAAGACGGAAGACGAGAAGTTCGACCGCGCGAATGAGGCCTTCAAAAAAAGCAAGGTTTCGTATTACCGCGCTCTGGGCCTCTTCAACGCCGGGATCGAGGCCGCCATCGGCCTGATGCAGGTGGCGGTGGTCAGCGTGGGCGGCCTGCTGGTCATGCGGGGGGAGATGGATTTTGTCGACCTGCTGACCTTCACCCTGTATATTTCCCTTTTCATTTCGCCGATCCGCAAGCTGGTCCAGTTCATGGAGATTTTTGCGCAAGGCAGCGCGGGTTTTGAACGCTTTGTGGAAATCATGCGCACCGAGCCTGAAATCGCCGATGCGCCGGATGCCGCAGAGCTCAACGGCGTCCGGGGTGAAATCCGGTTCGACCATGTCGACTTTGCGTACCAGAGCGGCACTCCCGTGCTGGAAAACGTCAGCTTCTGTGTGGCTCCCGGGGAAACTTTTGCCCTGGTCGGCGCCTCCGGCGGCGGGAAAACCACGATCTGCCATCTGATCCCCCGCTTTTACGACGTGACCGGCGGAGCTGTTCTGGTGGACGGACAGGATGTGCGCCGTCTGACGCAGGAAAGCCTCCGGCGTAATATCGGCATCATCCAGCAGGATGTTTTCCTTTTTGCGGGTACGATCATGGAAAACATCCGTTACGGCAGGCCGGACGCCACGGACCGGGAAGTCGTTGAAGCCGCCATTCAGGCGGAGATCCACGAGGATATCCTGAACATGCCGGACGGATATCAGAGTTTCGTCGGGGAACGGGGCATTGTTCTCTCCGGCGGACAGAAACAGCGCATCTCGATTGCCCGCGTCTTCCTGAAAAATCCGCCGATCCTGATCCTGGATGAGGCGACCTCGGCGCTCGACAGTGTTACCGAGCAGAAGATTCAGGCAAGTCTCGACCGGCTGAGCCGCGGGAAGACCAGCATCGTCATTGCGCACCGGCTTTCTACGGTGCGGAACGCCGACCGCATTGCCGTTGTCAACGACCGCCACATCGAAGAGATGGGAAGCCGGGACGAGCTGCTCCGGAAAAACGGCGCCTATGCCGCGCTGGAGCATGCGCAGGGAATTACATAAAACCTGAACAGTGACAGAGATCACGAGGGCCCGGGATTCCTTGGATTCCGGGCCTCCGGTTTCAGGGCAAAACATCCGGGCTTAAGGATTCTTCAGAAGACAGAAGCCGGACGATCTGATATAATACACTTCACGAAAAAAGCCAGGAGGGCAGGAAATGAAGAAATTCATCGGCTTTCTGCTGATTGCGGCGATGATTGCCGCGCTCACCGCCTGCGGCGGGGCGCCGGCTCCTGTTGACAGCACGCCGCAGTCGACAGAGGCATCATACCCCGACAGCGCCGCAGCGCAGGCACAGTTTTCAAGCGAAGAGCAGAAGCAGGTACTTGAGGATAACCGGGAATTCTGGGCCTTTACCGAGCCGTACGATTCCCCGTGGTTCTATACCTTTACCGATCTGGACCGCAACGGCAGGCTGGAGGTCATCGCTGCGACAACGCAGGGCACCGGAATATTCACCTATGCAAACTTCTGGGAAGTCCTGCCGGACGGCAGCGGCATCGACAACTGCTACCATAAAAATGCGGAGATCGAGGGCCCGGACGACTGGCCGGAGATCATTCAGGATTCTCTTCCCTGTTATTACGATGCGCTTGCCGGCTGTTATTACTATCCCTGTGAAAACGTGACCCGGGACGGATACGCCCACCAGTATTATTCCTGGCAGGCGCTCTGCCTGAAAGACGGCGCTGCCGATTGGGAATATCTGGCCTCAAAAAACGTAAACTGGCGCGATGAAGACACCGGTGAAGACTATCCAGACGCCGTAACCGTCTGTGAAGACGCGGCAGGGAACCCCATTTCGGAACAGGACTATGACAGCATGGTGGAAAAACGCTTTGCCGGGATGGAAAAGTCGGAGCTGCAGCTAGCCTGGGTGCGGGTAGAGAATCCCTGGCCGGAAGAGGAACCCCTGTCCGGAGACGCGGAAGCGGCGGGATTGCAGGATTCTTCCCTGTTTGCCGAGGGGCCTGCTGTCGTCATTACCAAGAACCCTACCAGCGAATCCATTGCGGTCGGCGGGAAAACCTGGTTTATTGCGCACGCGGACAACGCCGTCAGCCTCTCCTGGCAGCTTGTTGACCCGGAAGGCACCGTATACTCCCTGGAGCAGGCGATGGAACGGCATCCCGGACTTTCCCTGCAGGACTTGGAAGGCGACACCCTTGCGGTCAGCAACGCCCCGCAGTCACTGAACGGCTGGGGCATCCAGGCAGTGTTTGACGGAGAGGGTAATCTTGCCGTGACTACCCCGGCGTACATCTATGTCGGGGATTTTGTGACTGCTTACAGGAACGTAATCGATGCCTACCGCACGGCCTACAGCACCGGGAATTCTCAGAACGGGCAGTATTTATGGGAGCACGGGCTTTCCGAAGTGGCGGCATATTCTACCGGCGTCGGCTATGCCTTGAAGGATCTGGACAAGAACGGCGTTCCCGAACTGATCGTTGCCGGCATGGGGACGGATGATTTTTCCGAAAACATGGCGTATGACATCTATACCCTGGTAAACGGAGCGCCGGCCAACATCGCAACTTCCCAGGCACGGTCGCGCTATTATATCCTCGCGGACAACACGCTGCTTTCTGAAGGGTCCGGCGGAGCGTCGCATACCTACATCACGCTCCAGAAGGTAAACGGAAGCTCCCTCGAGGATCTCGAAATGGTGTTCACCGATTATGACGAAGCAAGCGGCGCAACGGTTTTCTACTCTCAGCAGGGGCACAGCGACAACCTGCCGAGTGAGAAGAGTACCAGAATTTCCGAAAATGAGTTTCAAACCCGGTGGGATCAGTGGAAAAACAGAGCATATGTTCCTCCGCTGACAGCCATTTTCTGAAACCCTGATATAATATAGATATAGGAAACTCCGGAACATGCTGAGCATGTCCGGAGCTTTTCTTTTCTGGTTTTCAGGGGGGTGGGTACGGCTTTACCCCACGCCGCCGTCGATGAAGACGAATCTGTTTTCAAAATCGTCCGGGGTCAGCGTGTTGCCGGTTTCGCGGACTTCCAGGTTCTCAGCCACCTTGCGCACGGTATCCATGCCCAGCTGCCCGCAGACCTCGATGACCCAGCCTGCCTCGGCATTGGAAAGCAGGACGTAGTCGTATTCGATGTCATAGGCTTCCATGGTCTTGTCCATCCAGTCGATATAGCGCTCGTCAAAGTGCTGGCGCCCGTGGAAGCTCAGCACATCTACGTTCAGATCATTCCAGTGTTCCTCTTTTATCTCTCCCGGCGTCTGGTACAGCATCAGCAGTGCGCCGTCATCGCGGAACTGCGCCATGGAATAGAGCTGAATCAGGATCGGCTGCGAGATATCCGAAAACTGGGGCGGATTCCCGGCTTCGTCCGGGAAGCAGAGG
Source organism: Oscillospiraceae bacterium (assembly GCA_017395085.1). Classification (GTDB taxonomy): domain Bacteria; phylum Bacillota; class Clostridia; order Oscillospirales; family Oscillospiraceae; genus Limivicinus. Next base: position 20,932 of record JAFPWF010000003.1, on the reverse strand, counting down.
GACTCCGAAGCAAAGCGCTGGAACCAGGTTTCGGAGCTGAGGTTGCTCCAGGGAAGGCTTCCGGCCAGCCGGGAGGGCATTTCAAACGGAAGCCACCCCGGCCGTACCTCAATTTCCCTGCTTTCGGCGACTTCCGGGAAGGTCAGCACCAGTTTGGCGTCCGACCACTCCAGATAGCCGTTCTCGCTGTCGTCCCAGTGAATCTGGAAGGTTTCCTTCGGATCCGGCACCCGGGTCGAAACGGAGAAAAGCCCTGCAGCGAAGGCGGTGACGGTGAACAGGCAGGCAATGACTGCCGCGATCAGTAGAATTCTGCCGGTCTTGCGCAGGCCGGTTCTTTTTGCTTTTTGCTCAAAATGCATATCGGTTTCCTCCTGTTGATAACCGAGGAGGTCCGCTGCAGATGAAAGGTACTCGTCCCGGACGCCGCTCATGGCGTCGAAGAGATTGTCGCGGTTCAGCATAAGCCATCCTCCTTCAGTGCAATACGGAGTTTTATCCGGGTTCGGCGAAGAACGGTTTTGACCTTTCCGACCGACCATCCCGTACGTGCACTCAGTTCGCTGTGGGATGCAGCATAGAAGTATCTGGCTACAAAAACATCACGGACCGCGGAATCCAGCCCGTCCAGGAAGCGGTTGATCGCATCCTGCAGTTCTTTCTGTTCCACTGCCTTCTGAGGATCGGGCTTGCCGGGGATGCATTCATCCAGTTCCTCCAGTACCAGCGGGATCTCGTCTCCGCCGCGCTTCTGTGCCCGGATTTCCCGCAGACGGCTGACGGCAAGGTTTCTTGTCACCCTGCTCAGCCAGGCGGAAAAGCGCAGGGGCCATTCGGGCGGGATGGCGTTCCAGGCGTGCAGCCAGGTGTCGTTGACACATTCCTCGGAGTCCTCGCGGTTTGATAAGATGTTCCTTGCAACCGAAAGGCACAGCCGGCCGTATTTGGCTTCGGTTTCGGCTACGGCACGGCTGTCCCGTTGCCGGTAAAGGTTCAGGATCGCTTCGTCGTCCATTCGTATCCTCCGTTGTGTTCAAGAACGTTCTCACCACATATGACGCAAAACAGGAGAAAAAGTTTCACACTCCCGTTAAGAATCAGCGTAAAAACCCGGAAGATTTGCTCTTCCGGGTAGAATGGGATTGAGTTCTGCAGCGTCAGGAATCCAGAATAAACGATGCGATATCGCCGATCACGGTTTCACCGATATGCCGCTCCACACGATATTCCTTTGATGCTTTCAGGATATCGTCGTAAATTGCCTCGACGAAGGCGTGGTTCAGTTCGGGGTACAGTCTGAACCGGGTGTTTTCCCGGCCGGAAAGCAGTTCCTGAAACCGCCTGTAGTCATCTTCCGCAAGGACCTGAAAGTCCCGCGCTCCCTGCAGGATCAGAACCGGCTTGCTGCTCTCCAGAAGGTAGTCCGCCGCAGTTTTCTGCCCCATCTCCTTGAAATAGTAGAGGGACAGATTCCCGGCGAATTTCTTTTTCTTCGCTTCATCGTCGCTCATCCGGTAGAGACCGCTGAACTTTTTTGCCATGACCCGGTATTCCTGCCCGACGATCCAGTTCAGAAGCGGATTGCTGCCGTTCGCCTGCTTCAGCTGCCGCAATACGACCTCTTCCAGCCGGTACGGGGTTCCGGCCATCAGAATCAGGCCTTTGACATCAGCGCCTTCGGCGTCGATTCTCGGGGCGAGCATGGCGCCCATGCTGTGCCCGAGAAGAAAAACGCGGTCACGGTTGATGTGCGGATCGTTTTTCAGGACTTCCGCAGCCAGCAGAGCGTCGTCAATGGTTTCTTCCTTCACGGTGACATCCGCTTTTGCCATTTTCCTTGCGTGCGCGAAGCTGCGCTTGTCATACCGCAGCGAAGCGATGCCGCGTTCCGCGAGGCCCTGTGCGAGGTCTTTGAACGGCGTCAGTTTCATGACCGTTTCATCCATGTCGCTGGGACCGGAGCCATGCACCAGAACCACAGCCGGCACAGGCTTTGAGAGGCTGTCAGGGAACGTCAGCATTCCGAGCAGCGGATAATCCGTCCCCGCTCCGACGGTTATTCTTTCACAGATCATATTTGCACCTCGCGGTTGTATTCATAATGCTCTTCTGCCATGACATCATATTAACGGAACAGATCGGTTTTATCAACAGAAAGCCGCAGCCTTTCACCGTGATAATCAGAAAAACCCGGAAACCGACAGGCTTCCGGGTTTTGAAAGGTTTTGAGTTTGCAATCAGCGCTTGCTGAACTGAGGAGCACGTCTTGCCGCTTTGAGACCGTACTTCATAAAGCACCAGGCCTCAGACCCCTTGATTTTACAGGCTTTTTTGAAGGTCTCCGAAAAATTAACCCCTAAATTAACCCGTAATTTTTCTCGGAGGTTTAATCACCGTCAGCCGTATTATTGACCGAATGCGCCGTTCACTACAGCCGCCAGTTCCTTGGGTTTATTATACTTCACCTTGGCGTAAATGTCCATAGTAATCTTGCTGTTTTCGTGGCCTGCCAAGTACTGAACGGTCTTCGGATCAACCTGTGCATAGATCAGGTTCGTGATGTAGGTATGACGGAGCTGGTGAGGCGTAACTTGGAAGTCCATGCTGTAGGTAACCTTGCCGTTATGAGGGGCAACTTCTCCGAGCACCGGCGAGATCGTATGTTTGATCTTCTCTCCATTAACGTATCTCACATAGGTGCGCTCTTTTGTAGACCGGGTTACGATGTACTGCCAGACACGCTTGAACTGTGTATAAGACAGCGGCTCTCCCTCGCTATTGGCAACCACATATTCAGAAGTGGATTTTTCCTTTGCTTCCTTCAAGCACTCTACAAGGCACTTCGGCAGCGGCACGTCTCGGCTGGCTGCTTTTGTTTTGAGCTCAGTAAGAATGACCGGCCTGTTGTGCTCAGTATGCCACGCCCTTCTCACCGAGAGATACGGTGCTTCAACATCGAGGAAAACGCAATCCCACTTGAGGGCAAGGATTTCTTCTCTGCGAAGGCCAGCGTAAAGGCCCAGCATAACAAAGACATAAGGCGGAAGACCTTTAATCGAATCCAGCAGCAGAATGACCTGCTCATCGGTGAGGGCTTCTTTGGTCTTCTGCGGAACGCCACCTTTAGCGGAGAGCTTTTCCGTCGGGTTCTCGTCAATAACATGGCTATCCCACGCAGAATAGAAGATACACTTCATCAGCATGTTTACAGACCGATAAACTGATTCCGATTTTTTTGCTGCGGGAACAACGGCCAGTTTGATATCATCGGGAGTAACGTCGGCCATGTACATATGACCAAGGGGCTTGATGATATAGTTTTTAACCTTCGATGTGTAGTCAAGAAGAGTGGTTGCCCGAATATGGGCGGACTGCATCAGGAGCCACTTCTCACAATACTCTTTTACAGTGGGAGTCTCGCGCCGAAAAGAGCACTCTTCAATCTGGCGCTTGGCTTCTTCTACCTTATCATATAATTCCTCGCGGGTTCTGCCATACAGGGCGACCCGTTTGCCATCCGCATCTTCGATACGGGTACGGTAATATTCAATACCGCCTAACATGACGGTTCCATACTTGGGAATTGCTTTTCTCTTAGCCAATTCCAGCACCTCCTTTTTGAGTGTTATCAGCGCTGATGCTTCATTTTTATCAGAAGAGCGCAAAGCTCGCAATGTTGTCGCAAGGTGTGTCGATTAGGCCCGACGCTTGCGGTAGGTCATCATGTTTTCCTTCTTCGGAGCTGCACGGTGAGTTGACCGAGCAATGAATTCTTGAATGCCGGCCTCTGTAAAAAAGACACATCCATTCTCTACGTACTGGACATAGGTGATCTGCCCGCTGTTTCTGGCAAGATCAAGGGTCGCAAGGCTGATTCCCAGGATTCCCGCAGCCTCTTTTCTTGTGAACAGTTTTTCCATTGCTCCTTCTCCTTTCCTGTTCTGCATTGCTTCAGTACAAAAGGATATGGCTGAGATCCCAGGGAACCTCAGCCACATAGTTTTCATACTGAAGACAATTGTCTTCGTATTTGGAAGTTCATTTCTCTGCCAGTCATATTTGCCGCTCGCGCCCCTGACTGTATCGGGAACATCCCAGCCCGCATCCGGTCGATGCGTCACAGGCCGTTTTACCTCTCCGAGTGTCTCTCCGAGCTGCCCCCATTGCGTGAAGCTGTGGCTGGACAGGAGTATCATTATCCCGAGCAGACTTCATCGCGATCAGGCCGTACCAATAAGCCTGTTTCACTTCTCTGTAGATCGCTCACCGGAAAGCCGGGTCTTGGCGGCAGAAAGATTGTCGCTCCATCTCCACGGAACGTAACTGAGATGCTGAACTATTCTGTTGTCATCAGTAAGGGAAAATATCCCCTCACTTACTAGGCAGTGGGAAAGGCGTTTTTATGACATAGCCTGCACATTTTTTAAAAGTTTTTTTATTCTCTTGATCTTTCTGGACACGACCGACTGATTGACACCCAACCTTTCAGAGATTTCGTTCTGGCTTAGCCCCTCAAACAAATAAGCATTTATCAGGGCAAGATCGGAATCAGATAGCAACAGAAGCTGATTAAGCAAGTCAGGGCTTGTGATTTCTTTAAGCCAATGGTATTGGTTGCTCTTTGGTGTGTCTGCGTACTTGTCCGTGGTGACTAAATCTTCGCTCAGTGAAGGACTTGGAATGGTAGGATCAGGATCATCGGATTCCTCCGTTGGTCTCAACTCAGAAAAGAGTGTTTCATGCAAGCGCCAGTTTCGGCGTTGCTTAAACTCTTCCCAATCGAATTTCCTCATTTCTTCGATTGCATCTGAAGACATGCCCGCTTCTCTGTATTCAATTGCAAGGCGAGCCCACATTTTTTCAAAATGTGCTTTTTCAGCTTGGTAATTAAACGGACTCATTTGCGTGATCTCCTTTGAATGGTTTTGTTTGTCGGGAACAAACCGGAGATCACGGGTATTCGGAGAGATAACACTCCCATCTATTTTTCATGGACTGTCCTTTCTGCCTGTAAGCGGGGCAAAGGACAGTCCATTCATCGGAATCTCAACTTGCAGCCTGAAAATGAGCGCACAAGGTCGAGGGTATTTCCTACGACTTTTTGCAAATCTCATTTCTGCGCGCGTCGTATAAGAAATATCCTTTGCCCTATTGCAACTCAGGCTCGATATTCTATTTGGAGAAATAAAAAAAGCCGGGCAGTGTCAGCAGGATAAAGTTATCCTGTGACGCCGCCCGGCTATTTGGTGCTGTTTCATCAGTGCATGACCGCAGCCATGCAAAGGCCCGTTGCTCGGTGCTCGCGTTTGCTATTAAACTATTTGGTTATTACGGAATACTACATTGCACGACGAAGCGACAGATTCCGTATGTATGTTTTTTGGCAGCGAGGGCACTTAAACTCTAAGTACCCGCTACATGCAGACTTTTTTACGCCAATCTTTTTATTGCAATCTGGACAAAGAATATCTGCGCCGATAGACACGGTTTTAGGTGGCTGAGATGTTTCTTTTTTGAGCTCTCTATAACTGCTGAAGTTCAGATTCATCACAGTAGATTCTAAGAAGCTCATATGGGTTTGATAGATAGTCTCGGTTTATATCCAGATATCCTAATTGCTTTAGCCGGATACTAAGTGCTTGTTTTGAAACGCCGAGGTATGTTGCCATATCACAAAAGTGTTGAAATACAGTAGGACGAAATACCCTATTGAGCATTTCGACTTTTTCTCCGAGTCCAAAGCGAGACATGGATTCGCTGATCAATAACCTCGGCATCATGATAAACGAAGCTAAAGAATCAGCTTGCCATTCAACCCAATTATGAGATTCTTTTTTCCTCCTATTCAGAATATGTGTTTTGCGATTGCAGACCATTCCGTAGTCTGCGGGGAAAAGTTTATAAAGGATCTGATGGCCTGTTTCATGTGCTATCGTAAAATTGCAACGGCCAGGAACTCCGTTTGATTGTAAGTCAGAGTCTATTACCACATCACTGTTAGAAATATGCTGCGTTGTAATACTCCCGTCTGACATAAAAAAACTCAAGTCGATATCGTCAAATGCAGTTAATCCAAGGATTGAACCATCAGAGCAAAGAGGAAGAAAACGGACATTAAGGTGAATGATTTCCTCTGCAAGAAGGACTGGATCAATGGGAGGGAGGGCGCCCGGTTTTGCCTGAAGGAATTGAAAGTATTTTTGGGTAACTCCGTCCGCAATGATCTCCAAATCTTGTAAGCTCAAATATCGACTCATGTTCTCTCCTGTCAAATCACGCGAAAGCTACCCTTGCAATATTTATAACGGCAAGATTTGGTATGCTGCTAATCTTCATTCTGGTTTCCGCATCATCGAGCGATAATAGGCGCTCCTCAGAATAATCGCAGTAAGCGCACCCTGCGCAAGTGCATCCATAACATGGGGTAAAAGAGTTCGCCACATGCGAACTGTAGTCGTTGCGAAATATCATTCTTGACCTCCTCACTGATACATAAGCCCCGGCATTCTAACCTTTTCGCGGCCATCACCTGGCATTTTCAAATCGCCAAGCAACGAGGCGTAGGTTATTGCCTGTTTTCCAAATCTTGATCGTAGGATTTCTACTGTGTCTTCCAAACGCTCTCTACGTTCCCGCCACGCTATGTCATCAAAAATAGTAAGCTGTTCATTTTCATTTTTGGGAACGAGATTGATTGCTCTGATGCAGACTGCTCGAACATTGTTATTCCACTTATAACGCTCATGGAATAATTTGAAACCAGCGGCAGCAATCTCACAAGGGAGTTGTGTTCGCACAGGAAGCCGACATTGAAACTGCTCTCCAGACAAATCATTCGAGCGAATCCAAATCTGTACTCCTGTTGCGCAGAGTTCGTGAACGCGGAGACGGTGCCCCACATCCTGTGAGAGTTCGAGCATTACGTTATGTACTTCGTTATCATTTTCAAGATCCGCTGTGCATGTAATGCCGTGGCCGATAGATTTAACAGGGCTAACAAAGTCTTTTTGCATTACCCGACTCTCGTCAGTGCCACTTGCAAATCGCCACAGCTTTAGTCCATTGATGCCAAACCAATTGATAAGGAGTTGAGGGGGCGTAGCAGCGAGTTCACCTATTGTATGAACTCCGTATTTTGCGAGCTTCGCCTCAGTTGCATGACCAACATAGATCATTTCTGACACAGCGAGTGGCCACACAACATCTTCAAAGTTTTCTTGCGTAATGCAGGTGATAGCATCCGGTTTTTTCAAATCGCTTCCGAGCTTTGCAAAGATTTTATTAAAGGACACTCCAATGCTGACGGTAAGGCCAAGCTCTTCGCGCGTTGCTTTACGAATTGATTCAGCGAGAGAAAGGGCAGAGTCAAAACCGTGAAGGTTGTTCGTGCAATCGAGCCAACATTCATCCATTCCAAACGGTTCAACGAGATCAGTGTAGCGATAATAGATTTCATGGGCGAGCTTGGAATACTTCAGGTACTCATCATATTGGGGCGGAACCATGATTAAGTTCGGGCATCTCTGTCGAGCTTCCCAGGAAACCATTCCAGTCTTAACGCCAGCTTTTTTTGCCAACTCAGATTTTGCTAAAACAATCCCGTGACGCTCTTCTGTCGATCCACAGACTGCGATTGCTTTCCCCTTGAGTGTAGGATCAAGCATTGCTTCGACAGATGCGTAAAATGAATTCATATCGCTGTGCAAGATCACACGCTGCTGCATAGCCTCACCTCCTCTCGTCGAGTGCGAGGCTATTATAATGCAATAAATTAGTGATTACAAGAGGACATATGTCACTAATTTGTAGCTTTTCTCTTGACAAGCGATGTTTCCTTATATATACTTGGCTTACACATGAAGGAGGGATCATCATGGCAAAGAAAAAAATCAGAAATGAATCTGACAGCAAGATTGTGTCTCTTGATTTTTTGACCGGAGATAGATACAACGCAGATGAAGAAAAAGAAAAGAATACTATAGGCCGACAAATCGAGATCGCGAGAGAGGAGCTTGGACTTTCCCGTGCTGATCTGCGATATCTCGTTGGAACTTATGGAGTTAATCTTCACCGCGACATTGTACGGCGTTGGGAAATCGGTGAGACCACTCCCACATGTTATCAATTAGTCGCGCTCTGCTATGCCCTCAATCTTGAAAACGGATTTGAATACTTTGGTTCCCTCCCTCGAAAACTGAACAAAGAGGGGCGTCGAAAAGTCGCTGAGTATGAAAACGACTTGGTGGCTTCTGGACGTTATGCACCGGAACCTTTCATCCACGAAATCGAATACATCGATATGCCTTTGAGCTATTTACCGGTTTCTGCTGGCACTGGCGAATTTCTTGACGAAGGCAATTATGAAATGATTAGCGTTCCGAAATCTACTGTTCCTGCCGGCGCGAAATTTGCACTTCGTGTAAAAGGAGACAGTATGGAACCGACATACAATGATGGCCAACTTGTTTGGGTTCAGGAAACAAAAGAGCTCCATCCAGGTGATGTTGGTGTGTTCTTTTATGGAGATCAAGGTTATATGAAGTCATATAACTTGCGTGAACCAAATGAAGAGTTGCGCGATGATTTTACGGATGTTGATGGTGTTATTCATCTTCAACCTGTTTTGATTTCTTATAACAAGAAATACGATCCGATTTTCGTTTCGCCTGAAACGAGATTTGAAATTGTTGGTCGAGTTCTCAATTGAGTCCGTTCTTTTGGACACCAAAGAGTTTAGAATAATAATTGCAACGATAATTGCACCATGATTAAATGGCGATTCTGTTGAAGGAGGGATGGGTTGTGAACACTGTCGAAAGAGCTACGGAACTTGCTTACAATCATGAAATGTCTCTCAATCAGCTTTCAGTGTGCAGCGGTGTGAGTTATTCTACTTTTATGCGCGCAAGGAGCAGAGGAACCCAATTATCCGTAGAATCGATAGAAAAAATCTGTATCGCGCTCTCAATAAGCATGTCAGATTTTTTTACAGAGACAAAGGAGAAACACTAAATGGAGACAGCAACGAATGCGAGAATCTCCGGACAGTCTCAACCAAAACCGAGAAGTCCAAAAGTTTATGTGCAAGTCAAAGTCGATTTTCGAGAAGACGGAGTAATGCTTCCCAGAGAAATCATTTGGGAAGATGGCGTCACATATGAGATCGATAAAGTTTTGCAAATCACCCAGGCCGCAGCGATGCGAGCCGGTGGCCAAGGAGATCGATACAAGATCCGAGTTCGAGGAAAAGAGAGCTATTTGTTTTTTGAAAGAAGTGCAAACTTGACAGGAAACAATATCGGACGGTGGTTCGTAGAACGCCGGACGTAAAAGGAAAACCGTCCAGAATGCGTTCTGGACGGTAATTCTCTCTCTTAGAGCAAGTTTCGCATCGTATTACACTTATTCATTTCATGAAGTGTGAACGCTGCACTTGTTGGGGATTTCGCTCCCCAATCCCTCAACACAATTTGCAATTTCATTGCGGTGCCTGCTTGAAGCAGTCACAGTTTTGATTCCGCTTACGCTAATCAAAAGGAGTTCATAATGTCAAAACCGAAAAGCGAATTTGGACAGAAAGATAAGATAGTTTGTTTTCGCATCTCACAGGAAATGTACGATATGATTTCCTATGAAGCGGGTAAATGCGGTATCTCTTTTTCGGATTATTGCCGCAGAGCGTTACTTAACCAGCCGATCAAAAAGCTCCCGATCATCATTCACGACGAGCGGGAGATTCTTCAAGAGCTCCGTAACATCAATAAGCTGGGGAACAATCTTAATCAAATCGCGCGTCATCTGAATCAGGGCGGCGAAACAACCCAACCGGTTTTAGAAGAAATAAAACGAGAGATTACTAAATTAGATCTGTCAATCGACGATTTTAACCGAGCTGTGGAGAAAGAATATGGCTGTAATTAAACACATAGCTGTTAAGAATACTCGATATATTGATGCTGTTCAATACTTGAAGTACCAACACAACGAGTTAAACAGCAAGCCAATCCGCGATGAATATGGCCATCTCGTAGAGCGCGAAGGAATCCTCATTGATGGAATATACTGCACACCACAAACTTTTCCTCGTGACTGCACAGAGCTGAATGAGAAGTATAGAAAAAACAAATCAAAAGAAGAAATCAAAGCTCATCATTACATTTTGAGCTTTGATCCTCGTGACCGAGAAGACAATGGACTGACAGTTGAGCGCGCGCAAGAGCTTGGAATTGATTTTTGCAAGGAGCATTTTCCCGGCCATCAAGCGATAGTTTGTACTCATCCTGACGGGCACAATGGAGCAGGAAACATTCATGTCCACATCGTAATTAACAGCCTTCGTATGGAAGATGTGGAGCGGAACCCGTTTATGGATCTTCCAAGTGATTCTCTTGCTGGGTTCAAGCATCATGTTTCTGATAATTATCTCGAATATCTAAAACAAGAAACGATGCTCATGTGCCAACGCGAAAACCTTTATCAAGTGGATCTTCTCTCTCCAGCCAAAGTGCGAATAACAGATCGAGAGTATTGGGCCGCGAGAAGAGGACAAGTCGCTCTAGATAATCAAGCAAAAGAAGAACCAAACACTTCTGATAATTCTGAAAAATCGACATTTGAAACGCGGCTTGCTTTCTTGCGAAAAGCGATTACAGTCTCAATGGAGGATAGCCATTCCGTCGAAGAATTAAAAGATAAGCTTCTCGAAAACTATGGGATCTTTCTCTTTGAAAGCCGCGGACGATTTAGTTATCAGATCCCTGAAAGGGAAAAACTCATCAGCGCACGTAAGCTTGGAACAGATTTTGATCGTCCATATATTGAAGCTTTCTTTAAGAAAAACGCGAAGCAGGCAAGGAAGGATATAGCAACTCCTAAACCATTTGTTAAACTAATTGTTGATCTCCAGGCGATTGCAAAAGCTCAAGAGAATCCAAAGTACGCGCAAAAGGTAACGGTAACAAACATCCAAGAGGCAGCAAAAACACTCTTGTTTATCGAGGAGAACGGCATCAAAAATCGAGAAGAATTGACAGATCTTCTTGAATTGGCAGGCAAGGATAAAAACGAGAAGCATGAAAAACTGAAGGCAACGGAGGCCCGGCTCAAGACCGTCAATCTTCTTATCAAGTATTCCGGACAATACTATGCCAACAAAAAAACGTACAGCGACTATTTGAGAGCAAAGAATAAAGCTCAATTCCGAGCAGAACATGACGCGGAAATAACGCTGTATGAAGCAGCTCGAAGACAACTCAAAGAGCTTTCTGGCGGTGAAAAGATTCCTACGCTCCAGCATCTAAAAGAAGAAAAAGAATCGCTTACCCCTTTGAAAAATGAGCAATATGAAGAGTTCTCATTTGCAAGAGCAAAACACAAAGAGATTCAAACTGTAGTCGCAAATCTTGACAAAGTTCTGTCCGAAAAAGATGCGATTGACCGAGAAACCTCTATTGAGATTGTATAAAGAAATGGTGCAGCATCGTCCAAAACAACGGGCGATGCTGCACCATTTCTTTACAATAAATCGTTCAGCAGATTCATACACTTGATTTTCTGTTGTAGATTTGCACTTCCATAGACATTGAGAGTAAATGAGACGTTCTTATGCCCGAGGATTTCTGAAAGAGACTTAATGTCAAACTCAGGGATCTCAATTGCACGGACAGCAAAGGTGTGCCGGATCTCATGGAACTTTACCTTTTTCAGACCATATTTTTTAATGAAACGCGCGAAAAACTGGCGGTATGTACGAGGCTCTGTAGGTTTAGTTTTGCCTGTTAGAAAATACTGATTGGGATTATCCGTCATGTATTTTTTGATGATATTCCCGAGAAGCGAGGGGATCGGGATTATGCGGACTGAGCTCTTGGTTTTCGGGGGGCCAACATGGATATAGGTAGTGCCTTTCCTTTTGTCATAGATGCGTTGAACTGTTCGGGTTACAGAAATTGTGTTAGCTGCAAGAGAAATATCGCCCATCTTAAGACCGCAGAGTTCCCCGATCCTAAGCCCGGTCATTAGGGCGATTAAAACTCCCGCCGTCTTCCGGTTCATATGCAGATAGATGCACTGAATCAATTTCTGCTCATCATCTTTTGAGAGCGACACCACTTTCCTGATCCCAGTATCCTTGGGGTATTCAATCATATCCCAGTTCAGCAAAGGAATCACTTTTTCTTTGTATGCATATGTAAGCGACAGACGCAGCACAAGAATAATATCCCGAATCGTTTTAACAGTTAAGCCGCCGGAGTTGTCCAGGCGGCCATCGTTATATAAGTACAGGATGTACTTTTGAATATCGGATTCAGTGATTGACCCGATCTTTCTTCGACCAAATTGGGGAATCAGATGGTTTTCCGCAATCAGTACGAAGTTTGCATGTGTGGACGCAGTAATCATGGCTTGTTTGGATTTTAGCCAAGTATTGACCAGCGTTTTGTATTGGGTGTTTTCAGTCATGTGACCATCTCCTTCACAGTAATTATGAGGGAGAAATATTACACCCAATATAACCCTCATGTAATGGTCAAGAGGCACATGTCCCCAAACTCCGATTCCCAGGATTTGAGAGTGATTGGGAATTAAAAGAGTTGGGAGAACTCTTGACATTTCAGAATGGGATCAATGCCCCCTCAGAGAGATATGGAAATGGCATAAAATATATTTCCGTTATGGACATTCTGAATAATACCTACATTACCTATGACAGAATCAAGGGCTTGGTAGACATTGATACCCAAACATTGAGAAACTTCTCGGTAGAATACGGAGACATCGTTTTTCAGCGAAGCTCTGAAACGCCGGAAGATATTGGTCGGTCAAATGTATATTTAGATGAGAAAATTGCGGCTTTTGGCGGCTTTGTTATTCGTGGAAAAAGGAAAGGCAATTATGATCCGTTGTTTTTGAAGTATTTGCTTGATAGTAGAACTGCAAGAAAAGAAATAGTCCGCATGGGACAAGGTGCGCAGCATTACAACATTGGGCAAGAAGGGTTACGCAGCATTGCGCTGTTTTTCCCAACAGAAGAGGAACAGCATTCTGTTCTGAAACCACAGTTTCCGAAAGACAGTAGATAATCATTCATTACAAACAGGCCGCGAGACGGAAATCAACCATCAAAGCGGCCTGTTATATTATTCCCTATATCGTGACTTCCTTACTTAATAACACCGTAATTATGGGCTGACTTTGTAGAAGCAATTCTATGAAGTCAGCCCTTTTTTATTTTCTACGAAAGGAATGAGCACCATGATCAAAATCAGAATCAGAAACGCCGACCACGAGATCGACATCCGCTTCCCCATCAGCGAGAGCGAGCTGTTTGCGAAGCTCGGTGAGATCCACGCTGTCGAAGGAAGAGACGCCGCACAGTCCGCCCTTGTGACGGAGGTCTACTGGCCGGTTTCACACAGTTAAAGACATAAGCTAATCGATCTTACCGACAAAGCGGTAAATAATCTCGATCTCCTGATCCCGGCCGCCGAACTCTCCTTCGGTGGCCTCGTGGATCAGGATTTTCTCTATCAGCGTGTTCAGCAGCTCAGCGGTCAGCTCTTCGGGGTATCCGACCTTCTTGAACAGCTCGATCCATTTCTCCGCATTTTCTGCGGTTTCCTTTACGAAGGACATGTCCGCCTTCAACTTTTGGATCTTCTGTTCCAGTTCTGCCTGCTCTGCCTGGTACTTCTGAGAGAGCATATATCATTCATTACTGTCTGTACTGGCAAACGCTGTTGCAGCTTTTGCCAGTCTATTGAGAAAGACCAGCCGATCTTAATCCTCGAAGACGAACAAGACGTCATCCGCAGCATGGCCTGTATTGTCCTGCCACTGGAGCTCATTTGTGCTGAGCAGAGTGAGCAAGCCAGTGCCATTTTCGTACTGCAGTTTCTCAGTTTCCGGTCCATCCTCGCTGAGCGTAAGAATGATGTAGCGACAGTTTTCATAGCGCAGCATATTGCTGGCAGCGGGATGGGCCGTCATGGTCCAGACGTTCATCTCGGAGGGACTGCTGGCCCAGTTGACCTGCACCTCGTACTGCCCCTCGGCGTTTTTGCTGATGGCGATCGTTCCGCGTCCTGCGATCTTTTCCCCCCAGTTTCCCAGCAGAGAATCCGGCGTATAGCCAAGTTCGCTCATGTCATGGTCGGCGACAAGCGCGTCATACCAGCCCAGCATGACGGCACTTGCTCTGCTGTCATCTGCAAAGCTGGCCTGATAGAGCGCGATTTCCTCTTCTCCATGAACCTCACGGATCAGATTCTCTTTGCCCTCCGCCAGGAAGAAATCGAATCGAAGCTCTTCATCGGGAAGGCTGAGAACCACATACTCGCCGTCCGGCGCCTGGGAGAGGTCGATAAGCTCATAGTGCACATTTGTCATGAGCCTCTCCAACCATGGGGCCGCATCAAAGGTGTCCGCTGCAGGCTCAATGGGCCCATATTCCGTGGTACTGACGCTGTAGCATGTCCCGCTCTTGTATGCGATACGCGCCAGAGAGAGTTCCAGGCTCGTGCTGCCCCGGGTATCGGCAATGAGCTCCGGGTTTTCCCGGAGGAAGGTCTCGCGCACGTTGTTCCAGGCCCACTCGTTAAGAGCGTTCCAGGTACCCTGGTCCGCCGCCATAGCGTCGTTATTTCCCCTCACATAGCGTACATCCGTGGGGTGACGGTACAGATAATAACGGCCCAGGTCGTCCCTGGCAAAGACCTCCGTGCCGGAGAGATCGGTATTGCACAGCAGATCGCGAAGGGTCGCTTCGTCTATCCGTTCAATGGAAAAGAGCCAGCCGGCCCCCTCATAATCCATGCCTGTGGCCTTGGCCGCCTCAACGGACGCCTTTTCAGAGACGGAGAAGAGCCGCGCTCCCCTGTCATCCTGCGGCGTCTCGGTAATCAAAAGCTCATCATATTCCAGCGGGATCATCAGCTTCAGACCGTCATTTTCGTAGAGATGCCCCGCCTCGCCGTCCGGCCGGAGGGCCAGATCGGTGACGGAATCTCCGGAGCTGCTGATGCTCGTTTCCTGTATCGCACCACAGCCGCACAGCATAAACAGCGCCAGCATCATGAGTGCCAGCAAAAACACCTGTTTCTTTTTCATCGTGTTTGTCCTTTCCGATATCTTGTTTAGCTTGTGGATTATATCACGGTGCGTGACCCCCGGCAAGGGAACTTAAGAAAACGTAAGAAATGTTGGAGCTTCTTGTCCATGACAAAGCACCTCTGGATCATACCCAGAAGTGCTTTGTTTTACGTATCGGTAAGATGAAAAGCATATGCCAGCAGAGCCCTGAGAGCTTTGTTTGCTGATCACTATGCGATCGCGTCGACGAGGGAAGCGATGTCGTCAGAGCCGAGGCCGTAGGTATCCCGAAGATCCCCCTGACCGCGGACCAGGATGCAATAGCTGAAGTTGTCAGAGGACCAGATTGCTTTCATCGCCCGACCCTCCTCGTTGCCAAAGCATCGGATTTGCCATCCACCTGCCTCGATCGTCCAATCATATGCATAGGCGGTATAATCGCCGGACACATCGGACGTGTCGTAGCTCACCTCATGATCCGGCCGGTTCACACCCTTCCGTACGGTAAGCTCCGCAGCGCCAACATAGCCGTTTGCCTCGGCAAGCAGATCCGTATAGCGGTAGAACTCCCAACCGATCGGGCCTCCGACTACTTCCGCTCCGGCTTCCGGAAGCTTGAAATAGCCGACGCCCGCTCCGCCCGCCGCAGCTTCCGCGCTGTCGGCCTCCGTCCAGGGATTTGGCATGGAGATGGAGCCGTCGCCCATGGCCGGGATCCATTCGAACACCATATCCTCCCCGGTTTCGGATTGATCCTCGTGCCAGGTAAAGGTTCCGTCGTCGTGGAAGGCGATGGTTCCGGTGCCGTCGTCATAAACGGACTCATCGCTCTTGATTTCGCCCTGCTCATCATAGACAAGCTCTGCTTTGCTGGCGCCGGAATAGCTGATGGCCAGCGTGTCAGTATCCAGCTTGCCGACGATGATCCAGCGAGTCTGCTCCCAGGCGCTGCTGCCCCACTCGATAGTGATAAACGCTTCATCAAAGCCCCAGCACTTTACCGTGGCATGCGCCCGGTCGCACTGGTACTCCCCGACGAAATTCATCACAGGATTCTGCCAGTTCGGATCTTCCTCAAACACGGCAGTGTATTCCGCACTTTCGTCCAGCAGAAGCGTGATCTGTGGCTCGGTCGAATAGTCTTCTCCGTTCTTTGTCCATTTTACAAAGAGATTGCCCGCCTCCGGCTCGGCCAGGAAGGTATGGACAGCCGGTTCGGCCAGGCCGATATAGGCAGACTGGGCCGGGAACTCCGGATCGATCTCCGGCGCTTCCTCACCCTCGGCGTATGCGATATGGCCCCAGCCCTCAATGTTGACAGTGACAATGATCGTTGCCTCCGGCATATCCACCGGTGTGAAATAGTAGGTCTCGCCGCCCTCAACTTCGAGTTTGAGACCGTCTTCGCCCTCTTCGGTAATGGTAACGTTGAAGGGATCCAAATTCTCATCCCAGCCGTTCAGGTTGCCGCGCAGGGCATTTCCTTCCTGATGGATGATCCAGCCGATCGCTTCACCGTCCAGCATCAGGGAGACAGCCCAGCCCTCATAGCCTTCCGTCTCGGAGAGGTTAACGATCAGATGATTGCCGCTCTCGTCTTCATAAGTGCCCTGCCGGGTCCATTCTATGATTTTCGGCTCCGCGGGTTTCGTTTCTCCGCAAGCTGCCAATGCAAAAAGTATGCAGACCGTCAAAATCAAGCAGATCAGCTTTTTCATGTTTCCTTCCTCCTGCTTCTTCTATACCGGCTTTGTTTCAGCTCGGTTTTTTCTGTTTTAATAGAATAGCATACAACAGGCACTAAATCTACTGGAATAAGGATATTTTTCATCTATCCCCGGGACGGGCTGCGAGCCTGCCCGGAGTCCTCTGGCGGGAGGCAGAGAGATCATAACAATCCCGCAGGAGTTTGGGGCGGACACAATTGGTATGCGCGCCATAAACCCCTGCGGGCAGTTCTTTTCATGAGTTTTATGCCGCGTTCAGGATCTGCATGAACTCTTCCCCTGTGATGGTTTCGTGTTCGTACAGATAGGATGCCAGTTCATCCAGCTTGCCGCGATTGTCTTTCAGAATGGCCAGCGCTTTTTCATGTTGTTTTCGAACAAGCTCAACGACCTGTTCGTCAATTCTGCTTTGCGTTTCAGCGGAGCAGGCAAGAGAAGTATCCCCGCCCAGATACTGATTCGTGACGGTTTCCATGGCGACCATGTCAAAGTCCTCGCTCATCCCGTAGCGGGTGATCATGGCGCGGGCAAGCTTCGTAGCTTGCTCAATGTCATTAGCAGCTCCGGTGGTAATGGAACCGTATACCAGTTCTTCCGCCGCCCGGCCGCCGGTGAAGGTTGCGATCTTGTTTTCCAGCTCCTGCTTGTTCATCAGATAGTAGTCGTTGTTCTCCACCTGCAGCGTGTAACCCAAGGCACCGGAAGTTCGGGGGATGATGGTGATTTTCTGAACCAGAGCGGAGTTCGTCTGCTTTGCGGCCACGAGGGCATGACCGATCTCATGGTAAGCGACGATCTTTTTCTCCTGATCCGTGAGGATCGCATTCTTCTTCTGGTAGCCGGCAATGACCACTTCGATGCTCTCCTCCAGATCGGCCTGGGTGGCAAAACCGCGGCCGTCACGCACTGCGCGCAGAGCGGCTTCGTTGACAATATTGGCAAGCTCTGCCCCGGAGGCACCGGAGGCCATACGCGCTACCTGCAGGAAATCTACATCGTCAGCTACCTTGATCTTCTTCGCGTGAACCTTCAGGATGGCTTCCCGCCCTTTGAGGTCGGGCAGGTCAACAGGTACGCGCCGGTCGAATCGGCCGGGCCGTGTGAGGGCAGGGTCCAGTGACTCGGGGCGGTTGGTCGCGGCGAGGATGATCACGCCGTTACTGCCGTCAAAGCCGTCCATCTCTGTGAGCAGCTGATTGAGGGTCTGTTCTCGCTCATCGTTGCCGCCGTACTGACCGCCGCTTCGCTTCTGGCCGATGGCGTCGATCTCGTCAATGAAGACGATGCAGGGGGCTTTCTCCTTGGCCTGGCGAAACAGATCCCGCACCTTGGAAGCGCCCATGCCCACGAACATCTCCACAAATTCCGAGCCGGACATGGAGAAGAAGGGAACGTTGGCCTCACCGGCCACGGCCTTGGCCAGCATGGTCTTGCCCGTACCCGGAGGCCCGACAAGCAGGACGCCCTTCGGCATGGAGGCGCCGATCTCCCGATACTTTGCGGGGTTTTCCAGATAATCCACGATCTCCTGCAGGTTTTCTTCTGCCTCGTCAACACCCTCCACATCGCTAAAGCGAATGCCATCCGAAGATTTGACATAGACCTTGGCGTTCGATTTGCCAAGATTAAACATCATGGATCCGGCACCGCCACCGGCTTTGTCCATCAGCTTTTTCGACATATACTGACCGAGCAAAGCGAAAATGCCGATCGGCAGCAGCCATGACAAAAGCAGTGTTGCCAGGGGTGACGTTTCCTCTATGATCTCACTTGTGAAGGTCGCTCCGGATGCATGGAGCCGCTCGACCAGGCCGGGATCCTCGATCACGCCTGTCCGGTAAATCGTAGATTCCTCTTTGTCCGTGAAGACGATTTGATTCTGCTGGATCTGAACCTTTCCGATTTCTCCGTTTTCGGTCATCGTCATGAAGGTACCGTAATCCACATCCTCAATGGCTTTCCCGGCAAGATATGGGACAACGAGGCAGTTGAATACAAGGATTGCGAGAATCATCGCCGCATAAAAATAAATGAGTGGCTTTTTCGGGCGTTTTACTTCCTGCATGCAGGGCCCCTCCTCAAAATGTATTGATGGCTTTGCGATGTTTCTGACCGGGATACAGACTTAGGATTCTTTCGCTGTCTCGGCCTGCAGATGGTGGAGAATACAGTTGCCGATCCGTTCCTCCAGGATGCGGTACTGCCGAATTTCTTCTTCTGTGAATTCAGCAAAACACACCGTGTCCACATCCCGATCTAACTGCTGCAGCTCCTCTGTAAGCTCCGGCGCCTGGAAAGAGAAGCGTTCTTTGCTTCCAAGGGGCGACTCGCGCCTCACCAGTCCGTCCGCAAGGAGTCGGGCCATTGCCACGATCACAGCAGGTTTTCCCATACCGGTCAGCAAACACAGACTCTCAACGCAGCAAGGTTCGTTCCTCTTTTCCATGCAGTATAAAAGCCTGATTCTGGCCTCATCCATTCCATGCTTTCGGCCAAGCGTTTCCAGATATCGGCCAAGCAGCCGCGTTTCCAGGATCGCGCTGCGCACCGGGAAGGCTGTGCCGCTTTCGCCGGATAGGGCAGACAAGTCTGCCCCCACATTCAGTTTCCGGGTTCCCGGCGTGAAGGGCAGCGCCAAACTATCGTGACTGACAGCCAGCAGATAGCCGTAAATCACCGGCAGCCGCTCCTGATAGGCAGGAGTATCAAAGGTTTTCCTGAAAAACTCATTATAGTAGCCGATAACACTTTTCTTCATTTTGATTGTGCTGCTCAGATTTAAGCTCTGGTCTACCAACGAGCCCTTGGTGTACTGATAGTAATAAACCGGGGCTTTCAGGATCGCTATTTTCTTGACATGGAGAAGGTACTCCAGATTGAAAATCATATCCTCACTGTAACTGATATTTTCGTCCATGCGTATGCCGTAACGCTCTATGATGTCCCTTCTGTAAAGCTTGTTCCACAGGACACCATAGTAAAGATCCGCCGGCGCAAGCATCATCTCATCGGCATACTGTTGGAGCGTCAGCGTCCCGCTGGTCTCAATGGATCCTTTTTCCGACACATTCCCATCTACGACGCGATAAAAGTCACCGACTGCGAGGTCTGCTGACTGTGCTTCCATCTCCCGCACCAGCAGCTTTGTGGCGTCCATCGGCAGCCAATCATCCACATCTGCAAATTGTACATAGGTCCCGCTTGCTTCGTCGAGGGCCCGGTTGCGTGCAGAGGAAACACCCCCATTTTCCTGATGGATCGCCTTTACTCTGTGATCCGCGGCGGCAATCGCCTGCATGATCTCCCACGAGCAATCCCGGCTGCCGTCGTCTATCAGGATCAGTTCCAGCTCGGGGTAGTCCTGGTTCAGGATGCTCTCCGCACAGCGCTTGATGCATTTCTCTCCGTTGTAAACGGGAACAATGACACTGACCTTTTCCATTCTTTATTCCTTCTTGAACAACACGTATTTTTCCAGCGGGAACAACACCGCCACCTGCACGAGCCCTGCGGCCATGGCGGCAAGGGTTCTGGCCAGCGCCGCAAAACTTGTTGCCGACAACCTGGCGGTGATCCATCCCTGCAGCCACGTAGAAAAGAGAATCAGCGCTGCCAGGATCAGCAGATACGCAGCGAGTCCTCTCCGGCTTCCTTTGCCGCGGAATGTGGTCTTCATGTTCATGAAATAGCCGTAAATGTTGGCGATGAAATTTGACAGGAAGAACGGGAGCACATATCCCCAGGTCACAACACCGTCAACCACATAGGGGGAGGGTCCCTCAAACAGTATGTCCGGCTGAAAGACCGGGCGCAGAACCGGAGGCAGTTTGGCCGCAACGCCGTCAAAAATCAGGGGCAGCAGATTGGCAAGAGCGAGCTGCAGCAGCGTGATGCTGAAGGATACCAGATTAAATTTTATAAACTGCCAAAGGGTACTGCCGCCGAATCGGGTGTCGAGCTTTCTCAATAAAGACATTCCAGACTTCTTTCGCACGCTTCGTTTTTCTTCGGACGGTTACAGAATCCAGGGGCTGCAGGCCAGAAAGATCAGGTTGATGCCCGCCGTAATCACGCTGCAGCCGACCAGCACACCAATCACGCCAAGCCCAAGCATG
>JAFPWF010000085.1 GCA_017395085.1 Oscillospiraceae bacterium | reverse complement strand
GTGTATAAGGTGGCTTACCGCTTCCCTGTCATGCTATTGTTCCGTTTGGCTTTCGCCTCTTCGGTCAGACAGGTCGTCTCCATCGTTACCTTGATGGGTAGTGCCTTAATCTACTTCTTATTGCACCCTATCCGGGCGCGCCCCTTTTGTGTCAGTCGATAAGAATGACATACCGCTTGCACAGGCGTATTCAATGCATGGATAGAGCCAGAAGGCGGTTTTGCCAACGCCCGCCGCGCCGATCATCAGCACGTGAACGTCGCCGGTATCCACAATTGCTGTCACGGATTTCTTTCCGGTGCAGCCTACCACAATGCCCTGTGGCACGGGTTTGTCACCGACGGTGGGGGCGTGACCTTCCTTCGCCTGACTGCGCCATTTCTGCGGCGTGAAGGGAACGTGCTGATAGATACGCATGATTTCCTTGCTTGTCGCCCATCGAGCCGTGCCGTGCTGGCCGTCACCGACGGTCTTGCTCTTGATATTGTTGAGCGTCATGTTGTTGGAAAAATAAGAAACTGCGCCGAGAATGCCGATCATCAACATTCCCGCGATGATCAGAGTGACAGAGCCATCCATACTTCTTCCTCACTTTCTTCGGATTCCGGTTCCGGCTGTACTGCCGCACAGCCGGACGTTAAATCTTCATTCCAGTCTTTCATAGTCGGAACAAGGATTTCAAATTCAACACCCTGCTCCCGCAGTTTGGCGGCAATGCGTCTGTTGGCGGACTGACCGGCATCGTCATTGTCAAGGCACAGGTACACCTTGTCGATGTCACTGTCCTTCATGCATTGAAAAAGCACAAGGTCAGAGACGGAACAGGCTGCCGCGTAGCTGTGCTGCTGCCAGTTATTCCCATTCATATCCATGAATGGGTGCATAGAAATAAAAGACAGCATATCTATCGGCGCTTCGAACAGAAAGATCTTACCGCTGGTACCGTTCCAATGGAAACTGAAAGCGGGATTGCTGCTGTCTACATTCCCTTTGAATTGGCTGAAGCTGTATGAGCCGCGCTGGTGGGCGTGACGGGCAGAGCGGTTCTTATCGTACCCGACGAACACCACATTGTAATGGTCTGCGGATTCATAGACCATGTTTTTGCGGACGAAGGTCAGCAGGACGTCACGGTCAATGCCTCGGTGACCGCAGAGATAGCCGAACAGCCTTCGCATATCGGCAGCTTTGCGGGGCAGTGCAAACGGCTTTTTCTCCTTCTCTGCCGGTGAAGAACGGAGAAGCTGCGCACTGCTCCCGCCGTTGAGAAAGACAACCGCTTCGGGAAAGGTCTTTCCGAAGAAGCGTTTTGCGAAGTCAATCGCGTCGCCGCCCTTCATTTCGTACTGATGATACCAGAGGTTGCCGCGCAGCGTCACCTTTTTGCCGCCGTCGAGCCACTCGTATTCCGAGCCGGAACGACGGACGGTTTCGCCCATGCCCTGCAGCATCATGGCGAGATCGGTGTGCTTGGCGCGGTCGATTTCTTCCTGAGACAGACGGACATAATTTGAGTTTGACATTGAATTCACCTTCCTACGATTTCAAACCCTGCGCTCGTTTCTTTTCATTAATCTCCGCCCTGAGCTTGCTGTCGACCATATCGTCGAGGTCATCCTGTTCGTCATAATATCTGTCGCGCAGCATCTGAGACAGATATTTGAGCAGATTCAGCGCGGATATGGCGGCGTAACCGCTTCTGTCTCTGGTGCGG
>JAFPWF010000084.1 GCA_017395085.1 Oscillospiraceae bacterium | reverse complement strand
TAGACCACGGCTTTCTTCTTTCCGTGTGCAAGCCAGAGAATGTGTCCGGTCTCCATGTCAATGATGGACGTCGCGTATTTGTGACCGTCATGAAGCTTGAACTCGTCGATCCCGAGGAACTTCGCCTGGCGCTCCGGCTGGATGAGTCTCTTGCCGTCAACGGTATACTTCTCCTGCAGCCGCTTCATGTCAATCTCTTTGACGACGTTCTTCCCGAGACCGGTAATCTCCGCAACGGATTTGTTACGCCAAAAGGGATGACGTATGATTTTCAGAGATTTACGGTAGTAGCATACTATATGGATTTGCGGGTATGTTTTTTGTTGATTTTTGTTTTTTTGTTGATTTTTGTATTGTTATATCATATAATAATACCGTGATGCGGAACCTCCTTGAAAAGCTGGGCTTCTTGCCTTGCGGAACGATCTATGTGGAAGAGGACGATTTCCCGCGCCTGGCATTTGAGAAAACAAGCCCTTGATTTATTCCGGTACACATACTGTTATCTGGAGGAAACAACCCATGTTGAAATTTGACGAAGCACAGAAAATCCAAAGCATACGCGGTGCTCTGGCCCTGCGAGGAGAGATCGAAGCCATTGTGGACGCCGCCTTGGAACGAGGTGTGCGGAATCTTTGCTGGCTGGGCATCGGCGGCACCTGGGCCAGTGCCCAGCAGGCGGTCTGCCACATGAAGGAGCGGACCGGCATGGAGACCTTTGCCATCAACGCCGCAGAATATGCAGTTGTTGGGGACCTTAGGATTGGAAGAGGAAGCTTTGTGGTCTTTTCTTCCGTCAGCGGAACGACCTCCGAGGTTGTCGCGGCTGTGGAGAGAGCCAAACAGGCAGACGCAATGGTTCTCGGCTTTGTGGACGATGCGGACGCGCTCCTGGCAAGACTTGCGGATTACTGTATATCTTATCCAGGCAACGAGCAGCTCAAGTTCTTTATGACAGCTGATTGCTTTCTTGATCGGGCCGGAGAACTGCCGGAATATGCGGAGATGTATGCCCGGTTCGACCGCTCCCTGCCGGAGGCACTGGTCAGTGTGGAGAAGGCTGCAGACCCCTTTGCAGCAGCCTTTGCCGCGGCCCACAAGGACGATCCGCTGCACTACTTCGTCGGCGCCGGGACCCTCTGGGGCGCAACCTACTCCTATGCCATGTGCTTCTGGGAGGAGATGCACTGGCTGCGGTCCAAGTCCATCCACGCAGCAGAACTCTTCCACGGGACCCTGGAGGTCATAGGAGAAGATACGCCCGTGACCCTTTTCATCGGTGAGGATGCCCAGCGTCCCCTGGGAGAACGGGCCGCCCGATTCCTGGCGAAGGTCAACCGGAATTACACGATCATAGACACAAAGAACTATGAGCTTCCCGGCATCGATACGGCCTTCCGCGGGGCGGTCAGTCATCTTGTGATGCGTGCCGTCACCGCCCGGATCGACGTCCATCTGGAGGCCCTGACCGGCCACGACATGCGCTTGCGGCGATATTACCGGAAGCTGAATTACTGAATCCAGAAAAGGGGGCACAGCATGAAGATTGCCTGTATCGGCGACAACTGCATCGACAGCTACGATGAAACCGGAAAATACTATCCCGGCGGGAATGCCGTAAACGTTGCCGTCTATTTGCGCCGCATGGGAGTGGAATCCTCCTATGTGGGGGCTGTCGGAAACGATGAAAATGGTGAGCGACTGCGCCGTGCGCTCCTGGAAAAGGGTGTGGACGTCTCCCGCCTGCGGGTCATCGACGGCCCGACTGCCGTGAGTCATGTGCGGATGCTTGACGGAGACCGGGTCTTCGGAGCGTATGAGGAGGGCGTCATGGCGGATTTTCGCCCAACGCAGGAGGACGTGGAATTCCTCTGCATCCACGACCTTGCTGCCGCAACCCTCTGGGGCCACGCGGAATCCGTCCTGGCGGAGCTTCGCCGCAGGGGAATCCCTACGGCCTTCGACGCATCGGAAAGGCCCCTCTGTGAAACCGCCCGGATCGCGCTGCCCCATACAACCTTGTTTTTCTTCTCGGACTCCAACAGCGAGGATGATGCTCTGCGCGAGAAGCTTCGAGCGCTTCGGTCCATGGGACCGGAGCTGGTGATTGCCACACGGGGCGGACGGGGCAGTCTGGCCTTCGACGGTACGGAATTCTATACTGCCGACGTCGTTCCCTGCCCTGTGGTGGATACCCTCGGTGCGGGAGACAGCTACATTGCCGGTTTCTTGGCAGCCTGGCTTTCGCGTCAACCCGTCCCGATCTGCATGACCGCCGGTGCGAAAAATGCCGCCGTAACCATCGGATACACCGGAGCGTGGAAATGAAATCTTCTACCGGCAAATTCAAATAAGCGTCCTTTTCAGCATGTTGGCGTATGACAAAGCTGCGTATGTGCTGGCGGATGCCGCCGGTACCGTGGAAAGAGCAAAACCTCGACCGCCAGATCGCGGCCTTTGTTGCGATGGACGCCGAGGAACGAGAAATTATAACGGACAAGGAAAGCGGCAAGAGCCTGGACCGGCCAGGCTACCAGGCGCTGAAAAAGCTGATTCTCCGAAAAGGAGACACCCTGGTGGTCAAATCTCTCAACCGCCTGAGCCG
The DNA here is from genome assembly GCA_017395085.1 of Oscillospiraceae bacterium. Classification (GTDB taxonomy): domain Bacteria; phylum Bacillota; class Clostridia; order Oscillospirales; family Oscillospiraceae; genus Limivicinus. The sequence continues at coordinate 947 of JAFPWF010000084.1, read as the reverse complement.
GAACAAGACCGAAATCCGCAACGAATTACAATTCTTCAAAGATCAGGGGATACGCCTGAAAGTGATTGACCTTCCGACAACCATGATGGATTTGCCGGAAGGTCAATCTTGGGTTTACGAGATGGTGAACAATATCCTGATTGAGGTGATGGGAACCATTGCTGAGCAGGAGCGGCTGACCATCAAGCAGCGCCAGGCAGAGGGCATTGCGGCAGCCAAAGCCAAAGGGAAGAAGTTCGGCAGACCATCAATGAAAATACCAGAAAACTTTGATGTGATCTACACCTACTGGAGAAACGGTGAGATAACCGCCAAGAAGGCAATCGAAATGCTGGGAATGAAAACCACAAGCTTCTACAAGCTCGTCCGTATAAAGGAGGAGCAACGATAAACCCGATAGTTCCTTTCGCAAAGGTTCGACCATTGGCGAAAATCGTCGTAAATCGCACGGGATAAATTGACGAAAGCCATTTTGGCCATTTTTCACACCCTTCGTAAAAGTGCACTTTCCTGTTTATTCCCAGTGTTTTCAAGGGGTTTCGCGATTTTCTGCTCTTCTGGGACTGTCTTTGCCTTTGCAACACCTATCATTCTGTTTTGATTACTTCCCTATTAGGCCGTAGCAAAGGCCGACGGGGTCTTTTTCTTTCAAACAAAAGGAACGCGGCTTGTGTGTGCTTTGCGGAGACCATCAGCAACCGCTTTGTCTCTCCTGAAACATATGCAGGCCCATTTCCCGTGAGAGATGCTTCATCATCTCGCAGCCGGCGATGCAGTTTCCCTTTTGATCCAACGCAGGACCGTAAATCCCGATTCCGCAGCGGCCGTATACCGGGGCCATCAGCCCTCCGCCGACGCCGGATTTCGTGGGGACGCCTACCTCCACCGCAAAACGGCCTGACCCGTCGTACATGCCGCAGGTCAGCATGATGGACAGAACGATCCGC
>JAFPWF010000028.1 GCA_017395085.1 Oscillospiraceae bacterium | reverse complement strand
GGAATCGGTGCCTTCGGTCACGACGCATCCGGCGAGCAAGACGGCGGCAGACGGCAGCACGGTGAAGTTCACGATAGCGGCGAGCGGGGGCAACCTGAGCTACCAGTGGCAGTACCAGAAGAAGGACAGCACGACCTGGGTAGATTCGGGAGCTACGGGCAACAAGAGCTCGACGCTGACGGTGACGGCGAAATACGCGGATTCGGGGATCAAATACCGCTGCAAGGTAACAAACAGCAAGGGAACCAAAGCGTCGAACGCGGCGACGCTGACGGTGAATGATACAAGAACGTACCGGGCATTGGTAGTTGGAAATAATGATTATCTTGTTGGAAATCCGCTTCACGGATGCATCAATGATATGAATAAAATGGCGAGAATGCTGCAGGGATTGAGTAACAGCTTTAGTGTAACAACACTTCCCAATGCCTACAAGAGCAGCATCCTTGGCTCTATTCCTAGTGCCTATTCCGGGGCAACAAGTAACGATGTTTCTCTATTCTATTATGCTGGTCATGGAATTGAAGAATCAGGAACCAATTATCACGGTGCATTAATGGGAATTGATGGTGAAATAATTACTTTCAGCGAGTTGGCGTCCGCACTTTCCAGTATTCCCGGGAAAATCATTGTTATCCTAGACAGTTGTTTCAGCGGTGCCTCCATATCGGATAGAAGTTATTCTAATGAACAAATAGAGCATTATCTGAACGATGCTGTTTCGGCTTTTTCCGGATATACGGTTACAACAACAGTAACAGATGAAACCGGCAGAAGCAGTGAGCTTGCCACATCAAAATTTACAGTGATGGCTGGAGCTATATATAAAGAAACATCACAAGAAATACCTTACCAGGTGTCATCGAATGAATGGGCGAGTTGTGGTATCTTTACTGCCTGCTTAGTTCAAGGTTTAGGCTGTAACTGGATAGATGGGTCATATTCGGGCGGTAATCTTCCTGCTGATACCAATGGTGATATGTTGTTTACCCTAGCAGAATGTTTTGAATATGCATACCAAACTGCAGTCGATGTTTCAGCCAACCTTCAATCACAATATCCCGACGATTATCATGAACAGCATGCTGCTTGTTGGGGTACGAAAAGTGATGTTTTGTTCAGACGGAAGTAATCCAAACGAAAACAGATCCTGCTGCAAATTAGGGAAAGAGTTGTAAAACACAGTCAAATTGAAGAAGGGCTGAGATTCTGCTGAGTGGGATTTCAGTCCTTTTTCGCAAGCGTTGGGTAAGCGACAAGTGTAGTGGGGTAATGGGTAGTGTCAAGAGTTATGCGAAAATTTGATTGCAGGCTCTGTGAATGAGGTCAGCCAGCAAGAAAGGCATCGGCCAATAACACCTCTAAGTGCTGTTCGAGTCGGACGTAACGAGCCACAGAGTGTCGGGTGCTCAGACCCAGCTAAAATAGCCACATAGAGCCCGGCAGAAATCGCCAAAAGCGGCTCAAATGAAAAAGCCACTACAGAAACTCTTTCACATCCTGTAAACGGGAAAGTGCCAATAACCCAGTGGAAAGGAGCACAATGAAAGAGTTTATGAGTAATGGCTTTACAGATAGTATAGCGCAACCGCCAGAACAGTATTTACCACCGAGCAGTGGACGGCGTGCCGTAGCAGCTTTATCTCAGCCTGTGCGGTGAGCGTCTGAGGGAACTGCCAAAACAGCTACCGTGAGATTCTATCTCTGCCCAGAGAGAAAAATCTCCTTCGACGGCTTTGTCAACTACGAGAGACGCAGGTTCGGTGTGCCGTACAGTTACACTGGTGCGACGACCAGAGTATCCAGCCAACGGCGGACACGCTGTACATCTATTCCTTCAATCTGCGCATGCTGCTGGCGACACATAATGTAACATGGGGGCCGTAAAGACAGCTTTTGCGAGGACTAGTATGAAGAACTGATGTAGCCGGAGGAGTTACCAACAGCTCTTGTAAATACGCAGATAGCCTAGAATAAACTGAAAACTGTACTCAGAAGTGTGCTGCACTCATTTTAAATATTTAATTATCTACGTGCCGGGCTTATTGTTTTCTTTTTAAATTATGTTATAATATGATAACCTTTTCTTGATTACAGTCATTTTTGGCGGAGAGGCGGCTGTTCATCAATGAGCACACCGGGACAGAGATTTAAAAAGAAAGTAGAGCACTGGTATTTTATTGTTGCGTTCTTAGTTCTATATGACGTTGTTGCAGTAAACATCGCGTACTTCTTGGCGCTGTGGTTCCGGTTTGATTGCGTTTTTTCTCAAATTCCTCATAGGTTTCTTGATGCTTGGTGGCACTTTACACCGCTGTATTCAGTGCTGAGTATTGGGATATTTGCCCTTTTTCGTTTGTATAACAGCATGTGGCGCTATGCAAGTTTTTCAGAACTGTTTCGAATTGGTTCTGCATCATTAGTGACCTCGGTCGCGCATGTGGTGTTGATTACGACATTCTTCCGTCGTATGCCCATTTCATATGACATTATCGGCGCTGCTTTTCAGATTATCTTTTTGGCAGTAGTTCGCTTTTCGTATCGGTTGTTTCTTATGCTTCAAGAGACCCGCATTGAGAAAACCCAGATTAAAGAACGCGTCATGTTGGTTGGCGCGGGAAATTCAGGGCAGCTGATTCTGCGGGATATCAACAACAACCCGAATGCAAGGGAGAGGGTTGTCTGCATCATTGATGATAACTCCAACAAATGGGGGCGGTATCTGCATAATGTTCCAATTGTAGGCGGTCGCGACTCAATTCTGGAAAACGTTGAGAAGTTCGGAGTTGACAAGATTTATCTTGCGATGCCTTCGGCAACGGCTGTCCAGCGGCGTGATATTCTGAACATCTGCAAGGAAACCGATTGTGAGCTCAAAAACCTGCCCAGCATACTGCAGCTTGCCAGCGGTGAAGTCACCGTCAGCAAGATGAGGGACGTTTCGGTTGACGACTTGCTGGGGCGCGAGCCCATCAAGCCTAACATGGCAGAAGTCTTCAACTTTATCAGCGGCAAGGTTATTCTGGTCACTGGCGGAGGAGGTTCCATTGGCAGTGAACTCTGCCGGCAGATAGCCAATCACAGTCCGAAACAGCTTATCATCTTTGATGTGTATGAGAACAATGCCTATGACATCCAGAACGAGCTAAGGGAGATTCACCCGGAACTGAATCTTGTGACACTAATCGGCTCTGTGCGCGACAGCCGCCGCATGTTTCAGGTGTTCGAAGAATACCGCCCGCAGATTGTCTACCACGCCGCGGCACACAAGCATGTTCCTCTCATGGAAGACAGCCCTTGTGAGGCAGTTAAAAATAATGCTATTGGTACCTACAAAACGGCCTATGCTGCCTTGGCCCACGGTTGCGAGCGTTTTGTGCTCATTTCCACGGACAAGGCCGTGAACCCCACCAACATCATGGGTGCCAGCAAGCGCCTGTGCGAGATGATTATCCAGGCCTTTGATGAGAAAATTAAAGCCGGGCGTGCTTCCGAGATCCCGGAGCTCTTCACTCATCTGGGGGACGAAACTGCAGGGAAGAAGGACTCCGGCTTCAACTTGGACAGTACGAAAACCGAATTTGTCGCAGTACGCTTCGGAAATGTCCTGGGCAGCAACGGATCGGTGGTGCCGATCTTCAAAAAACAGATTGCCCGGGGCGGTCCTGTCACCGTAACGCACCCGGACATCATCCGCTACTTTATGACGGTGCCGGAAGCGGTACGCCTGGTGATGCTGGCCGGCACCTACGCAAAGGGCGGCGAGATCTTTGTGCTGGATATGGGCAGTCCGGTGAAAATCGACACCTTGGCACGGAATCTCATCCGCCTGTCTGGGTACAAGCCCGATGTGGACATCGAGATAAAATACACAGGACTTCGGCCGGGTGAAAAGCTTTACGAAGAAAAGCTGATGGCCGAGGAAGGCCTGCGGAAAACCGAGAACGATCTGATTCATATCGGCTGTCCGATCCCCTTTGATACGGATGATTTTCTGCGGAGTCTGGAACAGTTGATGTTGGCGGCGTACAATAACCGCCGGGACATTAAGGAGAGGGTTGGGGAGGTCGTGACTACCTATCACCCGCAGAATCCGGAAATCACTGTGGTGAAGGATAGCATGTACCGGGCACTGGTTCGCGAGGACGAAGTTAGCGCTCCGCTTACGATGGAGCAGGCAGCAAGCTCTGGGCCTCCGCAATCAGCAAACTGACAGAGAAGACCTCCGGCTCAGCCGGAGGTCTTCTCTGTTCCGCGGGGCAAATTTCGGATGTTCCGCGGAAAAGTTGGGGAAAGATCGTACAGATTCTGTGGCTTGTGTTTTCTCTGAATTGTGATATAATTATACAGAATGGCTTCTTGCAGAAGAATAGCCACAGTTTTGAAACTGAGGTGACGGTTCATGAATGAAAAATATAACACTGAAGTAATGCCGCAGGAACCCGAGGAACTGGAGCTGGACCTGCGCGACATGCTGGCGGTGCTGCTGCTGAAGTGGAAGACGGTACTGGCCTGCTTCCTGGTTTTGGCGGTGCTGTGTTGTGGCTTTGCGCTGGTCAAGAATAGCAGAACCGCGGAAAAAGATCAGGTCACGGACGAGGAGATAGAAGAGGCTAGAAGTAAACTGGCTGAGAACAAGGCGATTGATGCTGAGCGTTTGTTCTTCCAGTACCTTGCGTATCAGGAACTGCAGAGGGACCTGACCGGTTACTACCGCGAATTTGTGTCCACCTCAAAGAACCTGACCGAAGAAGATGTGGTGCAGATGCGGCGGAAGTACTATGTAACCTCCGGTATTGAGAACCTCGGGAACCTGATGGCGACCTTTACCCTGGGTGAAGAGGAGTATAATACCTTGCGGGCCATCGCCCCGGACGAGGAACTCGGCGCAAGAATCTACAATCGTGTCAACATCTCTTCTTGGGACAGTTCCAGAATCACGGTTTCCAATATGCCTGGCACGGACAAAGCACCGATTCAGTATTTGTTTACGCTTTCTGTCTATGGCACATCCGAAGCGCAGTGTGAGGAAATGATGCAAATCGTCGATAAGGCTTTCCTGAATCAGCTGGATGTTCTGAAGCCCATGGATCAGGGAATTACGGTCAGCTTTGCGGGTGACGACTTCAACCATAATATGCTGAATTACGTGACAGAACTGCGCAAGCAGAACATCGACAAGATCACCAGCACCGACAAGGAACTGACCGATCTGGCGACAAAAGTGTCGAAGCTGGATTCAGACGAACAAAAGTACTATAATCTTATGAAGAAGCAGTACGAGGAAAGCCAGATCAAAGCGGAAGAGGAAATCTCCTGGAAGAAGTGGACGGCTATCGGTGGCGTCCTCGGGCTATTCCTGGGTGCGGTAGTCGTTTTCTGGCCCTATCTGTTTGACGGCAGAGTGAAGACGGCGCACGAACTGGAGAGTTCCCTGAGCAGCATGGTACTGAGCTGCGTAACCGTAAAGGGGAAGAAAAAACTGTTTGGGAAATGGGCGGCTTCTTTGACCGGTGCGGATGATGTTGACCCTGCCGTCAAAGCGGACATGATCGCCGCCGACCTCAGCGTGCTGATGGAGAAGAACGGCAAAAAGGCCCTGTATCTCCTGAGAGCCGAAGAGGACGAAAATGCCGTGGCGCTGGCGCAGCAGGTGAAAGTGCGCCTGCAGGAGAAGAACCGCGAGGCGGACATCACGGTCGGGAACCCGCTTTCCGCTGCAGAGGACCTGGAGCAGCTCGGTGCGGCCGAACTGGGCGTGGTATTTGTGGAGCTGAAGAAGACAAAAAGAAATCTGCTGCGGCAGTGGAGGCAGATCTGCAGCCGCTACCGGCTGCCTCTGGCGGGTTCGGTCACTGTGCAGCAGTGCTGGTAACAGCTGCAAAATCATCCACCACCCCGGTGGATGTTTTTACAGCGCGGACTGCTTCACGGAAGTACCCAATTGGGAAAGAATATAGAAAGTTGAAATATGAGTTTAAATAAACCGGAAAAGTTCAAAGGTCCGGAGTACTGGCCTGCGGTCGTTCTGCTTCTGCTTTGCTCTGATGCGATTGCGGTAAGTCTGTCCTATCTGCTGGCGCTGTGGCTCCGTTTTGGGAGAACATACTGGATGATCCCGGAGTCTTACCTGCGGGCATGGAAGCAGTTCTCCCCGCTCTATACGGCATTGTGCCTGGGAGTGTTTGCATTCGTGGGCCTGTACAGCAGACAGATAAACCTGGGCAGGCTTTGGCGGCTGCTGTGTTTTTGCGCGGCGTCGCTGATGGCCTCCGTTGCGCATGCGGCCCTGATTGTGACCTTGTGGTGCCGGATGCCGAATTCCTATCTGGTTGGCGGAGCGGCGCTGCAGTTCTTTTTTGTCGTGAGTATCCGGCTGTTGATTTGGCTGGTGTTCCGCCTGATCGAGATGCGGAAAATAAAAGAACGGGATCGGCTCGCGCGGGAGCTGCTGGACAGCCGGCGAAGCGCCAGAGCAGACCGAATGCAGCAAAGCATGGATTATCAACCGGAAGAATGAATAATGTGGGTTCAATGGATAAAAGAACCTGAATTCACTTTGATAAAGAGTGAATCGAGCTGCAAAAATCGGAGCGTGGAAAAACGGATGAAGCGCTGGCCAGGAATTGGTTCAGCGCTGATTTGTTAATCTTCACGGTATGAAACAGCGTTCGGAGTGTTTTCCACCCGGAATAACTCATAATCCGGCCAGAGAAGAGAGGAGATGAGGCAGAGTGAAATGGATCACTACGGCAAAAAGAAGGGCAGGACTGTCTCTTCTGCTCGTTCTTGGCATTCTGCTTACACTCTTTATCGCTTATGGTTTGGCGCCTTTCGGGGATGGTTCCCTGGTTGTGGATGATGCGGATATCCAATATCTTGATTTTTTCCTGTATTACAAAGATGTCCTGGAAGGAAGGAACAGTATTTCCTATACTTTCAGTAAACTGTTGGGCGGGACGAGCATTGCCCTGTTCAGTTATTACCTGGCATCCCCGCTGAATCTGTTGGTTCTGTTCTTTGAAAGAGAGCAGATGACAAGTTTCTATGATATTCTTGTTCTGCTGAAAATACTGCTTGCGACGGCAGCGTTTTCTTTTTTCCTTCAGAGGCGCTTTCAAGGCTCTTACAGCATGGGGACCCCACTTTCCCGGTTGGCTTATGTGTTGCTTCCTGTGTTACGGACTGTCCCAGTATGTTCTTTATCAGAGCAGAAATATCATGTGGTTGGATGGGGTTTGCATGCTTCCACTGATTCTGCTGGGGACGTACTGTGTTGTTCAGGGCGACCGGATCTGGAAACTGAGTGTCCCGGTGACGCTGTCTGTGCTGTTCAATTGGTATACGGCCGGGATGAACTGCCTGTTTTCTGCGGTCTGGTTTTTGGCGGAAAGCGCACTGAGCGCGGCAGAGGAGCCGGGTCGTTTTAGGGTAAAGGTTTTCTTTCGGGCAGCTTTCCGATATTGCCTGGCGATGCTGTTGGGGCTCATGTGCAGTGCCGGGCTATTTCTGCCAACGGTTGCCGCACTGCGGGGGAGTGCAAAAGGACAGCTGGAAATTCTTGAGCTCATTTGGTATCTTAATATGAGAGGGCCAATCCTTTCCGCGATTGAAACCTCCGTTTACGGAGCGGTCGGATCTTCAGAACGGGTTTCTCTCTATTGCGGTATTCTGCCGCTTATCGGTATTGCCTGCTTGTTTTCTAAAAAAGAGCGCTTGGCACAGCGTCTGGTACTCGCGGCGCTGCTTCTGTTTGCCCTGCTGATGTTTTTCTGGAGTCCGCTTAACACCCTGTTTAACCTCCTGGGGAACCCGACAAGCTACGATATGCGTTTTTCGTATCTGCAGGTGTTTGCAATACTTTTTGTGGCATCATGGGTGCTTCTGACAGACCGGGAATATGGACAATGGAGCCTACCGGCAGGAGGTTTGGTCTATGCGGTTGTTCTTGCCGCGGTGCATTTTTTTAATGCGGGAGCAGCCGGATTCCGCTGTCTGGCAGACAGAGGGTGCGCTGCTTGCTTTTTGCTGCTTGCTGTTCGGCCTGCTGCGTTCTGTTCCCGGAAGCGGAAAGCAGAAGATGCTTGCAGGCCTTGTGGTATTGTTGTCAATGGTCGATTTGGGATATCAGGCGTCTTGTTTTGTGGAGCATTCTCATGTGGAGCATGGAAGCGAAGTATCTGCCTATGTCCGTGGGCAATCTGACGTGATTCACAGACTGCAGGAAGAAGATCCCGGGACATACCGCATCACTCAAACCGCAACCAGAAATATGGGGCCCGGGCGGAGATCAGCAAACTATGATGAACCGCTTGCCTATGGATACTGGTCGATCACTCACTATTCCTCCACCGTAGACGACAGACAGCTGGCATTCCTGGATCGCGTCAGATACAGGAACGAGGCCGACACCATGGATATTGTGAACACTTCCATTTTGCCGGCGGACGCATTGCTCGGGGTGAAGTATGTGCTGTCAGATTATGCTGTCAACGGCTTAAAAGAAGCAGATTCCGGCGCGGCCTTTGGCAAAAAACGGCTATATGAAAACCCTTATGTGCTGCCGATGGCATTTTATGCTGCGGCAAAGGAGTTGCCGGAGGACCTTCTGAACCCGTTTGAGTATCAGAATGCGTTGTATTCTTCTCTCTTGGGGAGGGAGATCAAACTGTTTCTGTCGCTGGCCGTACAAAAAACGGCAGAGGATCAATCTCGACGTTATCAGCTCGCGTTGCCGGAGGGAAACTATGCCGTATATGGAAATGTACAGGCATTCAATTCCTCCGGCATTCCGATTCTGGATTTAAACGGAAAGCAGGAAATAGAGTATTCCTGTTGGCTTGCCCCGCTGGTGTTTTATATTCCGACTGAACGGGATGATCAGGAAGCGTACGTGACTCTGACGGGGGATGTTGCGGTTGACGAAAAGAATGAGCAGTTCTATGTGTTGGATCTTGATCTCCTGGGGGAAGTAACGCAGGAACTCAGAGATCGATCCGGGATGGTGGATGCAGATATCCGAAACGGGCACATCTTCATCCGTGCGGCAGGCGATTCCGGGGATCGAGAAAAAACATCATCCCGGCTTCTTTTGACGGTACCTTACGACAGCGGTTGGTCGGTTGTGTGTAACGGGGAAGCCGTGGAGCCGGAACTTTGGGCAAATATGTTTTATTCGTTCCCTCTGGCTTCGGATGAAACTGTTATTGAGATGACTTATCATGTCCCGTTCCTGAAAGAAGGGCTGCTCCTCAGCGCAGCGGGACTGCTGATCTTATGCATCCTTTCTGCACCAGGAAGCCTTCTTGGCTTTCGGAAACGGGCGGTCTGATGCAGAGAGTTACTCTTTGCCGTCGGTCTGCCGTGATACGATGAAGGCATCCTGACTCTCCGGCAGAATGCCTTTTGCTTTGATGGAGCGGAAGCGGTTGAAAGCAGTTGAAATTTACCTCTGATTTGTTATATAATAACTTGTTAATACAGTTAATACATTTGGTTTCCCGGGGCGGCGGATACCCCAAAGACAATACTTTTCAGGTATAATACAGACCGGCAAATCAGAAAAACAAAAGGTGAAGCTCGATTGGGTATTTTTTTCTCTTCAAAGTCGGTTAAACAGTTTCTTTCATATTTTGGAGTAGGCGGGGTCTCCGCGCTGGTTGAATGGAGCGTCTTTTCCCTGCTGGAGTATTTGCTGGATGTTCCCTATCTGCTTGCAACCGTACTTGCTTTTCTGGTTTCAACGACGGTAAACTGGATTCTGGGCAGAACATTCACGTTCAAGGACAGCGCCTACCGGGAGAAGAAAGCGAAAGAGGCCTTTCTTGTTTTCCTTGTCAGCGCGATCGGCCTTGTTCTTAACCTGATTTTGATGGTTTTGTTTGTGGACGTCTTTGGCATGGATACCAATCTGCTGAAGACGGCTGCAAAGATCCTGGCGACAGGATTGGTATTTATCTGGAATTATTTATCCAGAAAGTACTGGGTCTACCGGGAATAAGACCCGCATCACAGATCAACAAGGATCGGAGGATCAAGTAATGAAGCTGAACCCGTTCACTCTTTCCGTTGTGATTCCCTGCTATAACGAAAAGGACAGCATTCATACCATTGTGGAAAAAGTGCTTGCCGCACCCATTGAAAATAAGGAAATCATTGTCGTCGACGATAAAAGCACCGATGGCACCGGTGAGATTCTGGACCGGGAAATTGCGCCGCTGGTCAGCAAGGTGATTCACCACGAAGTCAACCGGGGGAAAGGCGGCGCGCTCCGTACCGGATTTCAGCATGCAACGGGAGACGTTGTCATTATCCAGGATGCGGACCTGGAGTATGACCCGAATGAGTATCCGCTGGTGGTTATGCCCATCGTGAACGACGAGTGCGACGTGTGCTACGGATCCCGTTTCCTGCATCAGGCAGCAAAAGGCTATATGGCAAATCAACTGGCGAACAAAGGGCTCACGGCGCTGTCCAACCTGTTTACCCGCCTGAAGCTGACGGATATGGAAACCTGCTACAAATGCTTTCGGCGGGAAATCATACAGGCGGTGGATATCAAGGAAAACCGTTTCGGATTTGAGCCGGAAATCACGGCGAAAATCGCGAAAATGAATGTCCGTGTCAAGGAAGTTCCCATCTCGTATTATCCCCGCACCAACGAGGAAGGGAAGAAGATCGGGTTTAAGGACGGCCTGCGCGCAATTTACTGCATCTGGAGATACAGAAAAGGATAAATGGATGGAAACGACGGGGACACTTCAAAAAAGCACAAAGACCGGCATAGCGTCGTATCTTCCCGCATATACGGCGCTATGGTTTTTATGTGTTGCGGTCATCTGCCTTGTGTTCCGCATCAACGGAAAGACCTTCGTCTGGAAAACGGATGCGCTGCCCCAGCACTATATCGCCTTCAATTATCTGTGCGAATGGCTGAATAGCCTGCTGGTGGAGCACCGTTTCCCAGGATTTTTTAATTTTACAATGGGTCAGGGTCTGGATATCCTGACGACCCTTGACAGCTATGATTTTACAGACCCGGTTTCCGTGGTTGCGGCGCTCATCGTTCCCTTAAGCAGGGTGCAGCGATACACGCTGATGATCTTTCTCAAGCTGTATCTCACCGGGTTCTCCTTCCTGCTTTACTGTTCCGCCGCGGAGCGGAAAAACCGCTTTGCAGTGCTGGCTGGCGCGCTGGCGTACACGTTTTCCGGCGCCGTCCTGTACACCTTCGCGAGGCACCCCAATTATGCCAACTGGGCTTACTATTTCCCGTTTCTTCTGGCCGGAGTGGAGTATTATACCGGAAAAAAGAAACGGGCTCCGCTTGTGGCCTTTGTATTTTTGAATGCCGTCACCAGTTTTTACACGTTTTACATGAACGTCGTTCTGACGGCGATTTATGTTTTTACAGGCAGTCTCTGCAGAATTGCGAAAAGCGGCAGCAGGCTCCGGGCGCTGAAGACAGAAGGGAAAACTGTTTTGGAACTTGTGGCGGTCGGTGCGGTCGGCGTTCTGCTGTCCGCCTGCGTTCTCCTGCCGACGATTCACGCCTATCTGGACAATTACCGGGTGGGTGTCGCGTCCGGATACACGGCGTCGATGCTGCATTATGAATGGAAATACTATTTCAAACTGCCGGAAGCGCTGTTTGCCGTGAATTATCAGCCGGGGTATTCTACCGCGCTTGGGCTGAATCTTGCCTTGTTTTTCCCGCTCGTGCTGCTGTATGTCCGAAAGGGAGAACATACGGAGCTGAAAGCTCTGCTGATCCTGTCTCTGCTGATGCTGTGCGTCCCGATGGCCGGCAGGGTGCTGAACGGATTCGGGTATGCCACCAACCGCTGGTGTTATGCGGTGCCGTTTTATGTCAGCGTCGCATCCGTCGAGATGTTCGATGCCCTGCAGACTATGACCCGGAAAGAGAAGACGGCGGTTTTCCTTGCCGCGGCAGCGTATCTCGCGCTCTGCCTGGTCACCTATATGCTGCATTCGGACCTTGCGACAAAGATCGCCGTTCTGCGGATGATGGCAGCCTTTGCCGGCGTTACCGTCCTCTTCTGGCTGATGATACATTTTCAACGTGGTCTCCGCCTGGAATACTGCCTGCTTGGCTTGGTTTTGTGCTGTGCCATGCTGCACGCTTTTGCAACTTTTTCCCCTGCGGCCGGTTATTATGTGGGCGATTTTCTGAGCCCGGGAGAGGTTGAGGCGGCCTATTCCGGGTTTTCCGCGACTGCCGTTTCCGATACCGGAGAAGGATTCTTCCGGGTCGAGGCCGAGGAGCAGGAAGAGCATAACAAAGAGAATATGGGCGGGTATCACGGCGTGAACGGCACTTCGTTCTACTGGAGTCTGTTCCCCGGCCCCGTGTACGATTATTACCGGGAATTGGGACTGAGCTCCGTTGCCCAAAACTGCCGCCTTGCCGGACTGAACGGGAGGACCGGCCTGCTGGAGCTTGCCGGTGTGAAGTACTACACAAAGCCGGCTGCGGATACCGGGCTCGTCCCATACGGATATCAGGAGATCAGCTCGCCGGACGGGAACTACCGGGTTTATGAAAACCGGTATGCGCTCCCGATCGGATATACGTATTCCGGATATATCACCCGCGAGGAGTATGACTCGCTGGACGGTATCGGCAAGGAACAGGCGCTGCTGCAGGCAGCCGTGCTGGAGGCCCCCGTGGATTCTGCCTCCGTAGGCAGGGCGGACATCGTGCAGGGCGCGGAATCTTTGAATTACGACATTGAGAACATCGAGGGCGTTACGTGGGATGGGAGTCATCTTCTGGCTTCCGGCGGAGGAGCGATTACACTGGCGGTAAATGTGCCGGAAGACAGCGAAGTGTATCTGGCGCTCAGGAAAATCCGCCTTGTGGATCTGATTCCGAAGGAAGTACCGAAGCAGGGGTACATCGTGGAATTTGCCGCCGGCAGGGAAGCAGACGGTTACTCTGTGAAGAAAGTGGCGTACGTCGCAAAAGCGGAATATCGCTGGCCGGTCTTCCGGGACGACGTAATCTGCAACCTGGGATATGGGCACGCCGGAGAGAACCTGATTATCCTGGAATTCGGCAGGGCTGCGGAGATGACCGTGGATGACATTGAGGTGATCGCAGTGCCGATGTCTTCCTACCCGGAATATGCGGAATCTCTGGGAGAATATGCGCTCGAATCGGTTGAGGTCGGTGCGGACCGTGTTGCCGGTAAGATTTCCGTCCCGGAGGAGAGAATCCTGCAGTTTGCAATCCCGTACAGCGCCGGCTGGACCGCGACCGTGGACGGAGAAAAAGCCAAACTCTTCCGGTCCGACGTCATGTATTTTTCCACGCTGATTTCCCCCGGAACACACGATGTGGAACTGAGATATGAGACGCCGTGGCTGAGAACCGGCGTGATCATATCCTTGGCAACCCTTGTTGTCTGGATGGGATATGAAGTTCTGATGCGCAGACACAACAGAGAGAAAGAATGATAGTCAAAGGAAGGACAGAACGATGCAGACAAACAGACTGATTCATCTTTTTGTGCCCGGGAGGCTTTGCCTCTTTGGCGAGCATTCAGACTGGGCGGGCATGTACCGCAGCATCAATTCAGCCATTCCCACCGGAGCCGCTCTCGTTTCCGGAACGGAGCAGGGAATCTATGCCGTTGCGGAAAAAGCGGACCAGTTTATCATGAGTGGGGCGCTTGATTTTGCAGCGGATCAATACTGGGAATGCGAGATGGACAGTGAAAAGCTCCTGACCGTTGCGCGTTCCGGCGGGTTCTATTCGTATGTGGCAGGGGTCGCGTCCTATATCAACGACAACTACACCGTTGGCGGGGTAAAAATCACCGTCCTGAAACAGGATCTCCCGGTAAAGAGCGGCCTGTCATCTTCCGCAGCCATCTGTGTTCTGGTAGCCAGGGCTTTTAACCAGCTGTACGGACTGAAAATGAATATCAAGGGCGAGATGCAGGCTGCCTTCCGCGGAGAGCAGCGCACGCCTTCGCGTTGCGGCAGGCTGGACCAGGCCTGTGCTTACGGCGTCAAGCCGGTCCTGATGGACTTTGACGGTGTGGAAATCGATTCCCGCGAACTGCGGGTCGGGACGACCTTCCACTGGGTCATCGCGAACCTGATGGCGTCCAAGGAT
Source organism: Oscillospiraceae bacterium (assembly GCA_017395085.1). Classification (GTDB taxonomy): domain Bacteria; phylum Bacillota; class Clostridia; order Oscillospirales; family Oscillospiraceae; genus Limivicinus. The sequence goes on along the minus strand of JAFPWF010000028.1, from coordinate 6,895 downwards.
ACCATCAAAATATTGGCGGACCTGAACAAGGCGTATCCCTTTGCGCAGAGCGAGGCGGACCGCCTGGTGCAGGAAGCGCTCGGCCGGGACAACCAGGAGATCGTCTCCAGGGCGATTTGGCTGCTGGAAGCCGGACGGCCGGAAGAACTCGGGAAGCTGATGCGGGAAGCCCAGCAGAACTTTGACAGCAAAGTCGCGCCGGCATGCTCGGAACTGACGGCTCCGGTCCTGCATTCGGTGCTGAACGATCCGGAAATCGAACCGTTTGTTTACGGCGGAAAAGGCGTGGGATCCCAGGGTGACGGAACCGTCCAGTTCCTGGCAAAGGGAGAAGAGGAAGCAAAAGCGCTGCAGGACTATCTGCTGGAGCAGCGGGGAATGCCGTCCTTTACCCTGACGCTGAAGCCCGGGCAGACCGTGAAGAAGGCAATCATTCCCCTGGCCGGATTCGGAACACGCGTTTTCCCGGCAACAAAAACAGTCCGGAAGTGCTTCCTGCCGCTGCTGGATACTGACGGGCTCCTGAAGCCCGCCCTGATGATTATGATGAATGAACTGCTGGAGGCGGGGATCGAAGAGATCTGCCTGATTATCGGGGAAGACGAGCAGGAGGAGTTTGACCGCTTCTTTGCGCCTTTGCCGGAAGAGCACCGCGGGAAACTGCCTGCCGATATGGCGGCCTGCGAGGAGCGGATCTGCCGGATGCGGCAGCATGTTACCTATGTGCATCAGAAGGACCGGCTTGGCTTCGGGCATGCGGTCTGGCAGGCGAAGCAGTTTGCGGACAACGACCCGGTACTGTTGCTGTTGGGCGATTTCCTTTATCGTTCGAACTCTGGCGTCAGCTGCTGCAGGCAGGTCATGGATGCCTACAAAGAATGCGGCCGTACCCTGGTGGCGATTACCGAAGTTACGCTGGATCGTGTTGCGCACTATGGAGTGCTGCACGGCGTATGGGAAGACACTTCGGAAACCATGATGAAGGTCGACAGCATGGTGGAGAAGCCCACGGATGATTATGCACGGGAATATCTGGGCGTCAAAAACAGGCAGGGGAAACAGAAGTACTATGCCACGTTCGGGCAGTATGTTCTCACGCCGGAGGTGTTCTCGGAACTGGAGAAGCGGATAGTTCAGGAGCGGAAGCTGTCCGAGGGGAAAGAGTTTGGCCTGACAGAGGCTCTGGACGCAGTGCGGGAAAAGATCGGTATGTATGCCTTTGTTCCGGACGGAAAATCCTTTGACATCGGCCTTCCGGAGACATACCGGGAAACCATGTGGGAGTTTAACCGATAATATGGGGATTGTTTCATTGAGCTATAAAGAACAATAAAGACCTGTGCAGAGAAAAAGCGCAATGGCTCTATTGCCATTGCGCTTTTTCTATCCATAGGCTGCATAGGGATTTCCTGATTTCAATTACTGTTGTCTCTGCCCGGAACCCGTGTTATAATAGCAAGCGATATGATTCAGCCTTGAGCATCGTCCAGAATATCTCACCATGCTCGCCTCGTTGGCTGTTTATACAGGAGATGTGGATATGAGAAAACTTCTGTCTGGCTTCATGTGTATTCTTTTGGTATGTAATGTTCTTCTGGGCGTGACCGCCTTTGCGGCGGCTCCGGCGAAAGAGAGAGGGGGCTTTGAGAATTGGAAAAACATTAAGGCGCTTGTCGCCGGTTACGGTTTTATTGCAGGACTCAGGTCGGATGGAACCGTAGTTGCGGAGTTGTCTGAAGATTATTACTATCCGGAAAAGGTCGATGTTTCCTCATGGAAAAATATTAAAAAAATCTCCGGCGGGGGCAGCATCCTGATCGGGCTGAAAAACAATGGAACGGTAGTCTGGACCGGCGAGGATCTCGGCGAGCAGTCACATGACGCGGTTACTGCCTGGAAAAATATTGTGGATCTGTCTTCGACCGGCGTTCATACGATTGGAGTGAGAAAAGACGGCCGGGTAGAATATACGGGAGATGTATTTTTTGATGGAGATTATTTATCTTCTCTGCGGGGAGTGAAAACGGTACAGGCGGTTGTATGCTCCGCAGGAACCATGACGCTGGCGTTTGCGAAAGACGGAACGCTCATCAATGACGGGCGAAGTTATCAAGCTGTGGCCAGCAGCGGATGGCTGACAACAGGGATTCGGGAAGACGGGTCTGTTTACTTCTGGGGAATCGACGCCCAGACGCTGCAGCCGGAAATGACCCTCTGGAGAGACATCAAACAGGTTTGCCCGGGAGACACGGGCGCAGTCGGATTGAAAAAAGACGGCAGCCTTGTTTTTACTAGTACGGCGCTGAGCCGGTGCCGGGAGGCTTTGACGTGGAAGAATATCGACCGGCTCATCTGGGGTGAATGCCTGATTGGCATCAGAAAGGACGGGACCGTCATAGCCACCGGGTTCCGGGAGAGCGACTTCCGCGGCTGGACCGACATTGTTGACGTCGTTCCCTTTGATGGCAAACTGGTCGGGCTGAAAAGCAACGGAACCGTTGTTACCGCACAATCGACGGCTGAAGCAGAAGATTCCGATGATGATTACAGCGATTACAGCTGGGAACTCGAAGAGATTCGGAACAGTATCACCGCCTTTGATCATGGCTGGCTGACCTTTGCCAGCGGTGGCGACATGTATATCCCGGAACAGTTTGCAGGCAGTGCGGAGCCGTATTCAGAGTCTTCAATCGGAAGAACATATCATTTCATCGATTATCAGACGAATTTGACCCTGAAAGTGACAGAGGCGTTCCTGAATGAGTATCCGGACGTGGAGTCAGAATATATCGGCGATGATTATTCCGGCGTTACCAAATACTATGTGAACCGCAACGGGAAAAGGACAGACTTCATCAGTGCCAAGTTTGCCGAACTGAAGGAACTGTACAAGGATGCCGACTATAAAAAATGTGAGAAGGAGTTCTGTGTCATCAGCGGAAGCGCAGGAAACTACAGTTATTACATCCGGTATCAGGTACGGAATAATGCGGCATACAGCTTGACCTTCCTGTATCCGCCTTCCCGTGCCGATGAATGCCGGCCTGTCGTGAAACAGATCGAAGTACAGTTCCTGACATAACGGACAGTCCGTCTTCAGAAAGGACTCACAGGATATCGTTCAACCCGGATTTATTCCTGTACGGAGAACCCTTCGACATCGGTCTGCCGGAAACAGACCGGGAAACCATACCGGAGTTTTGCAGAGAAGGGTGAACAAACCGGAATGCGCATATACGGCTGTTGCGCGAAAGGATGAAGCGGGGCTGAGAGTGCTTCGAGGATCGTTTGTTTCTGATTTTTAACTTTAAAAAACCGTTTTTTAACTTGCATTATGTATACTTGCTCCTGCCGACATTGCTGTAGGTCATGCTGCCGTTCTGCTCCAGGTATTCTTCAAATGTCTGAGACGGATGTTCCATGATCAGTTTTCCGTTATGCCGCATTTTGGAACCTTCTTCCAAGTGTTATTTTTTATCATTATCGAATCAGACGCAACGATGAAAAATGACATTCTTCCGATTTCAAACTCAGTTTAAAACTGGGTTATCATTTGTTCATGCTGTTTCAGCCGTACCCGAACACCGGGTGAAGATTGGTGAAGGTTAACCGCACAATATGTTGTGTCGGAATGGTGTATAATCTGTAAAAAATCTATATATTGTGGTCAGACTCCTTGAATTCCGTTCTTCTTGTGTGTATCATGTGTATCGGAACACATAAGAACTTTATTTACAGGGAGCTGACCATCTTTTATGACCGATCAGGATATTATGAATCTGAGAGAGCGTGTCCGGGAGCGTCTGGACGCGCTCGGGGAAACGCTGAAGCTGAAGAAGCAGCATGCCGCCCTCTCCGCTCTGCGGGAAAGTCTCAATGAGTACGATGCCGGCTGGGTCGGCTTTCTGGAAGAAAGACTGGCCGGGGAGACGGAGACCGGGGAGTCGGACCAGGAGGTCTTTGAGGCCCTTCACGGCCGGCTGGTCTCCCTCGCCGACGGCTTTTCGGAATTTGCCCGGCATCATGCCGAGCGCCCCTGCGGTGCGTTCAAGGCGCGGCAGTTCAATGCGGCGCTGCGCCCCCTGCGGGACCTCCTGGCAGCGGACGCGGGCGTCTCGCTCCCCCTGGTTTCGGAGGAGGAGCAGAACACCTACAGCGATGTCTCCCTCCTCCTCTGCGCCTATCTCGGCTTCAGCGCTTCCTATGCGAAAAAGCATTTTGACCTGAAGTATGACGCCCGCGGGCACGAGGTCACCGGCCGGAGTTTCGGTTATGGACGTCGGGCGTAACGGCTGGCTCATCCCGCCGGATCCGGAGCTGTATACGGAAGATGACTGCAATTCCCTCGACCGGCTGGACAGCATCGGCCGCCTCTGTTTCCGGTCCGCGGCCGAGTTTCACCTGCTGGAGGCCGCGCGGGCCACGTGCGACCCGGGCCTTCTCTATGATCTGGGCAGCGCCTACAACGCCCTGCGGAACTACTGGTTCGTCTCCGAGGCGGTCATCGCCCGCCACGAGGCGAAGCTGAAGACCGAGCCTTTCCGCCTTCTCCACCGCCAGCTCGCTTCCTTCGCGGAGCAGTTCTCCTCCCTGGCCGCCGCCCGGCCCGAGCGCCCCTGCAGCGCCTTCAAGGCGCAGCAGCTAAACCGCGTGCTCTCCCCGCTGCGGTCCCTTCTGGCGGAGGACGCGGCGGACTGCGGGGGAGAGCCGGACACTCTTCCTCTGGTTTCCGGGACGGAGGAACATTCCTACAGCGATGTCCTCCTGATTCTCCGTTCCTATCTGGATGTCTGCACCGACTTTGCCTCCCGCCATTATGACGGCCGCCCGCCGGAGCTCCCTCCGGTGACGAAGTCCTTCCACCCGCGCATCATCCGCCTTCTGATTCTGGACTTCTGTGTGGACGGGCCGAAGACCCTCCGCCAGATCGGCGACATGCTCTGTTACCGGGACAGGAAGACCGTCCGCAAGTACGTCCGGCCCCTCCTGGAGTCGGGCAGGCTGGTGCGCACCGTCCCGGACAGGCCCAACAGCCGGAACCAGAAGTACCTCACCGCCCGTTTTGACTGACGCAAAAAATTTCCCCAAGTTATTCCCCAAGTCACGGACGCCGGTTCCGCAAAAAAACATCCGCCTGTCCGGCGGATGTTTCAGAAGAGGTATGTGTTTCTGTGTGCTTAGTCGCCCTTGTGTACCACAACCTGCGGGAAGGGGATTGTGATGCCCTTTTCGTCAAACAGGATCTTCAGGTCGCGGGCCAGGCGGCGCCGCGCGGCGAAGATGGTTTCCTCCCTCGTCTCCACAATGAAGTGGAGGACGATGCCGCTGTCTGCCAGGGATTCAACCCCCATGTACTGTGGCTCGGACAGGTAGAGATGCTGGTTTTCCAGGAACATTTTGGACATGGCGGGCGAAATGATGCTTTCCAGCTTCTTCAGGTCCGTGGAGTAGTCCACGCTGACGTCTACAATGGCCAGCGAACTGTATTTGCTGCGGTTTTGGAAGTTCCGGATGTCAGAGTTGTTCACCACCTTCAGGTTGTGGCCGGTGTCCTCTATGGTGGTGGTGCGCACGCCGATGCTCCGGACCACCCCGCGGAAGTCGTCCAGGATGATGATGTCGCCGATGTTGTACTGGCCCTCGAAGATGATGAAGAAGCCCGTGATGATGTCTTCAATCAGGCTCTGGGCGCCGAAGCCGAGGATCAGGCTGATGATGCCGACGCCGGCCAGCACCGAGGCGGTGTTCACGCCCAGAATGCTCAGGCCCCAGATCACCGCAATGATGATGGCAAGGTACTTCAGCAGTCCGCAGAGGAGTTCCGTCACCGTGGCGGCGCGGTTGTCCCGCTTGCCGGTCAGGTGGAGGACCCATACCAGAATGCTGTAAATCAGCCAGATCAGGCACAGCGCCATGATGAGGGTCAGGATGTGCGCTAGCGTGAGCTGGCTGCTGCCCTCCAGCAGGAAGTGCGCTTTCCGCAGTTCGCCCATGGCCCATTCCGTCTTGTCCGAAACGGGCAGCCACTGCGGGTTGCAGAGGAAGACCAGCAGAATCAGTGAGACGATCAGGCCGATCAGGTGCTTTCTGTTTTTCATGTTTGTTTCCTCCTTAGGTCAGAAGAATGTTCAGGTCGGGGAGGTGTGATCCCGCGGCTCACTTCTCAGAGTTTAACCCTGGTCAATTTCAAAGCGGCCGGCCTCAGTTCCGGTTGCGGTATCCATAAAACGCACGGTCCATTTGTAACTGCTGTAGTCATCTGGAATCAAACCGCAACTCAGGTAATAGATGACAGATATGTCGTCATAGTCTTCCCATCCCACATCATATTCCACATCGGCAATGGAGGCGCCGTCGCCCAGCATTTCCTGCGTGACGCTGATATTTTCAGGGGCGGGGTTATTGGCGGCGCGCACCTGCATGGTCCAGTAGCCGTCGGCGTTTTCGAGGTATGGACCGTACTCGGGATCAATGAAGGAGCCGGTATATCCGGTTGCTTCCTCGCTTTCATAATGCCCGGTTGTCCCATCGGGATAGGTGTAGTCGATCACAAGCTTCAGGGTTTCCTCGTGGCCGGGGAACATCGGATCCGGCGCACAGTAGACCGTAGGGTTCCAGCTGTCGATGTCATCGCCGTCGTAGGTGGTGGAAGAATTCGGATCGGTACAGGCGACAAAAGACTCGCCTTCCTTGCGGTATACCGTAGCGGTGGCAGTTCCGCCCCGCAGGTCGTTCAGATATACATAGGTTGAGACCTCGGTGTTCAGCTGTCCCTTGCCGAAGTCAAAGGTAGGGTTGCCGATGCCCGGCTCGTTCTTTTCCGGTTCGGGCTCTGGCTCCGGTTCGGGCTCTGGCTCCGGTTCGGGCTCTGGCTCCGGCTCCGGCTCCGGCTCTG